>NZ_CP108093.1:2865000-3465000 GCF_036188265.1 Streptomyces sp. NBC_00247 | reverse complement strand
TCCGCCGTCCTGTTCTCCCAGACACGCGCCGGCGACGTCGTCGTCCTGCCGGACGACGGCTACCAGGCACTGCCGCTGGTCCGGGAGCAGCTGGAGGCGTACGGCGTGGAGGTCCGCACCGCGCCCACCGGCGGCGACGCCCAGCTGACCGCCCTCGAAGGGGCCAAGCTGCTCTGGATCGAGACGCCGTCCAACCCGGGCCTCGACGTGTGCGACGTCCGGCGGCTGGTCGAGGCGGCACACGCGGGCGGCACCCTGGTGGCCGTCGACAACACCCTGGCCACCCCGATCGGCCAGCGCCCCCTGGACCTGGGCGCCGACTTCTCGGTGGCCAGCGACACCAAGGGCATGACCGGTCACGGAGACATCCTGCTCGGCCACGTGACCTGCCGGGACGCCGATCTCGCCGCAGGGGTCCGCCGCTGGCGCAAGGTCGTCGGCGCGATCCCCGGCCCGATGGAGGCCTGGCTCGCGCACCGGTCGCTCGCCACGCTCCAGCTGCGCATCGAGCGCCAGTGCGCCACCGCGCTGACCCTGGCCGAGGCGCTCGTCGAGCGGCCCGAGGTGACCGGGCTGCGCTACCCGGGCCTCCCCTCCGACCCCTCGTACGCGGTCGCCGTGCGGCAGATGCGCCGCTTCGGCTCGGTGGTCTCGTTCGAGCTGGCCGACCGGAAGACCGCAGAACGCTTCCTGCAGGCGCTCAGGCTGGTCGACGACGCCACGAGCTTCGGCGGACTGCGATCCACCGCGGAGAGGCGCGGGCGCTGGGGAGGCGACGCGGTGTCCGAGGGTTTCGTCCGTTTCTCGGTCGGCGCCGAGGACCCGGAGGATCTGCTCGCCGACGTGGCGCAGGCTCTGGACGCGGCCACCGCCTGACCGCGCGGCGATCATCCGGAGTTCCGGTGCGCACGGGTGGAGGTCTCCGTGCGCACCGGAGCCCTTCCCCTTCCACGCGGGCGCGTACGGATGACGGACCGGTGCTGCCGCTCACCACTCGTGAAACGGCCGCCGGGAGTTTCGGAAGGGTGCCGACGGGCCACTCTCTTGCCATGACCGAACGCCCTGTGGTCAAGCGCACCGCACGCGCCATCCTGCTCGACGGCGACCGACTCGTCCTGATCAAGCGGACCAAGCCGGGGGTGGACCCCTACTGGGTGACACCAGGCGGCGGGGTCGAACCCGAGGACGCGACCGTCGTCGACGCCCTGCACCGGGAGATCGACGAGGAGTTGGGAGCCAAGATCGTCGACGTGGTGCCCTGCTTCGTCGACACCGTCGAACACATCGCGGAAGGCGGGTCGGCGGGGGTGAAGGTCCAGCATTTCTTCGTCTGCCGGCTGGCGTCGATGGACCTCTCCAAACGCCACGGCCCCGAGATCGAGGCTCCCTGCGGGGAGTACGAGATCGTCCGGATCCCCTTCAGCCGGGTCGGGATCGCCGCCGTCCACCTCGTCCCGCTCTCCCTCCGCCACTACCTGGACGGCAACATCGAAGGCGTACGGGCCATGCACGCTCCCGACCTGGGTTGATTCAGGCCGGGTCGGTCCGTACCGGCTCCTCGACGGTGTCGTGGTGGATGCGCCCCGCCGGGACGCCCACGTCCCGCAGGGCGCGCACGCCCCTGCGGATCATGCCGGGCGGTCCCGCGAGATAGGCGTCCCGTCCGTCCCACGGTCCCGTCTCCCGTACCGCCTGCGGGATCTCCCCGGTCCGGCCCCGGGTCGGACCGCCAGCGACCACCGGGTGCACGGCGAGCCAGGGGTACGTCCGCTGAAGTCGCAGCATGGCGTCGAGGTCGTAGAGGTCGCGCTCGCTGCGGGCCCCGCAGAAGACGTCGACGCGCCGGCGGTCGCCGTGTTCGGCGACATCCTCGACCAGCGCCCTGATGGGCGCCATGCCCGTGCCGCCACCGAGGCAGAGCAGCCCGGTGTGGCTGGTGTGGTCGACCGTCATCGCCCCCTCCGGGGCGCCGAGCCTCAGCACGTCGCCGGGTCCCGCCCGGTGCACCAGGGCCTGGGAGACCCAGCCGGCCGGGACCGCTCTGACGTGAAAGGTGAGCAGACCGTCGGGGCGCGGCGCGGAGGCGAAGGAGTACTGCCGCCAGACACGCGGCCACCAGGGTGTCTCCACCGCCGTGTACTGCCCGGCGAGAAAGGGGTAGGCACGGTCCGGCCGCACGGTGATCACCGCGATGTCCGGAGTTCTCCGCTCGTGCGTGACCACCTCGGCCTGCCACCAGGCCGGGGTCCGCGCCTCCTCCTCGGCCGCCGCGTCGATCATGATCTGCGAGATGGTCGTGTAGGCGCGGACCCAGGCGGCCTCGCTCTCGCTGTCCCAGGTGAGTGGCGCGTGGCGGCGCACCGCGGCCAACAAAGCTTCTCCGAGAGCGGGGTAGTGCGTGGGGTGCGTGCCGTACCGGCGATGTCCCCTCCCCAGAGCCGACAGGTGAGCGGTCAGCGCCACCCGGTCGTCGAAGCGGTCGGCCGCGGTCAGCAGTGCGTGGAAGAGCCGTTCACGTTGTACGTCCATGGCTGCCGGAAACATCTCGCGCAGTTCGGGACTGCCCAGGAAGAGCACCGCGTAGAAGTGCGCCGTGGCCCGGTCGGCGCGCGGGCCGATCTCCGCCAGATTCCGTCGGATCAGTACCGCGTCGGCCGACGGTTCGCCGTCCTGCGGAGGGGCGGCCGGTTCACCGTCCTGCGGAGGGCCCGGCCGGGGGAAACCGGCGGGTTGTGGGATGGCGGCCCGCGCCGCACGGCGCGGGCGGGGTGGTGGGGGCGGCTGCGGAGATCCGGCAGCCGGACCACTGGTCGGAGCGTCCATGACTGTGCCTCGCCTCGAACTGTCTCTCGGTCGACTGAATGGCCCGACACTGTTCGCGGCTCCCCGGCTCGTAGTCTGCCGGATTCTTCGCCCCAACGGACACCTAACGGGCATACCGGCACGCCCCGACACCGCACCCCGGTGGCGTTTCACGTGAAACACGCCCTACGGCTAGCCCGGCGCAGCGCCGACGCCGCACCTCGCACCTCGATCCGACGCGCGGACGGAAGGCGAGCCGCCCGGGACAGGCGCGGAAAACCTTGGCGAAGGAAGGGACAAACGGGTGGACGGGCCGCCTCACGGTCGGACAGCCTGGCTTCCATGCCCAGCATCCGGCACGCCCTGCCCGACAACCTGCCCATCCGGCTTCTCACCCGGGACGACTTGGTCGCCTGTGCCGATCTCAGCGAGGACCGGGGATGGCCCCGGGACGAACACCGGTGGGGCCTGCTCCTCGCGGCGGGTACGGGCTACGGCATCGACGATCCCACCGGCAAGGGGCTGGCGGCCGCCTGTGTGGTGACCTCCTACGGACCCACTCACGCCGCGCTCGGCATGATGCTGGTCGCGGAGCGGTTCGCACGACAGGGCGCGGGCCGCCGTCTGCTCGTCCATGTTCTGGCCGCACACGGGGACACACCCATGACCCTCTTCGCGACGGATCAGGGCCGTCCTCTCTACGAGAAGCTGGGCTTCGCCGTCGTGGGGAGCGTGGAGAGGCTGGTCGGACGTTTCCTGGAGGACGTGCGGGCGGAGGCCGAAGGAGCGGACGACGCGTCCGCGACGACGCGTCGGGCGACGGCCCGGGATCTGCCGGCGGTCATGGCGCTCGACGCCCCGGTCTTCGGCGGCGAGCGGACGCAGGTGCTCGCCCGGTTGCCCGCTTTCTCGGATCACTTCCGGGTAGCCGAGCGGGCGGGCGAGCTGGTGGGATTCGCAGCGCTCTGGCCCAGCGACGGGAGCCACGTGGTCGGGCCGCTCATCGCCCTGGACACGGAGACCGCGAAGGCGCTGGTGGCCTCGCTCGCCTCCGTCACGGAACTCACCCTGCGGGTGGAAGTCGACGCCCGGCACACCGAGCTGCGGCGCTGGCTCGCCGAGCACGGCCTGACATCCGTGTCCAGCACGGCGCTGATGGCCAAGGGGTGCCCGGATGTGCCCGGCGACTGGAGTCGTAGATTCGCCCCGCTGACCGTCGCGACGGGCTGACGGGGCGGCCGCTCCCTCGCGGCTGCCGGGTCAACGGGACGCTCCGCGACCGGACCCGGCCGCGGAGCGTCGGGAGAAAGACGTCAGACCAGCGAGGCCACGGCGCCGGTGGCGAATCCGTGGTCCTGCTGGGGAGCACCGCCACCGACACCCACGGCGCCGATCAGCTGACCGTCGCGGTGCACCGGCACTCCGCCCGCGATGAAGAGCAGCGGACGGTCGAGCGCGGTCGTCAACGAGTGGAAGATCCCGCCGGGCTGGACCGCCTCCACGAGGTCGGCCGTGGGGGAGTTCAGCTGCAGGGCGGTGTAGGCCTTACGGGTGCTGGTCTCGCCCGCGATGAGGACGGCGCGGTCGTCCCGGCGGAAGGCGAGCAGGTGCCCACCGGCGTCGAGCACGGTGACGGCGGCTGCGACGCCGGCCGCCTCGGCGGCGGTACGGGCTGCCTCGATCAGAGCCTCCGCGTCCTCGATGGTGAGCGGCGCGACGGCGGTGCGGGTGGTGGTGCTCAAGGTGTTCTCCTGGGTGTTGCGTGATGCGGTGCGAGGTACGGGCCGTCGTGGGGACGGCCCGGGGGGAAAGTCAGGACTGGGCCGTCGCCGGCACGGCTGCCGGTTCGGGGACGTGGGTGGCGGCGATCCGGCTGTCCCGCGCCTGGTGGCGCTCCAGCAGGCTGGAGACCACCGCGAGGATCAGAGCGGCTCCCGCGAGTGCGGCACCGACCCAGTTGGGCGCGGTGTAGCTGAAACCGGCCGCGATCACGATGCCGCCGAGCCAGGCGGAGAGCGCGTTGCCCAGGTTGAAGGCGCCGATATTAACGGCGGAGGCCAGTGTCGGAGCACCCGACGCCTGGTCCAGCACCCTCTTCTGCAGGGGCGGCACGGTGGCGAACCCCAGGGCGCCGATGAGGACGATGGTGACGGCCGCGGCGATCTTGTTGTGCGCGGTCACGGTGAACAGGGCCAGGACGACGGCGAGTGAGCCGAGCGTGACGAAGAGCATCGGCATCAGATGCCGGTCCGCGAACTTCCCGCCCAGCAGGTTGCCGCCCACCATGCCGACTCCGAAGAGAACCAGCAGCCAGGTGACCGAGGACGGCGCGAAACCGGCGATCCCGGTCATCATCGGAGTGATGTAGGTGATCGCGGCGAAGACGCCCCCGAAGCCCAGCACCGTCATGGCCATGGCGAGCAGGACCTGAACGTTCCGGAAGGCCGCCAGCTCATGACGGAGTCGTACGCCTTCGGGACGGGGCTGTTCCGGCACGAGCTTCGCCACGCCGAGCAGGCCGATCACTCCGAGGCCGGCGACGACGAAGAACGTGACCCGCCATCCGGCGGTCTGGCCGATGTACGTGCCCAGCGGAACGCCGACCACGTTGGCGACGGTGAGACCGGTGAACATCATGGCGATGGCGCCGGCCTTCTTCTGCGGGGCCACCAGGTCGGCCGCGACGACCGATCCGATACCGAAGAACGCTCCGTGGGCGAGCGAGGCGATCACTCGTCCGACGATCATGACGCCGAACACGGGGGCCAGGGCGGACACGACGTTACCGATGATGAAGAGGCCCATCAGCAGCATCAGCATGCGCTTGCGACTGATCTTGGTACCCAGCAGCGTCATGAGCGGGGCGCCCGCGACCACACCGAGCGCGTACCCCGTGACCAGGAAGCCCGCGGCCGGGATGGACACCTGGAAGTCCGCGGCCACCTCGGGGAGCAACCCCATGATCACGAACTCGGTGGTCCCGATTCCGAAAGCCCCGATGGCGAGGGCGAGGAGCGCTAGCGGCATGGGTTCACCTCTTCTGAAGATTGCGTCTGCGCCTTACAGGCGTCCACAATAATTGCAGACGCTGGTTAATTGCAAGCGCGGGCTATTGCACGCGTCCCCTATCCTGGAGGCAAGCAGCTCCCGCACGGAGGAGAGACGATGACCGCCACGGACCCCGCCCTGACCGCCCTTTCCCAAGGCTGGTGCGCTCTTTCCCTGCTGCACGGAAAGATCGAGGCGCACATCGAGCGGGCTCTGCAGGCCGGTCACGACCTCAGCGTCCGCGAGTACTCCCTGCTGGACGTACTGAGCCGACAGCACCAGGGACCCGGCGGCCATCTCCAGATGAAGCAGGTGGCCGACGCGGTGGTGCTGAGCCAGAGCGCCACCACTCGCCTGGTGACCCGCCTGGAGGACAGGGGGCTGCTCACCCGGTACCTCTGCGACACGGACCGCCGGGGCATCTACACCGACGTGACCGAAGCGGGCATCGCCCTGCTCACGGAGGCCCGGCCCACCAACGACACCGCGCTGCGGGCCGCTCTCGACGAGGCGGCCGAGCATCCCGAACTGACGCCGCTGGTCAGGGCGGTCGAGGGGCTCAAGGTCCCCGCGTAGGCAGTGTTCGTCGGGACGGCCGCTGCATAGGGTGTTGATCATGAAGGAACTGCTGATACGGCCCGCGACCCTGGCCGACATCCCGACCATCGTCGCGCTGCTCGCCGACGACCCATTGGGCGCACAACGCGAGTCTCCCGACGACCTCTCACCGTACGAGAAGGCGTTCCACCGGCTCGCGGGCGATGCGAATCAGCACCTGATGGTCGCCGTGCGCGGCGACCGGGTGGTGGGGACCGCCCAACTCACCATCGTCCCCGGCCTGTCGCGGCGTGGCGCCACCCGTTCCGTCATCGAGGGGGTCCGGGTGCACAGCGAGGAGCGCGGCAATGGTCTCGGAACGCGGCTGATCCAGTGGGCCGTTGACGAGTCCCGTCGCCAGGAGTGCCAGTTGGTCCAGCTGACCTCCGACGCGTCCCGGACGGACGCTCACCGGTTCTACGAGCGCCTGGGCTTCACCCCGAGCCACGTGGGCTTCAAGCTCGCGCTCTGAACCAACGTCCATGGTCCTCCCGGTCCGGTTCGGCGTTTCACGTGAAACGCCGAACCGGACCGGGAGGACCGGATACGGAGACCGGATGCGGCTCTCAGCGAGCCAGCCCTCGCCAGCCCTCCGGGTCGACACCGCCGGGGATGGCCGCCACCGGGTCGTAGGGCTCACGGGTGAAGACGAAGGATCCCAGGTCCAGATGGGCCACCGACCCGTCGTCGTTCCGTACGATCCGCAACCGCTCCCCCGCGTGGTATCCGCTGAGACCGGTCCAGCCGCCGTCCTGCTCCGCCCGGAACGTCGCCCCCCGGCCGGTCCCCGCCAGCGGGGCCAGCTCCAGACCGCGGTCGTCGAGCAGCTTCACCACGTACCGCTGGGTGCCCCAGTACCAGGGTCCCGTCAGGGCCAGCAGGTCCTGGTCGACCTCGGGCAGCGGGCGCCAGGGCTCCGGGATGCGGGGTTCCGCCTCCGCGACGATCCGTACGAGGTCCTGGGCCACCTCGGTGATCGGGGGACCCGACGTCGCGTTGGTGAGCACCACGGCCGCCACGTCGTCCTCCGCGCACACCCAGAGGCAGGCCAGGAACCCGGGCAGCGAGCCGGAATGCCCGAACAGAGTGCGCCCGCCCCTGCGGACGACCTGGAGCCCGAGACCGTACGTACCCTCCCAGTCGCCGCTTTCGAGCGGCACGGAGGGGGCCCGCATCTCCTGGACCGAGGCAGCGCTCAGCACCCTGTCGTCCCCCTCGGCGAGGAAGCCCGCGAAGGTGAGGAGATCCCCGACGGTCGACCAGAGCTGCCCGGCAGGAGCCATCAGCCCCAGATCGTGGCTCGGCTCGGGCAACATCACATCCGCCCAGGGGTGCACTGCCCAGCCTCCCGCGTGCGGAGCCCGGGGCTCCACGCTCGTACGGCGCATCCCCAACGGCTCCAGGATCTCGCGCTGCAGGACCGCCTCCCAGGAGTCACCCCGTACGGCCTCGACGAGGGAACCGAGCACGGTGTAACCGGGGTTCGAGTAGTGGTGACGGAGGCCGGCCGGGTGCCGGAAGGGCTGCTCGCCCAGGACAGCGGCCAGGTCCGGGCGAGTCTCTCCGGGCGTCCGTTCCCACCACGGGGACGGTGTCTCGGCGGTGAGGCCCGCACCGTGGCCGAGAAGCTGGCGGATGCTCACCCCTCCGACTCCGGAGCCGGGCAGGTGCTTCTCCACCTGCTCGTCCAGGTCGAGCAGCCCCTCGTCCCTCAGCCGGAGGACCAGGACGGCGGTGAAGGTCTTGGTGATCGAGCCGATCCTGTACTGGGTGTCGCTGTCGGGTTCATGTCCGTCGACACCGCTGCGCCCCCCGCTCCAGCCGATCCGCCCGTCCCGGAGCACTCCGGCCACCATGGAGGGGGTGCGCCCGTCCCGCTGAGCGGTGGCGGTGCGGTGCAGCAGGGCCCGGCGGGTAGCCGGCAGCAGTTCTTCGTTCCACGACGTCATGGAACGAAGAATGGTCGAGACGAGCACCGCCCCGCGAATCCATTCCGTGCCGGGGCGTTCAGGCCCCGGCACCGTCATGGGGCGGACGAACCCTCGTGGGCCTGAGTGGCGGTGATGAGCCCGGTCAGCGAGGTGCGCGCCTGCGACAGCGCGGAGATCCGGTCGTCCAGACCCCCCAGGTGGTCCTGAAGAGCCTCCAACTTGCAGCCGTCGACCGTGCCGTCAGCGTCGACGCACGGCAGCAGGTCCCGGATGACCCGGGTCGGCAGGCCGGCGTCCAGGAACGAGCGAATGCGGCGGACCTCGACCGGGGCGCCGTCCTCGTAGCGGCGGTGGCCGCTCGCGAGGCGATGAGACTCCAGGAGGCCCTGCTCCTCGTAGTAACGCAGCAGCCTGACGGAGGTGCCCGTCGCCTCGGACAGCTCACCGATCTTCATGTGGCGCTCCTCACAACCCCTTGAACCTCACACGGATGAGAGATCCTAGTCTCGCCGCCATGACCACCACGACGAACACGGCTCGCCCCATCGCCCTCTACGGCTTCCTCCGGCCCCGGCCGGAGCGCGCGGACGAGGTCCGGCGCCTCCTCCTCTCCTTCGTGGCGCCCACCAGGCAGGAGCCCGGCAACCTGCAGTACCACCTGCACGAGCACGAGGACGGCCGCATCTTCCTGTACGAGGTCTGGCGCTCCCAGGAAGACCTCGACCGCCACAACGCGACGCCCCCGCTGCGCGCCTTCCTGGAGAACCTGTCGACCTACCTGGACGGGCCCTCGGACGGCTTCTTCGACACCATGATCAGTCCGTACCCGGAAGGCGGACCGGCAGCCGTGTGAACGGGCCGCGACCGGCCCGGACCAGCGACCCGTGCCGTCTGCGGCAGGCCCGGCCTCCGACGGCCTGCGGCCAGAAACTCCAGCCGTAGAGACCGCCGCCCGTGCGCACCGCGGACGTCGCGACCCGGACCGCTCCGTGCAGGACCGCCAGCAGATCATCGTCGGTCATTTCCCCGTCGGCAGACCTGAGCCTCGCGGTCCAGCGATCTGCCGGCTCCTCCAACTCGGTGGAGTGGCGTCGGCCGGCTGCGGCCACTCTCGTCGTCCGGAGCGGGGATCAGGTCTGCGCCATGTCCACGAAGCGGGAGTAGTGGCCCTGGAACGCCACCGTGATCGTCGCGGTCGGACCGTTACGGTGCTTGGCGACGATCAGGTCCGCTTCGCCGGCGCGAGGGGACTCCTTCTCGTACGCGTCCTCGCGGTGCAGCAGGATCACCATGTCGGCGTCCTGCTCGATGGAGCCGGACTCACGGAGGTCGGAGACCATCGGCTTCTTGTCCGTACGCTGCTCGGGACCTCGGTTCAGCTGCGAGAGCGCGATCACCGGCAGCTCCAGCTCCTTGGCGAGGAGCTTCAGGTTTCGGGACATGTCCGAGACCTCCTGCTGACGGCTCTCGGCACGCTTCGAACCACCGGACTGCATCAGCTGCAGGTAGTCGATGACCACCAGCTTCAGGTCGTTGCGCTGCTTCAGACGACGGCACTTCGCCCGGATCTCCATCATGGAGAGGTTGGGCGAGTCGTCGATGTACAGCGGGGCCGCCGAGACGTCCGGCATCCGCCGGGCCAGTCGCGTCCAGTCCTCGTCCGTCATCGTGCCCGAGCGCATGTGGTGCAGCGCTACGCGCGCCTCCGCCGAGAGCAGACGCATCGCGATCTCGTTCCGCCCCATTTCCAGGGAGAAGATCACGCTCGGAAGGTTGCCCTTGATCGAGCATGCCCGTGCGAAGTCCAACGCCAAGGTCGACTTACCCATGGCGGGGCGGGCTGCGATGACGATCATCTGGCCGGGGTGCAGGCCGTTGGTCAGTGCGTCGAGGTCGGTGAATCCGGTGGGGACACCGGTCATCTCCCCGCTGCGGGAGCCGATCGCCTCGATCTCGTCGAGCGCCCCCTCCATGATGTCGCCGAGCGGCAGGTAGTCCTCGCTGGTGCGCTGCTCGGTGACGGCGTAGATCTCGGCCTGGGCGGAGTTGACGATCTCGTCGACGTCTCCGTCGGCCGCGTAGCCCATCTGCGTGATCTTCGTACCCGCTTCGACCAGACGGCGCAGCACGGCACGCTCATGGACGATCTCGGCGTAGTACGAGGCGTTCGCCGCGGTCGGCACCGACTGGACGAGGGTGTGGAGGTACGGCGCGCCACCGACCTTGGTGATCTCGCCGCGCCGGACCAGCTCGGCGGCGACCGTGATCGGGTCGGCGGGCTCGCCCTTGGCGTAGAGATCGAGAATCGCCGTGTAGACGGTCTCGTGGGCGGGGCGGTAGAAGTCGTGCCCCTTGATGACCTCCACGACCTCCGCGATGGCGTCCTTGGAGAGCAGCATGCCGCCGAGCACCGACTGCTCGGCGTCCAGGTCCTGCGGAGGAACCCGCTCGAATCCCGGAGAACCGCCGTCCCAGCCGTTGTCACGGTCCCGGTCGTGCTGGTCGTCCCGGCCACCGCGGTCACCGCGGTCACCGCGGCGCTGACGGGAGACAGGCAGACGGTCGCTGGGACCGACGTCGGCCCAGGGCTCGTCCAAAGGCTCCGGAATGCTCACCGGGCCACCTCCTCCCGTCCGCTTCGCGGACCTAGCCATGCCACTCTTTCTTACGGCACAGCACCGACAAACAGGACACCCGACTCCGCTTCCTGAGCTTCGACTTCAGCTCGTTTCGAGGGACGGCCGGAGTACGGGCGACGGTCCACGGTAGGCCGCTCCGCACCGTCAGCCAATCCGGTTATCCACAGGGCATGTGGACGACGGACCAGATGCTGTGGAGAAGTCCGCCGATCCTGTGCACGGACCGGGGGACAGCACTGTGGACAAACTCATAGCATCGGCATACACACTCCCCTGACCTGGTGTTTTTCCATCCACCGACTGTGGGGGAGAAAAACTTTCCCGCTCCGCCCGAGATCACCGCGAGCGGCGCGTGGTCCCGCGCGCAGACCCTTCGAAAGTAAGGATCGCAAAGGGCTTGCGTGTATTACCTGTGGAAGATTGGATTGGCTCTTATGACCAAGGCCCCCGCGACACCGGCATCAGGCCGCCGACGCCACGACCGAGAGATCGTCGCACTCGCCGTGCCCGCCTTCGGCGCACTCGTGGCCGAACCCCTCTTCCTCATGGTCGACAGCGCGATCGTGGGTCACCTCGGCACCCGGCAACTGGCTGGACTCGGGGTGTCCGCCGCCCTCCTCTCGACCGCCGTCAGCGTCTTCGTCTTTCTCGCGTACGCCACCACCGCTGCCGTTGCCCGCCGCCTCGGAGCGGGTGATCTCGCCTCCGCGATCAGGCAGGGCATGGACGGCATCTGGCTCGCTCTCCTCCTCGGTGCCCTGGTGGTTGCCGCCGTCCTTCCGACCGCCCCATGGATCGTGGACATCTTCGGCGCCTCCGGGACGGCGGCCCCCTACGCGACCACCTATCTCCGCATCTCGACTCTCGGGATACCGGCCATGCTGGTCGTACTGGCGGCGACCGGAGTTCTGCGCGGACTCCAGGACACCCGCACTCCGCTGTACGTCGCCATCGGCGGCTTCTCCGCCAATGCGATCCTCAACGCGGTCCTGGTCTACGGCGTCGGGCTGGGCATCGCAGGGTCGGCCTGGGGCACCGTGATCGCGCAGGTGGCCATGGCGGTGGCCTACCTGATCGTGGTCGTCCGGGGCGCCCGACGGCACAAGGCGTCTCTCCGCCCCGACGCGGCAGGCATCCGCGCGAGCGCTCGGGCCGGAGTTCCGCTACTGATCCGTACCCTTTCCCTGCGCGCGGTCCTGGTCATCGCCACCGCCGTTGCCGCCCGGCTCGGAGACGTGGACATCGCGGCGCATCAGATCGTCCTCTCGCTCTGGACTCTCACAGCCTTCGCCCTGGACGCCATCGCCATCGCCGGCCAGGCGATCATCGGACGCTATCTCGGCGCCGGCGACGCCAAGGGCGCGCGTGAGGCGTGCCGTCGAATGGTGGAGTGGGGCCTCGCCGCAGGGGTGCTGCTCGGCGCGCTCATCGTGCTCGCCCGGCCCCTCTTCATCCCGCTGTTCACCAGCGACTCGTCGGTACGGGACACACTGCTGCCCGCGCTGCTGGTGGTGGCAGTCTCCCAGCCGATCGCCGGCGTCGTCTTCATCTTGGACGGGGTGCTCATGGGCGCAGGGGACGGGCGCTATCTGGCTCTGGCGATGCTCGTCACCTTGGCCGTTTTCGCCCCCGTCGCCCTGCTGATCCCCACCCTCGGCGGCGAGCTCACCGCACTCTGGTGGGCCATGGACCTGATGATGACCGTGCGGCTCATCACCCTCTGGCTACGCGCCCGCTCAGGGCGATGGCTGGTCACCGGTGCCACCCGCTGATCCCGGGCGGAAGACGCAGAAAGCTCCGAGCACACGCGCGAAATGCCATGTTTCACGTGAAACGACAGCAGTTCTCGCAGAAGCCCGCGTTTCACGTGAAACGCGAAACGACGAAGGGCCGTACCCCGCGGGGTACGGCCCTTCACCTAACTCGTACGAGCACTGCCTCAGGCAGCGACGACCTCGACGCCGAGCTGCGCCGCAACCTCAGGGTGCAGGCGCACGGACACCTGGTGTCCGCCAAGCGTCTTGATCGGCGAACCGAACTCGACGCGACGCTTGTCGACCTCCGGGCCACCGGCAGCCTTGATCGCCGAAGCGACGTCGGCCGGGGTGACGGAGCCGAAGAGGCGGCCGGCGTCGCCGGAGCGAACAGCCAGACGAACCTTCACGGACTCGAGCTTGGCCTTGATCTCGTTGGCCTGCTCGATCGTCGCGATCTCGTGGATCTTGCGGGCGCGGCGGATCTGGGCCACGTCCTTCTCGCCACCCTTGGTCCAGCGAATGGCAAAGCCACGCGGGACCAGGTAGTTGCGAGCGTATCCGTCCTTGACGTCGACGACGTCGCCGGCGGCACCGAGGCCAGTGACCTCGTGGGTGAGGATGATCTTCATGTCTGCGTCACCCTTCCCTTATCGCGCGGTGGACGTGTAGGGCAGCAGCGCCATCTCACGGCTGTTCTTGACTGCCGTGGCGACGTCACGCTGGTGCTGAGTGCAGTTGCCCGTAACGCGGCGGGCACGGATCTTGCCGCGGTCGGAAATGAACTTCCGCAGCATGTTCGTGTCCTTGTAGTCCACGTACTGGGTCTTGTCCTTGCAGAACGCGCAGACCTTCTTCTTAGGCTTGCGCACAGGCGGCTTCGCCATGGTGTTTCTCCTGTGTGATCAAGAAGTGGGGGTACGAGCCGGACCTAGAAAGGGGGCTCGTCCGAGTAGCCGCCGCCGCTGGAACCGCCGGAGCTTCCGCCCCAGCCGCCCTGGCCCCCGCCCTGCTGGCCGCCGGAGGGTGCGCCGGTTGCCCACGGGTCAGCGCCGGGAGCGCCGCCGCCGCCCTGCTGGCCACCGCCACCGGGACCGCCGCCCCAGTTGCCGCCGCCCTGCTGGCCGCCGCCGCCGTATCCACCCTGGCCGCCCTGGCCACCGCGACCAGCGGTCTTGGTGACCTTGGCCGTGGCGCTCTTCAAGCTGGGGCCGACTTCGTCGACATCCAGCTCGTAGACCGTGCGCTTGACACCCTCACGGTCCTCGTAGGACCGCTGCTTCAGCCGGCCCTGCACAATGACGCGCATGCCTCGCTGAAGCGACTCCGCGACGTTCTCCGCCGCCTGACGCCAGACCGAGCAGGTGAGGAACAGGCCTTCGCCGTCCTTCCACTCGTTGGTCTGCCGGTCGAAGATGCGGGGTGTGGACGCGACACGGAACTTCGCGACCGCCGCACCGGAAGAGGTGAACTTCAGCTCGGGGTCGTCGACGAGATTGCCGACGACCGTGATGACGGTCTCGCCTGCCATGGATGAACCTCTCGGCGGGGATTGCTTACTGCTGGCTGCTACTCGAACCCGATGACCGCTGAGCTAGATGCTCAGTGGGTCTCGGGACGGAGGACCTTGGTCCGGAGGACCGACTCGTTCAGGTTCATCTGGCGGTCGAGCTCCTTGACGACCGCAGGCTCGGCCTGCAGGTCGAGGACCGAGTAGATGCCCTCGGGCTTCTTCTTGATCTCGTAAGCGAGCCGACGACGGCCCCAGGTGTCGACCTTCTCAACCTTTCCGTTGCCCTCACGGACGACGGAGAGGAAGTTCTCGATCAGGGGAGAGACAGCGCGCTCTTCCAGATCGGGGTCGAGGATGACCATCACTTCGTAGTGACGCATGTGGAACCCACCTCCTTTGGACTCAGCGGCCACGGTCGTTCCGTGGCAGGAGGGTCGTGATGCGTACGCATCGGTGTCCGTCGGGCGGAACAACGAGCTCGGCAGGCGCCTCAGGGAGAGGGCCGCCGGGCAGGCTCAAGGCAGACACCGGTGCAGACCGTACAGACTACCTGCCATGAACCCCCGGGTTGAAATCCTGGGCCAAGGATGCGCAATCTGTACATATCGGATGTGAGCGGCGTCTCAGCGCGCCGCCCCTTCGGCAGGAGGCACTTCATGGCCCAGGTAGCGCACACCCGCCCGCGGAACCGCCCCACCGGTTCCCTCTTCGCCACGGACGGCAGGCCCCATCCGCTCCAGGACATCCTGATGGTGGTGACCGGGGTCCTCGGCGTCCTCGCCTTCGTGACCGCCATGTTCCACAACCTGCACCTGCTCAGCTCGTGGGCCGGGCTCATGGGCATCCTGACCGGCGGCTACGGGATGTGGGTGTCCAGGACCACCTGGGAGCGGTTCGCCCTGATCATGGGGCTGGGCTCCGCCGCGGTGGGCTTCTACCTCGGAATGGCCCACGGAGGCCTCTTCGGCAGCGTGATCAGCTGACCCACCACGTCCCGTCCGGGCCCCGGCGGCAGCTCCGCCGGGGCCCGCGGGCCACCGGCTCGCAGCCAAGTGCCGTACGGGCCAGAACGGGCGCTCCCCGCTCACAGTAGGCTTCGGCGCGAGAGCCGGAGCCCCTGACCGATGGGGACACACCTGCCGAGGAGCGCCCCGCATGAGCCTGACCCTGAGGACCATCAGCCGCGAGCAGCATCTGGCGTACATCCAGAGTCTGCCCGCGGCCAGTCACTGCCAGGTCCCGGCGTGGGCTGACGTGAAGACGGAGTGGCGGTCGGAGAGCCTCGGCTGGTTCGACAACAACGGTCAGATCGTCGGCGCCGGACTGGTGCTGTACCGACAGCTCCCGAAGATCAAGCGGTACCTCGCCTATCTCCCCGAGGGCCCGGTCATCAACTGGTACGCGCCCAACCTGGACGAATGGCTCCAGCCGATGCTCGCCCACCTCAAGCAGCAGGGCGCCTTCTCGGTGAAGATGGGCCCGCCGGTCGTCATCCGGCGCTGGGACTCCACGGCGATCAAGGCCGGCATCCAGGACCCGGACGTGAAGCGCCTGCGGGACGTGGAGGCGACGGTCATCGAACCGCGGGCCTTCGAGGTCGCCGACCGGCTGCGCAAGATGGGCTGGCAGCAGGGCGAGGACGGCGGCGCCGGTTTCGGTGACGTGCAGCCCCGCTTCGTCTTCCAGGTACCTCTCGCGAACCGCTCCCTCGAGGACGTCCTCAAGGGCTTCAACCAGCTCTGGCGCCGCAACATCAAGAAGGCGGACAAGGCCGGTGTCGAGGTCGTCCAGGGCGGCTACGAGGACCTCGCCGAGTGGCAGCGGCTGTACGAGATCACGGCCGTGCGCGACCACTTCCGCCCGCGCCCCCTCTCGTACTTCCAGCGCATGTGGTCCGTCCTCAACTCCGAGGACCCCAACCGCATGCGGCTGTACTTCGCCCGCCACAACGGGGTCAACCTCTCCGCCGCGACCATGCTGGTCGTCGGCGGACACGTCTGGTACTCCTACGGCGCGTCCGACAACATCGGCCGCGAGGTCCGGCCTTCCAACGCCATGCAGTGGCGCATGCTGCGCGACTCGTACGCGATGGGCGCGACCGTCTACGACCTGCGAGGCATCAGCGACTCCCTGGACGAGACCGACCACCTCTTCGGCCTGATCCAGTTCAAGGTCGGTACGGGCGGGGAAGCCGTCGAGTACGTCGGCGAGTGGGACTTCCCGCTCAACAAGCTCCTGCACAAGGCACTCGACATCTACATGTCGCGCCGCTGACGCCGCCGGGCCCGGCGAACGACCGGGCCCGTCCGCACCGTTGACATCTCCGTACGCTCTGCGATCTCAGACACCGCAGCCACCAGAAAGGTTCCGGGCCGGCCATGGCGCTCTCCCTCTACGTCGACACCGCGCGCTGGCGGGCGCACCAGAAGTCCGTGATCGATCAGTTCCCGGGACTCGTGCCGGTCTGCAAGGGCAACGGTTACGGCTTCGGGCACGAGCGTCTGGCCGACGAGGCCATCCGCTTCGGCTCGGACATGCTGGCGGTGGGGACGACGTACGAGGCCGCACGGATCAAGGACTGGTTCAGCGGCGACCTGCTCGTCCTCACGCCGTTCCGGCGGGGCGAGGAGCCGGTTCCGCTGCCCGACCGCGTGATCCGCTCGGTCTCCTCCGTCGACGGGGTGCACGGTCTCGTCGGCGCCCGGGTCGTCATCGAGTGCATGAGCTCGATGAAGCGCCACGGGGTCAAGGAGGAGGAGCTCGGACAGCTCCACGCCGCCATAGAGGACGTACGTCTCGAAGGCTTCGCACTGCACCTCCCGCTGGACCGCACCGACGGTTCGGACGCGGTGGAAGAGGTCATCGGCTGGATGGACCGGCTGCGCAACGCCCGGCTGCCCCTGCACACCATGTTCGTCAGCCACCTCAAGGCGGCGGAACTGGCCCGGCTGCAGCAGCAGTTCCCGCAGACCCGCTTCCGTGCCCGCATCGGCACCCGGCTCTGGCTCGGCGACCACGAGGCCACCGAGTACCGGGGCGCCGTGCTGGACGTGACGCCGGTCGTCAAGGGCGACCGGTTCGGCTACCGGCAGGGCAAGGCGGCGTCGGACGGCTGGCTGGTGGTCGTCGCCGGCGGTACGTCGCACGGGGTCGGACTGGAAGCGCCCAAGGCACTGCACGGCGTGATGCCGCGCGCCAAGGGCGTCGCCCGGGCGGGGCTGGCCACGGTCAACCGCAACCTGTCGCCGTTCGTCTGGTCGGGCAAGCAGCGCTGGTTCGCCGAGCCGCCGCACATGCAGGTGTCGATCCTGTTCGTGCCGTCGGACGCCCAGGAGCCCCGGGTCGGCGACGAACTCGTCGCGCACCTGCGGCACACCACCACGCAGTTCGACCGCATCGTCGAGCGCTGAGAAGAACCCCGGACGTCTGTCGCGGCGGGGCCGGTCAGTCGCCGGCCCCGCCGCCGCGCACCGGTTCCCAGTCGGCCGGCTCGCCCCAGAACGCCTCGTCCTCGAACTCCCGGGCGCCCATGGGCGCCAGCACGAACACGTCCGGCGCTCCGTCGAGCACGCCGCCCGAGGGATCGTCCGTGCCGTCCTGGCGCACGACGTCCCGGTCCGGCAGCACGATGTCCCGCACGACCAGGGCGACGAGGTAGAGGGTGCCCAGCAGGTGCAGGACGATGGCGAGCTGGTAGCCGTCCTGCGGCAGCCCCTGGTGCTTGTCGCCGCTGCTCGTGTACGCGAGGTACATCCAGATGCCGAGGAAGTACAGCACCTCGCACGCCTGCCAGATCAGGAAGTCACGCCAGCGCGGACGCGCCAGCGCGGCGAGCGGAATCAGCCAGAGCACGTACTGCGGCGAGTAGACCTTGTTCGTCAGGACGAAGGCCGCCACCACGAGGAACGCGAGCTGGGCGAACCTCGGCCTGCGCCGCCCGACCAGTGCCAGGGACGCGATGCCGAGGCAGCAGAGCCCCATCAGCACCACCGAGGCCACGTTCACGACGGAGGGTTCGATCGGGCGTCCGACGCGCTGCGTGATGATCAGCCAGAACGACCCGAAATCGATGCCGCGTTCCCGGCTGAACGAGTAGAACTTGTTCCACCCGTCGAAGGCGTACAGCATCACCGGCAGGTTCACCACCAGCCAGGCGACCGCGGCCGAGAAGGCGGCGACGAGGAACGGCCGCCACTTCCCCGCGCGCCAGCAGAGCACCAGGAGCGGTCCGAGCAGCAGAGCGGGATACAGCTTCGCCGCCGTCGCCAGCCCGATCAGGACGCCGAACGCGACCGCCCTCCCACGCGACCACATCAGCATCGCCGCGGCGGTCAGGGCGACGGCCAGCAGGTCCCAGTTGATCGTGGCGGTGAGCGCGAAGGCGGGCGCCAGGGCGACCAGCAGCCCGTCCCAGGGGCGGCGGCGGTGGGTGCGCGCGACGCACACGACCGCCACCACCGCGCAGATCATCAGCAGGCCGGCGTTGACGAGCCAGTACATCTGCTCGCGCTGCTGCATCGGGTCGCTGTCCGGAGTGAGCGTGAGCCAAGAGGCGACCTGCATGAACAACCCGGTCAGGACCGGGTATTCGAGGTACTGCATGTCGCCGCCGAGCCGGTCGAAGTACGGCAGCAGCCCGTCCGCGAAGCCCCGCCCGACGAAGAGGTGAGGGATGTCGGAGTAGCAGGCATGGGTGTACTGCGAGCTGGTGCCTCTGAACCACGCCCAGTCGTAACAGGGGAGCTTCTGCACCATGCCGAGCGCGAACATCCCGATCGCCACCAGGGCGACCACCCGCACGGCCGTCAGCGCTCCGCCGCCGAACCGTGCGAACCGGCCCGCCGGCCCGCCGATCAACTCGGCACCGGCAGCGGCGATCTCGTCCCGCCGGGTGGGTGCGACGGCCTGCTCCTGGTCCTCGCTGGTCTCTTCTGCGCTTGGCATGCGCCACATCCTGCCGTACCGGGCTGTGCGGGGTGCGGGGGACCGCCGGACACGGCGGAGGGCCGCCCGCACCTGGCTGGGTGCGGACGGCCCTCGTACACGGCCCGGTGCGGGCCCGACAGCGGTTTCGGCTATCCGCCGCCTCCGCCCGTGGTGATGAAGCCGTTGGAGCCGTTGGAACTGTTGCCGTTGCCGTTGCCATTGCCGGTGGAGCTGGAGTCCGTGCCCTCGGTATCGCTGCCGTCCGTCGTACCGGCGGTGTCGCTGCCGTCGGTCGTACCGGTCGTGTCGGTGCCGCTGTCCGTCCCCGTGCCGGTCGCCGCTTCCGGGGCGCAGGTGTTCCAGCCCCAGGTGGTGCAGGTGTCGCTGGGCGAGGGGGTGGGCGACATGGTCGACGGCGTCGGCTCCACCGTCGGCTTCTCGGACGGCGTGGGCGACGCGCTGCTGGGGGTCGGCGAAGGGGTCGGGCTGGGGCTCGCGCCGCCTCCGTAGACCTTCTCACCGATGGGCTCGGGCTTGGGGAAGTCCACGACCTTCGTGCCCTTCACCGCGCCGACCATGTAGTCGTGCCAGATCTGCGCCGGGAACGACGCACCGTGGATCTTGTCCTCGCCGGCGGTGCCGAACATGCTCTCGAACTCGCGGTCCTTGTGCTTCTCGTTGTCGTCCAGCCGGAACATGCTGACGGCGGTGGAGATCTGTGGGGTGTAGCCCACGAACCAGGCCGACATGTTCTCGTCCGTGGTACCCGTCTTACCCGCCACGGACCTGCCGGGAAGCTGCGCGGAAGTACCGGTGCCGTGCTCGACGACGTTCTTCAGCACGTCGGTGACGTTGTCGGCGATGGCGGAGTCGAAGGCGGTCCTGGTCTTCTTCGCGTGCTGGTAGACGACCTCGCCCTCCTGCTTGACCTCGGTGACCGAGTAGGGATCGTTCTGCCTGCCGCTGGTGGCGAACGTGGCGTACGCGCCGGCCATGCGGATCGCGCTGGGCGAGGAGGTGCCGATGGAGAACGACGGAAATTCGTCGTCGGCCATGTAGTTGTCGTCGCGCAGGCCCGCCGCGATGGCGGCTTCCTTCACCTTGTCCGTACCGACGTCCATACCGAGCTGGACGAAGGGCGAGTTGATCGATTCCTGCATGGCGTACCGCAGGTCCACATCACCGTAGGAGGTGTGGTCGTCGTTGGTCTGGAGCCACTGCTCGCCCTTCTTGTTCTCCCAGGGCGTGCCCGTGTAGTCGTTGATCTTCAACTCGTTGTCGCCGTTGTAGATGCTCTTGGGCGAGACCGGGGTGCGCTCGGACTCGCTCTGCTGCTCGCCCAGGTCCGGGTCCCGCTTGCCGTACTCCATGGCGGCCGTCAGCACGAACGGCTTGAACGTGGAGCCGACCTGCGCGCCCGTGGCGTCGGCGTTGTTGGTGTAGTGCTTGGTGGCGTCCTGCCCGCCGTAGATGGCGAGGATGGCACCGGTGGCCGTGTCGACCGAGGCGCCGCCGAACTGGACGTGGGTGTCCTTCGTCGGACGCTTCTTGGGGTCGATCCTCTCGTCGTAGACCCGCTTCACCGCGGTGTTGAGCTGCTGGACCTTCTTCTTGTCGAAGGTCGTGTGGATCTCGAAGCCGCCCTGCGCGAGGATGTCGGCGTCGATGTTCGCCTTGTTGTTGGCGAGGAAGTACTTCTTGGCCAGGTCCACCAGGTAACCGGTCTGCCCGCTGAGCTGAGCGCTCTTCTTCGGCTCCACCGGCATCGGGAACTTCGTGTACTTGGCCCGCTCCGCCGCGTCGAGGTGGCCGTCCTTGACCTCCTCGTCGAGGATCCAGTTCCAGCGCTTCGTGGCACGGTCCAGGTTCTTGTCGGCGGTCGCCTCCACCGGGTCCACGTCGGGGGACCCGGCCGGGTCGTAGTAGCTGGCGCCCTTGAGCAGGGTGGCCAGGAAGGCGCACTCGCTCGGGTTCAGCTCGGTGGCGTCCTTGTCGTAGTACGTACGTGCCGCGGCCTGGAGGCCGGAGGCGCCCCGTCCGTAGTAGGAGACGTTGAGGTACCCCTTCATCACCTCTTCCTTCTTCATCTTGCTGCCCACCTTCAGCGTGATGAAGAGCTCCTTGAACTTACGGGTGACCGTCTGCTCCTGGGTGAGCATCGAGTTCTTCACGAACTGCTGCGTGATCGTCGACCCGCCCTGGGTCTCGCCGCCCTTGGCCATGTTGAACAGGGCGCGCGCGATACCCATCGGGTCGATGCCGTGGTCCGTCTCGAACGACTTGTTCTCCGCCGAGATCACCGCGTAGCGCATGGCCGAGGGGATCTGCGCGTAGCTGATCTCCTGCCGGTTCACCTCGCCACCGGTCGCGACCATCTGCGAGCCGTCGGCCCAGTAGTAGACGTTGTTCTGCGCCCTGGCCGCGGCGCTGACCTTGGGGGTCTGCACCAGTGCGTACGAGACCCCCGCGATACCCATGAGGAGTCCGAGGAAGCTCAGGCAGAGGCCGGAGACCAGCTTCCACGACGGAACCCAGCGCCGGAAGCCGTACTTGCCGTGGCGCGGGTAGTCGATGATCCGCTTCTTGCCCGGCCGCCCGTCTCCCCGGCCCCGGCCGGGTCCCTCGGAGCCCCCGCCTCGACGTCGGCCACCTCCTCCGCCGCCGCCCGGGCCCCCGGAGCCGGGCCCCTCGGCTCCACGCCGCCGGCCGCCGCGCTGGGCGGCACGACGCGCTTCGGCGCGGCCACCTGGCGGCCGTTCTTCGGGATACGAGCCTGAAGGTGACTCATTCGTCACCCTCTGTGATGATTCCGTGCGGCGTCCTGCTGACTGCGGCGCGGCTCGTCGGGCCGCGGCACGCCCCCCGTCTTGCGGTTGAGGCGTTTTACGACGGTGCTCGCTCATCGAACGACTACTCCTCGGGCAGGCGAGAGCGCCTGGAAGCGGCAGGTGAGATCCGGTCCCCCCGAATTGCGGACAGGCCCTGCGGAAGGCTCACCCGCAGTACATCCGGCAGTCCGCGAAGACTGACGCACGAAGGCGCCTCGCGGTTCCCGGTGATCTGCATGCCGGACAGACTACGCACGGTCAAAACCCATCTAGGGCCGAACTTCACCCCAAATGACGCAAGTCGCTTGCTACGAATTAGTGATGTGACGCCGTTCACGAAGGCAGCCCTTGTCGAACCCTGCGGACCGATCTATCGTGCTGATGTATCGAGTCGATACATCAGGGCGGCATAAGCAAGCCGCTCGAACATCACGGGACCACCCGGCAGCGGAGGAGGCGAAGATGAGCAGACGCTCCGGCATCCTCGAGTTCGCTGTCCTCGGACTGCTCCGTGAGTCCCCGATGCACGGCTATGAGCTGCGCAAACGCCTCAACACCTCGCTGGGCATCTTCCGTGCCTTCAGCTACGGCACCCTCTATCCCTGCCTCAAGACGCTGGTCGCCAGTGGCTGGTTGATCGAGGAGCCGAGCACCGCCCCGGCCGATCTCCCGACGCCCGCTTCTTCACTCGCGGGGCGCAGGGCGAAGATCGTGTACCGGTTGACGGCGGAGGGCAAGGAGCACTTCGAGGAGCTGCTCTCGCACACCGGACCGGACGCCTGGGAGGACGAGCACTTCGCCGCTCGCTTCGCCTTCTTCGGCCAGACCGAACGCGATGTGCGGATGCGCGTCCTGGAAGGCCGCCGCAGCAGGCTGGAAGAGCGCCTGGAGAAGATGAGCGCCTCTCTCGCCCGCACCCGTGAACGACTCGACGACTACACACTTGAGCTGCAGCGACACGGCATGGAGTCCGTGGAGCGCGAAGTGCGCTGGCTGAACGAGCTCATCGAGAGCGAGCGCTCGGGACGGGACCGGCGACGGTCCGCACCCGAGGGCTCCCCTCAGCAGGACACAGCAGAGGAAACGGGCGGCCTGCCCCGGCGCCGGGCTGACACCCCGCCGGATCCGTCCGATGACACCGCCTGACGGAGTCCCCGCACATCGCGGGAGCCTTCGTCGGGACCACCATTACACACAGGGAGCAACCGGAATGGGTTCGGTTCGCGTAGCCATCGTCGGCGTGGGCAACTGCGCCGCCTCACTGGTGCAGGGCGTCGAGTTCTACAAGGACGCCGATCCGGCCGGCAAGGTGCCCGGTCTGATGCATGTCCAGTTCGGCGAATACCACGTCGGTGACGTCGAGTTCGTCGCTGCCTTCGACGTCGACGCGAAGAAGGTCGGCCTCGACCTCGCGGACGCCATCGGTGCCAGCGAGAACAACACCATCAAGATCGCGGACGTGCCCACCACCGGCATCACCGTCCAGCGCGGCCACACCCACGACGGTCTGGGCAAGTACTACCGCCAGACGATCGAGGAGTCCGCCGAGGCCCCCGTGGACATCGTCCAGGTCCTCAAGGACAAGCAGGTCGACGTTCTCGTCTGCTACCTCCCCGTCGGTTCCGAGGTCGCGGCGAAGTTCTACGCCCAGTGCGCCATCGACGCCAAGGTCGCGTTCGTCAACGCCCTCCCGGTCTTCATCGCCGGCACCAAGGAGTGGGCGGACAAGTTCACCGAGGCCGGTGTCCCGATCGTCGGCGACGACATCAAGTCGCAGGTCGGCGCTACCATCACGCACCGCGTGATGGCCAAGCTCTTCGAGGACCGGGGCGTCGTCCTGGACCGCACGATGCAGCTGAACGTCGGCGGCAACATGGACTTCAAGAACATGCTCGAGCGTGAGCGCCTGGAGTCCAAGAAGATCTCGAAGACGCAGGCCGTCACCTCGCAGATCCGTGACCGCGAGCTCGGTGCCGACAACGTCCACATCGGTCCTTCGGACTACGTGGCGTGGCTGGACGACCGCAAGTGGGCGTACGTCCGCCTCGAAGGCCGCGCCTTCGGTGACGTCCCGCTGAACCTGGAGTACAAGCTCGAGGTGTGGGACTCCCCGAACTCGGCCGGTGTCATCATCGACGCCGTCCGTGCCGCGAAGATCGCGCTGGACCGGGGCATCGGTGGCCCGATCCTCTCCGCTTCCTCGTACTTCATGAAGTCCCCGCCGGTCCAGTACTTCGACGACGAGGCTCGCGAGAACGTCGAGAAGTTCATCGCCGGCGAGGTCGAGCGCTGATCCGGCCGAACGGCTGACAGCGTCGCCGTGAGCGGGTGCGGCAACGCCTCCTCACACGCCTGACGTCCAAGGTCCCCGAGCCGCGCGCTCGGGGACCTTCGGCGTATGTGACCCTTGCTCACATGGCTGTCGCGCGTGATCTGCGCATACTCCTGCGCCTTCGGAACTTCCGTCGCCTCCTCGCCGTGCGGCTCCTCTCCCAGGCGGCGGACGGCGTGTACCAGGTCGCGCTGGCCGCGCACGTCGTCTTCTCGCCCGAGAAGCAAGCGTCGGCCGGCGCCATCGCCTCGGCCATGGCGGTCCTACTCCTTCCCTACTCCCTGGTCGGGCCGTTCGCCGGCGTACTGCTCGACCGCTGGCCGCGCCGCCAGATCTTCCTCCACGGGAACCTGCTCAGAGCCGCCCTCGCCTGCTGTACCGCGCTGCTCATCCTCGGCTCGGTGCCCGACTGGCTCTTCTACGCGTCGGCGCTCTGCGTCACGGCGGTCAACCGCTTCGTCCTCGCCGGGCTCTCCGCCGCCCTGCCACGCGTCGTCGACGCCGACCGGCTCGTACTCGCCAACTCGCTCTCCCCGACCGCTGGAACACTGGCGGCCACGGCCGGCGGCGGACTTGCCTTCGCCGTCCGCCTGGTGGCCGACGGCTCCGACGCCGCGGTGGTCCTGCTGGGCGCTCTGCTCTATCTGTTCTCGGCCCTGGTCTCCCTGACCCTGCCCCCGAAGCTGCTGGGACCCGACACCCGGGAGAGCGTGTTGCGCCTGCGCGCGGCGATGGGCGTCACCGCACGAGGGCTCGTCGCGGGCATGCGACATCTGGTGGACCGCAAGGACGCGGGCCGTGCGCTGATGGCCATGACGGTTCTCCGCTTCTGTTACGGGGCTCTGACGGTCATGGTGCTCATGCTCTGCCGCTACACCTGGTCGGACGACGAGTCCGAGGGGCTGGCGCTGCTCGGGCTTGCGCTGGGCATCTCCGGGGCGGGATTCTTCGTCGCCGCGGTCGTGACGCCCTGGGCCGTGGGCCGGTTCGGCCGATACGGATGGATCGTCACCTGCGCGGGGGCCGCAGCCGTCCTGGAACCCGCCCTGGGCCTGTCCTTCACTCTCGCGCCGATGATGGTCGCGGCGTTCGTGCTGGGCATGGCCACTCAGGGCTCCAAGATCGCGACGGACACGGTGGTACAGACGTCGGTGGCCGACGCGTACCGAGGGCGTGTCTTCTCCCTCTACGACGTCCTCTTCAATGTGGCGTTCGTGAGCGCGGCAGGTGTCTCCGCGCTCGTACTGCCGTCGGACGGCAGGTCCGTCTTCGTGGTCACCGGAGTAGCGGTGCTGTACGCGGTCGTCGCCGTGACGATGTTCCGGTGGCGGCACACCGCCACCACCGCTCCCTGACCCCGCGCGTCGAACTCTCGTTTCACGTGAAACATCACTGTCCGTGGCCCGTCCGACACCACTCGTCGCGGTGGTGTTTCACGTGAAACACCACCGCGGAAGCGGCCACGGGCTCAGCCCTGGGTCCGCCACCACTCGACGAGAGCCGCGGCAGCGGCCTCTTCACCCATCGGGCCGTTCTCCAGGCGCAGCTCCAGCAGAAACGCGTACGCCTGACCGATGACGGGCCCCGGGCCGACGTCGAGAATCCGCATGATCGCGTTTCCGTCCAGGTCAGGGCGGATGGAGTCCAGCTCCTCCTGCTCCTGGAGCAGCGCGATGCGCTCCTCCAGGGCGTCGTACGTCCGCGAGAGCGCGTTCGCCTTGCGCTTGTTCCTGGTCGTGCAGTCCGATCGCGTGAGCTTGTGGAGCCGCTCCAGCAGGGGTCCCGCATCGCGTACGTACCGGCGGACGGCGGAATCAGTCCACTCACCGTCGCCGTAACCGTGGAAGCGAAGGTGGAGTTCGACCAGCCGCGAGACGTCCTTGACCATGTCGTTGGAGTACTTCAGCTCCGTCAGCCGCTTCTTGACCATCTTGGCGCCGACCACCTCGTGATGGTGGAAGGAGACGCGGCCGTCCTTCTCGAAGCGCCGGGTCCGGGGCTTGCCGATGTCGTGGAGCAGCGCGGCCAGTCGCAGCACCAGGTCCGGACCGTTCTCCTCCAGGTCGATCGCCTGCTCCAGCACGGTCAGGGAGTGCTCGTAGACGTCCTTGTGGCGGTGATGCTCGTCACTTTCCAGCCGGAGTGCCGGCAGTTCCGGCAGCACGTATCGCGCCAGCCCCGTGTCGACCAGCAGCCCCAGTCCCTTGCGGGGGTGCTCGGAGAGGAGCAGTTTGTTGAGCTCCTCCCGGACACGCTCCGCCGAGACGATCTCGATGCGCTCCGCCATCTCCGTCATGGCCGCGACGACCTCGGGGGCCACCTCGAAGTCGAGCTGCGCGGCGAACCGTGCGGCCCGCAGCATGCGGAGCGGGTCGTCGGAGAAGGACGCTTCGGGTGTCCCCGGAGTGCGCAGGACCCGGTCGGCGAGGTCCTTCATCCCGCCGTGCGGGTCGATGAACTCATTCCGCGGAAGCGCGACGGCCATCGCGTTGACCGTGAAGTCCCGGCGGACCAGATCGTCCTCGATGGAGTCTCCGTAAGAGACTTCGGGCTTCCGGGAGGTCCGGTCGTACGCCTCCGAACGGTAGGTCGTGACCTCGACCTGGT
Source organism: Streptomyces sp. NBC_00247 (assembly GCF_036188265.1). Classification (NCBI taxonomy): domain Bacteria; kingdom Bacillati; phylum Actinomycetota; class Actinomycetes; order Kitasatosporales; family Streptomycetaceae; genus Streptomyces; species Streptomyces sp. NBC_00247. Next base: position 3,438,023 of record NZ_CP108093.1, on the reverse strand, counting down.
AACCGTCCTTCTGCGAGCCCACCGTGCCGAAGGCGATCCCGATCTCCCAGACGGAGTCGGCCCAGGGGCGGACGATCTTGAGTACATCCTCCGGGCGAGCGTCGGTGGTGAAGTCGAGGTCGTTCCCGAGCCGCCCGAGCAGTGCGTCCCGGACCGAGCCACCGACCAGGGCAAGGGCGAACCCCGCTTCCTCGAAGCGGCGGGCGAGCTCATCGGCGACGGGGGAGACCCGCAGCGGTTCGCCGGCCTCACGGGGCTCCGTTTGGCTCAGGGCGCTGGACTTGTCTTCGTTGGCGTTCGGCACAACAGAAAAGGGTACGTGCACGCACCGGCCCGGGCGTCATCGTTTCCGTGAGCCCTGCGAGACTCTGCCGATCATGAGGGGCGGTCCGGAGCACTCCGCCACAGCGCACCTCGTTACCATGCGGGGACGCAGAACCGACAGCGATCGACACCCCCAGCTGACGACGACGAGGGACGGGTACACGCGTGGCCGAGGCGGCAGACTCTCAGGGGACACATCCCTCTCCTGCTCGCCGGTGGATGAGGCGTACAGCGTCCGTGATGCTGGGGGTGCCCCTGGCGACCGGTCTGCTGGCAGGACCGGCGGCAGCGGCCCCGCCCACCGGCACGGTGGAGAAGGCCGCCCCCGTCTCCAGCACGGTCGATGTCTCACTGAACTCGCTCACCCCCAGCGCACCGGTGGAAGGGGACACGCTGGTCGTCTCCGGCACCCTGACCAACAGGGGCAGCGAGACGATCGACGAGGCCGAGGTGGACCTCCGTGTCGGCCCGAGGCTCTCCGGACGTTCCTCGATCGATGCGAACGCCAAGCGGACCGGATACCTGCCGGGTGTCGACGCGGAACCTCTCGGCGATCCGTACACCCTGGAGGTGTCCTCGCTCCGCAAGGGCGTCAGCCAGGACTTCTCGATCTCCGTCCCGGTCGACAAGCTGCCACTGGACTCCGCCGGCGTCTATCAGCTCGCCGTCTCCCTGACGGGCCAGACCTCCAGCAGCTCCTACGAGCGTGTCCTCGGCATTCAGCGCACCTTCCTCCCCTGGGAGCCGGATGAGAGCGACGCCAAGTCCAAGCTCACCTTCCTCTGGCCCTTGATCGCCTCCGCGCACATCACGGCCGAGACCGCTTCGGACGAGCAGCAGACCCCGGTGTTCCAGGACGACGAGCTGGCAGACGAGCTGAAGCCCGGAGGCCGGCTGGAACAGCTGGTGTCCCTGGGCAGCGATCTGCCGGTGACCTGGGTGATCGATCCGGATCTGCTGGCAAGCGTCGACGCGATGGCGGGGACCTACCGGGTCAGGTCCGGGGACACCACCGTCCCGGGCACCAGCCAGGACGTCGCGAAAAAGTGGCTCGACGCCCTGCAGAAGGCCGTGAGCGGCGACAAGATCGTCGCCCTTCCGTTCGCCGACCCCGACCTCGCGTCCATCGCGCACCGGGGCAAGAACGTCTCGGGCACTCTCAGCCATCTGCAGACCGCCACCGAAGCGGCGACGACCACGGTGGAGACGGTTCTGCACACCACGCCGACCACCGACTTCGCGTGGCCCGTGGACGGTGCCATCGATCCGTCGATCGTCGACGTCGCCACCTCGGCCGGAGCCCACAAGGTGATCGCCCGCAGCGACAGCCTCGCGGAAACCGGCAACCTGATGTACACGCCGACGGCGGCCCGGCCCATCGGCGGCGGCACGAGCGCCGTGGTGGCCGACTACCGCCTCTCCACCGTCTTCGGCGGTGACATGACGGGGGGCGAACGCTCCACTCTCGCCGTCCAGAACTTCCTCTCCCAGACCCTGGCTCTCACCAAGCAGGACGAGGACAAGGAACGCAGCATCGTGGTGGCTCCTCAGCGGATGCCCACCGCCGCACAGGCGCAGACCATGGCCCGCGCCCTCCGGGCGCTGGACGACGACCGCTGGACCCAGTCGCTGGACCTCGTGGCGGCAGCCGAGGTGAAACCGGACTCCAGAGCGACCACCAAGGTGCCAAGCTCGTCGGCCTACCCGAAAAAGCTCCGCAGTCAGGAACTGCCCACTCAGGCATTCCAGGACATCAGGGGAATCCAGGATTCGCTGAACAGCTTCCAGGTCATCCTGACCCAGCCCGAACGGGTGGTGACGCCCTTCGGCAACGCCATCAACCGCTCCATGTCGACCTCCTGGCGAGGAAAATCGCTGGAGGCCCAGAAATACCGTGACGCGGTGCGGACCTACCTCCAAGGGCTCGTCGGCCAGGTGAACCTGATCGCCAAGTCGGACGTCACCCTCTCCGGGCGTAGCGCTACGATCCCGGTCACCGTGCAGAACCAGCTGCTGCAGGGGGTCGATCATCTGGTACTCCGGCTGACCTCCGACAACGCCACTCGTCTCAAACTCAACGACGGCGGCGCGGTCGCGCAGCAGCCGGTGGCGATCGCGGGCGGGCACAGCCAGTCGGTGAAGTTCGACGCGGACGCCAACGTCAACGGCCAGGTCCAGATCAAAGCCCGCCTCTTCACTCAGGACGGGACCCCGTACGGCGACGAGATGACCTTCACCGTGAAGGTCTCCGAGCTGACGCCGACCGTTCTGCTGGTGATCGCCGGTGGCCTGCTGCTGCTGGTCCTGGCAGGTGTGAGGATGTACAGCCACCGGAAGCGTGCCGTCGCAAGCGACACGTCGGAAGGAGGCGGCGGCGAACCCGAGCAGCCGAGTGACCCGGCACCGGACACCGGGCCGGAAAGCGGGGACCCGTCCGGGACGGGTGAGAAAGTGGACCGTTGAGCGATGTCTGTCGAGGCCGGTCGGCCGGGGACGATGAGGTGGGGTTTCGATGAACGCGCCGTACGACGGTGACCGCGTGCACGGCGCGGGCGGGACGGGCGCCGACCGTGTGCCCCCGGAGACGGGACCGGACGGGACGGCCCCGGCCGACCCGTACCTCCAGCACGCCTACGACCACGACCCCTACCGGGCGCGGGACCTCGCCGCCCAGGACCCGGTCGGTGAAGCCCTGTACGACCGGGCCTCCCATCCGCCGCCGCCCCCGGGCACCTACCAGGAGCCGCAGCCGCTCTACCAGCAGCCTCCCGCGGCCCAGTACCCCCCGGACCCCCGGTTCTGGGCCCAGACGCCCGCACCGGAGCCCGCAGGGCCCTCCCGGCACCTCCCCTACGGCGACGACGCTCTGACGACCCAGTTCGTCGGCGTCGACGACCTCGTCACCCGCGCCTCGGAGGACGAAGTGGAGCCGGACGCGTTCGCCCACCTCTTCCGGGACCAGGAAGGCTCCGGCGGTGGCCGGCACGCCGGCAGTCCCGAGCCCGAGCCCGCCAAGGCACCCGCGCCGCAGAAGTCCGGAGGACGGGCTTCGGGACTGCTCAAGTCCAGCGCCCTGATGGCCGCCGGCACGCTGGTCTCACGGCTCACCGGATTCGTCCGGAGCCTCGTCATCACGGCGGCGCTCGGCGCCGTCCTGCTCGGCGACAGCTTCACCATCGCCTACACGCTGCCGACGATGATCTACATCCTCACCGTCGGTGGCGGCCTGAACTCCGTGTTCGTGCCCCAGCTCGTCCGCTCCATGAAGGACGACGAGGACGGCGGTGAGGCGTACGCCAACCGTCTGCTCACCCTGGTGATGGTCGCGCTCGGCCTGATCGTGGCCGCGGCGGTGTTCGCCGCGCCCTTGCTCATCCGGCTGATGTCCCTGCCCATCGCCAACGATCCCGCCGCCAACAGTGTGGCCGTGACCTTCGCGCGCTACTGCCTGCCGACGATCTTCTTCATGGGCGTGCACGTCGTGATGGGGCAGATCCTCAACGCGCGCGGCAAATTCGGCGCGATGATGTGGACCCCGGTCCTCAACAACATCGTCATGATCACCACGTTCGGCCTCTTCATCTGGGTCTACGGCACCGCGGCCGAGTCCCAGATGGGGGTACGGACCATCCCGGCGGACGGCGTGCGCCTGCTGGGCATCGGCACCCTGCTCGGCCTCACCGTGCAGGCACTGGCGATGATCCCGTACCTGCGCGAGGCGGGTTTCCGGTTCCGGCCGCGCTTCGACTGGAGGGGCCACGGCCTCGGCAAGACGATCAAGCTGGCCAAGTGGACCGTGCTGTTCGTCCTCGCCAACCAGGCGGGCGTCCTGGTCGTCACGCAGCTCGCCACCTCGGCCGGCAAGTCCTCCGGCCAGAACGGCACCGGTTTCCTCGCCTACTCCAACGCCCAGCTCATCTGGGGCATGCCGCAGGCCATCATCACCGTCTCCGTCATGGCCGCGCTGCTGCCCCGCATCGCACGAGCCGCGCACGACAACGATCCCGGTGCGGTCCGCGACGACATCTCCCAGGGGCTGAGAAATTCCGCCGTCGCGATCGTGCCGGTCGCCTTCGGCTTCCTCGCGCTCGGTCTGCCGATGTGCACCCTGCTCTACGGAGCGAGCGGCTCCGAAGCGGCCCGGTCGATGGGCTTCATCCTGATGGCCTTCGCCCTCGGCCTCATCCCGTACTCCGTGCAGTACGTCGTGCTGCGCGGCTTCTACGCGTACGAGGACACCCGCACGCCCTTCTACAACACGGTCATCGTGGCGACCGTCAACGCCGCCGCGTCGGTCGTCTGCTTCCTGGTCCTCCCCGCCCGCTGGGCGGTGGTCGGCATGGCGGCGTCCTACGGCCTCGCCTACGCGGTCGGGGTGGGCGTCGCCTGGCGCCGGCTGCGCAACCGCCTCGGCGGCGATCTGGACGGCGCCCGCGTCGTCCGTACGTACGCCCGCCTCTGCCTGGCGGCGATCCCCGCCGCACTCGTCGGGGGCGTGGTCGGGGTCGCACTCCTCGAACTTCTCGGCGAAGGTGTACTCGGTTCGGTCGTCGCGCTGATCTGTGGCGGTCTGTTGCTGCTCGGCATCTTCTTCGCCGCGGCCAAGAAGATGCGGATCGAAGAGGTGAACGGGCTGATGGGTATGGTCCGGGGACGGCTCGGCCGCTGAACGAGAGCCGCAGCACACAACCATCGCCGCTCTCCGTGTGTCGTGCATAGCGCCGGAGTGTGGGCACAATTGGCGTGACTGTGAGCAGAGCTGGCTGGCATCGCGCAACGGATGGGGAGGCAGGAACGACGGTGGCGGAACGTAGCACGGCTGCCGTCGACGTGGCCGACAACAGCGGCGACGAGCCGCTGGCCGCCAAGGCGGACGAGGCCACGACCGACGGGACGGCTGAAGCCAAGAACGCGGCGGGCGAGAGCCCGGACGGCGTGGACGACAAGGACGCCGGCTCCCCCGCGGAACCACCGGCACCCGACCTGCACAGCGGTCACAAGCTGGCCAAGCGATACCGGCTCGAGGAGTGCGTCACCCGACTGGACGGTTTCAGCAGCTGGCGGGCGATGGACGAGAAGCTGCGGCGCGCGGTGGGAGTCCATCTGCTCACGGCGAACCATCCCCGCGCCCGGCCCGTCCTGGCAGCGGCCCGCTCCTCCGCCCTGCTCGGCGACCCCCGTTTCGTGCAGGTGCTGGACGCCGTGGAGGAGGGCGACTTCGTCTACGTCGTCCACGAGTGGCTCCCGGACGCCGTCGAGCTCACCGCACTGCTCGCCGCGGGCCCCATGGAGGCTCACGACGCGTTCCAGCTCGTGAGCCAGCTCTCCCAGGCCATGGCTGCCGCACACCGCGAGGGCCTCGCCCACTTGCGCCTGACGCCCGGCGCCGTCCTGCGCAGTTCTACGGGGCAGTACCGCATCCGCGGTCTCGCCGTGGACGCCGCGCTGCGCGGCGTCACGGCCGAGCGCCCGCTGCGTACGGACACCGAGGCCATCGGCGCCCTGCTGTACGCGGCGCTGACGCAGCGGTGGCCCTACGAGAACGACGCCTACGGACTCGCCGGCCTGCCCAAGGGCATGGGCCTCATCGCCCCCGACCAGGTCCGGGCCGGGGTCCACCGCGGGCTCTCCGAGCTCGCCATGCGCGCGCTCGCCAACGACGGTGCCACGGCCTCGCGGCAGGAACCGCCCTGCACCACCCCCGACGAACTCGCCAAGGCTGTCGCCGCGATGCCGCGCATCCTGCCGCCCGAACCGACCTTCGCCGCTCCGCCCGAGTACCAGAGGACCACCTACCAGCAGGGGACCTACGGACGCCCGTCCGTCCGTCCCGCGCCAACGGCACCGACCGTCATGGCCGTGCCGCCGGCCCCGCTCCAGAGCCGCACCGGCAGAGCCTTGAAGTGGGCCGTCTCCGCACTGCTGATCGCTGCCCTGGGTCTCGGCAGCTGGCAGCTCGCCGAGACGCTCCTGGACAACAAGAAGACCGAGGAGCCGGGCACCACCCGCACGACGGACAGCGGCAGCACCGACAAGAACGCCCTCGTCTCCGGCAAGCCCGTCCCCATCGTGACGGCCCGGGACTACGACCCGCTCGGCACCGACGGCGGCGAGAAGCCGGAGGCGATAAAGAACGCCTACGACGGTGACCCCAGCACCTACTGGTCCACGCAGAGCTACTACACCGCGAAATTCGGCGCCCTCAAGACAGGCGTCGGAGTCGTCCTCGACCTCGGCAAGGTGCAGCAGGTCGGTTCGGTGGACGTGTCCTTCCTCGACGGCACGACCTCGGTCGAGCTGCGCAGCACGGAAGACGCCACCCCACCGTCCATGCCCGACGGCTTCACCAAGGTGGCCGCGGGCTCGGGAACGAACGTGACGCTCAAGCCCGAGAACCCCGTCCAGTCGCGGTACCTTCTCGTCTGGCTCACCGAGCTGCCCGGCAGTGGAAAGCAGTACCGGGGCAAGATCTCCGAGATCAAAGTCACCAGCTGACGTACGCAGGGAGACGGGGGCTCACTGTTGGACGACGCCATATTCGCCGGCATCGGTGACCAGGAACTTCTGGCACTGCACGTGGCGGGCGAACCGGACGCCTTCGGTGAGCTGGTGCGGCGCCACCGGGACCGCCTCTGGGCGGTGGCGCTGCGGACTCTCGGAGACCGGGAGGAAGCGGCTGACGCAGTCCAGGACGCCCTCGTCTCGGCGTTCCGGTCCGCCCACACCTTCCGGGGGCAGTCCGCCGTCACCACCTGGCTGCACCGGATCACCGTCAACGCCTGCCTCGACCGCGCTCGCAAGGCGGCTTCCCGCAGGACCTCGCCGGTGGACACCGCGGAGCGCCTCGATCAGCTGCTGGAGCCGCACGAATCGGCCGAGGCACCCGCCGAACGCCAGGATCTGCACCGTGAGCTGCTGGCCGCGCTCGCGACCCTCCCCGCCGACCAGCGGGCCGCATTGGTCCTCGTGGACATGCAGGGTTATCCGGTCGCGGAAGCGGCCCTGCTCCTCGGCGTTCCGAACGGCACGGTGAAAAGCCGTTGCGCACGCGGTCGGGCCAGACTCTTGCCGCTGCTGGCTCATCTGCGCGGCCGTGACGCAGAGGACGCACCGACGGGCAAGGGCACCACGGGTGCCGAACGGAACCTGTCGCGAGGTCCATCCGTCCCACGAGCAGCAGGGCCGAGGGACGCGGGAGCGCATGATCCTGCCGCAGCGCAGGGCGGAGGCGGACACGTATGACATCCACGACCGGTACGACTGAGCACCCGGACGTCTCGGAGATCGCAGATCTGGGCGAGGGCCTTCTCTCCCTCCCCCGAGCCGCGGAAGTCCGGCGTCATCTCCTCTCCTGCGTGCTCTGCGAGGACGTGCGGTCCTCCCTCGAAGAGATCGAGTCCCTGCTCGGCTCCATGCCGCTACCCGCACCCATGCCCTCCGATGTCGCGGCGCGCATCGACGCGGCTCTGGCCGCCGAGATGCGTACTCATGACCGGGTGGCCGTGGGCGCTTCTTCCGAGGACCTCGATGTTTCACGTGAAACATCGAGCGGTGAAACGGCGGTGCAGACGACTGAGCAACCAGCAGCGCGGATCACGGACGCCCATCCTGCGGTTCAGCGGCAGCGCAAAGGCCCTTCGGTATCCCGCTCCACCACCCGGCCGTCGCCCGACTTCACGCGTCCGGGCCGTCGTTCCTCGGTGTCCCGCCGCCGCATCGTTCTCGGCGCCGCGTTCGGCGCGGGGATTCTGGGCGTGGGAACCCTCCTCTTCCAGACGGCCGACGCCCTGCCCGACAGGGCATTCTCGTCCGACGCCTCGTCAAAGGCCGCAGGCCCGACGTCCCAGACGGCTGCAGCGTCAGAAGCCGGCGAGTTCACCGCAGCCAGACTCCCCGAGCAGGTGCGCGACCTCCTGGACAGCGCGCCCACACTCCGCCACACCGAGAAGCCCGACAGCTCGGCGCAGGAGGCGCACCCCTCGGCAACACCCCTGGTCGGCGATCCGCTGTCGGCGCCCTACGTACCCGCCTGCGTCCAGCGGGCGCTCGGACGCACCGACGCCGTCCTCGGGGCGGAGTCGGGTGAATACGAGGGGACCGAGACCTACCTCGTGGTCCTCTCCCACCCGACGGACAGCACTCTGGTGACCGCCTACCTCGTCGATGCCCGCTGCACCGCGTCCGATCCCTCGGGTACGGGCTCTCTGATGTTCTCCCACTCCTACCCCCGCTCCTGACCCGAGGTGCCCCGTGCCACGCGGGGAGATCGGGAATGCACGCCCCGTAGGATCCGTTGGGTGGGGTGAGAGTCGTTGAACCGACCACCTCAGACAGTAGGCAGACCGCAGAGACGAGGAAGACACCCGTGAGCGACGTCCGTAATGTGATCATCATCGGCTCCGGGCCGGCTGGGTACACGGCCGCCCTGTACACCGCTCGCGCCTCGTTGAAGCCCCTGGTCTTCGAGGGTGCCGTCACCGCTGGTGGTGCGTTGATGAACACCACCGACGTGGAGAACTTCCCCGGCTTCCAGGACGGGATCATGGGCCCCGACCTCATGGACAACATGCGTGCTCAGGCGGAGCGCTTCGGCGCGGAGCTGATCCCGGACGACGTGGTCGCCGTGGATCTGACCGGTGAGATCAAGACGGTCACCGACACGGCCGGTACGGTCCACCGTGCCAAGGCCGTCATCGTGACGACCGGGTCCCAGCACCGGAAGCTCGGCCTGCCGAACGAGGACGCTCTCTCCGGACGCGGTGTCTCCTGGTGCGCCACCTGCGACGGGTTCTTCTTCAAGGACCAGGACATCGCGGTGATCGGAGGCGGCGACACCGCCATGGAGGAGGCGACCTTCCTCTCCCGCTTCGCGAAGTCGGTCACGATCGTCCACCGCCGTGACACTCTCCGCGCCTCCAAGGCGATGCAGGAGCGTGCCTTCGCCGACCCGAAGATCAAATTCGCCTGGGACAGCGAGGTCGCCGGGGTCCACGGGGAGCAGAAGCTGTCCGGTCTGACCCTGCGCAACACCAAGACCGGTGAGACCTCCGAGCTGGCGGTCACCGGCCTCTTCATCGCGGTCGGTCACGACCCGCGGACCGAACTCTTCAAGGGCCAGCTCGACCTCGACGAAGAGGGTTACCTCAAGGTCCAGGCTCCCTCGACGCGCACCAACATCACGGGCGTCTTCGGTGCCGGCGACGTCGTCGACCACACCTACCGTCAGGCCATCACCGCTGCCGGTACGGGCTGCTCGGCCGCCCTCGACGCCGAACGCTTCCTGGCCGCCCTGGCGGACGAGAAGCTCGCCGAGCCGGAGAAGACCCCGGCCGTCTGAACTGCTCCACCCTCACCCCCACCCGCTGTGTACAAGGAGGCCGCCGTGGCCGGCACGCTGAAGAACGTTACCGACGCTACTTTCGAGGAAGAGGTCCTGAAGAGCGGCAAGCCCGTTCTCGTGGACTTCTGGGCTGCCTGGTGCGGCCCGTGCCGCCAGATCGCCCCCTCCTTGGAGGCCATCGCCGCTGAGCACAGCGAGATCGAGATCGTGAAGCTCAACATCGACGAGAACCCGGACACCGCCGCCAAGTACGGCGTGATGTCCATTCCGACTCTCAACGTCTACCAGGGTGGCGAGGTCGCCAAGACCATCGTCGGTGCCAAGCCCAAGGCCGCGATCCTCCGCGACCTCGAAGACTTCATCGTCTCGGAGTAAGCACTCTGCTCCGTGCGCGCCGGACAGCCCGCGCGGAACATGTTTCACGTGAAACGGGTCGGCCTCATGAAGAGGCCGACCCGTTCTGCTGTGCTCCGAGCTCCGCCGCACTTCAGAGCGGCCGGAGCACGGGTTCCTTCTGCACCGCTCCCAGCAGGCGGTCCAACGCCAGCTCGACGTCTTCCCTCCAGGAGAGCGTCGTACGCAAATCCAGTCGCAGACGCGGATGGACGGGGTGGGGCCGCACGGTCTTGAAGCCCACCGCCAGAAGGTGATCCGCCGGAAGAAGACAGGCAGGTTCCTTCCACCGTGCCTCGCCGAAAGCCTCGATGGCCTTGAAGCCACGCTGCAGAAGATCCTTCGCCACCGTCTGGACCATGACTCTTCCCAGCCCCTGCCGCTGGTACGCGGGGTCGATCCAGCCGGTGATCAGCTGAACGGCGTCCGGTGAGACCGGACTGGTGGGAAAGGCGATGGAACGCGGTACGTAAGCCGGCGGCGCGTAGAGCACATAGCCCACCGGCACATCGTCGACATGGACCAGCCGCCCGCAGGACCCCCATTCCAGGAGAACGGCGGAGAGCCAGGATTCCTTGGCCGACTCCGTGGTACCTGCCTTGACCGCGGTGTCAGCCCTCACGGGGTCCAGCTCCCAGAAGACACACGACCGACAGCGCTGGGGGAGATCCGAAAGATTGTCCAGGGTGAGCGGTACGAGCCGACGCCCCATGAAGGCGATCCCTCACTTCCTTGGATCCGGGGAGATGCGCCCTACCAGAACGCATCGTATCCACGCAGACAGGGAGCGCATACCCGGGAACGAGCAAAGGACGGGCCTCAAGGGCCCGTCCTTCTACACGCTGCGGGAGGTGGAAGCGTCAGCTCGCCGCTTCGTCCTCAGCAGGCTTCGCGGAGGTGCCGCGCTCCAGCACACGCCCCTCACCCGGCGCGAGACTGCCGAGAATACGGTCGAGGTCCTCCATGGAAGCGAACTCGACCACGATCTTCCCCTTCTTCTGGCCGAGGTCGACCTTCACCCGAGTCTCGAACCGGTCCGAAAGTCGTGACGCCAGATCACTCAGCGCGGGCGAGACCAGACTTCCCGCCCTCGGCCCCTTCGACTTCGCGGGGCGGTCGTCCTTCGACTCCATGACCTTGACGATTTCCTCGGTCGAGCGGACCGAGAGCCCTTCACGAACGATGCGGCGGGCAAGCTCCTCCTGCTGCTCGGGATCCTCCAGCGAGAGCAGCGCCCGCGCATGGCCGGCCGAGAGAACCCCTGCGGCCACCCGGCTCCGCACGGAAAGAGGCAGACGCAACAGACGCAGCGTGTTCGAGACCTGAGGCCTTGAACGGCCGATCCGGTCGGCCAGCTGCTCCTGAGTACAGTTGAACTCCTTGAGCAGCTGGGAGTACGCGGCTGCCTCCTCCAACGGGTTGAGCTGAGCCCGGTGCAGGTTCTCCAGAAGCGCATCCAACAGAAGCTTGTCATCGTCGGTCGCCCGGACGATCGCGGGGATACGCTCCAGACCCGCCTCCCGGCTGGCCCGCAAACGCCGCTCGCCCATGATGAGCTCGTAGCTGTCGGCCCCCACCTGGCGCACGACGACGGGCTGGAGAAGGCCCACCTCCTTGATGGAGATGATCAGCTCGTCGAGCGCCGCTTCGTCGAACACCTCACGAGGCTGCTGTGGGTTGGGACGGATCGAGTCCGGCAGCAGTTCGGCGAAGTACGCGCCTACGGCCTCCGGCTCCGGCTGCTCCACCGACGGCTCCGCCGGCTTCGGCTCGGGCACCAAGCGCCCGTTTGGCAGAGGGGGGAGCTTCGCGGCCGGCACTCCCCGCTCCGCCGCCAGCACCTGACCGGCACCCATAGGCGCCACCTGCTTCTCCGAAGGAGCTGCGGGAATCAGCGCAGCGAGCCCGCGCCCCAGCCCTCGACGACGGTCACTCACTGGATGCCCTCCGAAATGCTCCGCTGGGTGCTCTGATTGCCCAAGTGGGCGGGCTGGGGCTCGTACTGCACTCCCACGCCCCGCAGCGCGATCTCACGCGCCGCCTCAAGGTACGACAGCGATCCGCTCGACCCCGGATCGTACGTCAGGACGGTCTGCCCGTAGCTGGGGGCCTCCGAGATGCGTACCGACCTCGGAATGCTCGTCCGCAGCACCTCCTTTCCGAAGTGGCTGCGTACCTCCTCCGCGACCTGGGAGGCGAGGCGAGTCCTGCCGTCGTACATGGTGAGCAGAATCGTGGACACGTGAAGGTTCGGGTTGAGGTGACCGCGCACCAGCTCAACGTTCCGCAGCAGCTGGCCCAGGCCCTCCAGCGCGTAGTACTCGCACTGAATGGGAATCAGCACCTCGGCGCCGGCGACCATCGCATTGACCGTCAGCAGGCCCAGTGAGGGCGGACAGTCGATGAGGATGTAGTCGAGCGGCTGCTCGTAGGCCTGAATGGCGCGCTGGAGACGGCTCTCGCGTGCCACCAGGGAGACCAGCTCGATCTCAGCACCGGCGAGATCGATGGTGGCGGGAGCGCAGAAAAGACCTTCCACGTCCGGGACGGGCTGCACGACTTCGGAGAGCGGCATGCTCTCCACCAGGACGTCGTACACCGAGGGGACCTCGGCGTGGTGATCGATCCCCAGAGCCGTTGAGGCGTTCCCCTGCGGATCGAGGTCGATCACCAGAACGCGGGCACCGTGCAGCGCGAGCGAGGCGGCAAGGTTGACGGTCGACGTCGTCTTGCCCACACCGCCCTTCTGGTTGGCGACCACCATGACGCGCGTCCGGTCAGGGCGTGGCAGCCCCTCGCCGGCACGGCCCAGGGCCTCCACCGCCAGCTGGGCCGCACGACCAATAGGAGTGTCATCCATCGGCGGCGGTGTTTCACGTGAAACACCGTCCCCCAGGGATTCGGTACGGGGACCGGGGACCGGATCGGTCATCGGTCCCGCGATGTTGGCGTCGGACCGCAAGGATTCACTCTCCTCGACTTCAGGCTCGCAATAGGCAGAGCCTGCCATGCTTTCGGGGTTGTGAACCAGCGAGGCCCGCTGTTCTGTGGATGGCTCCACCGATGTGGACAACTTGGTAGCTCGTTCGGGGTTGCGGTCCCGCGGCGTGGCAGCCGCACGGCCACGGCCGATGATTCCCTGCAACAGAGAGCGACGTTTCACGTGAAACACGATGCCTCTGCGGAACAACTACCCAGCACCGACACTCCGCGTGGAGGGGTCAGGGCTACTTCTGTGGAGCATCGCTCCACAAGCCGACAGACCGAGCCCAGCTGGTACTTCTTCCACGCCCGGGCCCCCGCCCCGGCCGTGAAACCCGGATCAGCGGCGTCGGCGCGTCCGGCTCACCCTGGCCGCCTTGGCCCGCTTTGCGGCGAACCTCACACCGCCCGGGCTCTCACCGACGACCACGCGGACCACCGTCGTGGTGGGGTCCACCACACCGGCTCCGGCGTGCAGCACTTCGGTCTCGACCACGCCCAGCTTGCTCAGCGCGGCGCGCGCGCCGTTGATCTCCTCCTCGGCGGTATCGCCCTTGAGCGCCAGCATCTCGCCGTACGGCCGCAGCAGAGGCACCCCCCAGCCGGCCAGGCGATCCAGCGGTGCGACCGCCCGTGCCGTCACCACGTGGACCGGCTGGAGTTTCCCCAGCACTTCCTCGGCCCGGCCCCTGACGACCGTCACGTGGTCGAGCCCGAGCAGTTCCACGACCTCCTGGAGGAAGTTCGTCCTCCGGAGCAGCGGTTCCAGCAGGGTGATCTTCAGGTCGGGCCGAACCAACGCCAGCGGGATTCCCGGCAGTCCTGCTCCGGACCCCACGTCGCAGACCGTCACATCCCGGGGGACCACCTCGGAGAGAACGGCGCAGTTCAGCAGGTGCCGCTCCCACAGACGTGGGACCTCACGCGGACCGATCAGCCCACGCTTGACGCCCGCGTCCGCGAGCAGCTCCGCGTACCGGACGGCTTCCGGGAAGAACTCGCCGAAAACCGCCTGGGCCGCCTCAGGTGCCTGAGGGAGCGCTGCTTCCTCCGTCACGGGGACCGTCCTTCCCTACCGCACTAACGCACTGTGGATGGCTGACTAACAGGCTGACAAAGATCGGCCCCGCCTGCGAACAGACGGGGCCGACAGAACACGTTCCGGTCAGGCCGGAAGGACGACGACGAAGCGCTGCGGCTCCTCGCCCTCGGACTCGCTCCGCAGACCGGCCGCCGCGATCGCGTCGTGCACGACCTTGCGCTCGAACGGCGTCATCGGCTCCAGTCGCACCGGCTCACCGGAGCTCTTGACCTCGTCGGCCGCCTTCGCGCCGAGCGCCGCCAGGACCTCGCGCTTCTTGGCCCGGAAGCCGGCGATGTCCAGCATCAGACGGCTGCGGTCACCGGTCTCCCGGTGCACCGCGAGCCGGGTCAACTCCTGGAGCGCCTCCAGCACCTCACCGTCGCGGCCCACCAGCTTCTGCAGTTCACGCGCCGACTCACTGATGATCGAGACCGCGGCCCGGTCCGCCTCGACGTCCATGTCGATGTCGCCGTCGAGATCGGCGATGTCGAGAAGACCCTCGAGGTAGTCGGCCGCGATCTCGCCCTCCTGCTCAAGGCGGGTCAGGGTGTCGCTGCCCTCAGCGGCCGTGGAGATGGTGCCTTCCGACACGGATGGACTCCTTACTTCTTGGACGGGTGCTTGGGCCGCTGCGGGCCCTTGCGCGGTCCGGACTTTGCCTGGCGTGAGGAGCCCGACGCGGGCTTGCCCGCCGGCTTCGACTTGTCGTCCTGCTTCTGGAGCGAGGTCTTGGGCTCAGCGGTGTCGTCGGAGGCCGGCTCCTTGGCCGTCTCGGCCTGACCGGCGGCGGCAGTCCTCTGCGCCTTGCTCTGCCGCTTGGGCTGGTGCCGCCGCTGTGCGGTGCCCTCAGCCTCGGCCACTGCCGACTCGCTCTTCGCCACGTTCCCGTCCTCCTGGGCGGCGAGGCCCAGCTTGGAGAGTCCGTTGATGAACTTGCGCTCGATGTCGTTGCGCTCCGCGCCCTTGGCGTAGATGCGCTTGACGGTGTTGCGACGCGTCCGACCGCGGACCTCGCCGTGCTGGGTGACGCTCTTCAGCAGTCGTCCGAGGTACTGGTCCTGGGCCTTGCTGCCCGGCGTCGGGTTCTGGTTGATCACGTACATCTGCTGACCCATGGTCCAGACGTTGGTGGTCAGCCAGTAGACGAGGACACCGACGGGGAAGTTGATGCCCATCACGGCGAAGATCAGCGGGAAGACGTACATCAGCATCTTCTGCTGCTGCATGTACGGGGTCTTCACCGTGAGATCGACGTTCTTCGTCATCAGCTGGCGCTGGGTGAAGAACTGCGAGGCCGACATCATGACGATCATGACCGCGGTGACGACCCGGACGTCCGTGAGGGAAGCGCCGAGCGCCGATACCTCGGCCGAGCTGTTCATGAACTTCGCCGCGAGCGGGGCACCGAAGATGTGGGCCTGCCGCGCGCTGTCGAGCAGCGGCTGGTCGATGACACCGATCGTCTTGCCGTTGGCGATGGCCGCGAGCACGTGGTACAGGGCGAAGAAGAACGGGGACTGCGCCAGGATCGGAAGGCACGAGGAGAGCGGGTTGGTACCCGTCTCCTTGTACAGCTTCATCATCTCTTCGGACTGACGCTGCTTGTCGTTCTTGTAGCGCTCCTGGATCGCCTTCATCTTCGGCTGGAGCACCTGCATGTTCCGCGTCGACTTGATCTGCTTCACGAAGAGCGGGACCAGGCAGATACGGATCAGAACCACGAGGGACACGATGGACAGGCCCCAGGCCCAGCCCGTGTCGTCACCGAAGATCGCCCCGTACACCTTGTGGAACTGGACGATCACCCAGGAGACGGGTGTGGTGATGAATTGGAACAGACTGGCAATCGTGTCCACTAATCAGGCTCCTTGAGCTTTGGGCGAGGTCTCTGTGGCCGGGCCCGGCAGCACGGCCGGCGCCGTCGCGGCGGCTGCCGTGCTCCCGGGAGGCACATCAGTGGCGGAGTCCCCGCCCTTGTCACCGCGCAGCGCGTTGCGCAGCAGTTCGTGCCAGCGCGGACGCTTACGCGGCGGGACATGGTCCACACCGCCCGGCGACCACGGATTGCATCGCAGAATGCGCCAGGCGGTCAGCGCTGTTCCCTTGATTGCCCCATGCCGGTCTATCGCCGTGAACCCGTAGTGCGAACACGACGGGTAGTAGCGGCAGACAGGGCCCAGCAGTGGGCTGATCGTCCACTGGTACAGCTTGATGAGAGCCAGCAGCGGGTACTTCATCGCGCGCCCCCTCCCAGCAGCCGCTCGAAGGCGGCGTCCAGGTCTCGGGTCAGCTGAGCGTGGTCGGCATCGCCCGAACCGGGCAACGCTCGCACCACAACCAGGCTACCGGGGGGCAGCTGAGCCAGCCGGTCCCGGACCAGGTGGCGGAGCCGGCGCTTCACAGCGGTGCGTACGACCGCACCACCCACGGCTTTGCTGACGACGAAACCCGCACGCGGTGGGGGAGGGTTCTCCCCCGACACGTGCGGGTCCGTAGTACCGCTGCGTAGATGAACGACGAGCAGAGGGCGACCGGCCCTGCGTCCTCGTCGTACCGCGGTCGCGAAGTCCTCGCGCCGCCTCAGCCGATTCTCGGTAGGCAGCACGTCATGACCTGTTGGCGATCAGGCCGACAGGGCGCTGCGACCCTTGCCACGGCGGTTCGCGAGAATCGCGCGGCCGGCACGGGTACGCATGCGAAGGCGGAAGCCGTGGGTCTTGGCGCGACGACGGTTGTTCGGCTGGAAGGTGCGCTTGCTCACTCGGGGGCTCCAGAATAAATCGGGTGATGGCGGGACATCGCCTGGCTGTCACCGTGCGCCCACGAGGAACTCGCGTAAACGCCTTAGTGCACCGCTTCACAATCACAGATCGTGATCTTTGCCCATCGGAGGCAGGCGGCAGCAGCCATCGACAACTCGACCTGGTCACGGTACGCGCGGCTACGCCATCCGGTCAAACTCGCCGCGTCCGACCCCCCACTATGCACAGGCTGTGGACAACGACTTGAACCGGGCGGGTCGGCGTAGCTACCGTGGCTGAACTCCGGTTTCTTTTCGTTCCCCATGCCGGGCCCGACCCCACCCGACCCATTCCGTCCCGGGAACCACATATTCGTGGGACATGCGAGAGAGCGTGCCTTGTGGCTGACGTACCTGCCGATCTTGCCGCAGTGTGGCCACGCGTGCTGGAACATCTCCTCGGTGAGGGCCAGCAGGGCATCGAGCCGAAGGACAAGCAGTGGATCGAGCGCTGCCAGCCACTCGCGCTGGTCGCCGACACCGCGCTGCTCGCCGTACCCAACGAGTGGGGCAAGCGGGTGCTGGAGGGACGGCTCGCGCCGCTCATCAGTGAAACGCTGACGCGCGAGTGCGGCCGGCCGATCCGGATCGCGATCACCGTCGACGACTCGGTCGGCGAGCCGACCCCTCCGGCGCCGCCGCTGCACCAGAGCCAGCAGGGCCGGCAGAACCACCGGTACCCGAACCCCTCGCACGACGAGCAGAACCACGTCGACCCGTACGACACGTACGGTCACCGCCCGACGGACGACGGGATGCCGACGGCCCGCCCCGCCTACCCGGAGTACCAGCAGCGGCCCGAGCCGGGCGCCTGGCCGCGCACCCAGGAGGACCTCTCCTGGCAGCAGCCGCGGCACGGCGGCTACCAGGACCGCGAGCAGCCGGCCGACCAGTGGCGCGAGCCCTACGGCACCGGACGCCCGCAGCAGCCCTCGCACGACTACCGCCCGCAGCCTCCGGAGCGTCAGGGGTACGAGTCCCAGCGGACCGAGCGGCACGACCTCCAGGACCAGCAGCACCGTCCCGGGCGGAACGGCGGCGGGATGCCGGGGCCCGGCTCGCAGCAGGCCCCCGCGCCCGGACCGGGTGAGCCGCATGCCCGGCTGAATCCCAAGTACCTCTTCGACACCTTCGTCATCGGCGCCTCCAACCGGTTCGCGCACGCGGCGGCGGTGGCGGTGGCCGAGGCGCCCGCCAAGGCGTACAACCCGCTCTTCATCTACGGGGAATCCGGGCTCGGCAAAACCCATCTGCTGCACGCCATCGGGCACTACGCGCGGAGCCTCTACCCGGGGACCCGGGTGCGGTACGTGAGCTCCGAGGAGTTCACCAACGAGTTCATCAACTCGATCCGCGACGGCAAGGGCGACACCTTCCGCAAGCGGTACCGCGACGTGGACATCCTGCTCGTGGACGACATCCAGTTCCTGGCGAGCAAGGAGTCGACGCAGGAGGAGTTCTTCCACACCTTCAATACGCTGCACAACGCGAACAAGCAGATCGTGCTCTCCTCGGACCGGCCGCCCAAGCAGCTGGTGACGCTGGAGGACCGGCTGCGCAACCGGTTCGAGTGGGGGCTCACCACCGACGTGCAGCCGCCCGAGCTGGAGACCCGGATCGCGATCCTGCGCAAGAAGGCGGTGCAGGAGCAGCTGAACGCCCCGCCGGAGGTGCTGGAGTTCATCGCGTCCCGGATCTCGCGGAACATCCGTGAGCTGGAGGGCGCGCTGATCCGGGTGACGGCGTTCGCCAGCCTCAACCGGCAGCCGGTGGACCTCGGCCTGACCGAGATCGTGCTGAAGGACCTCATCCCCGGTGGGGAGGACTCCGCTCCGGAGATCACCGCTCCGGCGATCATGGCGGCGACGGCCGACTACTTCGGGCTGACGGTGGAGGATCTCTGCGGTTCGTCGCGGAGCCGCGTACTGGTGACGGCCCGGCAGATCGCCATGTACCTCTGCCGTGAACTCACGGATCTCTCGCTGCCGAAGATCGGCGCGCAGTTCGGCGGCCGTGACCACACCACGGTCATGCACGCGGACCGCAAGATCCGCGCGCTGATGGCGGAGCGGCGCTCCATCTACAACCAGGTCACCGAACTCACCAACCGCATCAAGAACGGCTGACCACCCGCGCAGCCGGGGGCAGCCGCCCAGCCGGTCACCCCGGTAGTTCCCGTACGGGCACCGCCCCCGGCGTACTCCGCCCACAGCCGGTGGACAACGAGGCGCCCCGCCAGACCCCTTCACGGTCCGGCGGGGCGCCTCTTCCTGTTCTCGCGCAACTGGCCACCGGCGCCGCGGATGCCGCCGCGGTCCTGTCCCGGAGATCCCGGACCGCTTCTCCCCGTGGCTTCCAGAGCGTCCAGGACGAGCCGCGGGCTGCTGCCGGCGCTCCTCTCCGCCCGTCCGGAGGAACTCCGACGGAGGCGTTTTCGGGGCTTGGGGAGCGCACGGAACCTTCATTCCGGGCGGCTGCGGGGCTTGTCGCTGTTCGAACAGAAGGTCACAGAAGCGCCGACACGGTGCTTCTCCACAGATGTGCCGGAAATCTTCTCTCCACAGCCTGGGGACCGGGAAGTTGTCCAGATTGCGTCCACAGGGCTCGCTGTCGATACTCCATCAGGCCAGGTCAACCGCCTGGGGATTTGTGGTCAACCTTGATCCACAGCCTGTGGATAAAAAATCTGTCCACAGACCGCTCTCCGGGTTGTCCACCACCAACTCACAGGATCGGCTCTCTTGTCCCCAGGAGGAACCCTCTTCTCCACACCTCTGTCCACTGTTCGGCAACACGACACCCGGCCTCACTGCCGAGAGTGAAAGGCGTCACACCGAGGGGGTCGATTGGGCTGTGGGGAACCCGGGTAAAGCTGGGGACCGCCCTGGGGAGAAGTACCCCGGCCCTGTGCATCGGGTGTGCAGAACTTTCGTGTGTCCACAGAAGAGGCTGGTTATCCACGGATCGCACCCACAGGGGCGGTGGACAAAAAACTGGCCCTGACCTGCGAAAACGACGTTATCCACGGTTTCCACAGGGCCTACTACTACTACCCCTCAGAGTTAGCCAGGAATCAGCTTCGAAGTGGGGGCTGTGCACAACTTGGCCCGCCGAGCTCTCGGACCGCTTCGGGCGACTTGACCCCGAGCAGCGACGAGTGTCGGTGCCGTACGTCAGACTGGACCCCGGCGTCCTCCCCGGCCCCTCGGCCGACGGACCCGAATCGACGACGAGGCCAGCAGGGCGAGCTAGCAACAGCAGGAGGCGGTTCCGGTGAAGATCCGGGTGGAGCGCGATGTACTCGCGGAGGCGGTGGCCTGGGTGGCCCGCAGCCTCCCGGCCCGTCCGCCGGCGCCCGTCCTCGCGGGCCTTCTGCTGAAGGCCGAGGACGGTGCCCTCAGCTTCTCCAGCTTCGACTACGAGGTCTCCGCGAAGGTCTCCGTCGACGCCGAGATCGAGGAAGACGGCACGGTCCTGGTCTCCGGCCGGCTGCTCGCCGACATCTGCCGCGCGCTGCCCAACCGCCCGGTGGAGATCTCCACCGACGGTGTGCGCGCCACCGTGGTCTGCGGCTCGTCGCGCTTCACCCTCCACACACTGCCTGTGGAGGAGTACCCGGCGCTGCCCCAGATGCCGGTCGCGACCGGCACGGTGCCCGGCGAGATCTTCGCCTCGGCCGCCGCGCAGGTCGCCATCGCCGCCGGCCGCGACGACACCCTCCCGGTGCTCACGGGTGTGCGCATCGAGATCGAGGGCGAGACGGTCACGCTGGCCTCGACCGACCGCTACCGCTTCGCCGTACGCGAATTCCAGTGGAAGCCGGAGAACCCTGACGCCTCCGCCGTGGCCCTGGTGCCCGCCAAGACGCTGCTGGACACCGCCAAGGCGCTCACCAGCGGCGACACGGTCACTCTGGCGCTCTCCGGCGCCGGTGCGGGTGAAGGGCTGATCGGTTTCGAAGGGGCCGGCCGCCGTACGACCACCCGTTTGCTCGAAGGCGACCTGCCGAAGTACCGCACGCTCTTCCCGACCGAGTTCATGTCCGTCGCCGTCATCGAGACCGCGCCGTTCGTCGAGGCCGTCAAGCGTGTGGCCCTCGTCGCCGAGCGGAACACCCCGGTGCGGCTCAGCTTCGAGCAGGGCGTGCTCATCCTGGAAGCCGGTTCCTCGGACGACGCACAGGCTGTGGAGCGCGTCGACGCGGTGCTGGAGGGCGACGACATCTCGATCGCCTTCAACCCGACCTTCCTGCTGGACGGGCTGAGCGCCATCGACTCCCCGGTGGCCCAGCTCTCCTTCACCACCTCCACGAAGCCCGCCCTGCTCAGCGGCCGTCCGGCCGTCGACGCCGAGGCGAACGACGCGTACAAGTACCTGATCATGCCGGTCCGCCTCTCCGGCTGACCGCTGCTCGGTATCCGTACCCACGACAAGGGATCCGGCGGGCAGGCTCGGCGCTGAGCTTGCCCGCCGCTCCGTGTTCCGGCGCCGGGCGTAGGCTCGGAGCTGGGAACGTATCGGCACAACGCTTAAGGAATCTCTGATGGAGCTCGGTCTCGTCGGCCTCGGCAAGATGGGCGGCAACATGCGCGAGCGCATCCGCCGCGCAGGCCACACCGTCATCGGTTACGACCGGAACCCGGACGTCGCCGATGTCCACAGCCTCGAAGAGCTTGTGGGCAAGCTGAAGGGCCCGCGTGTCGTCTGGGTCATGGTCCCGGCCGGCGCCGCCACGCAGTCCACCATCGACGAGCTGGCGGAGCTGCTCCAGCCCGGCGACATCGTCGTCGACGGTGGCAACAGCCGTTGGACCGACGACGAGAAGCACGCCGTCGAGCTGGGCATCAAGGGCATCGGCTTCGTCGACTGCGGTGTCTCCGGCGGTGTCTGGGGCCTGGAGAACGGCTACGCCCTGATGTACGGCGGCAAGCCCGAGGACGTCGAGAAGGTCCAGCCCATCTTCGACGCGCTCAAGCCGGAGGGCGAGTTCGGTTCCGTCCACGCGGGCAAGGTCGGTGCCGGCCACTTCGCGAAGATGGTCCACAACGGCATCGAGTACGCCATGATGCAGGCCTACGCCGAGGGCTGGGAGCTCCTGGAGAAGGTCGACTCCGTCACCGACGTGCGCGAGGTCTTCCGCTCCTGGCAGGAAGGCACCGTCATCCGCTCCTGGCTGCTCGACCTCGCGGTCAACGCCCTGGACGACGACGAGCACCTCGACAGCCTCCGCGGCTACGCCGCCGACTCCGGCGAGGGCCGCTGGACGGTGGAGGCCGCGATCGACAACTCTGTGCCGCTGCCCGCGATCACCGCGTCGCTCTTCGCGCGCTTCGCCTCGCGCCAGGACGACTCGCCGCAGATGAAGATGATCGCCGCGCTGCGCAACCAGTTCGGTGGCCACGCGGTGGAGAACAAGAAGTAGTACGCACATACAGCAGGACGGACGGAAGGCCCGCGACCATGCACGTCACGCATCTCTCGCTGGCCGACTTCCGCTCGTACGCCCGGGTCGAGGTACCACTCGACCCGGGCGTCACCGCGTTCGTGGGGGCCAACGGCCAGGGCAAGACCAATCTTGTCGAGGCGGTCGGCTATCTCGCCACCCTCGGCAGCCACCGGGTCTCCTCGGACGCCCCGCTGGTACGGATGGGCGCGGAGCGGGCCGTCGTGCGGGCCTCGGTGACCCAGGGCGAGCGCTCCCAGCTGATCGAGCTCGAGCTCAACCCAGGACGGGCCAACCGTGCCCGGATCAACCGGTCCTCGCAGGTCAGACCGCGGGACGTGGTGGGCATCCTGCGGACCGTGCTGTTCGCCCCGGAGGATCTCGCCCTGGTCAAGGGCGACCCCGGCGAGCGGCGCCGCTTCCTGGACGAGCTGGTCACCGCCCGCTCCCCCCGGATGGCGGGGGTCCGTTCCGACTACGACCGGGTGCTGAAGCAGCGCAACACCCTGCTCAAGTCCGCCGCGATGGCCCGCCGCCACGGCGGGCGTTCGATGGACATGTCCACGCTCGACGTCTGGGACCAGCACCTGGCCCAGGTCGGCGCCGAGCTGCTGGCCCACCGGCTGGACCTGATCGCGGTGCTCCAGCCACTCACCGACAAGGCGTACGGCGACGTCGCCCCGGGCGGCGGTCCGGTGGGTCTGGAGTACCGCGGTTCGGTGGCCGAGGAGCCCGCGCGGACCCGTGAGGAGCTGTACGGGCAGCTGCTGGCCGCGCTCGCCGACGTGCGGAAGCAGGAGATCGAGCGGGGCGTGACCCTGGTCGGGCCGCACCGGGACGATCTGCTGCTGGGTCTTCGCCAGATGCCCGCGAAGGGGTACGCGAGCCACGGGGAATCCTGGTCGTACGCGCTCGCGCTGCGGCTGGCCTCGTACGAGCTGCTGCGGGCCGAGGGCAACGAACCCGTGCTGGTGCTCGACGACGTCTTCGCCGAGCTGGACGCGCGGCGCCGCGAGCGCCTGGCGGAGCTGGTGGCCCCGGCCGAGCAGGTGCTGGTGACGGCCGCGGTCGACGACGACGTGCCGGGGGTGCTCACCGGCGCCCGGTACGAGGTCGCCGGCGGCGAGGTGACCCGGCTGTGAGCGCGTCCGCGGACCGTCCGAAGGGTGCCCCCGACGGCGGTGCACCGGGTGGGGCGGCCGGCGGTGCGGGCTCCGGGGGCAAGGCGCCCGAGCCGTCCGGGGTGGACCTGGCCCGGGTGGCGCTGCGGGCCGCGAAGGAGCAGGCCGCGGCGCGGGGCGCCGCCGCCCAGCAGCGGAAACAGGCCAGACGCGGAGGCGGCCTGCGCTCCGGCGCCCGGTCGGACGGCCGGGACCCGCTGGCGCTCGGCTCCGCGATCAACCGGCTGATCACCGAACGCGGCTGGGAGACGCCTGCCGCGGTGGGCGGGGTGATGGGCCGGTGGCCGCAGATCGTGGGCGAGGATCTGGCCAAACACTGCGTGCCCCTGAAGTACGACGAGGCGCCCGAAGCCCGGGTGCTGACCGTCCAGTGCAGTTCGACCGCCTGGGCGACGCAGCTGCGGCTGCTCGCGCCCCAGCTGGTGGCACGGCTCAACGCCGATCTCGGGCAGGGAACGGTCCGCATGATCAAGGTGCTGGGGCCCGGCGGCCCACAGCGCACCTACGGGCGGCTTCGCGCGCCCGGTTCGACCGGTCCCGGCGACACGTACGGCTGACCGAGCGCCGTCCCACCGGCGGGCGACTTCCGTCGGCACCCCCTGTGAGCTGGCCCTTCGTGACCGTTCGACGCGCATCGACCGTGCCCGCCGCGCTGTCGGCGGGCCTGCGGCGCTGCCCCGGTCCCGTGCCGCCCGCCTGCTCCGGCGACCCCCGGGGCCTGCGGCTTGTGCCGTTGTGTGGTGATTGAAACCTCCGAGGGCCGAGCGGGTGTCCCTCACCGTAGCGGGAGGTTGACAGGCAGAAGCGCTCAACGCCCGTGTGAGCCTCTCAGAGCCCCGTCCTGAATATGGGGAGTCGTCAGCCGCTGGTTCAGGGCGGCACATGCGGACTCAGGTACCGCCAAACCCCCATTCGGGTCGGCGCTAGCGGTAGACTGATGAACAATCCCGCTACTGAGCGGGTGTCGTCGATTACCAGCCGAACGACGCAGCCGCTCCCGCCTGCCGGAGAACGGCCTGTGCTGTGCCAGAAAGGGCGCTTCGTGGCCGATTCCGGCAACCCCAACGAGAACAACCCGTCCACAGCCGGCGAACACGGCGAGGTCACCGCCTCGTACGACGCCAGCGCGATCACCGTCCTCGAAGGACTGGACGCGGTCCGCAAGCGACCTGGCATGTACATCGGTTCGACCGGTGAGCGTGGACTCCACCACCTCGTGCAGGAGGTCGTCGACAACTCCGTCGACGAGGCCCTCGCCGGGCACGCCGACACGATCGACGTCACGATCCTTCCTGACGGCGGGGTCCGCGTGATCGACAACGGGCGAGGCATCCCCGTCGGCATCGTGCCGTCCGAAGGGAAGCCGGCCGTCGAGGTCGTGCTGACCGTCCTGCACGCGGGCGGCAAGTTCGGCGGCGGCGGTTACGCCGTCTCCGGCGGCCTGCACGGCGTCGGCGTCTCCGTCGTCAACGCCCTCTCCACCCGCGTGGCCGTCGAGGTCAAGACCGACGGCCACCGCTGGACGCAGGACTACAAGCTGGGCGTGCCGACCGCGCCCCTGGCGAAGCACGAGGCCACCGAGGAGACCGGCACCTCGGTCTCCTTCTGGGCCGACGGTGACATCTTCGACACCACCGAGTACTCCTTCGAGACCCTCGCGCGCCGCTTCCAGGAGATGGCGTTCCTCAACAAGGGCCTCACGCTCAAGCTCACCGACGAGCGGGAGTCGGCGAAGGCGACCGTGGGCGCCGACGAGGCCGAGGCCACGGCGTCCACCGAAGAGCCGCCGGCGCGGACGGTGACGTACCACTACGAGGGCGGCATCGTCGACTTCGTGAAGTACCTGAACTCGCGCAAGGGCGACCTGATCCACCAGTCGGTGATCGACATCGAGGCCGAGGACAAGGAGCGACTCCTCTCGGCCGAGATCGCCATGCAGTGGAACACGCAGTACACCGAGGGCGTGTACTCCTTCGCGAACACGATCCACACGCACGAGGGCGGTACCCACGAAGAGGGCTTCCGCGCCGCGCTGACCTCGCTGGTCAACCGGTACGCGCGCGACAAGAAGCTGCTCCGCGAGAAGGACGACAACCTCACCGGCGAGGACGTCCGCGAGGGCCTCACCGCGATCATCTCGGTGAAGCTGGGCGAGCCGCAGTTCGAGGGCCAGACGAAGACCAAGCTGGGCAACACGGAGGCGAAGACCTTCGTGCAGAAGGTCGTCCACGAGCAGCTCACGGACTGGTTCGACCGCAACCCGAACGAAGCGGCCGACATCATCCGCAAGGGCATCGCCGCCTCCACCGCCCGCGTGGCGGCCCGCAAGGCGCGCGACCTGACCCGCCGCAAGGGTCTGCTGGAGAGCGCGTCGCTGCCGGGCAAGCTGAGCGACTGCCAGTCGAACGACCCGACGAAGTGCGAGATCTTCATCGTCGAGGGTGACTCCGCCGGTGGTTCGGCGAAGTCCGGCCGTAACCCGATGTACCAGGCCATCCTGCCGATCCGCGGCAAGATCCTGAACGTCGAGAAGGCCCGGATCGACAAGATCCTGCAGAACACCGAGGTCCAGGCGCTGATCTCGGCCTTCGGTACCGGGGTCCACGAGGACTTCGACATCGAGAAGCTCCGCTATCACAAGATCATCCTGATGGCTGACGCCGACGTCGACGGCCAGCACATCAACACCCTGCTGCTGACGTTCCTCTTCCGTTTCATGCGCCCGCTGGTCGAGGCCGGCCACGTCTACCTCTCGCGCCCGCCGCTCTACAAGATCAAGTGGGGCCGGGACGACTTCGAGTACGCGTACTCGGACCGCGAGCGGGACGCCCTGGTGGCGCTCGGCAAGCAGAACGGCAAGCGGATCAAGGAAGACTCGATCCAGCGCTTCAAGGGCCTCGGCGAGATGAACGCCGAGGAGCTGCGCGTCACCACCATGGACATCGACCACCGGGTGCTCGGCCAGGTCACCCTCGACGACGCGGCGCAGGCCGACGACCTCTTCTCGGTGCTGATGGGTGAGGACGTCGAGGCACGGCGCTCGTTCATCCAGCGCAATGCCAAGGACGTCCGCTTCCTCGACATCTGAGTCGGCCGTACAAGCAAGCCGCCGCTCGAAAGGACTTTGACCAGCAATGGCCGACGAGAACACCCCTGTGACACCGGAAGAACAGCCCGTCGTGGCCGGTGTCGGCATGCGTGTCGAGCCCGTGGGGCTCGAGACGGAGATGCAGCGCTCCTACCTCGACTACGCGATGTCCGTCATCGTCTCGCGTGCGCTCCCCGACGTGCGGGACGGCCTCAAGCCCGTCCACCGCCGGGTGCTGTACGCGATGTACGACGGCGGGTACCGCCCCGAGAAGGGCTTCTACAAGTGCGCCCGCGTCGTCGGTGACGTCATGGGTACGTACCACCCGCACGGCGACTCCTCGATCTACGACGCACTGGTGCGCCTCGCGCAGCACTGGTCGATGCGCATGCCGCTGGTGGACTCCAACGGCAACTTCGGGTCCCCGGGCAACGACCCGGCCGCGGCCATGCGGTACACCGAGTGCAAGATGATGCCGCTGTCCATGGAGATGGTCCGGGACATCGACGAGGAGACCGTCGATTTCAAGGACAACTACGACGGCCGCAACCAGGAGCCGGTGGTACTGCCGGCGCGCTTCCCGAACCTGCTGATCAACGGCTCGGCCGGTATCGCGGTCGGTATGGCCACCAACATCCCGCCGCACAACCTCCGCGAGGTCGCGGCCGGCGCCCAGTGGTACCTGGAGCACCCGGAGGCCTCGCACGAGGAGCTGCTGGACGCGCTGCTCGAACGCATCAAGGGCCCGGACTTCCCCACGGGCGCCCTGGTCGTGGGCCGCAAGGGCATCGAGGAGGCGTACCGCACCGGTCGTGGCTCCATCACGATGCGCGCGGTCGTCGCGGTCGAGGAGATCCAGAACCGGCAGTGCCTGGTCGTCACGGAGCTTCCGTACCAGACCAACCCGGACAACCTCGCGCAGAAGATCGCCGACCTGGTGAAGGACGGCAAGATCGGCGGGATCGCGGACGTCCGCGACGAGACCTCCTCGCGCACCGGTCAGCGCCTGGTCGTCGTGCTCAAGCGCGACGCGGTCGCCAAGGTCGTGCTGAACAACCTCTACAAGCACACCGACCTCCAGACGAACTTCGGCGCCAACATGCTGGCGCTCGTCGACGGGGTGCCGCGCACCCTCTCGATCGACGCGTTCATCCGCCACTGGGTGACGCACCAGATCGAGGTCATCGTCCGGCGGACGAAGTTCCGGCTGCGCAAGGCGGAGGAGCGGGCGCACATCCTGCGTGGCCTCCTGAAGGCCCTGGACGCCATCGACGAGGTCATCGCCCTCATCCGGCGCAGCCAGACCGTCGAGGTCGCGCGCGAGGGCCTGATGGGCCTCCTGGAGATCGACGAGCTCCAGGCGAACGCGATCCTGGAGATGCAGCTGCGCCGGCTGGCCGCGCTGGAGCACCAGAAGATCACCGCCGAGCACGACGAGCTCCAGGCGAAGATCAACGAGTACAACGCGATCCTGGCCTCGCCCGAGCGGCAGCGCCAGATCGTCAGCGAGGAACTGGCCGCGATCGTCGAGAAGTTCGGCGACGACCGGCGTTCCAAGCTGGTGCCCTTCGACGGGGACATGTCCATCGAGGACCTGATCCAGGAAGAGGACATCGTCGTCACGATCTCGCGTGGCGGCTACGTGAAGCGCACCAAGACGGACGACTACCGCTCGCAGAAGCGCGGCGGCAAGGGCGTGCGCGGCACGAAGCTCAAGGAAGACGACATCGTCGACCACTTCTTCGTGTCGACGACCCACCACTGGCTGCTGTTCTTCACGAACAAGGGCCGGGTCTACCGCGCGAAGGCGTACGAGCTCCCGGACGCGGGCAGGGACGCGCGCGGTCAGCACGTGGCGAACCTGCTGGCCTTCCAGCCGGACGAGCGGATCGCCCAGATCCTCGCGATCCGCGACTACGAGGCCGCGCCCTACCTGATCCTGGCCACCAAGGGCGGCCTGGTGAAGAAGACGGCGCTCAAGGACTACGACTCGCCCCGCTCCGGCGGTGTCATCGCGATCAACCTGCGGGAGACCGGGGACGGCAGCGACGACGAGCTGATCGGAGCCGAGCTGGTGTCGGCCGAGGACGACCTGCTGCTCATCAGCAGGAAGGCCCAGTCGATCAGGTTCACCGCGACGGACGACGCGCTGCGCCCGATGGGCCGCGCCACCTCGGGCGTCAAGGGGATGAGCTTCCGCGAGGGCGACGAGCTGCTCTCGATGAACGTGGTCCGGCCCGGTACGTTCGTCTTCACCGCGACCGACGGTGGGTACGCCAAGCGCACCCCCGTCGACGAGTACCGCGTCCAGGGCCGTGGTGGCCTCGGCATCAAGGCCGCCAAGATCGTGGAGGACCGCGGGTCGCTCGT
Source organism: Streptomyces sp. NBC_00247 (assembly GCF_036188265.1). NCBI lineage: Bacteria > Bacillati > Actinomycetota > Actinomycetes > Kitasatosporales > Streptomycetaceae > Streptomyces > Streptomyces sp. NBC_00247. The sequence continues at coordinate 3,409,018 of NZ_CP108093.1, read as the reverse complement.
GGGGGCCCTGGTGGTGGAGGAGACGGACGAGATCCTCGCCATCACCCTCGGCGGTGGTGTGATTCGCACGCGAGTCAATGAAGTCAGGGAGACGGGCCGTGACACCATGGGCGTCCAACTGATCAATCTTGGCAAGCGGGATGCCGTCGTCGGCATCGCGCGCAACGCCGAGGCCGGCCGTGAGGCGGAAGAGGTCGACGGGACCTCCGAGGCCGAGGACGGTACGGACGAGGCATCGGCCGAAATTCAGGCCGAGGGCACTGTCGAGGGCACGGAGCCCTCGACCGGGGAGCACGAGGAGTAGAGCGTGAGTGGAGCCACGGGCGCCGATTCGGCCGCTTCTGGAGACGGAGCGAACGGTGCCCGTGGCCCTGCCACGGACTCCCAAGGGGGCACTGTGACGGACACTCGGGGCCCGCAGCCCCAATTCGAGGGCTACGCGAACGGGCCACTGCCCGGTGAGCGGGAGCCCGCGCAAGGGACGGCGGGGCCCTACCACCCGCCGCAGGCGTACGAGTCGCCGGCGGGTGGCCGAGGGGCCACCGGCGGGCAGGGAGTGCGCCTGCCGCGGACGGGGGCGCGGACCACTCCGCGTACCCGCAAGGCACGACTGCGGGTGTCGAAGGCCGACCCGTGGTCGGTGATGAAGGTGAGCTTCCTGCTCTCCATCGCGCTCGGCATCTGCACCGTGGTCGCGGCCGCGGTCCTGTGGATGGTGATGGACGCCATGGGCGTCTTCTCCACCGTGGGCGGCACGATCAGCGAGGCGACGGGTTCCAACGAGAGCAACGGCTTCGACCTGCAGTCGTTCCTCTCGCTGCCGCGCGTCCTCATCTTCACGTCGATCATCGCGGTGATCGACGTGGTGCTGGCCACCGCGCTGGCGACTCTGGGCGCCTTCATCTACAACCTGTCGGCGGGATTCGTGGGCGGCGTGGAGCTCACGCTGGCCGAGGACGAGTAGCCCGCGGGCTATCGATTTTGGGACTGGCCCCGACGTGCGCTAATCTTCAGAAGTCAGCGCAGCAGCGCGGCGGGGCTATAGCTCAGTTGGTTAGAGCGCATCCCTGATAAGGATGAGGCCACAGGTTCAAATCCTGTTAGCCCCACCAGTACGAAGGCCCCCCACCGGAAACGGTGGGGGGCCTTCGGCGTTCGTGGACGGGCGGGCGTCGCCGCCCTCTCCCGCGCTTCCGCCTCGGGCCTGCTGGGCGCCCGGCGAGTCACCCGCCGCCGGCGGCCAGGCTGGCGAGCAGGGCCGCTCCGGAGCCCAGGACGAGCAGCTGCACGGTGCCGCACGTACGCCGGCGCAGGAGATGGAAGCCGCCACCCGTGACGATCGCGGCGCCGAACAGGAGCCAGGTCGCGCGCACGGCCTCGTGGGGGGCTTCGGGCGGGTTGCTGTCGTCGTAGGAGTCGGCCCACCCGGTCATTCCGTAGCGGAACACCAACCAGCCGATGACGGTCAGGTCGACGACGAGGAGGACCACACTGATGCCGGCCTGTCGGCCGGTCGACGGACGACCCTGTTCCACGGCAACCACCCCTTCGCCTGCCGCACCTGCCCGCTGTACGCGTTCCAGCGTGCTCGGGCGCCCGACGGCGCGCATGAGCACGGCTACTCAGCTCGGGTCGCGTCGTGTGCGGGGGGTACCGGCACACGGGAAGGCCCCCGGCCGGTGGGTACCGGGCCGGGGGCCTGAAGTCCTTGGTGGTGCGGGCCATCAGGGAGGGGGGAGCGGGGACTCGCCTTCCGTGGCCTCGTAGTTGGTGCGGGCGGCTTCGGTGCCGGGGGTGCTCGCGGTGTCGGCGGGCAGATGCCTGGTGGCGGGTGAGGAGCCGTGCGCCTCGGCGCGGATGCGCTGCTTCATCGTCGGTGGGAGCGCCCTGTCGCGCGGAAGGGTCCATCGGACCGACGGGGTGGTCGCGGTTGCCGCGGTCGCACCCGTGTGCTCCTGGGTCGTCGTGTGCGTCGGCTGCTGCTCCGTGGCCGAGGCGTTCGACGCCGAGGCGTTCGACGCGGCGAGGCCGAGCGAGGCGAGGAGGGCGAAGAAGGCGGTGATGAAGGCTGTCCAGAGGTTCTTGACCTTGAAGGCGCTCATGGCCCCTCACTTTCAGGTGGTCCGGTTTGCTTACCTTTCTGATGATGTGGATGTCGAAGCGCATTTCTGGGAGCGACGCCACCGGTGCGCCGATCTTCTGATGAACACCACTCGTATGGTGCAACCGGGCTGGTGAAGCGCCCCAGGACCTGTCAGTGGGGCCGCCGGAGGGTTTCTCCGAGGGCGGCCCGAGGGTTCCGCCGGCCTCGGAAATCGCCCGGGGCGGGGCCCTCGGCGAGGGCTCGGGCAGGTCACCGATCGGTATCGGCCGGTGTGTATAGTCGGGCGGCAGAAGTCCCTTAAAACCTAGGAAAGACGAGGTCGCGCGGTGAAGAAGCTTCTCCTGGTCGCACTGGCCGCCATCGGCGGGCTCCTCGTGTACCGCCAGATCCAGGCGGATCGCGCCGAGCAGGATCTGTGGACGGAGGCGACCGACTCCGTGCCCGCAGGTCCGGGCGTGTGAGACGACGCAGTCCGTGAGAAGCCCCGGCCGCCGAGCGGCCGGGGCTTCGTGCTGTCCGGGGCCCGTTCCCGGCGCTTCCTCGCAGGTCTCCCGGCCCGTCGGCCCATCGGCCCGCCGTCCGGAAACGGCACTGATCCGCCGTGGTCGCAGACAGCGGAGGGGCCCCCGGGGCAGGATGGACGCGCATCGAGGCCGCCGCAGTGGCGAGCGCTCCGGTGGCGTCGCCGCGGGATGCGTGCGGGGGACGGCCGGGGCGCCGGGCGGTCGCCGGGACGACGAGGGGGAGCGCGTGAAGAGGCAGATCGGCAGGGGCGTCCGGGCGGCGTCGGGGGCCGTCGCCGCGATGTGTGCGGTACTGGCCCTGACCGGGCCCGCGTACGCGGCCGACCCGGCTCCGTACGCCTTCGATCCGGGCGCGGAGCGGGTGACCGGGAAGGTGGCCAACGCCGACGCCTCGGTGCTGGACGCCGGTTCGGTCTACCGCAGTTCGATCAAGCCCGGGGAGAAGCTCTATTACCGGGTGAACCTGGACGCCGCCTCGGACGCGTACGTCTCGGCGGTCGTGGTGCCCAGGTCTCCGGAGGCCGAGGTCGCCTACGGCGACGGGATCACCGTGTCCATCCGTGATCGCAACGACTCGCAGTGCGGTTCGGGGGACGCCCTCGTCGGTTCGGCGGAGTTCGCGCGCCCGATCTCCGCGTACGCGGTCCGCACCGTCAAGGAGGGGAGTTCGTACTGCCAGGAGGCGGGGGCGTACGACGTCCTGATCGAGCGGAAGAGCAAGCAGACCTCCTCCCCCGAGGAGTGGGACCTGGAGATCCGCCACGACGTCGAGCCCGCGCTGAAGGCGGCCGGCTCCCAACCGACCACTGCGCCTTCGGAGTTCGCCTCGGCACCGCCCGCACCGCTGCCCACTTCGGCCCCCCGCGCCGACCGGGCCGGCGGCACCGGTTTCAACGACGCGACCGGTCTGGAGCCGGGCGAGTGGAAGGACACCGTCTCGCCCGGCCAGACCCGCTTCTACCGGGTTCCGGTGGACTGGGGGCAGCAGCTCTACGTCACCGCCGAGCTGAGCAACGACAACGCCTCGACCACCTTCCTCGGCAACGCGCTCTCGCTCGCGCTGGCGAACCCCGCGCGCGGACACGTGGAAGGGGAAGTCCTCTCGTACTCCGGAAGGCCCGCTTCCGTCTCCCTCGACCCGCTTCCCCCGGTCGGCTGGAGCAATCGCTACGCCTCGGCGACCGGCGTCTCCGGCATGCGTTTCGCCGGCTGGTACTACGTGTCGGTGGGCCTGAGCCCCAAGGTGGCGAAGGAGTACGGCGCCGGTCCGATCAAGCTGACCCTCACGGTCCAGGTGAAGAACGAGGCGCAGGCGTCTCCGTACGCGGGTGACGCCGGGATCTTCGGTGTCAGCGACGGCGACCGGGACATGGCACGCAGCGGCCAGAGCGGGCCGCAGGCCGCGAAGAGCGCGACCATGCGGCTGGTCGGTGTGGCCGGGATCGGCGCGGGGACGGTGCTGGTGCTGGGGCTCGGCGTCTGGACGCTGCTGGCCCGCCGCCGGCAGGGGGCGGGAGCGCCGGTGGCCGCCGACGGGACGACCGGGCGGCCCTCGCCGTACGGAGGGCCGCCGCAGGCCTGGTAGCGGCCCGCCGGTCCGGCGACCTCCGCGCCGGTGCCTCGCCGCTGCCGTGCGGTGCCGTGCGGTGCCGTGCCGTGCGGCACCGGCCGCCCGGTGGTGGACCGGCCGCGGTCAGGCCTGGGTGAGCGCCCAGATACCGACGGCGAAGCAGACCAGCGCGACCAGCAGGACCGGGACGGCCACCCGCGGGGAGGGGCCCGGCCGTGCCGAACGGGCCCGTGGGCCGGTGGGGAGCGGCTGGGCGGCGGGTGCCGCCGGTGCCGCGCCGGCCGGGTGGCCCTGGGGTGCGGTGTAGCCGCGCGTCGGGGCCGGTCCGGGGTGCCCCGGGGCCGTCGCGGCGGTGGCCGAGGAGGGCGCGGGGCCGGTGGGCCACGACGCCGGGGCGGGCGGCGGGGCCAGATGGAAGCTGCCGGTCTCCGACATGGACGGCATGGGCGAGGTGGCCGGCGCGGGGGCCGGAGCCGGCGGGCCGGGCTGGTGGGACACCGGAGCCGCCTGGTGCGGGAGTTGACCGCCGCCGGGGGCCGGGGCGGCGCCACCGGGCCCCTGGTGCCCCGCCTGCGGGGCGCTGGGCTGGTTGCCTGGAATCCCCCCGGGCGAGCCGCCGAACGGGCTGTTGAGCGGGCCCTCGGGGCCGAAGCCTTCCGGCAGTGGCCCGATCTGATCGAACACCTCCACCGGCTCCTCCGCCGCCGGGGACTCGGGCAGCATCTCCACGGCCGCGGCCAGCGCCTTGCGCGCACCGGTCGCGGTGCGGAAACGGGCCTGCGGGTCGGGTTGGAGCAGTCCGGCGAGCACCTGCCAGAGGGGCTCCGGCACCCCCTGAGGGGCGCCGGGGGTGCCGTGGGCGACGAAGTGCTCGATGATCGCCCGGGAGTCCGGCTTGCGGCCGTGCAGGAGGTAGAGCGCGACGAGCCCCACCGCGAAGAGATCGGCGGGGAAGTCGGGCTCGGCGCCCATCATCTGTTCCGGAGCGAAGTAACCCGGTGTGCCCACCACGTAGTTGGTCTCGGTCAGCCGGGGTTCACCCTTGCGCATCGAGATGCCGAAGTCCGACAGCCGAAGGTGCGGACGTCCCGAACCAGTCGCCTCCATCAGGATGTTGGCCGGTTTGATGTCGCGGTGCACCACGCCTTCGGCGTGCACGGTCGACAGCCCCGAGAGCAACTGGTCGAGCAGAAGGCAGACGAAGCGCGGCGGCAACGCGCCGTAATCGCCTATGACATGGGCCAGGGAGCCGCCGCTGACCAGGTCCATGGTGAAGAGGACCTTGTCGTCGTCGGCCGCCCAGCTGGCGGGTGCGAGCACATGGGGATGCTCGATGCGCAGTGCCTGCTCGCGCACGAAACGCAGGAGTGTGTGCGCGTCGCTCTGCTGGAGCACCTTGGCCGCGACGTACCTGCGGCGCCGGTGGTCCCACGCGCGCCAGACGGCGCCCACGCCGCCGCGTCCGATCGGATCGACCAGTTCGTACCGGCCGGCGAATACCTCACCCATTGCGCTGTGTCCGCTCCCCGTCCTGTGCCGGATGGTGCCGGATGCCTGAACTCCGGTTGCGACCGGCTGCCAGGGTGTCGCGTGAGCCCCGGCACCGATGCGCGGCGTGCGGCCGGTCCTGGTGTCGCTACCTGCCCGCCCGCCCGCGGATCGTCCGGCCCGGCCGGCGTGACGCCGCCCGGTCCGGCCCGGTCCGAACCCTCAGTTCTGGTGTCCCTCGTAGTGCGCGACGGCGTCCGCGGTGCGGCCCGCGCCGTACACCCGGAGGAACTCTGCCAGTTCGGGGTGGGTCGGGGCGAGGGAGTCCGCCGCGTCGATGATGTCGCCCGCCGCCGAGACCGACCGCAGCAGCGACTGGATCTCGCGGACGACCCGGCGCACGGTGGGTGCTCCGCCGGTGGTCGTGGTCTGGCCGGTGGTGGACAGAACCGATCCTCCTTGGGACTTCTTGACCTGGTCCATCCGGTCGGTGGCCTCGCCCGCGCTGACGCTGCCGTCCGCGACCTGGACCGCGAGTTCCTGGAGCGCCTGGACGCGCTGGACCACCGCGGGGTTGCCGATTTTGGCCCGCTGGCCGCTCATCAGCTGGGAGAGCATGGGTGCGGACAGCCCGAGTACGGCCGCGAGCCGGGCCTGGTTCAGGCCAAGATCATCGATCAGGCGGCGGAAGAGTGCGCCGAGCGGCTCCCCGTACCAACTGCGCTGGAGTTCTCTCGCTCTTGCGGTTGCCTCTTGCTGCGCTGCGTCCATCACGCCTCCCCTTCGCTGCTGCGAACCTAGTCGGACATCTTACGGAGAGTGGTCGTCCCCCGGGAGTCCCCATCTCTTTGCGGGAAACCCGCCGGGACCCGGTACTCTGGTCTGCGACGGGCGCCCCACGTACGGATCGTGGACGGCGGCATTCGTTGTCCGGGGCCTTAGCTCAGTTGGTAGAGCGCTGCCTTTGCAAGGCAGATGTCAGGAGTTCGAATCTCCTAGGCTCCACGTATCGAGACACCAGGACCCCTCCGAACTGCGGAAAGCAGTGCGGAGGGGTCTTTTCCGTCTCTGTGGGGCTCGATCTGCGGGTGCCGGGTGCTGTGACGCCGGAGCGCCCCGACCCGAGGGGAAGCGGGTCGGGGCGCTCCGGAGATGCCTGGTGGGAGGCGGCACCCGACGGGGTGCCGCCTCCCGGGGGATCAGTGTCCCGAGTGGCCCTTGTTGTCCGAACCGTGGCTGTGGTTGTCCGAATCGTGCCCCTTGTTGTCGGAGCCGTGCTCGCTGCCGGACTCCCTGGAGACCTTGCTCAGCGTCGCGGTGACCGCGGGTTCCAGGTTCTTGAACTGCGAGGTGTAGGGGCCGACCTTGATGCCCTTCACGCCGTTCAGGCCGGCGAGCTCCTCGAACGCCGAGCTCTGCGAGGCGGTGGTGAGGACGCGGATCGCGCTGCGCTGGAGGTCGCCGAGGCGCAGCGGGTAGCCCTGCGCGGGGTAGTCGCCCTTGATCGCGACGGTGTAGGCGACCACGGGGCTGGTGTCGTCGCCGGCCGTGGCGTGCTGGACGGCGGTGAGACTGATGCCGGCCTTCTGGGCGGCGGTCAGGCCGGCGGCGCTCGGGTCGAGCAGTGCGGCGACCGCCTTGTACGCGGCGTCGACCGAGGTGAACTTCGCGTTCGGGGTGAACACCTGGTTGTTGTACGCGTCCCGGACGGTCTCGCCGGACAGCGGGGTCTTCGTCAGGTCCGTCTTGCTGTCGACGGTCGTGTTCAGGGTCGTGCCACCGGTGGCCGACGGGGTGAAGCCGCCGAACTGCCAGGTGTAGGAGGTGCGGGTGGTGGTGACGGTCCTGTTGTACACGGGCAGGCCCGTGACGTCGGTGGTCGGCGCCACCTGCTTGATGGCGTTGATGACCTCGGCCGGGTTGCCACCGGGCTCGATGAGGTCGTTGCCGGCGTACATCGAGGTCAGCGAGCCGTGGCTGCCGCCCCAGTCCGACATGACCGTGCCCTTGTAGCCCCACTCGCCGCGCAGCAGGTCGGTGAGCAGGTCGTAGTTGCTCGCGGTCCACGTGCCGTTGATCTTGTTGTACGAGCTCATCACGGACATCGGCTGGGCGGCCTTGACCGCGATCTCGAAGCCCTTGAGCTCGATCTCGCGCAGCGTGCGCTCACCGATCACCGAGTTGCTGGTGGTGCGGTTGGTCTCCTGCGAGTTCTCCGCGAAGTGCTTGATCGTCACACCGACGCCGGGGATGGACTGCACGCCCTCGGTGGTGGCCGCGGCGGTCAGGCCGGAGACGAGCGGGTCCTCCGAGTAGTACTCGAAGTTGCGGCCGTTGAGCGGGTCGCGGTGGATGTTCATGCCCGGCGCGAGCCAGAGCTGGACACCGTACTCCTGCATCTCCTCACCGACGGCCGTACCGACCTCGGCGACCAGGTCGCGGTCCCAGGTCTGTGCGAGCAGGGTGCCGACCGGCCAGGCGGTGCCGAACTGGTAGGTGGCGGTGGAGCCGGTGCCGATCTGCTGGGTGAGGCGGAGGCCGGCGGGGCCGTCCGAGAGCGCCATGCCCGGGATGCCGAGCTTCTCGTAGTTCGGCGTGGTGTAACCGGCGGCGCCCTTGGCGGTGAGCGTGGTGCCCGCGGCGCTGGAGCCCTCGACGATGTCGGCGAGCTGGGAGACGCTCAGGCCGGCGACGAACTGCTCCATGGTCGCCTTGCCCTTGGCGACGTCGTACAGGGTGGTCGCCGTGTTCGTGGACACGTGCTTGACCTGCTCACCGGTCTTCGGGGCGTACGCCGAGCCGGTGCCCTCCCAGTTCTTCTGCTTCGGGTCGAGGTAGACCGTGGTGGAAGAGATCTTGTCGCCGTCGAGGGCGTAGTACGGGGACGAGGAGTCGACCGGGACGTTCTGCTGGTACGGCGACGCCTTCTTCTCCGTACGGAACGAGGACGGGTTCAGCTTGATCCGGCCGGCTCGCGCGATCTCGGCCTGCTCACCCGGGTAGGTGAAGAAGTCCTTGGTGGAGCTGGTGAGCTCGGTGGCGGGCTTCTGGTCGGCCAGCTCGGTGTGGTCCTGCTCGGTGACGACGGACTTCGCGAGGTTGAGGCGCGCCGCGACGTGCGTGTTCCGGGAGGAGTTGCCGACGCGCACCACGTAGTCGCCGGCGTCCAGGACGTAGGCGGCGCGGGACTCGTCGTAGGCGGCGAGCGAGGTGGTGTCGAAGCTGATCGTCACCGTCTGGGACTGGCCCGGGGCGAGGTTGTCGGTCTTCGCGTAGCCGGTGAGCTGCTGGTAGGCCTTGTCGAGCCCGGTCTGCGGGGCCGAGACGTAGACCTGGACGACCTCCTTGCCGGAGTAGGTGCGGCCGGTGTTGGTGACCTTGGCGGTGACCTTCACGGTCTTGGCGTCGGCCTTGACCTGCTGCGCCTTGATGTCGAAGTCGGTGTACGACTGGCCGTAGCCGAACTCGTAGTTGACGACGCTCGACGGGTCGGCGGGGTTGAGCTTCTTGTAGAGCGAGTCGAAGTAGCGGTAGCCGACGTAGATGCCCTCGGTGTACTGCTCCGTCAGCGGGTCGTTGTCGTTCTTGCCGAACGTGGCGGACGCCGGGTAGTACGAGTACTGCGAGGCCCAGGTGTCGGTGAGCTTGCCCGAGGGGGTGACGGTGCCGTTGAGCACCTCGGCGAGGGCGGCGCCGCTCTCCTGGCCGGCCTGGCTCAACAGCAGCAGCGCGTCGAGCGCCTGTCCGCCGGGAGCGTTCTCGACCTCGCTGTTGATCTCCTGGAAGAACGACGTGTCGACGATGCCACCGGTGTTGAGCACCACGACGACGCGCTTGTACGTCTGGCCGAGTAGCTTCAGGTTGGCGCGCTCGACGTCGGTGAGCTGGTAGTCGCCCTTGCCGGAGGTGCGGTCGGAGCCTTCGCCGGAGTTCCGCGCCACGACGAAGACCGCGGTGTCGGTGGCGGCCGAGGGCGCCACGTTGGCGGCGGTCAGCGGCTGCTCGACGGAGGAGTAGTCGACATTGGCTCCGAAGACGCTGCCCGTCGCGCTCGCGGGGTACTTGGTGTCGTACGCCTGGGTCATCGCGGACCAGTAGGCGTCACTGGTGGTGATCTTGTAGCCGGCGTCGGTCAGGCCCTGCCGGGCGGAGATCGTGTACCGGTTGTTGACGTTGCCCGAGCCCGTACCGCCCTTGACGGTCTTGTAGGCGCCGACACCGAAGAGCGCGACATTGCCCTTCTTGGCGATCGGGAGCGCGTGGTCGTGGTTTTCGAGGAGGACCATGCCCTGGGTGGCGGCTTCCCGCGACAGCGCCGCGTTCTTCAGCTCCAGCGCCGCCGGGTTGGGGTCGGAGGTGGCCGCGGTGGCCGCGGGAACTCCGGTGAAGACGATGCCGGCGACGACCGCGGTGGCGGCGGCGATCGCGATGGCCCGGCCGCGGCGCGCACCTCTGGGGAGACGTGTGGTGTGCATGTCAGTAGTCCTCTCTCAACCGCAATGTCCAGATAGGAGGTTCACGCCGGACGGGCAAACCTCCTGCCCGGAGGTCTGCGGAAGGATCGTCCGCTCGGCGTGAGCTGAGCTGACCCTAAGAGCGACTTTTTCTGTGGTCAATGGCAAAAACATGATGAGTTTCGCGAGGTTTTCGACCTTTGATTGGTCGAATGGTTGATGGGGGTTCCCGTCGTTCGGACACCGTGACACTGGACGGTCCGTCTGCTATAAGGGCACGTCAGGAGGGTTGTTGAGAGTAAACCGGGCTCGGAACCGGTTCCGGAGGCACCGGAGGAACGGGACCGCCGGGCGCCCCGAGCACCGTCAATGCTCCCGAACTCGGTTCACAGGTTGGCGGAAACAGGTCCACCGGACGACTTCCGCGGGCTTCCGTGGAGGGCTATCGGGTTACGGGCGGCGGTACTTGAGGGTGAACGGGGGTCGTCGCACACCCGCCGCCGACGGGCGGCATGACCATAGGATCTGCGCATGCCTCAGACGCCAGCAGGCTCCTCGCCCCGCGACCGGACCCGCGAGGACGTCTTCCTGCACATCCAGTCGGCGGGCCATCTGACCCGTGCGCGGATCGTCGAACTCAGCGGACTCTCCCGGAGCACCGTCAACCACGCCGTGACCAGGCTGCTCGCCGACGAACGCGTCACCGAGACACAGGCGGAGGGCGGTGGACCGGGGTCCGGCAGCGGCCGGCCCGCAGCGGTGCTCCGGGTCGTCCCCCGGGACGGGGGCGCCCCCGTGGCTGCCATCGACTTCGGCCACAACCACATCAACGTGGCCCTGGGCGACTCCCTCGGCCGCCCCGTCGCCGAGGAACGGGTGGAACTCGACGTCGATCTGCGGGCCGTCGAGGCCATCGACCGTGCGGTGGGTCTGCTCGGCGGCCTGCGTGGATCGCTCGGGGTCGACCGGCTCGGTGCCGTCGTCGCCGGAGTGCCCGGCCCGCTCGACACCGCGTCGGGGCTCGTCCGCTCCCCCACCATCCTGTCGAGCTGGGTGGGGCTCGCTCCCCGCAAGGAGCTCGAACAACGCCTCGGCGTGCCCGTGCACGCGGAGAACGACGCGCTGCTCGGCGCGTACGGCGAACTGCACCTCGGAGTCGGCCGTCGCTACACCGACTTTCTCTACGTCAAGGTCTCGCACGGTATCGGCGCGGGGATCGTCGTCGGCGGACTGCCGTACCGGGGGGCGCTGGGGTACGCGGGCGAGATCGGGCACACCCAGCTGCCGGGACACACCGAGATGTGCCGCTGCGGCAATCGGGGCTGCCTGGAGACCGTGGTGTCGGTCTCCGCCCTCGCGGCGCAGATCGCCCACACCCACCCCGGAGTGGTGTCCGGTCCGCGCTTCCTCCCTCAGGTGGACGACCCTGTCACCGAGCGCATTCTGGACGGTGCGGGACGGACGCTCGGCGGTGTCCTCGCCTCGTTCTGCAACCTCCTCAACCCCTCCGCCCTGATCGTGGGCGGGGAGCTGGGTACCACCTCCACCGGGGCGTTCGTCGCAGGCGTCGCCACCGCGGTGCGCCAGCACGCCCAGCCGGCCATAGCGGCGGGGTTGGTCATCCTCCCCGCCGGGCTCGGCACCCGCGCCGAGCTGCTGGGAGCACTCCGGCTCGCCACGACGCTCGTACCGCACTGAGCTGCCCGTACCGCATTGAGCTGCTCGTACCGGGCTTCAGCGCGTGTGCCGCGCACCGCGGTGGGGGCCGTGTCGGCGGGGCGAGTCAGCGGGGCGGTTCGACCGAGTCCTCGCGGCGGGGCAGGGCAGCGGAGTCCTTCCGGCCGGGCAGGGCGGTGGTGGTCGAGGACGTCTCCGTCCACCGGGTGAACGAGAGCATCGGCTCGACCGGTTCCGAGGACGGAGACGCGAGCCTGACGGCGAAGATCGTGGTGTCGTCCTGGAGCCGTCCGTAGACGTGCTGCAGCATCCTGTCCCGCACCGCCCTGACCAGTCGGTACGGCGAGTCGGCGAGATGCGGCTCCTGGGCCACGGCCACCTCCAGCGCCTCGGCCAGCGGGAAGAAGTCGCCCGCCCGGTCACGGGCCTCGGTCACCCCGTCCGTGGTGAGCAGCAGCGTCTCGTCCTCCGCGATGCGCACCCGGTGCGGCCCCGAGGGCCGGTCCGGCAACGGGACCAGCTCGTTGAGGCCGAGCGGAAGCCTGCTACTGCCCGCGTCCAGTCGGCGTACCCCCCGCGCGCTGACCGCGAAGGGCGGATCGTGCCCGAAGTTGATGACGTCGACGTATCTGTCGGCCGAACCTGGCGGCGGGAAGTCCAGCAGCACGGCGGTGGCGAACCGGTCGCCGTCCTTGTAGCCCATCGCCCGCTCGTACAGCCGGTTGCGCTCCATCCTGATCTCCATGCGCTCGGCCACCACCTGCAGATCCGGTTGGTGGAAGCCCGCCTCGCGGAAGGTGCCCAGCAGGTTGGCGGCCACCGCCACGGCTCCGAGTCCCTTGCCCTGTACGTCACCCAGCAGTGCGCGGGTTCCCCAAGGGCTCGGCTGGATGTCGTAGAAGTCGCCGCCGAGCCTGGCTTCCGCGTCGGCGGGCAGGTAGATGTGCGCATGGAGCAGCCCGCCCCAACTGGGCGGGAGCGGCCGGATCACGGTTGCCCGTGTGGTGTCCGCGACGTTCCGGACGGAGAGCGCCCGGCGTTCCCCCCGGCGGCGCAGCCACGCGGCCGCGACGGCGAGCAGCCCGCCCATGGTGACGAGGATGAAGTCGGGCAGTCCCGCGCGGTACTCGTGCTCCCACGCCTGGTCGATCCCGCGGTACGCCACCACCGCGGCGACCGCGAACAGTGCGGTGGTGCCCACCGGGCAGAGGGCGGCGGCCACGACCGGGACCACCACGAGCCAGGACAGCACCCGGAAGTCGCCCGAGGTGTTCCAGTCGGCGAAGCAGACGACCACGAGCAGCGTGAGCGGCAGCAGCCAGCCGAGTCGGCGGCGGGGCCGGCCGAGGATCACCAGCAGCGCCCTGTCCAGCCGAGGCTGCCGACGGAAGAGCCCGCTTCCATGGGGAACGGGCACCGGATCGGACCCCGGCGGGGAGGCGTGCGCAGAAGAGCGGGAGGGCACGTGGCCAGCGAATCACGGTCTGCGACGCCACGCATCCGCGCGTTCGGGCGGGTCGTCGGCCGTCCCGGCCGCACACTCGGGGCGGAGCGGAGAGGTGTTCCCGGGACGGATCACGGGGGCGGATTCCGGATACGACTAAGGGGCGTCGGACGACTCTCTGTGGTCGTCCGACGCCCCTCGACGAGGCGGAAACGGTGGAGCGATGCCGATCAGGTAGGTGCGCCGTTTCACGTGAAACATGGGACGGCACGGAGGATCCGGCCGGACGGCTCAGGGGCGGTCGTCGCGGTTCTTCCCGTTCGGGTCGCCTGCTTCGGCTTCCGCCTGCTTCGCCCTGACCTCGGGGTCCAGGTCGGTGCCGTCGACCGAGGTCAGGGGCGACTGGCCGTCACGGACCGCGGTGGGCTCCGACGGCTCCACCAGCCAGTCGGGGTTGGCCTGCCGGTCCCACCAGCGCCAAGCGGCGCAGGCGCCACCGGCGACCAGCGAGAGGACGAGGAATCCCTTGACGAACCGGCCGGTCTTCGCCCGACGCGCGTTCTTCCTCGCGAGCCGGTTGATGTCCTTGGCGGTCACCTGACCGCGCAGCGCGGCCAGAGCCGCGGCGCTGCGTACCTGGGCCTCCTCGGCGACCGGGGTGGCCGCGGCCACCGCGTACTCGAAGCGGGGCACCGTGTAGCCGGCCGCGTTCTTGGCCACCTTGCGGGTCCGTACGGCGGCGCCCCGCGCAACGTCGTCGACCTTCGGGGGTACGTGGGCGAGAGCCTGGTCGATGCGCGGCGCGACATGCGCGACGTACTGCACGCGGGCCTGCTGCGCCGCAGCCGACACCTTGGGTGCGAGGCGCACACGTGCCTCGTTGGCGTAGTGAGCGGCCTGGATCTTGGCTGTGTCGGCGTAAGGCGCCACCACTTCCGCGGCGTGCTGCGCGCTTTCCTTCGCCGAGTCGGTTGCGGCGCGCACGCTGTCGATGCGGGTCACGGGATCCTCCTCCTTGGTGGCGGGTAGGTACTCCGCCTGTCCGCCCATGCCGAAATCATGCCTGCGGGGGTTCTGCGCGGCATGCGGGACGGGCATCCGGGTCATGGGACAAATCGGTCAATCCGAATCATGGAGTGCGTGGACGACGATGCCACGGTTCGGGTGGAGGCGCGCCGTACGGGCGCCTGCCCGCAGGGTGTGTCCTGGTGAAGCGCCCGGACGGGGCACGGGGAGAAGTGCGGTCCGCAGCCGCCGCGCAGGGGGAGTCCGCCGTGCGAGGATCGGGGAGTTTCACCGCGCGGACCGAGGATCGATGGAAGGCAGACCGTGGCCGAGCAGCTGTACGCCACCCTGAGGACGAGCCAGGGCGACATCGAGATCCGGCTTCTGCCGAACCACGCCCCCAGGACGGTCCGGAACTTCGTCGACCTCGCCACCGGTGCCCGGGAGTGGACTCACCCGGCGACGGGCGCCCGGTCCGCCGGCCGGCTCTACGACGGGACGGTCTTCCACCGGGTGCTGGAGAACTTCATGATCCAGGGAGGCGATCCGCTGGGAAACGGCACCGGGGGGCCGGGGTACGAGTTCCCGGACGAGTTCCATCCCGATCTCGCGTTCACCCGGCCCTACCTGCTCGCCATGGCCAATGCCGGACCGGGGACGAACGGTTCGCAGTTCTTCGTGACCGTCTCCACCACGGCGTGGCTGACGGGCAAGCACACGATCTTCGGTGAGGTCCCCGGCGCGGCGGGCCGCAAGGTCGTGGACGCGATCGCGTCGCTTCCGGCGAACCCGCGGACCAACCGGCCGATTCAGGACGTCGTGCTGGAATCGATCCTGATCGAGCACCGGTGAGGTGCCGGACCGCGGGCGGCTGAGCGGTGGACAGCCGGACCGCGGGCCGCCGAGCGATGGCCCGCCGGCCGGGGACCGCAGACCTTCCGATCGCCTGTCAGTCCCCTGGTGGGTTTCCGCGCGGGGAACCGTCGGACCGATGGCCCGTACGGTTACATGGCGGACCAGGACTGGCAGTGACGGACCGAGAGGTCGGTACCGATGGACCAGCAGCCGCCGGCAGACCGCGACCCGTCCGAAGAGGGCGGGGCGACGCGGTTCTGCTACCGCCATCCGGACCGCGGTACCGGAATCCGCTGCGCCCGGTGCGAGCGTCCGATCTGCACCGAGTGCATGATCAGCGCCTCCGTGGGTTTCCACTGCCCGGAATGCGTCCGGACCGGGGCGGGTGCGGGCCACCATCCGGCTGCCGCGCGGCCCCGTACGCTCACCGGCGGCGCGGTGGCGTCCGATCCCCGGCTGGTCACGAAGATCCTGCTCGCGATCAATGTGGCCGTCTTCGCCGCGGTGTGGCTGACCGGCAGGTCGTGGCTGCTCCAGGACCTGCTGCTGGTGGGGCGCGCCTGGGATTCCCAGCCCTTCCCCGGCAGCCTGACGGGGGTCGCCGAGGGGCAGTGGTACCGCCTGATCACCTCGGTCTTCCTCCACGAAGAGCTGCTGCACATCGCCTTCAACATGCTCGGGCTGTGGTGGCTGGGCGGGCCTCTGGAAGCCGCGCTCGGGCGGCTCCGCTTCCTCGCGCTGTATCTGCTGTCGGGGCTGGCGGGCAGCGCGGTCACCTACTGGATGAGCGCCCAGAACCAGGGTTCCCTGGGAGCCTCCGGGGCCGTCTTCGGCCTTCTGGGCGCCACCGTCGTGCTCATGCGGAGGATGAACTACGACCTGCGGCCGGCCTTGGTCATCCTCGCGTTGAACGTGCTCTTCAGCCTGCGGCCCGGTGTCGCGTGGCAGGCCCATCTCGGTGGCCTGGTCGCCGGAACGCTCATCGCCGTCGCCTTGGTGCACGCGCCTCGCGCGCGGCGGAACCTGGTGCAGTTCGGGGCCTGTGCCCTGGTGCTGGCGGTGTCGGTCCTGATCGTTCTTGCTCGAACTGCGGCGCTCACCTGACAGATTCTGTCCACTCCCAAGGCAGAGTTATCCACAGAGCGGGACTGCGAGGAAGCGGAGAGTGGGTACTGGCGTTCGTGCTGTCGCTGAACAGGGTCTTTCTGGCCCGGAAAGGCGGTACAGCCTCCCTCGATGAGGGAGGCTGTAGTCACACCGGCGTCAACTTCGGCGTAGGTTATCCACAGATCGTCTGACCTTTTCCCCCGACTGTGGATAACCCTGTGGGTAACTTCCGGACGGGACCTGGAAGCGGGCAGGGGCGGGCACCCGGAAGGCCGGTCGGACGCCGCTGTCGCACGGGTTCCGCCGGTATCTCGGGTGACGCGGTCCTTCGGGGTCAGGCAGTTGTCGCGCATGCCGCGGGGAAGAAGCGGCAGGAGCAGGGGGAGAGCCGGGTCAGCGGACTACTTCCACTGTGTGGAGACGGCGAAGCCGCCGCCGATGAGTCCGAAGCCGACCACGATGTTCCAGTTGTGGAGCGCCTCGATGGGGAGCGAGCCGTCGGTCACGTAGAACAGGACGATCCAGGCCAGCCCGATGAGGAAGAGCCCCAGCATCACCGGAGCGATCCAGCCGCGATTGCCCAGCTTGATGGTGGTCGCCTGGTTCGCCGCGATCGGCGTGAAACCGGCCTTCTTGCGGATACGTGACTTCGGCACGAGGAACGCTCCTGTCGATGCGCTGCGTGACCGCGCAGTGATCTTTGGCTGGCGCCCGAGGGCGCTAGGGGGAAGCTGCCTCCCCCGGGCGTCCGTTAGCGTAGTGCTTCCATGGCGCCTGATGAGATAAGGGTACGTTGAGCAATCTCGCGGACTCTCCCGAAGGGGCGGCCCGGCGCACCTCGAAGTGGCCGGTCCGGGTGCTCACCGCTGCCGTCTTCGCGCTCGCCGGTCTCATTTTCGTGACCAGTGCCAATACGGCCAAGGGCACCAACATCCGCAGCGACTCCTCCCTGCTCAAGCTCTCCGACCTCATCGGTGAGCGGAGCGACAAGAACGGGTCGCTGACCGACTCGAACGCGGCCGTGCGCGCGCAGATCGACGCGCTCGCTCAGCGCGACGACGGCAGCACCGAGGCCCAGGACACCCGGCGCGAGGCGCTGGAGAAATCGGCCGGGACCACGGCGATCGCCGGGAAGTCGGTCAGCGTGACGCTCGACGACGCCCCGCCCGACGCCACCGCGAACCCCGGCTACCCGGAGCCCCAGCCCAACGACCTGGTGATCCACCAGCAGGACCTGCAGGCCGTGGTCAACGCGCTCTGGGACGGTGGCGCACAGGGCATCCAGGTCATGGACCAGCGGCTCATCTCCACCAGCGCCGTCCGCTGCGTGGGCAACACCCTGATCCTCCAGGGCCGCGTCTACTCGCCTCCGTACAAGGTCACCGCCGTGGGTGATCCCGACAAGCTCCGTGCGGCGCTCGACGCCTCCACCGCCCTGCAGAACTACCAGCTGTACGTGAAGGCGTACGGGCTCGGCTGGAAGCTCGACGAGGACGACGGCGCGACCCTGCCGGCGTACTCGGGCCCGATCGACCTCCACTACGCGCAGCCCGCCGGATAGCCGCGGTCCCGAGCGGGACGGAGGGCGGCCTTCCGCCGGCGCCCCGTGGCTTTCCACAGCTGCCCCACGTCCGGGCCGGCGCCCTTTAGTCTGGTCCCGAACCGAATGGAGGGGCAGCATGTACGGCTGGATCTGGCGCCATCTGCCGGGCAACGCGCTGGTGCGGGGAATCATCTCGCTCGTGCTCGTCCTGGGAGTCGTCTACGCACTCTTCCAGTACGTCTTCCCCTGGGCGGAGCCGCTGCTCCCGTTCGGTGACGTGACGGTGGACGGCCAGAGCGCCGGAGCGGAGGCAGGGCAGTGAGCGCACGCATTCTGGTCGTGGACAACTACGACAGCTTCGTCTTCAACCTCGTGCAGTACCTCTACCAGCTCGGCGCGGAGTGCGAGGTGGTCCGCAACGACGAGGTCACCACCGCCCACGCCCAGGACGGTTTCGACGGGGTCCTGCTCTCGCCCGGCCCCGGCGCTCCCGAACAGGCCGGTGTCTGCATCGACATGGTGCGCCACTGCGCGTCGACGGGCGTTCCCGTCTTCGGCGTCTGCCTCGGCATGCAGGCGATGACGGTGGCGTACGGCGGGGTCGTCGACCGGGCGCCCGAACTGCTGCACGGCAAGACCTCGCCGGTGATCCACGACGGGCAGGGCGTCTTCGCGGGGCTGCCGTCCCCCTTCACCGCCACCCGCTACCACTCGCTGGCCGCCGAACCCTCCGCGTTCCCCGCCGAGCTTGAGGTCACCGCGCGTACGGCCGACGGCATCGTCATGGGGCTGCGCCACCGCGATCTGCCGGTCGAGGGAGTGCAGTTCCACCCCGAGTCGGTGCTCACCGAGCACGGTCATCTGATGCTGGCCAACTGGCTCGTCCGGTGCGGCGACGCGGGCGCGGTCGACAGGTCGGCGGGGCTCACGCCGGTGGTGGGCAAGGCCGTCGCGTGACCTCCCTCCGTCCCGAGCACGACGCCGGGCAGGAGTACCCGCCCGGACGTGGGAGGGACGGTTCGTTCGAGGACGCGGTGGGCCGGCTGGCGGACCCGTTGAACGACCCGTTGCCGGGCGGCTACGCCCCGCCCCGGGCCCGCCACGCCGGGGACGGGCCGGTGGAGAGCGCACCGGGCGGGCCGTCGGCCGAGCGTCCGCCCGCGGGGGGACGCGTGGTCGAGGGCGTGGTGGTGGAGAGCTCCCTGCGAGGCCGTACGGGGCGATCACAGCCGCCGCAGCGGCCCGCCCGGCCCCATCGGCGTGAGAACCCCCAACAGGCCGCGTACGGGCCGCAGGAGGGCCTCGGGCCGTCCGGTGAACCCGGCGAGTGGTACGACCCCGAGGGTTACCGCCGCGACTGGTACGGGCAGGAGCGGCAGCCGGCCGCTTCCGGCCCCACCACGTCGGGCGCCGGGTCCGGTCCATCCGGCCCCACCACGTCCGGCTCCGGCACGGGAGCCGCGACCGCTTCGGGTGGCACGCCCGCTCCGGGCGTCCCGACCGCCGGAGCGGCACCCGGCACGCGGCACCCCTCCACCCCGTCGTCCTCCGGCGCGTTTCCGGACGAGGCGGCGACCACCGTCCTGCCCGCGCCGGACGGGCCCGAGGACGACCCCGGCCAGCTCCCGCCGCACGACGAGACCGTCGTCCTGCGGACGGTGGGCCCCGCCCGTGCGGACGGGGCTCCGGAGGGCGTACCGGCGGCGGGCGGTCGGGCGGAGCGGCGCAGGGCGGCCAAGGCGGGCGGGCGCCGCAGGGCGCCGCAGCAGCCGGGCCCCTCCCGGGGGAGCGGTGCGGGTGCGGGACCGGGGGGTACCGAGGCCGCCCGCCCGATGTCGCGGGTGGAGGCCCGCAGGGCGGCCCGCGCGGCCAAGGACAGTCCGGCCGTGGTCGTCAGCCGGGTCGTCGGTGAACTCTTCATATCGCTCGGTGTGCTGATGCTGCTGTTCGTCGCCTACCAGCTCTGGTGGACCAACGTCCGGGCCGACCGGATCGCGGGGCAGGAGACCCACAAGATCCAGGACCAGTGGGCGGCGGGCGAGCGGGATCCCGGGACCTTCGCACCGGGCCAGGGCTTCGCGATCATCCACATCCCGAAACTCGACGTGGTCGCGCCCGTCGCGGAGGGCACCAGCAAGGAGAAGGTGCTCGACCGGGGCATGGTCGGCCACTACGGCGAGGGTGCGCTGAAGACCGCGATGCCCTCGGACCCCCAGGGCAACTTCGCGCTGGCCGGCCACCGCAACACCCATGGTGAGCCGTTCCGTTACGTCAACAAGCTGAAGCCGGGCGACAAGGTCGTGGTCGAGACCCAGGACGCCTACTACACGTACGAGATGACGAAGACCCTCGCGCAGACCTCGCCGTCCAACGTGTCGGTGATCGACCCGGTGCCCGCGGGGTCCGGTTTCACGGCGCCCGGCCGGTACATCACCCTGACGACGTGTACGCCGGAGTTCACCAGTACCTACCGTCTGATCGTCTGGGGCAAGATGGTCGACGAGCGGCCTCGGAGCAAGGGCAAGCCCGACGCCCTCCTGGACTGACGGCAGTGCGCTCGGGGGCGGAACGTCCCGGCGACGGACAACCCCACGACAAGGGACGGCTGCGGTGGCGACGAGGACCGAGTACGAGGCGCGGGCCGACGAACCCGCGCCCACTCCCGCGACGGAGCCGGACAGGCGTCATCCGGTCGCGGCGGCCGTCAGCGTCTTCGGTGAACTCCTCATCACCGCGGGCCTGGTGCTCGGCCTCTTCGTGGCGTACTCCCTGTGGTGGACCAACGTGGTGGCCGACCACGAGGCCGACAAGCAGAGCCACGCCGTCCGCGACGGCTGGACGGCGGACGGCGGACCGGGCGAGCTGAACACCGAGGGAGGCATCGGCTTCCTGCACGTGCCTGCCATGAAGAACGGCGAGGTGCTGGTCAAGAAGGGCACCGAGACCTCGGTGCTCAACGACGGTGTCGCCGGCTACTACACCGATCCCCTCCCGGCCGCGCTCCCCTCGGACGAGCCGGGGAACTTCACGCTCGCCGCGCACCGGGACGGTCACGGCGCGAAGTTCCACAACATCGACAAGCTGCACGACGGTGACGCGATCGTCTTCGAGACCAAGGACACCTGGTACGTCTACAAGGTCTTCAAGACGCTCCCGGAGACCACGAAGTACAACGTGGACGTGCTCCAGCAGGTGCCGAAGGAGGCCGGAGTGACCAAGCCCGGCCACTACATCACCCTGACGACCTGCACGCCCGTCTACACCTCGAAGTACCGCTACGTCGTCTGGGGCGAGCTGGAGCGCACGGAGAAGGTCGACAGCGACCGCACGCCCCCGGCCGAGCTGCGCTGACCGCCCGCCGCGTCCCCGGCCCGGTACCGCACGCACCGCATCGCTCGGGCCGCGCGGTAATCGCCGTTCCGGCGTACCACCCGTAGAACATACGCATGGGCCCGGACCACCTCAGGTGGTCCGGGCCCATGCGCGTGGCGGGGGTCAGTGCCCCATGTTGCCGAAGAGGCCGTCCCCGCCGCCGCCCACGGTCTTCACGTTGACCGCGCTGCCCTTGGCGACCTGCTGGCCGACCTGCGGGTCGACGTTGAGGATGCGGGCGTTGTCGTCGGACGAGCCGTCGACGCTGCCGAGGACCAGCCCACTCTGGGCGAGCAGGTTCTTCGCGTCGCCGAGGGTCTGCCCGGCCAGGTTCGGGACGGCCACCTGCTCGGGCTGCGGCGGTCCCTTGGAGACCTTCAGCACGATCTGGACGTCCTTGGGCTGCTGGGTGTTGGCCTCCGGGGTCTGCCCGACCACGGTGCCCGCCGGAGACGTCGAGTCGACATCGGTCCGCGAGACGTTCGTGAACTCGAGCGCGACCAGCTGGGCCTGCGCCTGTTCGAAGGTGCGGCCGGACGTCGACAGATCCGGCATGGTGATGAGCTTCTCCTCGGCGACGGTGATCGTCACCTCGGAGTCCTTCTCCGCCTCGGAACCGCCTTCCGGACTCTGCTTGGTGACCGTGCCCGGCGTCGCGTCGGACTGCTCGCTCTCCACCTTGACGGTGAAGCCCTTCTCTTCGAGCTGCTTGCGGGCGTTGTCCTTGGACTTCTCGGTCACGTCCGGGACCTCGACCTTGGGCGCACCGGAGGAGACGTGGACCGTGACGGTCGCGTTCTTCTGGATGTCACCGCCGGACGGGTCCTGGTCGCAGATCTTGCCCTTCTCCTGGTCCTCGCACGGCTTCTCCTCGCCGACCTTGAGGACCAGATCGGAGTTGGTGGCGAGCCGTTGGGCCTCCGTGACCGTCGATCCGACCATGTTCGGCACCGGGACGGTGTCGGCCCCCTCCTTCTCGCTGAAGACCGCGCGGCCGATCAGGATGGCTCCGATCAGCACGAGCACGCCCGCCACGACGAGGAGGATCGTCGAGGTGTTGTTCTTCTTCTGGCGCCGCCGGCCGGGGCGGTCGTCGTAGCCGTAGCCGCCGTCGTCGGGGTTGAGCGGCGGCATCATCGACGTCTGCGGGCCGCCGCCGTTGTCCGCGGCGCGCAGGGCGGTGGTGGGCTGGTCGCCACCGTAGCCGCCGTCGTAACCGCCGTAGCCCCCGTAACCGGCCGCACCCATGGCGGCCGCCGCGGCGACGGGGCGGCCGTCGAGGCAGGCCTCGATGTCGGCGCGCATCTCGTCGGCGGACTGGTAGCGGTAGTCGGGGTCCTTGGTGAGCGCCTTCAGCACGATCGCGTCCATCTCGGGCGTGATCTCGGGGTCGAAGTTGCTCGGCGGCTGCGGTTCCTCGCGGACGTGCTGGTAGGCCACCGCGACGGGCGAGTCCCCGATGAAGGGCGGCCGGACCGCGAGCAGCTCGTACAGCAGGCAGCCGGTGGAGTACAGGTCGGAGCGGGCGTCGACCTGCTCGCCCTTGGCCTGCTCCGGGGAGAGGTACTGGGCGGTGCCGATGACCGCGGCGGTCTGCGTCATCGTCATACCGGAGTCGCCCATCGCGCGGGCGATGCCGAAGTCCATGACCTTGACCTGGCCGGTGCGCGTCAGCATGACGTTGGCCGGCTTGATGTCGCGGTGCACGATCTGGGCGCGGTGCGAGTACTCCAGCGCCTGGAGGATGCCGACCGTCATCTCCAGGGTGCGCTCGGGCAGCAGTCTGCGGCCGGAGTGCAGGAGCTCCCGGAGCGTCGAGCCGTCGACGTACTCCATCACGATGTACGGGATCGAGACCCCGTCCACGTAGTCCTCGCCGGTGTCGTAGACGGCGACGATCGCGGGGTGGTTGAGCGAGGCGGCAGACTGGGCCTCACGGCGGAACCGGGCCTGGAAGGACGGATCGCGGGCCAGATCGGCCCGGAGTGTCTTCACGGCTACGGTGCGGCCGAGCCGGGTGTCGTGCGCGAGGTAGACCTCGGCCATGCCACCACGGCCGAGCACCGAGCCCAGTTCGTACCGGCCGCCGAGGCGACGCGGCTCTTCCATCACTGTTCCAGCCCTCTCCGTCAGTCCCGACCGCACCCGTGTGTGGTCCGGCGGTGCGCTGTCCGCGCATACGCTACCGGGCACGCGCGACGCGTTCGGCCCGCACCCGTCAGCCGATATCCGACCGGTATCCCGATGTCCGGTATGACGGTCAGGGGTCGGGGCCCGCTACTTGTTGTCGATGACCGCCTTCATGATGGCCCTCGCGATCGGGGCGGCCAGGCCGCCACCGGAGATGTTGTCGCGGTTGGCCTTGCTGTCGGCGACCACGACCGCGACGGCGACCGGGGAGCCCTTGTCCGTCTTCGCGTACGAGATGAACCAGGCGTACGGCTTCTTGCTGTTGTTCACGCCGTTCTCGGCCGTGCCGGTCTTGCCGCCGACGGTGACGCCGTCGATCTGGGCGTTGGTTCCCGTGCCCTGCTCGACGACGGTCTCCATCATCTGCTGGATCTTCTGGGCGTTGGCGGCGGAGAGAGGCTGGCTCATCTCCTTCGGCTCGGCCGTGTAGATGGTGTCCGTGTTCGGTGCCTGCCGCGCGGCGACCATGTACGGCTGCATGAGCTTGCCGTCGTTGGCGATGGTCGAGGCCACCATGGCCATCTGGAGCGGGGTGGCGCGGTTGGACGCCTGGCCGATGCCCGCCATGGCGTTCTGCGACGGGTTGTCCTCGGGGTAGACGCTCTTGTCGGCGCGGACCGGGGTGAAGATCTCGTCGTTGAAGCCGAACTTGTTGGCTTCCTCGATCATCTTCTTGTTGCCGAGGTCGGCGCTGATCTTGCCGAAGACGGTGTTGCAGGAGTACCGCAGCGCTTCCCGGAGCGTGGCGTTCTTGCAGGGGATGGTGCCCTCGTTGTTGAGCGGGCGTGACGTCTGGGGCAGCGTCCAGGGGAGCGGGGAGTCCGTCGGGTCGTCGATGGAGTCGTAGAGGCCGTTCTCCAGGGCGGCGGCGGCGGTGACGATCTTGAACGTCGAGCCCGGCGGGTAGGTCTCGCGCAGGGCCCGGTTGAGCATGGGCTGGTCCTTGTCCGCGAGGAGCTTCGCGCGGGCTTCGGAGTCCTTGTCGGAGTTGCCGGCGAAGACCGAGGGGTCGTAGGACGGCGTGCTGGCCAGGGCCAGGATGGCGCCGGTCTGCGGGTCGAGGGCGACGGCCGCGCCCTTCTGGTTGCCGAGCCCCTCGAAGGCGGCCTTCTGCGCGGCGCCGTTGAGGGTGGTGACGACGTTGCCGCCCTTCTTCTGCTCCCCGGTGAACATCGACAGGGTGCGGTTGAAGAAGAGCTGGTCGTCGTTGCCCGTGAGGATGCCGTCCTCGAGGTTCTCCAGCTGGGTGGAGTCGAACGCCTGCGAGGAGAAGCCGGTGACGGGGGCCCACATGGGCCCGTCCTTCCAGACCCGCTTGTACTTGAAGTCGCTGCCGTTCGTCTCGACCGAGCCCGTGACGGCCTTGCCGTCGACGATGATGTCGCCGCGCTCGTGGGCGTACCGCTCGATCCGGACGCGACGGTTCTCCTCGCGCGAGTTCAGCTCGTCGGCGCGGACGTACTGCAGGTAGTTCGTGCGGACCAGCAGGGCCAGGATCAGGACCCCGCAGAAGATCGCGATCCTGCGCAGGGGCTTGTTCACGGACGGACCACCTGAGTCATCTCGGCGTCGGGCGAGGGGGCGGGGGCGGGCGCCGGGCGGCGCGCGGTGTCGCTGATCCGGATGAGGATCGCGATCAGCGCCCAGTTGGCGAGCACGGACGAACCGCCGTACGCCAGGAACGGCATCGTCATACCGCTGAGCGGGATGAGGCCCATCACACCGCCGGCGACGACGAAGACCTGGATGGCGAAGGCGCCGGAGAGACCGACCGCCAGGAGCTTGCCGAACGGGTCGCGGGCGGCGAGGGCGGTACGGATACCGCGCTCGACGATCAGGCCGTAGACCAGCAGGACCGCCATCATTCCGGCCAGGCCGAGCTCCTCGCCGACGGTGGAGAGGATGAAGTCGGCGTTGGCGGCGAACATGATCAGGTCCGAGTGGCCCTGGCCGAGGCCGGAGCCGAGGGTGCCGCCGGAACCGAACGACATCAGGGACTGGGCGATCTGCTCGCTCGCGCCGCTCGCGCCGGTCTGGCCGAAATTCTTGAACGGGTCGACCCAGGCGTCCACGCGCTGCTGGACGTGCGGCTCGAAGGTCGCGACACCGACCGCGCCCGCCCCGGACATCAGCAGACCGAAGACGATCCAGCTGGTCCGCTCGGTCGCCACGTAGAGCATGACGATGAAGAGGCCGAAGAACAGCAGTGAGGTACCGAGGTCGGTCTCGAAGACCAGGATCAGGATCGACAGCGCCCAGATCGTCAGGATCGGGCCGAGGTCACGGCCGCGGGGGAGGTACATCCCCATGAAGCGCCGGCTCGCCAAGGCCAGCGCGTCGCGCTTCACCATGAGATAGCCGGAGAAGAAGATCGCGATGAAGATCTTCGCGAATTCTCCGGGCTGGATCGAGAACGGACCCAGGCTGATCCAGATCTTCGCGCCGTTGACCTCGGGGAAGAAGATCGGCGTGATCAGCAGGACCAGCGCGACGACCATGGAGATGTACGTGTAGCGCTGGAGGACACGGTGGTCCTTGAGCACCATCAGCACGGCGACGAAGAAGGCGACCCCGATCGCCGAGTACAGCAGCTGCTTGGGTGCGTCCGGGCTGTAGGTGTACCCCCGTCGCGCCGCGTCCTGGATCAGCCGCTGCGACTGGTCGAGGCGCCAGATCAGCACCAGCCCCAGGCCGTTGAGCAGGGTGGCCAGCGGCAGCAGCAGCGGGTCGGCGTACGGCGCGAACTTGCGCACCACGAGGTGGGCTACGCCGCCGAGCAGGACGAGCCCGGCGCCGTAGCCGAGCATGCCGGACGGCAGCTTGCCGTCGATGGCGAGACCGACGTTGGCGTACGCGAACACCGAGATGGCGATGGCGAAGACCATCATGATCAGTTCGGTGTTGCGGCGGCTCGGTGCGTCGATCGCGCCGATGGTGGTCGTGTTGGTGACAACGCTCATGGTGCTGTGGGCCCCCTACGGCCTTACTGCTTACCGCACTGCGGGACCAGCTTCTGCTCTTCCTCCGAGAGGCTGGGGCCGGGAGTGGGGGTCGCTGCGGTCGGCTTCGTCTCCTTGGCGGTCTCCTTGTCGGAGGCCGTCGTGGAGGTCTTGTCGGCGGAAGCGGCTGCCTCGGCTGCCTGCTTCTCGGCCGCTCGGCGCTGAGCGTCCTTCTTGCAGGCGGTCGCCTGGAGCGACAACTGGTCGACCTTCTCCCGGGCGTCGGCGAGGTTGCCCTCGGCGATCGTCTCCTCGACCTGCTTGCGCTGGTACGGCGGCAGGTACTTGAGTTCGATCTCCGGGTGGTCCTTCTCGACCTTCGAGAGTGAGATCCAGCCGAGGTCCTGGCTGATGCCCTGGAACAGGGCGACGTTGTCGTTCTTCGCGCCCACGTAGTACTGCGTCTGCGTCCAGCGGTAGCCGCCGTACACACCGCCGCCGACGACCGCCAGGGCGAGCACGACGTAGAGCGACCGCTTGAGCCACCTGCGTCCGCCGGGCTTGACGAAGTCGTCCTCGGTGTACGAGTCGAAGGAACCGTGCGGGCCGTCGCCGTAACCGGAGTCCGAACCGCTGCCGGGCGGACCGAAGCCGCCGGCGGGGGGCGGCACGGGGCGTCCGAGGCCGGCCGCGCGGCCGGCCGGGGTCTGCATGGCCCCGCCGTCGCTGAGCTGAGCCTGGTTCTCCGCGACCGCGCCGACGATCACCGGGGTGTCGCTGAGGTGACCGGCCAGGGTGTCGTTGCTGTCGGCGTCCAGGACGTCGGCGACGATGCAGGTGATGTTGTCCGGTCCGCCGCCGCGCAGGGCGAGCTGGATGAGCTCCTGGATGGTCTCCTGGGGGCCCTGGTAGCTGGCGAGCGTCTCTTCCATCGTCTGGTGCGAGACGACGCCGGAGAGGCCGTCGGAGCAGATGAGGTAGCGGTCGCCGGCCCGGACCTCGCGGATCGAGAGGTCGGGTTCGACGTGGTCGCCGCTGCCCAGGGCCCGCATCAGCAGGGAGCGCTGCGGGTGGGTGGTGGCCTCCTCCTCGGTGATCCGGCCCTCGTCCACCAGACGCTGCACCCAGGTGTGGTCCTGGGTGATCTGGGTGAGGAGTCCGTCGCGCAGCAGGTACGCGCGGGAGTCACCGACGTGCACCAGGCCGAGGCGCTGGCCCGTCCAGAGCAGGGCGGTGAGCGTGGTGCCCATGCCCTCCAGCTGGGGGTCCTCCTCGACCATGACGCGAAGCTGGTCGTTGGCCCGCTGCACGGCGGTGCCGAGCGAGGTGAGGATGTCGGAGCCGGGCACGTCGTCGTCGAGCTGGACGAGTGTGGAGATCACCTCGGAGCTGGCGACCTCACCGGCGGCCTGGCCGCCCATGCCGTCGGCGATCGCGAGGAGCCGGGGACCGGCGTAGCCGGAGTCCTCGTTCCCCTCCCGGATCATGCCCTTGTGCGATCCGGCGGCGAAACGCAAGGAAAGACTCATGCGCACCTCGCCCGTCGGTTCGGGGTACAGCCGGTCTTGTCGAGCCACACTGCCCACCCTCCGGTCGGGAGCCGGGCCGCGTCCTTCGTCAGGACCGCCGCGGCTCGCTCGCTCCGCTCGCTCATTGTCGTACTACTTCCGCAGCTCGATGACGGTCTTGCCGATACGGATCGGCGCACCCAGCGGAACAGGCGTCGGGGTGGTGAGACGGGTCCGGTCGAGATACGTGCCGTTGGTGGACCCGAGATCCTCGACGATCCACTGGCCGTCCCGGTCGGGGTAGATCCTGGCATGCCGACTGGACGCGTAGTCGTCGTCCAGCACGATCGTCGAATCGTGGGCCCGGCCCAGCGTGATGGTCTGGCCCTGGAGCGCGACCGTGGTGCCCGTGAGGGAGCCTTCGGAGACGACCAGTTTGGTCGGTGCGCCGCGGCGCTGACGCGCCGGCTGCTGGCGCTGTTGCGGCGGTGCGGCCGCCTGCTGGCGGGCCTGCTGCGGACGCGTCTCGGCACCCGTACGGCGTGAGCCGCGCTGGGTGACGCGCGTTCCGAACAGATCGCTGCGGATGACCTGTACGGCCACGATCACGAACAGCCACAGAACGGCCAGGAAACCTAGCCGCATGACCGTCAGGGTCAGCTCTGACATTGCCCCCGCTTCACCCTTCGGCTTGCCGGTAAACGATGGTGGTGTTGCCCACGACGATCCGCGAGCCGTCGCGGAGCGTAGCGCGGGTGGTGTGCTGCCCGTCCACCACGATGCCGTTGGTGGACCCGAGATCCTGGATCGTCGAGGGCGTTCCGGTCCGGATCTCACAGTGCCGGCGCGATACGCCGGGATCGTCGATCCGCACGTCGGCTTCGGTGCTGCGTCCCAGCACCAGCGTCGGGCGGGAGATCTGATGGCGGGTGCCGTTGATCTCGATCCAGCGCCTGACCTGCGTCTCCGGCAGAGGGCCGGAGGGCACGGGAGGGCGGCGCCGGTCGTTCGAGGGGCCGGCCGTCCGTCCGGCGCCCGGCGGCGGGGCCGCGGGCATCGGAGGAGCGGCGGCGGGGGGGTAGCCGTAACCACCGGGGGGCTGGTGTCCCGGTGCCGGGCGCTGGGCGCCGTAGGCGTCGGGACGGCCGCCGTAGGGCTGGTCGGGCCTGCCCTGCGGCGCGGCGGGGTCCTGCTGCGAGGTGCTCGAAGCGAGGGTGCGGCTGCGCACGCGGTAGAGGCCCGTGTCCAGGTCGTCCGCCTTCTCCAGGTGGACCTTGATCGACCCCATGAAGGTGTAGCGCTGCTGCTTCGCGTAGTCCCGCACGAGCCCGGACAGCTCGTCGCCGAGCTGTCCGGAGTACGGGCTGAGCCGCTCGTAGTCGGGAGCGCTCAGTTCGACGATGAAGTCGTTCGGGACGACTGTCCGCTCGCGGTTCCAGATCGTCGCGTTGTTGTCGCACTCGCGCTGGAGCGCACCCGCGATCTCGACCGGCTGGACCTCGGACTTGAAGACCTTGGCGAAGGTGCCGTTGACCAGACCTTCGAGACGCTGCTCGAAACGCTTCATGACTCCCATGGGGCACCTCCTCCGGTGTCATCGTCCCTGTACTGCTTACTGATCGTATCCACGCCCGGGGAAAACGGCTGGTTCCCCTTGTCTGCCCGGTGGATGAGTGTCCCCTCTCACACGGATCGTAGAGGTGGCCACATGACAGTGTCCCGCACACGAGGTGCTCCCGGCGGGAGTGGGGGAGATGGTTCCGCGTTCCCGCTTCCCGCTGCGGAGTCCTCGAAACAACGGATGTGAATCCTCCCCGCTCAGCGTGCTAATCTTCCGTTGTCGCCAGGGAGAAGCACCGCGAAACGGTGCGAGGAACTGGACACCACTTTGCGCGAGTGGCGGAACGGCAGACGCGCTGGCTTCAGGTGCCAGTGTCCTTAGGGACGTGGGGGTTCAAATCCCCCCTCGCGCACAACGAGTAGCTGGAAACAGTTACTGAGTTGGATTCGACAGAACCCCCGTACCGGAGAGATCCGGTACGGGGGTTCTTCGTTGTGTCGGTGCCTTCGGCCGGGGTTGCCGGTGGGCCGGAGCGATCCCGGTCGGGGTCGGGTGCTGTGCTCTGTTTCACGTGAAACATGGTCACTCGATGTGCGGGCGGCGATGGGTCATTGATGCGTGCGGTGTCGTTCAGTGCGGTGTGGTTCTGCGCCATGTGGTTCTGCGCCATGTGGTCCGGCGCGATGCCGTCCGTCATGAGCCCGTCGTTCTGCGCGTGCCCCGCGCTGCCTTGAGCTTCGACGTCTTTCTGCCGGGCTCGTGCCCGCGCCGCCCGCCCGGCGCCTGGGACGTCTCGTTCCGTCACGGCTTTACTCGCTCTTTGGGCTGCTCAGGGACTTGTCCACAGGTTGGAGCGGTAGTTGTCCACAGGGGCCGACGGCCCCGGACGAACGGCGGTACGGTCATGGCCCGTTGAGGACGAACAGGACCGCTGGTGGGCGGGGGAGGCGGTTTTCCATGAGTGGGACCGATGCGGGGACCGGTGTGCTGGGCCTGTCGGGGCTGGCCGGCCCGTCGGACGCGAGCGTGACGGGTGCCCGGGTGTCCGCGAGCGGCTTGGCCGGTGTGGCCGCGGCCGTGGGCGGTTGGGCGGCGGGGGTCCCGGTTCCGGGGGTTCCGGTGCCCGGGGCGCGCATTCCGGTGGTGGCGGGGTTCGCACGGCGGACGGAGGAGTCCTCGCGCAAGGCGGCGGGCCGGGCCTTGCGCGAGCGGGTGCCGCGAGCCGCCCACGCGTCGCTGGTCCTTCCCGCGGGGCGGCCGGACGCGGTGCGGGCGGTCGAGGAGTCGAACCAGGGCCGGGTGCCGGGTCTGACTCCGATACGGGTGGGGCGGATGGCGGCCACCCCCTTCGCGTTCCTGCGCGGAGCGGCGGGGCTCATGGCCCACGACCTCACGGGAACACCCGTCACCGGTGTGGGCGCGCAGCTCTGCGGCGACGCGCACGCGGCGAACTTCGGTCTGTACGGGGACGCCCGGGGAAACCTCGTCATCGACCTCAACGACTTCGACGAAACGGTCTTCGGCCCCTGGGAGTGGGACCTCAAGCGGCTGGCGGCCTCCTTCGTGCTCGTCGGCCGGGTGGCCGGCGCCGACGAGGACACCTGCCGCAAGGGCGCGTACGACGCGGTGGGCGCGTACCGGCGGACGATGAGGTTGCTCGCCCGGCTCTCCACGCTCGACGCCTGGAACGCCATCGCGGACGAGGCGCTCGTCTCGCACGCGGACGCGCGGGATCTCCTGGGGACGCTGGAGCGGGTCTCCGAGAAGGCCCGGAAGAACACGAGCGCCCGGTTCGCCGCCCGGTCCACCGAGGAGTCGGAGGATGGCGGGCGCCGGTTCGTGGATGCCCGGCCGGTGCTGCGCCGGGTGCCGGACGCGGAGGCGGCGGCCGTCGCGGCGGGGCTGGGCGGCTATCTGGAGACGCTTCCGGAGGACCGGGTACCGCTGCTCGCCCGCCACGCGATCCACGACGTGGCGTTCCGGGTGGTGGGGACGGGCAGCGTCGGGACCCGTTCGTACGTGGTGCTGCTGCTCGATCACCGGAGGGAGCCGCTGGTGCTCCAGGTGAAGGAGGCCCGGCCGTCCGCGCTGACGCCCCATCTGCCCGCCGTCGGATTCGATGTGCCCGCGGTGGAGCACGAGGGCCGCCGGGTGGTGCTCGGGCAGAAGCGGATGCAGGTCGTCAGCGACCATCTGCTCGGCTGGGCCGAGGTCGAGGGCCGGCCCTACCAGGTGCGGCAGTTCAGGAACCGCAAGGGCAGCGTCGATCCGGCGGCACTGGCCCCGGCCGAGGTGGACGACTACGCGCGGATGACCGGTGCCCTGCTCGCGCGGGCCCACGCGCACAGCGCCGATCCGCGTCTCCTCGCCGCGTACTGCGGGAAGAACGACGAGTTGGAGGAGGCGGTGGCCGATTTCGCGGTGACGTACGCGGACCGGACCGAGGCGGACCACTCCGAACTGCTCAAGGCCATCAAGTCCGGACGGATAGCCGCGGAGCTGGGGGTCTGAGCGCGGGCGGCGACCTCCGCCGGGTCTTCGGCGGGCCCGGCGGGGCCATACGCTGGACGGGTGACCGACGAAGCCGCCGGGGTGGACACCTCCCGGAACGACGATGACCGGCAGAACCCCGACCAGGTCCAGGACCTGGAGAGTACGAGCGGGGACCGGCCGCAGGACGCCGAACCCACCGTGGAGGGGGACGCGCTCATCACGGGCACGCCCTCGGCGGACGCGCCCACGGGCACGTCCACGGACGATCTCTCCGCGGACGCGCCCTCCGTGGACGCGACAGCGCCGGGAACGGAGGGCCGGGCCCCCTCGGGCGAGGACGCGGGCTCCGGTGCGGACGAAGCCGGCGCCCGGCCGGAGGCGCGGCTCGCCAGGGCCGTGCAGGCGGCCGAGCAGGCGTTGATCGAGTTCGAGATCGCGGTGGAGACCTTCCGGGTCGAGGTGGAGAACTTCTCCCGGTTGCATCACCAGAAGCTCGGCCCGATGTACGCCCGTCTGGACGAGTTGGACGCCCTGATCGCGGAGGCCACGGCAGCCAGGAGCGGCGACCCGGAGGACGCCCGCAAGGCACGGGAGGCGCGTGCCGCGGTCATGCCGATGCCGGGGGTGGACGAGCTGTTCCACGGCTGGATGGACTCGGAGGGGCTCTACCCCGAGGCCGTCGCCATGCTCACCGAGCAGTCGGTGCGGCCGCCGAAGCGGGTGCGGCCCAGTGATGAGGCCCGCAAGCTCTACCGTGAGCTGGCTCGCAAGGCCCACCCCGATCTGGCGCGGGACGAGGCCGACCGGCAGCGGCGGGACGAGTTCATCGCCCGGGTCAACGCGGCGTACGGACGCGGCGACGTGTCGTTGCTCCAGGAACTCGCCGCCGAGTGGGCGGCGGACCCGGTGCTGCCACCGGTGCTGCTCAGCGAGAGCGAGGAGCTCTACGCCCGGCTGGAGTGGCTCAGCCGTCGCAAGGAGCTGCTGACGGTGCTGGCGCAGGAGCTGGAGCAGAGCGCGATCGGCTCGATGCTGCGGATGGCGCCGGACGACCCGGACCAGCTGCTGGTGGACATCGCCGACCAGCTGCTGGGCGAGGTGTCCCGGCGGGAGGCAGAGCTCGCGGAGCTGGTGCAGTAGCGTTCGACAGACGGTGTCCCGTATGTACGAGAGAAGGCATGACCCATGAACTTCGCCCCGCTGCCCTCGGTGGACGTCGCTGCGGTGCCGTCGGACGGCTTCGTGCTCGACGTCCGTGAGAACGACGAGTGGGCGGCCGGTCATGTCGAGAGCGCCCTGCACATCCCGATGAGCGACTTCGTCGGGCGCTTCGGCGAGCTGACGGAGGCGGCCGAGGACGGCCGTCGCGTGCACGTGATGTGCCGCGTCGGCGGGCGGTCCGCGCAGGTGACCCAGTACCTCGTCCAGCGGGGCATCGACGCGGTGAACATCGACGGCGGCATGCTCGCCTGGGACGGCGCGGGCCGTCCGATGGTCGCGGACGGCGGCGCGTCGCCCTTCGTGCTCTGAGAGTGGTTGCGGGGCCCCTGGGGATCTGAGACCGGCTGTGGGGTCTCTGGGGTCTCTGGAATCTCCGGGGTTTCCGCGGTCCTTGGGGTGTCCGGGGCGTCCCGGGTGTCCGGGGGGTCCGGTGCTTCGGAGGCTTCCGGGGGCCGGGGGTTTTCCGGGCCCCGCCCCCGTAGGTCGGAGCGGTCGCTCTTGAGCCGTGGAGGTGGGGGAGCGGAGGCCGTGGGGCGCACGCCGCGACGTCGCCCGCTGCCGGTCCCGTTCCCTGCCGGTCCCGTTCCCTGCGGTTCTCGGACATGCGCGGACCGGGTGCGGCCGTGTGCGCACGCGGCTGTCCGGCCCGTGAATCCACTACAAGTACGCCAGGCAGGGCCGCGCACTCCTGTCCCGACAGCGCCGCTTCGCCGCCCCCTGCCTCCCACGACCCTGCCGCCGTGAGCGGAATGGGCTTGGCGGGGTGTCCGTTCAGGGCGGTCCGCGTCCCGGTCCGGGGGCGCTTGCGCGAGCGGCGGCAGGCCGTGGTGGGGCGGTCACCTGCGCCGCCCCGTCGCGGATCTCCGCCACGGACGTGCGGTACGGCTGCGGGAGCACGAGGTCGTCGGGACGCCACGGCAGTGGGCGGTCGCAGGGACCTCCGGGTCCGCGCGGCTGCTGAGGCATGCGGCTGTCGGAGCATGCGGCTGTCGGGGCACGCCGCCGGAGGCCCGGAGCCTGAGGACCCGGTCCTGAGGCCTGGAAGCGGCGTGGGCCGGCCCACGCCGGTCAGCGGTCGAAGTCGATGGCCACCTCGGGGGTGAGCGGGTGCGACTGGCAGGCCAGGACGAACCCCGCCTCGGTCTCCTCCGGCTCCAGGGCGTAGTTCCGGTCCATCCGTACCTCGCCCCGGACGAGGAAAGCACGACAGGTGCCGCAGACACCGCCCTTACAGGCGTACGGAGCGTCCGCACGCCTCCGGAGCACCGTCTCCAGGAGGGAGTCGCCGTTCTCGACCGGCCAGCTGCCCGAGCGGCCGTGCAGGGTCGCGGTCAGCGTGGCCTCCGGGGGGACCTCCACCCCGGGGGCGCCCCCGGGGAGGGTCGCGTCCGGGGACGTCGTCTCCGTGGCCGGGGGCGTGGCGTCCGCCACGTGGAAGATCTCCTGGTGGATACGACCGCGGTCGACGTCCATCGCACGCAAGGCCCGTCGGGCGCCCCGCACCAGTCCGTACGGCCCGCAGAGGAACCACCCGGCCACGTCCGTCACCGGCAGCAGGGCGGGCAGCAGCGAAGTCAGCCGCTCCTGGTCGAGCCGTCCGGCGGGCAGCCCCGCCGCCTGTTCCTCCCGGGAGAGCGCGGTGACGAGGTGGAAGCGTTCCGGGTAGCGGTCCTTGAGGTCCGCCACCTCGTCGAGGAACATCGTCGACGCCACCGTCCGGTCTCCCCGCACGAGGCAGAACCGGGCCAGGGGTTCGCGTGCGAGCAGGGTCGCGGCGATCGACAGGACCGGGGTGATGCCGCTGCCGCCGACCACCGCCGCGAAGAGGCCCGGCCGGGGCTCCAGCGTGAAGCGGCCGGACGGCGCCATCGCCTCCACCCGGTCGCCGACCGCGAGTTCTTTGAGCGCGTACGTCGAGAAGGTGCCACCGTCCACCAGACGGATGCCGACCCGGAGCACCGGCGGGTCCGGTGCGACCGCGGCGGGGGAGCAGAGCGAGTAGGACCGCCGGATCTCCTCGCCGCCCGCTGTTTCGTAGCGGACGTTGAGGTGCTGGCCCGGGACGTGGCGGAAGGTTTCCCGCAGGGCGGCCGGAACGTCGAACGTCACGGCCACCGCGTCGTCCGTGATGCGTTCGACGGCGCCGACCCGGAGCGGATGGAACATCTACAACTCCTTGAAATGGTCGAAGGGTTCGCGGCAGTCGTCGCATCTGCGCAGCGCCTTGCAGGCGGTGGAGGAGAACCGGCTGAGCAGTTCGGTACGGGTCGAGCCGCAGTGCGGGCAGCGCACGGCGAGGGTGAGCGGCACCGCCCCGTCCGGAGCCCGCGAGGGGCGCGGGGGTGCGATGCCGGACGCGGCGAGTTTGCGGCGGCCCTGCGCCGTGATGTCGTCCGTGGACCACGGCGGTGCCAGCGTGGTGATCACCGATACCCCGGTCATGCCGTGGTCCCGGAGGGCCTCTTCGATGTCGTGGGCCATGGTTTCCACGGCGGGGCAGCCGGTGTAGGTCGGGGTGAGGGTGACGGTGACGCGGTCGGGTCCGTCCATCCGCACGTCGCGCAGGACGCCGAGTTCTTCGAGGGTCACCACCGGAAGCTCCGGGTCCGGTACGGCTCCGGCGATCCGGCGCAGTTCTTCCTCCAGCGGGGTCGTGGTCACCATGACGCCCCCGGGTGGCTGCGGTGGAGGTGCTGCATCTCGGCGATCATCCGTCCGAAGGGTTCGGTGTGCAGTCCCTGGCGGCCGGCTCCCGCCTTCCACGCGCCGCTCCTCGGGCCGCTGGGCAGCACGAGGGTGGCCCGCTCCACCACGTCCGTGACCGTGGCGAGCCAGTCGTCGCCGAGGGCCTGCCAGTCGACGTCCACGCCCTCGACGGGCTGGAGGAGTTCGCCGGTGAACTTCCAGAGCCCGTCGAGGCCTTCGCCCATCCGCCGGTGGCTCTCCTCGGTGCCGTCGCCGAGGCGCAGCGTCCACTGCTCGGCGTGGTCCTGGTGGTAGGCGACTTCCTTGACCGCCTTCGCGGCCAGGGCCTGGAAATCGCTCCGGCCGGCCGCCAGCCGCTCGTACAGCAGGCGTTGGTAGACGGAGAAGTAGAGCTGGCGGGCGATGGTGCGGGCGAAGTCGCCGCTCTCCTGCTCGACCAACTGGGTGTTGCGGAAGGCGCGTTCCTCGCGGAGGTAGGCGAGTTCGTCCTCGTCGCCGACGAGGGAGAGGAGCACGCGGGCCTGGCCGAGCAGGTCCAGCGCGATGTTGGCGAGGGCGACCTCCTCCTCCAGCACCGGCGCGTGCCCGGCCCACTCCCCCAGCCGGTGCGACAGCACGAGCGCGTCGTCGCCCAGTGCGAGGGCGCCGGCCAGGAGCCGGGGCGGCGCCGCGTCGCCGACGCCGGATGTCGCGCCGTGCGGGGTGGCGGTCACAGGTGCCGCACTCCTTCCGGGATCTCGTAGAAGGTGGGGTGGCGGTAGGGCTTGTCGGCGGCCGGTTCGAAGAAGGAGTCCTTCTCGTCGGGGGAGGAGGCGGTGATCGAGGTGGAGGGCACCACCCAGATCGAGACGCCCTCCGCGCGGCGGGTGTAGAGGTCGCGCGCGTTGCGCAGGGCCATGGTGGCGTCGGGGGCGTGCAGGCTGCCCGCGTGGGTGTGGGAGAGCCCTCGGCGGGAGCGGACGAACACCTCCCACAGGGGCCAGTCGGTCGAGCCGCTCATGCCGTCGCCTCCGCGTTCGCGTTCCGGGCCGGGGTGGTGGGTGCGTGTGCCGCCGGGCCCGCTCCGGCCGAGGAGGGCGGGGGGTGCGGGCCCGCGTGGTGCCGGGGCGCGCGTCGCTCCTCCTTCGCCGCGTACGCGGCCGCGGCGTCACGGACCCAGGCGCCCTCTTCGTGGGCGTGACGGCGCTGGGTGAGCCGCTCGTCGTTGCACGGGCCGTTGCCCCGGAGCACCTCCTGGAACTCGGTCCAGTCGATGGCGCCGAAGTCGTGCCGGCCCCGGGCTTCGTTCCACCGGAGACCGGGGTCGGGGAGGGTGAGGCCGAGAGCCTCGGCCTGCGGGACGCAGATGT
Source organism: Streptomyces sp. NBC_00247 (assembly GCF_036188265.1). Lineage (NCBI taxonomy): Bacteria > Bacillati > Actinomycetota > Actinomycetes > Kitasatosporales > Streptomycetaceae > Streptomyces > Streptomyces sp. NBC_00247. Next base: position 3,371,908 of record NZ_CP108093.1, on the reverse strand, counting down.
CCACGAAGCGCTGGCGGAGTTCGTCGTTGGAGTGCCGCTTGATCTTCCAGGCCATCGACTGCGCGGAGTGCGCGGACTCGTCGTCCGGCGGGCCGAACATCATCAGCGACGGCCACCACCAGCGGTCCACCGCGTCCTGCGCCATCGCGTGCTGGGCCGGTGTGCCACGGCTCAGCGTCAGCAGGAGTTCGTACCCCTGGCGCTGGTGGAAGGACTCCTCCTTGCAGATACGGACCATCGCGCGGGCGTACGGGCCGTACGAGCAGCGGCACAGCGGCACCTGGTTGGTGATGGCGGCGCCGTCCACCAGCCAGCCGATCGCGCCCACGTCCGCCCAGGTCAGGGTGGGGTAGTTGAAGATCGAGGAGTAGCGCTGACGGCCGGCGTGGAGCTTGTCGAGCAGCGCGGCCCGGCTGGTGCCCAGCGTCTCGGCCGCGCTGTAGAGGTACAGGCCGTGGCCCGCCTCGTCCTGCACCTTGGCCATCAGGATGGCCTTGCGGCGGAGGGAAGGGGCCCGGGTGATCCAGTTGGCCTCGGGCTGCATGCCGATGATCTCGGAGTGCGCGTGCTGGGCCATCTGGCGGACCAGGGAGTCCCGGTACGCGTCCGGCATCCAGTCGCGGGGCTCGATCCGCTCGTCCGCGGCCACCGTGGCCTCGAACGATGCCGCGCGGCCGTCCTCCCCCGCTGCGGCGGCGTCCGCGCCGTCCGCTCTCTGCCGTCCTGCGGCCACTGTCGCCATGACCACTCCGTCCCGACCGATCGTTCGGTTCATCGGCTTCAATGGTCGGCCGGTGGACCGTAGGGTGTCAACCCTGTGGATGACCGAGGGATGATCGACGACGATCGGGGCGGGATGGAATCGGATCGCGGGGGGCGCTCGAACCGGTTGGCCGACGAGAGCGAGGAGTCGGCCGGAGAACGCGGGGGCGTGTCGTCCGGAGAGGCGGCACCGGGCCGCGCCGGGCTTTCCGCGGCAGGGGTGGGAGCAGGTGGACCCGCCGACTCCGAACCGGTCGGTGAACCGCTCGGTGAACGACCCGAAGAGCGACCCGCCGGGGAACGGCCCGAGGAACGCTCCGTGGAGCGGCCCGGCGGTGCCGGTTCCGCCGGGCCCCGTGCGGAGGAACCGGGTGCCTGGGCGGCCGGCGGTCCGGGTGGGCCCGGTACCGGGACCGGGACGCTGTCCGGCGCCGCGCCGGGCCCGGCGCGGGCCGGGATAGCCGGGCTGTCGACTCCGTACCGGGTCCTCGCGGGGGCCGTGATGGTCGTCGTCGGCCTGGTCACCTGCGTCCACCTGGCCATGGTCTTCCTGCACGTCGCTCCCTCGAACACCCTGTCCAAAGAGGGCGGCGCGACCATAGACGACTGGATCTATCCGGAGTTCGAGCAGAATTGGAAGCTTTTCGCTCCCAATCCGCTCCAGCAGAACATCTCCGTGCACGTCCGGGCCGAGATCGTCGACGCGGACGGGGACCGCCGCACCACCCGCTGGATGAGTCTCAGCGCGGAGGACGGCGAGGCGATCCTGCACAACCCGCTGCCCAGCCACGCGCACCAGAACGAGCTGCGCCGGGCCTGGGACTTCTACGTCAACAGCCATGACGACAAGAACCGTTCGACCGGGTCGCGCGGAGCCCTCGCCGAGGCCTATCTGCGGCGCATCGTGATGCTGCGTCTGGGCGCGCACGACTACGGCGGGACCGTCGACCGCATTCAGCTGCGTTCGTCCGCACGCAGGGTCCAGGCGCCCTCGTGGAGCACCGAGAAGATCGGCACGCAGCCGATGTACCGCTTGCTCGCGTGGTGGACCGTGTCCACCACCGATCTGCCCGAGGGCGGCGTGGCGGCGGCCGGCGCCGCGCCCGGCGAGGAGGCCCACCGGTGAACACCGTCCCCACGGCAGACGCCGCCGCCCCCCGCAGGCCCGCGGGTCCGATCGGCCGTTCCGCCCAGCGGATCACCGCTTTCGCCCTCGGTCCGTACCAGAGCGCGGTGATACGGATCGGCTTCGCCGTCACGTATCTGCTGTTCCTGCTGCGGGAAGTGCCGTACCGGCAGGAGCTGTACGGGCCGGACAGTCCGTGGGCGTGGGACCTGGCGCACCGGCTGATATCCGAGAACGGCGCCTTCACCGTCCTGATGTGGTCGGACGGTTCCGTGTGGTTCGAGGTGGTCTACGCGCTCGTCCTCGTAGCGGCGTTCTGCACGATGATCGGGTGGCGCACCCGGACGATGTCCGTCCTGTTCATGGTCGGGGTCCTGTCGATCCAGAACCGCAACGTCTTCATGGGCGACGGCGGTGACAACGTCGTCCATCTGATGGCGGTCTACCTCGTTCTGACCCGCTGCGCCCAGGTGTGGTCCCTCGACGCGCGGCGGGCCGCACGGAACGCGGCGCGCCGGGCCCAAGGGCTGCGCCCGGCCCGGGACGTCGTCGGTCCGGCGCTCTGGGCGGTGCTCGGGCCGGTGCTGCTGGTCGCCCATGTGCAGGGCGGCCTGGGCGGCACCTGGTGGTTGCCGACCCTGCTGTGGGTGCTGTGGCTGGGGGCCGCCGCCCGGTGGGCCGTGGACCGGCACGCGCCGGACGGGGAAACCCGGGTGCTGCTCGACGTGGTGGCCAACATCGTCCACAACGCCGCGCTCGTGGTGATCATGGCCGAGGTCTGTCTGATCTACGCCACCGCCGGCTGGTACAAGATCCAGGGATCGCGCTGGCAGGACGGCACCGCGCTGTACTACCCCCTCAAGCTGGACTACTTCACCCCGTGGCCCGAGCTCTCGAACGTGATCGCGGCCAGCTCGCTCATGGTGATGGTGGTGACGTACGCGACGGTGATCGTGCAGGTGGCGTTCCCGTTCACGCTCTTCAACCGGCGGGTCAAGAACGTCCTGCTGGTCGTGATGATGGGCGAGCACGCGGGGATCGCGGTCCTGCTGGGGCTGCCCTTCTTCTCCATGGCGATGATCTCGGCGGACGCCGTCTTCCTGCCCACGGTCTTCCTCGTGTGGTTCGGGGGCCGGGTCGGCCTCGGCCGGGACCGGCTGCTCTCCCGGTTCGGCCGCGGGGGCGGGGTGCGCGTACCGGGTCCGCGGGAGCCCGTGGGCGCGGGAGCCGCGGGGCCGGGCGGGGAGGCCCCGCCACGTCCCGGCGACGGGGGCCATACGCTCGTCGGGTGAGCAGTGAGACCGGCAGTACAGAGGAATTCGTGCCCTTCGTGGCCGAGGGGCCCGATCCGGCCCTGGAACCGGCGCAGTACGACGACGGGTTCGGGAACGAGATCGGTGTCGGACCGCACCCGTCCCCCTGGCCGGAGGGGGAGCGGTACGACCCCGAGCTGCTGGCGGGCGGCGACCGGCGCAACGTGGTGGACGGGTACCGCTACTGGACGCGCGAGGCGATCGTCGCCGACCTCGATCTGCGGCGCCACGATTTCCACGTGGCGGTGGAGAACTGGGGCCACGACTTCAACATCGGCTCGGTCGTCCGCACGGCGAACGCCTTCCTCGCGAAGGAGGTCCACATCGTCGGCCGACGTCGCTGGAACCGGCGCGGCGCGATGGTCACCGACCGCTATCAGCACGTACGTCACCACCCCGACACGGCCGGCCTGACCGCCTGGGCGGCGGCGGAGGGGCTGCCGATCATCGGGATCGACAACCTCCCCGGGGCCGTGCCGCTGGAGCGGACCGTGCTGCCCAGGCGCTGTGTGCTGCTCTTCGGTCAGGAGGGTCCGGGCCTCACGGAGGAGGCCCGGACCCACGCGTCGATGGTCTGCTCGATCGCGCAGTTCGGCTCGACGCGTTCGATCAACGCGGGTGCGGCCGCCGCCGTCGCGATGCACGCGTGGGTGCAGCGGTACGCGGAGGTGTCGGGCCCCCCGGCCTGACACGGCCTGACACGGCCTGACACGGCCTGACACGGCCCGACACGGCCCGACACGGCCCGACACGGCCCGACACGGCCGGACCCTGTTGGACCCGGCCCGGCCCCCCGGCCCGGCCCTCAGGCCTGGCGGCGGACCTCGATGGTGCGGAAGCGTCCCGACACGAAGGCGCCGTCGCACAGGGCCGCGTTCGCCGCCGGGTTGCCCCCCGAGCCGTGGAAGTCGGAGAAGGCCGCGGTCTGGTTGACGTAGACCCCGCCGGTGAGGTTCAGCGAGAGCTGGGCCGACTCCTCCAGGCAGACCTCCTCGATGGCGCTCTCCACCTCGGGGGAGATGGTGTACGCGCCGACCGTCATCGCGCCCTTCTCCCGGATCGTCCGGCGCAGCAGCTCCACCGCGTCGTCGACGGTGTCCACGGCGACCGCGAAGGAGACCGGGCCGAAGCACTCGGAGAGGTGGACGGGTTCGCCGCCGTCCGGGCCGGGCTCCTTGGCGAGGACCTTGACGATGACCGGCGTCCGGACCACCGCGTCGGGGAATTCGGGGTGCGGCACCTCGCGTGAGGCCAGGGCCACCTCGCCGAGACCGGGCGCGGCTTCGATCCGGGCCCGCACGTCCGGGTTGACCAGTGCGCCGAGGAGGGCGGTGGCGCGGGCGTCGTCGCCGAGGAGCCCTTCGACCGCCCCCGCGAGGTCGGCGACCACCTCGTCGTACGTCCGGGGGCCGGATTCGGTGCTGATGCCGTCGCGGGGGACGAGGAGGTTCTGCGGGGTCGTGCACATCTGGCCGCTGTAGAGGGAGAGCGAGAACGCGAGGTTGGCGAGCATGCCGGGGTAGTCGTCGGTGGAGTCGATCACGACCGTGTTGACCCCGGCCTTCTCCGTGTACACCTGGGCCTGGCGGGCGTGGGTCTCCAGCCAGTCGCCGAAGGCGGTGGAGCCGGTGTAGTCGATGATCCGGACCTCCGGGCGCACCGCCAGCTCCTTGGCGATCCCCTCGCCGGGCCGCTCGGCGGTCAGCGCGACGAGGTTGGGGTCGAACCCGGTCTCGGCGAGCACCTCCCGCGCGATCCTCACGGTGAGCGCGAGCGGCAGCACGGCGCGCGGATGGGGCTTGACGAGGACGGGGTTGCCGGTGGCCAGCGAGGCGAACAGGCCCGGGTAGCTGTTCCAGGTGGGGAAGGTGTTGCAGCCGATCAGCAGCGAGACACCGCGGCCGACCGCCGTGAACGACTTCCGCAGCCGGAGCGGGTCGCGCTTGCCCTGCGGCTTGGACCAGTCGGCCGCGGCGGGGGTGCGCAGCTGCTCCTGGTACGCGTACGCCACCGCTTCCAGACCACGGTCCTGGGCGTGCGGGCCGCCCGCCTGGAAGGCCATCAGGAAGGCCTGTCCGCTGGTGTGCATGACGGCCTGCGCCAGCTCGTGCGTGCGGGCGCCCACGCGCGCCAGGATCTCCAGGCAGACCAGTGCCCGCGCCTCGGGCCCCGCGTCCCGCCAGGCCGCCGTGGCTGCGCGCATCGCCGGCAGCAGGACGTCGGGGTCGGCGTGCGGGTACTCGATACCCAGCTCGGGGCCGTACGGGGAGACCTCGGCGCCCGTCCAGCCGTCCGTGCCGGGCTGGCCGAGGTCGAACCGGGTGTGCAGCAGGGCGTCGAACGCCGCCTTGCCCTCGGCCGCTCCGAGGCTGCCGGGCGCCCCGCTCTCGCCGTAGGCCTTGGGGTGCTCCGGGTGGGGCGACCAGTAGGCGCGGGTCGAGAGGGCGTCGAGGGCCTGGTCGAGCGTGGGCCGGTGGGTCTCGGACAGCTTCTGGAGGGAGAGCGCGGCGGCCATGGCGGACCAACTCCTCATCGAGCCGGGCGGGGACGTGCTGACGGAGTCAGAGTAACCGAACGATCGGTCGGTACAAGGGGGCCCGGACGACCTGTGGACGGCTCATGGGGGAGGATCGCGTTCATGACCACGGCCAAGCGGGACACGTACACCCCGGAGACTCTGCTGGCCGTCGCCGTGCGGGTCTTCAACGAGCGCGGATACGACGGCACGTCCATGGAGCACCTCTCCCGGGCGGCGGGCATCTCGAAGTCGTCGATCTACCACCATGTGGCGGGCAAGGAAGAGCTTCTGCGCCGTGCGGTGAGCCGGGCGATCGACGGGCTCTTCCGGATTCTCGACGAGCCGGGCGCGGTCCGGGGGCGCGCGGTCGAGCGGGTCGAGTACGTCACGCGCCGCACGGTCGAGGTGCTGATGGCCGAGCTGCCCTACGTCACCCTGCTGCTGCGGGTGCGGGGCAACACCAAGACCGAGCGCTGGGCGCTGGAGCGGCGCCGCGAGTTCGACCAGCGGGTGTCGGCCCTGCTGAAGGCGGCCGTCGCGGACGGGGACCTGAGGGCCGACGTGGACATACGGCTGGCCACGCGGCTGCTGTTCGGCATGGTGAACTCGCTGGTCGAGTGGTACCGCCCGCAGCCCGAAGAGGGTGCCGGCGGTACGGGTGGCGGCCCGGAGGTGGCTCCCGCGGCGGACGATCTGCCGGGGACCGTCGTGCGGCTGGCCTTCGAAGGGATGCGTTCCGTCGGCCGGTGACGGGACGCGGGCCTCACCGAGCCGGTACGGGTGGTTCAGGTGAGGTCGGTGGGGCGGTCCGGACCGTGGCCCAGCTCCGTCTCCTCGAACACCAGCAGGGTGCGGGTGGAGAGCACCTCGTCGATGGCTTGAATGCGCGTGAGGACGAGCTCGCGCAGGGCGCGGTTGTCGGGCGTGTGGACCAGCAGCAGCACATCGAAATCGCCGCTGACCAACGCGATGTGGCTGGCTCCCGGGAGCGCCCTGAGCTGCTCGCGCACGGTCCGCCAGGAGTTCTGCACGATCTTGAGCGTGATGTAGGCGGACGCTCCCTGCCCGGCCCGCTCGTGGTCGATCCGGGCGCTGAACCCCCGGATGACCCCGTCCTCCACCAGCCGGTTGATGCGGGCGTAGGCGTTGGCGCGCGACACGTGCACCTCCTCGGCGACGGCCCGTATCGAAGCCCGGCCGTTGGTACGGAGGATGCGCAGGATGTCCCGGTCGACGGCGTCCAGCGGGCGGGCCGGTGGTGTCTGCCCGGCCCCCTCGGCCATTCGTTCAGCTGACATGCCCCCGCGCCTCCCTGTTGTGGACGAGCTGCCTCCATCCCAGGCCGTGCGCGACCGATTGTCCACAGGGCGAGGGTGGCTGTAGCCAAAATGCGCCCACGACCGAACAATCGGTAGGTGAGACACGTCACCCGGGCCCGCCTCGGGCGACGTCCGCGTGCGTCCGCTCCCACTCCCACGTAGACCCCGACGTAGGGCACGACCCGGGCCCGGCGGGATTCCGTTCTTCTCGGGCTCCGTATCCGGGTGTTCCCGTGTGCCGGCCCCTGTTGCCAGGAGGTGCCTCCCATGACGGTCCAAGAGCTGCCCGGTGCGGCCGGCTACCGGCCCGTGCCGCCCCCGGCCTGGAAGCCGCTCACCGATCCCGCGCCGCTGCTCCCGGACCCGGAGCCGTACCGGGTGCTCGGCACGGACGCCGTGGCCGGGGTCGATCCGCGGCTGCTGTCGCGCCTTTACACCGAGCTGGTGCGGGGACGCCGGTACAACGCGCAGGCCACGGCGCTCACCAAGCAGGGGCGCCTCGCCGTCTATCCGTCCAGTACGGGCCAGGAGGCCTGCCAGGTGGCCGCCGCACTGGTGCTGGAGGAGCGGGACTGGCTCTTCCCGAGCTACCGGGACACGCTCGCCGCCGTGGCCCGGGGGCTCGACCCCGTCGACGCGCTGACGCTGTTGCGGGGCGACCGGCACACCGGCTACGACCCCCGCGAGCACCGGATCGCGCCGCTCTGCACCCCGCTGGCCACACAGCTGCCGCACGCGGTCGGCCTGGCGCACGCGGCGCGGCTCAAGGGCGACGACGTGGTGGCGCTGGCGATGGTCGGGGACGGCGGGACCAGCGAGGGCGACTTCCACGAGGCGCTGAACTTCGCCGCCGTGTGGCGGGCACCGGTCGTCTTCCTCGTGCAGAACAACGGCTTCGCCATCTCGGTGCCGCTGGCCAAGCAGACGGCGGCACCGTCGCTCGCCCACAAGGCGGTCGGGTACGGCATGCCCGGGAGGCTGGTGGACGGCAACGACGCCGTGGCGGTCCACGAGGTGCTGGCCGGGGCGGTGGCGCGCGCCCGCGGCGGCGGCGGGCCGACGCTGGTGGAGGCGGTCACCTACCGCATGGACGCCCACACCAACGCCGACGACGCGACCCGCTACCGCTCCGAGGACGAGGTGGCCTCCTGGCGGGACCACGATCCGGTGCTGCTCATGGAGCGTGAGCTGACCGGGCGCGGCCTGCTCGACGAAGCGGCCGTGGGCGCGGTGCGCCAGGAGGCGGAGCGGATGGCGGCAGCTCTGCGGGAGCGGATGAACGCCGATCCGGTGCTCGACCCGGCGGATCTGTTCGCGCACGTCTTCGCGCGGCGGACCGGACCGCTGCGGGAGCAGGAGGAGCGGTTGCGCGCCGAGCTGGAGGCCGAGGGCGAGCAGCGGGGAGCCGAGGGGCAGCGGGACGGCCACGGGCAGGACGAGCGGGAAACGGAGGGCGGGCGATGACCACTGCGGTCCGTGCGCGGGCGGGCCGCCCGGGGCCGGCCACGATGGCCCAGGCACTGGGACGGGCGCTGCGGGACGCGATGGCGGAGGACCCCTCGGTGCACGTGCTCGGCGAGGACGTGGGCACGCTCGGGGGAGTCTTCCGGGTCACCGACGGGCTGGCGGCGGAGTTCGGCGAGGACCGGTGCACGGACACCCCGCTCGCGGAGGCGGGGATTCTCGGCGCCGCGGTCGGGATGGCGATGTACGGCCTGCGGCCCGTGGTGGAGATGCAGTTCGACGCGTTCGCGTACCCGGCGTTCGAGCAGCTCGTCAGCCACGTGGCGCGGATGCGGAACCGGACCGGGGGAGCCCTTCCGATGCCCCTGACCGTGCGGATTCCGTACGGCGGCGGAATCGGCGGGGTCGAGCACCACAGCGACTCCTCGGAGGCGTACTACATGGCCACCCCGGGGCTCCACGTCGTCACCCCGGCCACCGTGGAGGACGCCTACGGGCTGCTGCGGGCCTCGATCGCCTCGGACGACCCCGTGGTGTTCCTGGAGCCGAAGCGGCTGTACTGGTCGAAGTCCGACTGGTCGCCCCAGGCTCCGGCCGAGGTCGGGCCCATCGGACGGGCCGTGGTCCGCAGGCCGGGGACGAGCGCGACGCTGATCACCTACGGCCCGTCGCTGCCGGTGTGCCTGGAGGCGGCCGAGGCGGCGGTGGCGGAGGGCTGGGACCTGGAGGTCGTCGATCTGCGGTCGCTGGTGCCCTTCGACGACGGGACGGTCGCCGCGTCCGTGCGGCGTACCGGGCGCGCGGTGATCGTCCACGAGTCCGCCGGGTTCGGCGGGCCGGGGGGCGAGATCGCCGCGCGGGTGACGGAGCGGTGCTTCCACCATCTGGAGGCGCCGGTGCTGCGGGTCACCGGCTTCGACATCCCGTATCCGCCGCCGATGCTGGAGCGGCACCATCTGCCGGGGGTGGACCGGGTTCTGGACGCGGTCGCCCGGCTCCAGTGGGAGGCGGCGCGCTGATGCCCACGGTGCTCGAATTCAGGTTGCCGGACCTCGGCGAAGGGCTGACCGAGGCGGTGATCGTGCGGTGGCTGGTGGAGGCCGGCGAGGTCGTCGTCGTGGACCAGCCGGTGGTCGAGGTCGAGACGGCCAAGGCCCTGGTGGAGGTGCCGTGCCCGTACGCGGGTGTGGTGACGGCCCGCTTCGGCGAAGAAGGGGCGGAACTCCCGGTCGGAGCCCCGCTGATGACGGTCGCGGTCGCACCGACCCCGGTGCGGGCGGACGAGCCCGCGTCGGCGGGGGCCTCGGGGAACGTACTGGTCGGGTACGGCACGGCCGCCCCGGCGGCGCGCCGGCGGCGGGTCCGCCCCGCGCCGGTACCGGCCGCGTCCCCGGTCCCGTCCGGCGAACCGGCCCCTCCCGCCGCCCCGGTCGTCGGGGGCGCCGCGGCTCGTCGGGACGTGGCGGGTGCTCCGGTCGCGGTCATCTCGCCGCTCGTCCGCAGACTCGCCCGGCAGCACGGGCTCGACCTCCGTGAGCTGGCGGGATCGGGGCCGGACGGGCTGATCCTGCGGTGCGACGTCGAGGCGGTGATCGGCCGGGCGTCGAAGGCGCCCGACCGGGACGCCACCGCCGTCATCGAGGGTGCCGCGGTTCCCCCGCGGGACGGTGCGGCGGCCGGCGAACGGATCGCGTTGCGCGGTGTACGGGGTGCGGTCGCCGACAAGATGACCCGCAGCCGGACCGAGATTCCCGACGCGACCTGCTGGGTGGACGCCGACGCGACCGAGCTGATGGCGGCCCGCGCGGCGATGAACGCGGCCGAGGGTCCGAAGGTGTCGGTCCTCGCCCTGCTGGCCCGGATCTGCGTGGCCGCGCTGGCGAAGTACCCGGAGCTGAACTCCACCGTGGACACCGCTGCCCGGGAGGTCGTACGGCTGCCGTCCGTCCACCTCGGGTTCGCCGCGCAGACCGGCCGGGGGCTCGTCGTGCCGGTGGTCCGCGACGCGCACGCGCGCACCGTGGACTCCCTGGCGGCCGAGCTCGCCCGGCTCACCGGGCTGTCCCGCGACGGGAAACTGACCCCGGCCGAGCTGACGGGCGGCACGTTCACCCTGAACAACTACGGCGTGTTCGGGGTGGACGGTTCCACGCCGATCATCAACCATCCCGAGGCGGCCATGCTCGGCGTCGGCCGCATCGTGCCCCGTCCATGGGTCCACGAGGGCGAACTGGCGGTCCGTCACGTGGTACAGCTCTCGCTCACCTTCGACCACCGGGTCTGCGACGGCGGCACGGCGGGCGGCTTCCTGCGGTACGTCGCCGACTGCGTGGAACAACCGGCGGTCCTGCTGCGGGCCCTGTAGGCGGGGGTCGCGGGTCCGCCCCGCCCGTCGTCCCGCCCGGGTGGGACGTGCTCCGGGGCGGGCGCCCATACTCGTCGCATGACCGCCTATGACGCCATCGTCCTCGCCGGAGGGGCCGCCAGACGGCTCGGGGGAGCGGACAAACCCGGGATCGGCGTCGGCGGCCGGACGCTGCTCGACCGGGTGCTCGCCGCGTGCGCCGGTGCCGCGAGCACGGTCGTGGTCGGGCCCCGCAGAGCCACGGTCCGGCCGGTGAGATGGACCCGGGAAACACCGGCGGGCGGCGGGCCGGTGGCCGCGCTGGGTGCGGGCGTCCGGGAGACCGACGCCCCCTGGGTCGTGGTGCTCTCGGCCGACCTGCCGTTCCTCGGCGCCGCCACCATCGGCGCGTTGCTGGCCGCCGCGGAGGAGGGCGGCCGGGAGGGCGCCCTGTGCACGGACCCCGACGGGCGCCGTCAGCCGCTGGTCGCCGTCTACCGGGCCGAACCACTGCGGCGCGAGCTCGCCCTGCTCGCCACCGAGCACGGCGGCCTCGCCGGACTTCCGCTGCGCCTGCTGACGGCCGAGCTCGATCTGGCCACCCTGGCCACACCGGAGTTCGCCTCCTTCGACTGCGACACTTGGGACGACATCAAGCGGGCGAGGGCACACATCAGGGAGCATGAGGCCGTGCTGGACGAATGGATCACCGCAGTCAAGACCGAACTGGGCCTCGAACTCGACGTCGACACCGATGTTCTGCTCGACCTGGCGCGCGACGCCGCGCACGGTGTCGCGCGACCCGCCGCCCCGCTCACCACCTTCCTCGTCGGGTACGCGGCCGGGCTGGCGAGCGCGAACGCCGGACCCGGCGACGCTCCCGGCGCCGTGGCCGAGGCGGCCCGCAAGGCGACTGCTCTCGCCCTGCGCTGGGAAGAGGAGTCGGGCGACGGCAAGGGGGCCGGAGCCTCGTGACCGGCCGGGAGCCGATTCCCGCTTCGGAGGCCCCGACCGTGCGGATTTCCGGCTCGGGAGCGACGGGTGACCTCTTCGTGCTTCCGGAACTGGACGACTGCCCCGTACCCGCGCGCACGGCCTCCTCGGCGGAGGACGAGCGTGCCGTGGAGCAGGCGTTGGCCCTGGCCAACCGGGTCCCCCCGCACGAGTCGTCGCGCTACGACCTCTCTCCCCCGGACTCCTCCCACCGGGGCGACGCACCCCCGGCCGGAGGCCGCTCGGAGGGGACGACGAGGCCGCCGGCCCCTCCGGAGCCGTCCGGCTCGGTGAAGTCCGCCTCGGCCGGGTCCGTACCGGCTCGTGGTGCCGCACCCGTGCACCACTCCCCCGGCGCCTCCTGGGAGCAGGCCAGGGCGCTGGCCGTGCGAGCCGGCCGGAGGACCTCGCTGCCCGCGATCCGGCTCCCTCTCGACCGTTCCCCGGGCCATGTGCTCGCCGAGGGGCTCGCGGCGTTGACCGACCTGCCGTCCTTCGACACCTCGGCCATGGACGGCTGGGCCGTCACCGGACCGGGCCCCTGGTACGTCCGTGCGGGCTCCGGACTTCTGGCCGGGGACGGCGGCCTCGACCGGCTGCCGGACGGTGAGGCGGTACGGATCGCCACGGGCGCCCGTATGCCTGCGGAGGCGACGGCGGTCATCCGCTCGGAGCACGCCGAGGTGGACGAGGCCAAGGGGATGCTGCACGCCCGGCGGACCGTCGTTCCCGGCCAGGACGTCCGGCCGCGCGCGACGGAGTGCCGGACCGGCGAGCAACTGCTCGCGCCGGGAACGCTGGTGACCCCCGCGGTGCTCGGCCTGGCCGCCGCCGCCGGGTACGACGCGCTCGCCGTCGTGCCCCGTCCCCGGGTGGAGGTGCTGGTGCTCGGTGACGAGCTGCTCACCTCGGGCCTCCCCCACGGCGGTCGCATCCGCGACGCGCTCGGGCCCATGCTCGGCCCGTGGCTGCGGGCGGCCGGTGCCGATGTCGCCGATCCCCGCTGCCTCGGGGACGACCCGGAGGCGTTGCGGCACGCGCTCACCACCACCGCCGCGGACCTGGTGCTGACGACCGGGGGGACGGCGGCCGGTCCGGTCGACCATGTGCACCCGGTCCTCTCCGGGATCGGCGCCGAACTGCTGGTGGACGGGGTGGCGGTACGCCCGGGGCACCCGATGCTGCTCGCCAGGCTGGCCCCGGACGGCCCCTTCCTGGTGGGGCTGCCCGGCAACCCGCTCGCCGCGGTGTCCGGACTCCTCACGCTCGCGCTTCCGCTGCTCGGCGGCCTCGCGGGCCGCATCGCGCAGGAGCCGTACCGGGCGCTCGCCCATGACGCGGTGCAGGGGCACCCGCACGACACCCGGCTCGTACCCGTGGTGCACCGGGCCGGGCGCGGAGACACCAGGGACCAGGTCGTGCCACTGCGCTACAACGGTCCCGCCATGCTGCGGGGAATCGCCACCGCCGACGGTATGGCCGTCGTACCGCCGGGCGGTGTGCGCCCCGGTGCCGAGGTGGAGATCCTCGACCTGCCGTGGGCTTAGGCGGCCAGGCGGCCAGGCGGCCCGGGGGCCGGGGAGTCGGGCGGTCCGGCGGCCGACCGGTGTCCGCACACACCGGAGACGTTGGCCGTTTCACGTGAAACATCCGCCGGACGGGTGCCGGACGGACCGGGCCCGGCATCGGCGGACCGGACAGCCCACCGGACGGACCAGGCCCGGCGTCAGGAGGCCGGTGCCCCCGACCGGCTGATGGTGATGACACGGTCGTCGCGCTTGAGGCCGGCGATCGCGGGGTCCGTGTAGTCGAGCAACTTCCTGTTGCGGAGCACCGCGACGATCAGGTCGGCGCACTCGCGCGGCGAGCGGCCGATCTCCTCCTCGGTCACCGCGCGCTCACCGAGATCCAGTCCGCTGCCGTGGGTCATCAGATCCTCCAGCGTCCTGGCCACCGGCGGGCTGGCCATCGACACCCCGAGCAGACGCCCGGCCGAGCTGGAACTGGTGACCACGGTGTCCGCGCCGCTCTGCTTGAGCAGCGGTACGTTCTCGTCCTCCCGGACCGCGACGACGATGGTGGCGTGCTTGTTGAGCTGGCGGGCGGTCAGGGTGATCAGGGTGGCCGTCTCGTCGCGCTGAGGCGCGATGATCACTCGCCTGGCCGTCTGCACCTCGGCCTTGAGCAGCGTTTCGGAGCGTGTGGCGTCGCCGACCACGGCCACCAGCCCGTCGTCGCCGGCCGCGTGTGCGGCCTTCTGCTGCGGGTCCACCACGACGATCTTGTCCTTGCCGATGCCGGTGGAGAGCAGCGACTCGATGGCGTGCCGGCCCTTGGTGCCGTAACCGACCACCACGACATGGCCGCGCGTACGGGAACGCCACCGGTGGATGCGCACCTGCTGGCGGGTCCGCTCGGTGAGGACTTCGAGGGTGGTGCCGACCAGGATGATCAGGAAGAGCACCCGAAGGGGGGTGATGACCAGCACGTTGGTGAGGCGGGCACCGTCGCTCACCGGGGTGATGTCGCCGTAACCGGTGGTGGAGAGGGTGACGGTCGCGTAGTAGACGGCGTCGAGCAGGTCGACGCTGCCGTCGGAGGTGTCGTTGTATCCGGCGCGGTCGGTCCAGACGATCACCACCGTGACCGCGAGGACCAACAGGGCCATCGCCAGCCGCCGAAGCACCTGTTGGAGCGGCGGCAGGGCGCCCTGCGTCGGCATGGTGATGGCGCGACTGGCCTCGTTGTCGTCCCGTGCTTCCGAGCGCGAGCGGTGCCAGAGGGTCCGCAGGATGGAGAACCTGCCGGTCTTGGCTGCTGGGTGGTTCTCGTCCTTCAAGGCATGTCCTCTGGCGGCGGCGGGCAGGTGGTCACGTCGTGGCCCATGGTCCTGGATCGACGACGAGGACGGATGCCGAAGTGCCCGGCGCGCGGTGTTTCTCCACCGGTCGCGCACCGTCACCGGCGGACAGAAGCGTAAGGGGTTCCGCGCGACCGTTCCGTCCCTCGTCCTTCCGTACCCTGAGAGCCGCGCCGTACCGCGCGATACGCCGAACAGGGCGACCTGTCGAACCGTCGAGTTCCTGAATGCTGGAGAAGCAACGTGCGTGATCACAGTGTGGTCGTCGGGTTCGGTACGAAGGGCCGCTCGGCCGTGCAGACCCTCTGCGCGACCGGCCTGCGGAAGGACCGGATCGTCATCGTCGATCCGTCCGGCAAGGTGGTCGACGCGGTCAACGCGCAGGGGTTCACCGGGGTGCAGGGGGATGCCACCCGCAGCGAGGTCCTCCTGCGGGCCGAGGTCCAGAAGGCGCGCCAGATCATCATCGCCACCCAGCGCGACGACACCGCGGTGCTGGTGGCGCTGACGGCTCGGCAGCTGAACCAGAGCGCGAAGATCGTCGCGGCGGTGCGCGAGGAGGAGAACGCCCCGCTGCTCCGGCAGTCCGGAGCGGACGCGGTCATCACCAGCGCGAGTGCGGCGGGCCGGCTGCTGGGTCTCTCGGCGCTCAGCCCGAGCGCGGGCACGGTGCTGGAGGACCTCATCCAGCACGGCAGTGGCTTGGACCTCATCGAGCGGCCGGTGATAAAGAGCGAGGTCGGCAAGGGAGTTCGGGAGACCGATGACCTGGTGGTGAACGTGGTGCGGGGCCACCGGATGCTCAGTTACGACGATCCCGCGGCGAGCCCTCTGCAGATGACGGACCGGGTGGTGGTGGTCGTGCGTGCCTCCCCGCTGCCCTCCCCGCTGATCCCGAACCGGCCGCCGCAGGGCCCGCAGCGGCTGTAGCGCAGGGTCGCCCGGTCGGCGGGGGAGGCGCTGCCTGCCGGGTGGGGCGGTGGCCACGGAGTAGCCTCGCGGCCATGTATGCGATCACGATCCCGGAACCCGGTGGCCCCGAGGCACTCGTCTGGACCGAGGTGCCCGATCCCGTACCCGGCGAGGGCGAAGTCCTCGTGGAGGTGCTCTCCAGCGCGGTGAACCGCGCCGATGTCATGCAGCGCCAGGGCTTCTACGATCCGCCGCCCGGCGCGTCCGCGTACCCGGGTCTCGAATGCGCGGGCAGGGTCGCCGCGCTGGGCCCGGGCGTGAGCGGATGGGCGGTGGGCGACGAGGTCTGCGCGCTTCTCGCCGGCGGCGGTTACGCGGAGAAGGTCGCGGTGCCTTCCGGGCAACTGCTGCCGGTGCCCGCGGGCCTCGACGTGGTGTCGGCGGCGGCACTGCCCGAGGTGACGTCCACGGTCTGGTCCAACGTCTTCATGGTGGCGCATCTGCGCCCTGGCGAGACCCTGCTGGTGCACGGCGGTTCCAGCGGCATCGGCACCATGGCGATCCAGCTGGCCAAGGCGGTCGGCGCCCGGGTCGCGGTGACGGCGGGCAGCGCGGAGAAACTGGCGAGCTGCGCGGAACTCGGCGCCGACATCCTGATCAACTACCGCGAGCAGGATTTCGTGGAGGAGATCCGCAAGGCGACGGACGGCGCGGGCGCGGACGTCATCCTGGACATCGTCGGCGCGAAGTACCTGGGGAAGAACGTCGAGGCACTCGCCACCAACGGGCGGCTCGCCATCATCGGTCTCCAGGGCGGCGCGAAGGCCGAACTGAACCTGGGCGCCCTGCTGACCAAGCGGGCCGCCGTCACCGCCACCTCGCTCCGGGGCCGCCCGGCGGCCGAGAAGGCCGCGATCGTGGCGGCCGTGCGCGAACACGTCTGGCCGCTGATCGAGGGGGGCGTGGTCCGGCCGATCGTCGACCGCACGGTTCCGATGGCCGAGGCCGCCGAGGCCCACCGGGTGTTGGAGTCCAGTACTCACATCGGCAAGGTCCTGCTGCTGGCGCCCGCCACGAACCAGGTCTGACCGGCTCCGGTCCCGCCCCGGGGGCCTGCCATGAGGAGAGCCCGGCCCGCACGGAATCCGCATCGGATTCCCGCGGTCCGGGCTCTGCCGGTTCCCGCGCGCGGAGGGCCCGCGCGTCGGCGTGGTGATCGGCCCGAGGCGTGTTCCGCCCGGGGCAGTACACCTGGTGCCGCATCGGGCAACGGTCGCCCGGTAGGTTGGCCCCGCCTGTCGACGGCTTCGGGCGCTGGCGATAATCCACCAATGAGCGCCATCGATCGTCCTATGCCGCCCCTGAACGCCGACGAGCGCACGACGCTTGAAAGCTGGCTCGACTTCCACCGCACCACACTGGCCATGAAATGCGAGGGCCTGGACGATGAGCAGGCCGCCGTCGCGTCCGTGCCGCCGTCCGGCTTCACGTTGACCGGACTGGTCCAGCACATGGCGGAGGTGGAGCGGAGCTGGTTCCGCCGCGTGCTCGCCGGAGAACAGGCCCCGCCCATCTACGACCCGCAGGCCGACCCGGGCGGCCCCGACGGCGGGTTCGACCTTGCTGCGGGCGCCTCTCTCAGTGATGCCCTCGCCACCTGGCACGCGGAGATCGCCCGCGCCCGCGAGCACTGCGCCGACCGTGCTCTGACCGATACGGGCCGCTTCATGGAGCAGGACGTCAACCTCCGCTGGATCTACGTCCACATGATCGAGGAGTACGCCCGCCACAACGGCCACGCCGACCTGGTCCGGGAACGCATCGATGGCACCACCGGCGTTTAGGCCGTGTGTCGGTAGTCCCGCCTGTCCGGCGACGCCCGGCACGCACGCTCGCCGCGCGTCGACCACCCCTTCGGCGACCAGGAAGTCCGCCGGCTTGGTCAGGCTCCAGGTCGCGAACGCCAGATCGTGCTCGGCCGGCTTGGACTTCGCGAGCTTCTTGATCTCGCGCCGCTCGGGCAGGGTGAAGGTCCTGGGCCGACCGCTCTCGTACTTCGGATACAGGGAGTCGAAGCCGTCGGTGTCGAAGCTGTGGTTCACGTCCCGGACCCGATCCGCGCTCGTGAACGTCACCTGGGCAATGTCGCCATGGGCCTACCCTGCGCGGACAGCAGCACCCGTCTGGGCGCGCCGCCAGGTGACCACCGACCCCGTGCCTTTGCGGATGGTCCGCAGCAGGCGTCGCCCCTCGTGACCCGTACTCGTTCTGCCACCCGGACACCCTGGCGACACCGCGCCGTCCGGACCAGCATCCGAACGGCGCGTCACGTGACTACGGGGCAAAGGGTGCCTGACACACGCCCTAGAGGTACGGGCCGGAGCGGATCGCGCCGTGCGGGTCGCCGCCGGCGCCTTCTTCGTCGCCGGAGCCGGGCGGCAGCGCGCGCCGCATCTGTTCCAGCTGGGCCCGGGCCGCCATCTGCTGGGCGAACAGCGCGGTCTGGATGCCGTGGAACAGGCCCTCCAGCCAGCCCACCAGCTGGGCCTGTGCGATCCGCAGCTCGGCCTCCGAGGGGACCGATTCCTCCGTGAAGGGCAGCGAGAGGCGTTCCAGCTCCTCCACCAGTTCCGGTGCGAGTCCGTCCTCCAGCTCCTTCACGGAACTGGCGTGGATCTCCTTGAGCCGGACGCGGCTCGCCTCGTCGAGAGGGGCTGCTCTGACCTCCTCCAGGAGCTGCTTGATCATGCTGCCGATGCGCATGACCTTCGCGGGCTGTTCGACCATCTCCGTCACTGGGACCTCGCGGGACTCGTCGCCACTGGCACCGCCGCCGACAGCCATTCCGTCCTGTCCCACCACGAGGACCTGGGGGTGCTCCTGCGACCGGTCATTCCTCGGCATCTCCATGCCGCCATTGTCTCGCACCTGCTCCGTACACAAGGGTGGTGCCCCTTCTTAGGCGTGATCCACCGTCCCCTACGTACCTGAATGCGTGATCGGTCCCCCGAGATGTCCGGCGCATCCCCGGGTGCGGACCCCGGGAGCGCGTGTTTCACGTCAGCCCGCGCGGCGCACACGGACGGCGAGAAGGAACAGTCCGAGGCCGACCAGGGTGATTCCGCCGCCCAGGGACAGCCCGCGGAGCCGCTCGGCGGTCCGGGCGCGCAGTGCGCGCCGGTGGGCCGTCGTCAAGGGCTCCGAGGACGGGAAGGGCGGCGCGACGGAAGCCGGGGCGGGCGGGGGGGTCTCCTCGTCGTCGTCCTCCAGAGCGGCGACCGCAGAGGCGAGCTCGTCGGGGGTCAGCGACCTTCCGGGGCGTACCCGGCCCTCGCCGGCGAGCCGCCCGGCGAACGGTGCCCCGTCCTTCGGCGGGCCGGTCGACGCCTCGTCGGACGGACCGACGGACGGCGGAACCAGCGGGGTGGCCGGGGGCGTGATCGTGGAGGGTCCCGTGGAGATGCTCGCGTCGGTTCCGCCCGCCGGGGCCGACGCGGCGGAAACCGGTAGCCCGGAAGCCCGTGGGTGGACGCCCGCCGAAGGCCGCCCGGAGGACGCCGAGGCCGCCCGAGAGGGCCGGATCGACGAAGCGGGCGCCAGGGGAGGGCCGGACGCGGGGAGACCTGCCGTCGGCCGGCCGGTCGCGCCACGACTGCCGGCCGCGCGCGCCGGAAGCGAGGGCACCGAAGGGAGCGAGGGCACTGCGGCCGAGGGCACTGCGGCCGAGGGCGCTGCGGACGTGAGGGCCGAGGGCGAGCGCGCCGCGGACCGGGAACCCGAGGGTGCGGCCGCCTCCGCTCCGGAGGGGGCTAGGGCGCCCGTACGGGGGGACGCGAAGGCGTTCCCGCCCGCCACCGGAATCGGCACGGCGGTCAGGGCGAACAGGACACAGGCCGCCGACCTCGACATCCGCACGGAGCGTGAGGGAAGAGGACCTGGAGCCATGGGATCAGCGTCACACGCCCGCACATTCCCGGCATCCCGGATGGAAAGATGTCATCCGCCCTGATGACGGCGAGTGCCGTCCTCACCCGAACGGCCGATCGGGGCCACGCGCGAACGGCTGATCAGGGCCACGCGCGAACGGCCGCTCAGGCCCCTGCCCGTCCCCGGACGCCGTCCCCTGATCCCGTCCCTGTTCCCGGCACCGGGTCCCGCCCGTCCGCCCGACTCAGTTCGGGTCGCCCGTGGAGACGCTCAGCTCGATGTGGGCGCTGTGCGGGTCCATGGCCGTACCGGCGGTCGGGAACTGCTTGACGATCTGGTCCTCGGCGTAGGTGTTGCCGGGTTCCTCGATCACCTTGAGGGTCCACCCGGCGGCGTCCGCGCAGGCCCTCGCGGAGAGCAGGTCCTTGTAGACGAAGTCCGGCGCGGAGACCTTCTCCGGATCGCGGATGTCCGTACTCGGGTCGGTGCAGTCCTCGATGTCCATCGTCCGGTTGCGCTCGGGGCCCTTGTGCTCCCCCGCGACCGCCGGCGCGCTGCTCCCGGAGCCGCCGGTGGCCTCCGGTTCGTCGTCCCCGCCCCCGCCGATCAGGAAGACCGCCCCCAGGCCGATGACGGCGATGAGGGCGACGGCGACCGAACCCAGGACCACCCCGTTCCGGCGGGGCCTGCCGCCGCCCCCGGCACCCGTGCCGCCGCCGGTCGCGGCCACGGCGTACGGCGGCGGGGTCTGCTGGTACGCCTGCGGGGCGGCCTGCGGGTAGCCGTAGCCCGCCGCCGGGGTCGGGACCCCGTACGGGCCGGGCTGCTGCGGTTGCTGGTGTGCCGGGTACGGGGTCTGGACGCCGTACGGGGTGGGCGGGTTCTGCTGGTCCACCGGTGGGAAGACCGTCGCGCCGACCCCCGACCCGCTGTTCGCGGGGCCGCCGGCGACGATCACCGGGGCGGCGGCCGGGCCCGACGCGTTCAGCACCCGGAAGACCTCGTCGCGCATCGCGGCGGCGCTGGGGAAGCGTTCGTTCGGGTTCTTCCGCAGCGCGCGGGCGACGAGCGCGTCCACCGCGGGGGAGACGGCGCGGTTGAGGGTGGACGGGGCAGGAGGCTGCTCCTGCACGTGCGCGTACGCGATGGCGAGCGCCGATTCCGCGTCGAACGGGAGGCGTCCGGTGAGCAGTTGGAAGAGCATGATGCCGACCGAGTAGAGGTCGGAGCGGGCGTCCACGCCTCTGCCGAGGGCCTGCTCGGGAGAGAGGTACTGGGGGGTGCCGACGACCATGCCGGTCTGGGTCATCGAGGTCACGCCGGACTGCATGGCGCGGGCGATCCCGAAGTCCATGACCTTGACCACGCCGCGCTTGGTGATCATGACGTTGCCGGGCTTGATGTCGCGGTGGACGAGCCCCATCTCGTGGCTGGTCTCCAGTGCGGCCAGCACGTCGGCGGTCACCTTGAGGGCCTTGTCGGCGGGCATGGCGCCCTGGGCGGCGATGTCCTGGCGCAGCACCGCGCCGAGCGGCAGGCCCTCCACGTACTCCATGACGATGTACGGCATCAGGGCGCCGCCGAGTTCGTCCTCGCCGGTGTCGAAGACGGAGACGATGTTGGTGTGCTGGAGCTTCGCCACGGCCTGGGCCTCGCGGCGGAACCGCTCGCGGAAGGACTGTTCGCGCCCGAGCTCGGTGTGCAGGGTCTTGATCGCCACGTGGCGGTCGAGTGCGGCGTCGTAGGCGAGGTAGACGGAGGCCATGCCGCCTTCACCGAGCAGATCCCGGAGCTGGTACCGCCCACCGGCGACGGCTCCGCCCGCGTAGCGCCCGTGCGAACCGTCCTGGCTCATGACGTGTCTCCCCCTCGGCGCACCGGTGACCCCGGTTTCGCGGGTGTCGCGGCATTCGCGGAAATCTGTTCCGAAACTTCGGTGAACAGCGAGCGCCGGTGCCCGGAAATCCGCGAAGATCCGTATTACGGGCCAAGTCTGCCCGAGGGGCGGGACACGTCAAGCCAGGTGCCGGTTCCGTGACCCTGACCACACGAACCGTCTCGGAAGCGTTACAGGAACCGCCCGGTATGTGCCCGTGCGGCACGCCGGCCGATCGGACGACCGGTTTCGCTCCGGACCGAGGGGCGCGGCGGAGGCTGTAGCGTGGCGTGGCAATGCAGCTGCCCATTCAGCTGATGCAGGTACCAGGCACCGTGAGGACCCGCGGACGCGCGGACAGATACGACGGCGAGGACTGATGGCACCCGATTCCGAAGCAAACGGCGGCGGAGTCTCGGATGGCACCGACTCCTGGGGCGTCGGCGGCGTCGTCGGGGACGGCCGTTACCGGATGACCCACCGCCTCGGCAGGGGCGGCATGGCGGAGGTCTACGCCGCGGAGGACGTCCGTCTCGGACGTACCGTCGCGGTGAAGCTGCTCCGTTCCGATCTCGCCGAGGACCCGGTTTCCAAGGCGCGGTTCACCCGTGAGGCGCAGTCGGTGGCCGGGCTCAACCACCATGCGATCGTCGCCGTGTACGACTCCGGCGAGGACGTCGTGGGCGGTCAGACCGTCCCCTACATCGTGATGGAGCTGGTCGAGGGCCGCACCATCCGCGAGCTGCTGATCAGCGCGGAAGCGCCGCCTCCCGAGCAGGCGCTCATCATCGTCTCGGGTGTGCTGGAGGCTCTGGCCTACTCGCACCAGCACGGCATCGTGCACCGGGACATCAAGCCCGCGAACGTCATCATCACCCACTCCGGCGCGGTCAAGGTCATGGACTTCGGCATCGCCCGTGCGCTGCACGGCGCGCAGTCGACGATGACGCAGACCGGCATGGTCATGGGCACGCCGCAGTACCTCTCTCCGGAGCAGGCGCTCGGCAAGGCCGTCGACCACCGCTCCGACCTGTACGCGACCGGCTGTCTGCTGTACGAACTGCTGGCGCTGCGGCCCCCGTTCACCGGTGAGACGCCGCTCTCGGTGGTGTATCAGCACGTCCAGGACATTCCGGTGCCGCCCTCCGACGTCTCGGACGCCGTGCCGCCGGAGCTGGACGGCCTGGTGATGCGGTCGCTCGCGAAGGAGCCGGACGACCGGTTCCAGAGCGCCGAGGAGATGCGCGGGCTGGTCCAGTACGGCCTGCAGATGCTCCAGGTGCAGGGCGGCCACACCGGTACGTGGAACACCGGACCGGTCGCCGGGTACGACGGGGCCCGCACCCCGGCGCAGGGTTACGCCGGCGCGACCCAGGTGATGGGGGCCGGCGGCTACGCCTCGCACGGGGACACCTCGAAGGGGGCGATCCTGCCCCCGGCGAACCCGGACGACGGCGGCTACGGCGGCGGTTACGACGGCGGCCGGGGGGACGGCGGCGGCAAGAGCAAGATGTGGCTCCTCGCGGTGCTCGCGCTGGTCGCGATCGGCGTCGGGATCGCGATCGCCGTCAACGCGTCGAGCGGCAACGACACCGACAAGGGCCGGGTGGAGCAGACCACGTCCGACTCGCCCTCTCCGGACGAGACCTCGGCCGAGCCGAGCGACGATCCGACCACGGAGTCGCAGGCGCCCGGGGACTCCTCGGGCGGGCAGTCGCAGTGGTCCGAGGAGCCGAGCTGGACTCCGACGCCGACGGCGACGAAGCCTTCGGACACGCCGAAGCCGACCCAGACGACGCAGGCGCCCGCCACGTCCACCGGTGGTGACGACTCCGGCTCCACGGGCGAGACGTCCGAGGAGCCGACCACGGACCCGACGGGCGACGACGACGACGGCTCCGGCGCGCTGGGCGGCCTGGTCGGTGGGGGCGGCCCCACCGCCGATCCCACCGACGCGTCGAGCACGGCCGGCACCGCCCCCTGACCCGGGGCTCCGCCACGGGTACGCGGGGGCCGCTCACCCGGTGAACGCCTCGTTCACCGCCTCGTACTCCCGGGTCCACCACACCACCAGGGCCGACACCGCAGGGAACTGCGGGTCGGCCCTTCGGTCTCCCAGGGCGTAGCGCCAGCGCAATATCCAGAAGTCGTTGAGCCGCTCCCACCAGACCCGGTGCACCGCGGCGGCGAGTTCCGCCGAGCCGACCCCGGCCGCCTCGCGGTAGGCGCGCGCGTACGCCTTGACCTTCTCCAGCTCCAGCTTTCCGGCCGGCTGCACGAAGAAGATCGCCGCGGCGCGTACCGCTTCCTCGGCGCGCGGCTGTACGCCGAGCCGGTCCCAGTCCACGATCGCCACCGGGTCGCTGCCCCGGTAGAGCAGGTTCAGCGGGTGGAAGTCGCCGTGCACCCAGCCGTGGGCGGGGCCCACGGGGGTCGGCGGGCGGCGGTGGGCGTGGCGTTCGAGCAGCGCCCGGCGTTCGACGAGGCGGTGCACGGCCAGCTCGTCGAAGGCGTCCAGCGGGGTGTCGCGGGGGCGTACGCCGCGTGCCGCGTCGAGCAGCTCGTCGATGAGGGCGAAGGTGTCGGCCGGATCGGGGCTGCCGTGTCCGCGCCGCGTGGTCTGCGTGCCGCTGCCGGGGCCCATGACGTGTTCGAGCCCGGTGTGTACGGCTCCGAGGAGCGCCCCGAGACGTGTGGACTGGTCGGGGGTGAGCTGGGCGCCGATCCGGTGGCGGCCGTCGACCCAGGGGTGCAGGGCGAAGCAGTGGCCGTCGATCACCGTGACGGTTTCGCCGTCGGCGTCGGCCAGTGGTGGTGCGACGGGGACGCCGATCGACTGGAGGCGCTGGGTCGCCCGGTGCTGGCGGGCGATGAGGGAGCGTTCGCCGGTGGCGTCGTCCAGGTGCTGCTTGTCCAGGTGGTGCTTGAGGAAGTACGCGCCGCGTGTGGTGGCGACGCGGTATCCGTGGTTGAGCAGTCCCTTGGTGATCGGCTCGCAGGCGAGCGGTTCACCGACCGCGGGATAGCGGCGCATGACCTCGCCGACCGGAGGTTGGGGAGGATGGGTTA
Source organism: Streptomyces sp. NBC_00247 (assembly GCF_036188265.1). NCBI lineage: Bacteria > Bacillati > Actinomycetota > Actinomycetes > Kitasatosporales > Streptomycetaceae > Streptomyces > Streptomyces sp. NBC_00247. Next base: position 3,347,425 of record NZ_CP108093.1, on the reverse strand, counting down.
CATATGAGCGCGGCACTTACCAGATGGTAGATCACGCAACGTGGCCCGGATGCGGACTTGAATTCCAGCCCAGAGTGTGCCAAGAGACGAAGTGCGGGTGCAGCCGGAGGTACACCGGATCGAAGGTCTCGCCGTTGACGTCGGCGGGCAGGGTGCCGAAGCGGGCGCGCTGGACGCGGGAGGGTTCCGTCAGCTCGGCGGTGCCGGTGAACTGCACGGCCCACAGGTCGCGGTCGCCCGGTGCGGCGGTGTTCAGGTTGTCGGCTCCGTAGGCGACGACGCTGCCGTCACAGGCCTCGTGGTGGCCGAGCCCGCCGTGCATGCGCAGCAGGAGTTGCCCGTCGCACACGATGTGACGGGCGAGGGCCAGCAGCGGGAGCGCACGCCTGCTGGTCGCCAGCCGGCCGTACGGGACCCGGTCGAGCAACTCGATGGCATGCGATTCCTCTGGAGACATGCCCTCCACTGTCCGACGGCGCCCGGCCCGCGCGTAAGGGCCGGCGGCCCCGTGCACACCGGGACCAAGGTCCCCGGGGGTCCCGCCGGACCCCGGCCCGCCCCGGTGCCCGCGCGGGGCTCGGGTCAGCGTTCGCCCTCGGCCTGGATCCGGGCGACGTACGCGGCAGCCTGCGAGCGGCGCTCCATGCCGAGCTTCGACAGGAGGCTGGAGACGTAGTTCTTGATGGTCTTCTCCGCGAGGTGCAGACGTTCCCCGATGACCCGGTTGGTGAGTCCCTCGCCGATCAGGTCGAGGATCTTGCGTTCCTGGTCGGTCAGGTTGGCGAGCCTGTCGTCGCCCTTGCCGTCCTTGCCGTCGCGCAGCCGGGCCAGCACCCGGGCGGTGGCCGCGGGGTCGAGCAGCGACTTTCCGGCCGCCACGTCGCGTACCGCGCTCAGCAGCTCGTTGCCCCGGATCGCCTTCAGCACGTACCCCGAGGCCCCGGCCATGATCGCGTCGAACAGGGCCTCGTCGTCCGCGTACGAGGTGAGCATCAGGCACTTGATGTTCTCGTTCCGGGAGCGGATCTCCCGGCACACCTCCACCCCGCTGCCGTCCGGCAGGCGCACGTCCAGGACGGCCACGTCGGGGCGGGTGGCGGGGATACGGACCAGGGCGTCGGCGGCGGTGCCGGCCTCACCGACGACCTCGATGTCGTCCTCCACCGCGAGCAGGTCGTGGACGCCCCGGCGGACTACCTCGTGGTCGTCGAGTAGAAATACGGTGATTTTTCCATCTTCGGACACATTCGCAGTCTCACACACTCCGCTCCGCTCCGCCCTTCCCTGTGCCGTTCCCCCGGGATAACGTGCCGTTGTTCCGGCGGCCTGCCAGGCTGTTACCAGTGCTGTGACCAGCGAGAGTTCGGGTTTTCGCGATTTACTTGGAAATCCAAGCAAAAACGCAGGTCAGAGAGGGTTTCGCGTATCTGCGACCCACTGGGTAACGTGCCTGTGACAGGGTGCTCGCCGGGGCACCTGTCACGCCTGTTCCCGGCCGAGCGGCACCCACCCCGTGCACGGGTCCGGACACAGGCGAGCCGCACTGGTTCCCGGCAGACCCCGGGGTCCGGACCGACGGAGGAGCACGCACGTGACCGTGGAGAGCACTGCCGCGCGTAAGCCGCGACGCAGTAGCAGCAGCAGGCGCACCAGCGCCGCGAAGGCACCACAGAGTTCCGAGCCCCAGCTCGTACAGCTCCTGACGCCCGAGGGCGAGCGCGTGGAGCATCCCGAGTACAGCGTCGACCTCTCCCCCGAGGAGCTGCGCGGGCTGTACAGGGACATGGTGCTGACCCGCCGATTCGACTCCGAGGCGACCGCGCTGCAACGCCAGGGCGAGCTGGGCCTGTGGGCATCGCTGCTGGGCCAGGAGGCCGCGCAAATCGGTTCCGGACGGGCGCTCAACGACGACGACTACGTCTTCCCCACCTACCGCGAGCACGGCGTCGCCTGGTGCCGCGGGGTCGATCCGACGAACCTGCTCGGCCTGTTCCGCGGCGTGAACCACGGCGGCTGGGACCCGAACAGCAACAACTTCCACCTGTACACGCTCGTCATCGGCTCGCAGACCCTGCACGCCACCGGCTACGCCATGGGCGTCGCCAAGGACGGCGCGGACTCCGCCGTGGTCGCGTACTTCGGTGACGGCGCCACCAGCCAGGGCGACGTCGGCGAGGCGTTCACCTTCGCCGCGGTCTACAACGCCCCGGTCGTGTTCTTCTGCCAGAACAACCAGTGGGCGATCTCCGAGCCCACCGCGCGCCAGACCCGGGTGCCGCTCTACCAGCGCGCCCAGGGCTACGGCTTCCCCGGCGTCCGCGTCGACGGCAACGACGTGCTCGCCTGCCTCGCCGTGACCAAGGCTTCGCTGGAGCGGGCCCGCCGCGGTGAGGGCCCCACCCTCGTGGAGGCGTTCACCTACCGCATGGGCGCGCACACCACCTCCGACGACCCGACGAAGTACCGGGCCGACGAGGAGCGCGCCGCGTGGGAGGCGAAGGACCCGATCCTGCGGCTGCGCACGTACCTGGAGAAGCAGAAGCTCGCCGACGCGGCCTTCTTCACCGCCCTGGAGGCGGAGAGCGACGCGCTGGGCAAGCGCGTGCGGGAGGGTGTCCGGGCGATGCCGGACCCCGAGCCCCTCGCCATGTTCGAGCACGCGTACGCCGACGGGTCCTCGCTCGTCGACGAGGAGCGCGCCGAGTTCACCGCCTACCAGGCATCGTTCGCCGAGGAGGAGAACTGACCATGGCCGCGGAAAAGATGTCCATCGCCAAGGCGCTCAACGAGTCGCTGCGCCACGCCCTCGACACCGACCCCAAGGTACTGATCATGGGTGAGGACGTCGGCAAGCTCGGCGGTGTCTTCCGGATCACCGACGGACTCCAGAAGGACTTCGGCGAGGGACGGGTGATCGACACCCCGCTCGCCGAGTCCGGCATCGTCGGCACGGCGATCGGCCTGGCCCTGCGTGGCTACCGCCCCGTCGTCGAGATCCAGTTCGACGGCTTCGTCTTCCCCGCGTACGACCAGATCGTCACGCAGCTCGCCAAGATGCGCGCCCGCTCGCTCGGCAAGATCAAGCTGCCCGTCGTGGTCCGTATCCCCTACGGCGGCGGCATCGGCGCGGTCGAGCACCACAGCGAGTCGCCCGAGGCGCTGTTCGCGCACGTCTCCGGCCTGAAGGTCGTCTCGCCGTCGAACGCGCACGACGCCTACTGGATGATGCAGCAGGCCCTCCAGAGCGACGACCCGGTCATCTTCTTCGAGCCGAAACGGCGTTACTGGGACAAGGGCGAGGTCGACACCGAGGCCATTCCGGTCCCGCTGCACCGCGCCGTCACCGTCCGCGAGGGCAGCGACCTGACGCTCGTCGCCTACGGGCCGATGGTGAAGGTCTGCCTGGAGGCCGCCGCGGCGGCCGAGGAGGAGGGCCGGTCGATCGAGGTCCTGGACCTGCGGTCGATGTCCCCGATCGACTTCGACGCCATCCAGACCTCGGTCGAGAAGACCGGCCGGCTGGTCGTCGTGCACGAGGCCCCCGTCTTCTACGGCTCCGGCGCGGAGATCGCCGCCCGGATCACCGAGCGCAGCTTCTACCATCTCGAAGCACCGGTCCTGCGGGTCGGCGGCTACCACGTCCCGTACCCGCCGGCCCGGCTCGAAGACGAGTATCTGCCGGGTCTCGACAGGGTGCTCGACGCCGTCGACCGCTCGCTGGCGTACTGAGGAGAGGGGTCGTGACGATGACCGACACATCGGTTCGTTTCCGCGAGTTCAAGATGCCCGACGTGGGCGAGGGACTCACCGAGGCGGAGATCCTCAAGTGGTTCGTCCAGCCCGGCGACACCGTCACCGACGGCCAGGTCGTGTGCGAGGTGGAGACCGCCAAGGCGGCGGTGGAGCTGCCGATCCCGTTCGACGGGGTGGTGCACGAGCTGCGCTTCCCCGAGGGCACCACGGTCGACGTGGGCCAGGTGATCATCTCGGTGGACGTGGCGCCCGGATCGGCCGCCGACGCACCCGTGCAGGAAGCGGTGACCGCTCCGGCGGAGCCCGAGGCGGCTGCCGCCGCTCCGGAGGAGGCGCCCAAGGGCCGGCAGTCCGTGCTGGTCGGTTACGGCGTCTCCGAGGGTTCCACCAAGCGCCGCCCGCGCAAGGGCGCCGAGCAGCCGGCGGCTGCCGCGCTCCAGGCGATCCAGGGCGAGCTGAACGGCCAGGGCGCCGGTGCCGCACAGGCGGTGGCGAAGAGCCGCCCGCTGGCCAAGCCCCCGGTCCGCAAGCTCGCCAAGGACCTCGGCATCGACCTGGCCTCGGTCACCCCGACCGGCCCGGACGGTGTCATCACCCGCGAGGACGTGCACGCCGCCGCCGCTCCGCCGGCGCCCCCGGCGGGCGTTGCCCCCGCCGTGGCGGAAGCGCTCGACGAGCACGCGCCGTACGACACCGGAACGTACTACGGCGCTCCGGCCGAGGCGCCGCGGCCGGTGGCGCAGGTGCCGGGTGCGCGGGAGACCCGCATCCCCGTCAAGGGGGTGCGGAAGGCCATCGCCCAGGCGATGGTCACCAGCGCCTTCACCGCGCCGCACGTCACCGAGTTCGTCACGGTCGACATCACCCGCACGATGAAGCTCGTCGCGGAGCTCAAGGAGGACAAGGACCTCGCCGGGGTCCGGGTCAACCCGCTGCTCCTCATCGCGAAGGCCGTCCTCGTCGCGGTCAGGCGGAACCCGGGCGTCAACGCCGCCTGGGACGAGGCCAACCAGGAGATCGTCCAGAAGCACTACGTGAACCTGGGCATCGCCGCCGCCACCCCGCGCGGACTGATCGTGCCGAACATCAAGGACGCGCAGGACATGACCCTGCCCGAACTCGGTTCGGCACTGGCCGAGTTGATCTCCACCGCCCGCGAGGGCAAGACCTCCCCGGCGGCGATGGCGGGCGGCACGCTCACCCTCACCAACGTGGGCGTCTTCGGCGTCGACACCGGCACGCCCATCCTCAACCCGGGCGAGTCGGCGATCCTCGCGATCGGCGCGATCAAGCTCCAGCCGTGGGTCCACAAGGGCAAGGTGAAGCCCCGTCAGGTCACCACGCTGGCCCTGTCGTTCGACCACCGACTCATCGACGGTGAGCTCGGTTCGAGGTTCCTGGCGGACATCGCCGCGATCCTGGAACAGCCGAAGCGCCTGATCACCTGGGCCTGACCGCTCATACATGTAAGAGGTGGGCCCGCACGCAGCAGTGTGCGGGCCCACCTCTGCTTCCGGGGGCGCCCCCGGGGGAGGCGCTACCGGGGCTTCCTGGTGACGGCGGTCCAGCGCGGGTCGACGCGGTCGAGCCAGACGTCCTGATCGTCGGCGAGCGGCTGCCGGAGGGGAAGCGCGAGGAACCGGCAGCGGAACACGAGGCCGGCATCACCCCCGTCGCCGTGCACGTGGTGTTCCCGGACATCCGGGGTGTCGGCGGGTACCTGAAGTGAGAAGAAGCTGGTCCGACGCGGCTGTCCCGTGTCGGGGTGAGGCTTGTCCTCCACGGCGATTCGCCCCACCACCGTCGCCGTCGACAGACCTGTTTCCTCGGCGACTTCCCGGAGGACCGCTTCCTCCAGTCCTGCGCCCGCCCCGACCCCGCCGGCAGGGACTTGGGTGCCCGCCTCCGGGACACCCACGTGGTCGAAGACCAGGAGTTCGGGGGTCGCGCGGTGTCTGACCACGTACGCGGCCACACGGATTCTCGGCCGATCCATCTCGGCGTTGTCCGTCATGAACGCTGGTCGAGCCGTGGGGCCGGTACGCCTGGTGGTGTGCGCGAGGGCTCGCGGGGGTTCGCGTGGACTTACGGGAGCAGAGCGGGACCGGACTCGCGTACGAGGGACATCTCGGCGAACACCGTCTTGCCGACCGTGCGGTGCTCGATGCCCCACCTGTCGGCGATGTGCGCCACGATCAGCAGCCCCCGCCCGTAGCAGTCGGTGTCGACGGGCTCGCGGGTGTCGGGGAGCCGTTCCGACCGCGGGTCGCTGACCTCGATCCGCACGGCGGTCGCGGTGATCAGGAGCCGCACACGGAAGAGGCGGCCCCGCAGAGCGCCGTGCAGCACCGCGTTGGTGGCCAACTCGCTCACCAGCAGGCCCACATCGTCGGCCAGGTCGCCGTACCCCCACTCCACGACGAGCCGCGCGGCCCTGTGCCGGCTGCGCCGGACGCTGCCGGGTGTGGGCGGGTAGCTGAGCACGTCCTCATGGAGAACGGGTTCGGGGGCGGGGATTTCCTGGGCGGGCGTCATGGACACGTACCTCCGTGGAAACGGGCGGTGGCGATGCCGAGCCGGCGCCGGGGCCGGGAGGTATCCGGCGCAGGGCAGGACGGTGCACTTCCGCCGGGCGGCTCCGCTGAGCGAGCGGTGGAGCACTGAACGTAGCGACCCCAGGAGTCTGGGCACAAGTGAAACGGAGACAATTGTCCCCAACGGGGGATCGTTGTCGACGTGGACTGGGCCGGCCGCCACACTTGTCTTGTGAATCGAGCAACCCAACTCGGGAACCGGACCTCAACCGTGCTGGGCCGAAGGCTCGGTAGCGAGCTGCTTCGCCTGCGGGACGCGTCGGGCAAAACACAGCAGCAGGCCGCGCAGACGATCAGTGCTACCAACTCGAAGATCGTGAAAATGGAGCGCGGATGGGTCCCGATGCGGGACCCGGACATCCGCACCCTGTGCGAGTTCTACGGCGCCGACGACGCGAGGCTCGTCGGCCGCTTGATGGAGCTGGCCGGGCTCGACCGGGAGCGCCGCAAGGCGAAGGGCTGGTGGAACCAGTATCCGGAGCTGCGGTCGCTGGTCGAGTACGTGGCGCTGGAGGACATCGCTACCGGCATCCGCACCTGGCAAGGCGCTTTTGTTCCCGGCCTGTTGCAGACGCCGGACTATGCGCGGGCCCTCGCGGTGGGCAATGCTGAGTGGCGGGAGCCGGAAGAGATCGAGCGCTTCGTCGAAGCGAAGGTGGCTCGGCAGGCTCGTCTGGCGGATGATCAGCCCCTCGCGCTGTGGGCCATCATCGGAGAGGGCGCGCTGCGCCAGTTGGTCGGGGGACGCGAGGTGATGCGTACTCAACTTGCCCGCCTTGCCGAAGCGTCGGCGGAGCCAAATGTCACTGTGCAGGTTGTCCCGTTCCTGGCGGGGTCCCATCCGGGGATGACCAGCGCATTCAGCGTGGTTTCCTTCGCCGAACCAGGGGCGTTGGACGTGGTTTACATGGACACCACGTCGTCTACGCTGTGGTTGGAGAGCGAGACGGACGCCACCCGCCACAACGTCACGTTCGGCCGCATTGCAAGAAGCGGACTCGCTCCCCGCGATTCCATCGCTCTCATAGAGCGTATTCGCAAGGAGCTGTAGCTGTGCCCCACTTCGATTTCGTCAAGTCCAGCTATAGCAGCGGAGATGGCGAGTGCGTCGAGGTGGCCCGCAACGTCCCCGGCTCCGTGGCTGTCCGTGACTCCAAGCGCCCCGATGGCCCCGTCCTCGTCGTGGCCCCCGCCACCTGGGCGGCCTTCGCCGCCGACCCGGTCCATCGTCAAGGCCATCCTGACGCTGGAGCGGCGGCGCTGAAGATCCTTAGTGAGCGCTTCGTCCGGCGATGACCGCCACATGAAGCACGCACGCGGAACCGAAACCCATGGGGTCAGTCCTGATCTTGGCTGTACTGGGCCGCGTACCAACTGGAGTCGATGGCGGGGTTGCGCAGCGCCCCCCAGAATCGGTCGTCAGGTATCGGTGGCAGGGGCTGATTACCCAGGTCCGCATGCAGATCCGCGCGCCAGTCGAGAGTGAGGTGGCTCCGGGTCTCCGCGCTCTCGCACACGGACCTGTACGGGGACCCCCAGATCCCGAGGGCTATCTTCTCCGCGGCCCACCTGCGCGTGTGGTCTTGGCCGGTGTCGGCCTGTGCGAGCACCGCGCGGAGTCGCAAGGCGAGCGGGCCGGTCTGGTCAGGCTGCGGCAGGGCCACACCGCACTCCCACGCGTCCAGCGCTGCGTTGACCTCCGGGTAGTTGTTCAGACCCGTTTCGACCGCCAGTCTGCGCAGTTGCTTACGCGCGGCGTCGACCACCTGCTCGTACGGCAGAACTGCGATCAACGCACCGAGTTCCTCATGCCCGTCCAGGTGGCTCACGTGGAGGAGGTCGGTGGGACTGTAGGACAGATCCAGCTCTTGCAGCTGCGCATCCGGTGCGGGAAGGGGCTCGTCGGCACTGTACTGCGGCCTGGCAGGCGGACACGCCTCCCAGAACAGCCGGCCGTTGAAGGTGACGACACCAGCGTCCTTGCCGCGCTCAAGCGTGCCGGCCAGTTCGGCCAGATACTCACCCAACGAGTCGGCCTGCCCGAAACTGGAACCGGTCTCGTCGAAGAACCGTCCGATCACACCGAAGGAGTCCCGCCCGGTACGGCAATCCATCAGAAGACCGTCCGACGTCACGTCGTAAGAACCGAACTTCACGTAATCGTGGAGCCAGTAGTCCTCGGTCTCCCCGTCGCGGCCCTGGTCGATGCCGCGCATGAACCCGGTGTCCCCGAGGATTCCGCTCACTCCGAGCAGCCGGTCGCCCGTGCTGAAGCGGAAAGCCTCAGGTCCCTCCAGCGCCCCGTTGTGCCGGAGGAGTGAAGCGACCAGGTCCGGAGGAAAGGTGACTCCCAGATCCTGTTGCGCTGCTGCGATCTCCTCGCCGCCTGCAGGCGGCCCAAGCGTGGCGAAAGTGCGGGGCGCGTGCTCGCGCAGCCACGCGTCGATGCGAGTCCATGAGTCCTGGACCTTGTCTGATGCCATAGGGCCGACCTTAGAACCAGCGGCTGACAACAGCTTGATCGTCGCTCACCGGCCGTGCCGCCGGGTTGGCGTTCAGGCCGGCAAGCTTCGAGCGGCCAGTACACGCATGCGAACCTGCGGTACTCCGGAGACTGCAACCCGTCCGTCTGACGCGGTTCGCCGCTCAGTCTCGCGACGGGAGGGCGAGCCAGCGGTCGTTCTGGTACGCGGCGGGGATCTCGTCCTCCCCCGGATCGACCCCGAGTCGTTCCAACTCGTCGAACCAGCGGTCGCGCTGGGATTCCGGGAGGCGTCGTCCGCACCAGGGACAGAAGTCGATGGTGCTCGCCGAGGTGCCCCCGTCGTGGATGATCAGCCCGTACTCCTGGAACCGGGCGTCGAAACTGATCAGCGTGTCCGGGCAGGCGAAGGGGTCGTCGTGCTGGTCGCAGTCCGCGCTCGCGTACCGGGTCATCGTCTCGCAGCAGTGATCGGACACGGTCCGGGTCTCGCTCTCATCGGGAATGCGGGTGAGGGTACCCGGGCGATCCGAATCTGCCGCATCCTTTCTCCCCCGCGCGCGGCAGCACGGGGTCCGAGGCGCTACCCCCGCCGTACCTCCGCCATGAAGCACCCGAACTCCACCGCCCGTACGTGCACCACTGCCACGGCCCGGTCCGCGAAGACCTCGCGCAGGGCGTGGTCCATCTCCCCCGCCCGTTCGCGCGGCAGTTCGACGAGGTGTCCGCCGAGGATGTGCCCCCGGGCGTCGTAGAGCCGAAGTGTGCGGAGCGGCCCGTGGAGTTCGGCCGGGTAGCCGGCCCCGGAGGTGGGGCCGCCGCAGTCGTCCGCATGGATGAAGACCGGGCCGCATTCGTCGTACGGTCCTGGTTCGGCGCCGGTCTCCTGGGCCCAGCGGCGCAGCGGGGCGTACGAGACGAGCACGATGCGCTCGCCGGCCTTGCTCCGGCCGAGGCAGCACCGCAGTGGGGCGCCGCCCTCCGGGTCGGTGGCCGCGGTCCGGGTGTGGCCCGCGTCGTCCCGTCGGCGGAGCTGGTCCAGGACGGTGGGGGCGATGGCCCGCACTTCGTAGGTGGTGTTCACGGGACGAGGATTCCGGCGCGTGACCCGGAGTGCCGGCGGAAAACGGACATCAGGCCTTCAGGCCCCAACGAGCGTCACAGCCAACGGGGTTGCGGTTTCGCAGGGTGTGACGAACATCGTTGGGGCTCTCGCGGTATACCGGTGCTCAGTTGTCACAGGGGTCGCATAGGCTGCGCGTCAGCGGCAACGCTTACACACTTTCTTCACCCCGGGGGGGTTTGATCATGGTGCGCAGACAGAAGCGCAGACGCGTGATCACGACTGCGACGGCGCTCGCGGTTCTTTTCAGTTCCGCGACGTTGAGCGTCGTGACGGCCGGTTCGGCCGCGGCCGACACCGCGAAGGTTCTCTCCCTGAAGTCCGCTGGAGACGTCGTGGTGGACGGCGTCCACCAGCGGGTCTACATATCGGACCCGACAGCCGGCAAGATCGTCGTCACCGACTACGCGGGCACCGCGGTCGCCACGCTCGCCGGCCTGACGGGCGTGGACGGCCTGGCGCTCTCCGAGGACTCCGGTCACATCTACGCGGCCGTGGCGGGCGCGGACCGGATCGTCTCCGTGGAGACGTCCACCTACACGGTGAGCGCGAGTTACGACCTGGGCGGCGCCGACCGACCGCGCGACCTCGCGCCGGCCGGAGGCAAGCTGTGGTTCTCCTACGGCGCGGCCCCCGACGGAGCGATCGGTTCTCTGGACCTTTCCGGCCCGGAGCCCGTCGTGACCCTGGACCAGGACGGAAACGCCTCGTTCTACACGGCGCCCGTGCTGGCGTCGGACCCCGACTCGGGTGTGCTCGTCGCAGGGGAGGAGAGCACCTCCGCAGGCATTCTCGCGGTGTACGACGTCTCGGGCGGGACCGCGGTCCTGGGCGCGAACAAGTCCGTCGAGGGGAGTTTCTTCGACCAGCTCGCGGTCTCGCCGGACGGCACGCAGGTCGTGACGGCGAGCGGATACCCGTACGCCCACCCGGCGTACTCCACCACCGACCTCTCCGAGGTCGGCCGCTACCCCTCGGGCGACTACGGCAGCGGTGTGGCCATCGCCCCGGACGGTACCGTCGCGGCGGGTACCTCCTCCTGGTACGGCCCGGACGTGCACGTCTACCGGCAGGGCGCCACCACGCCCGTCCGTGAGTACGACTTCCCCAACACGGGGGCCAGCAGCGGCGGTGACACTCTGGCCGACGGAGCCCTCACGTGGGCGCCCGACGGCAGTCGGCTCTTCGCCGTGTCGGTGAACAGCGACAACGTCTACACACTGCGTGTGCTCACCGACCCGAACAGGTCGCTCCCGACGCTCACCGTCAACGCGCCCGCGACCGCGACGCGCGGCAAGGCCCTGACCGTCACCGGCAAGATCACCGCGAGTGTGGCGATCCCCGTCGGGACCAAGCTGACCGTGACGCGCACCGACCTCGAATACCCCAAGGGCAAGGTGCTGCCCGCGGTCGTCACCAAGGCGGGCGGTGCGTTCTCCTTCGCCGACACCACCTCGGCCGGCGGCAACGTGACGTACAAGGTCGCGTACGCGGGCGACGCCACGCACTCCCCGGCGAGCGGCTCCGACGTCGTCGCGGTGTCCCGGACCGCGGTCACGCTCACGGTGAACAACAACAAGAAGGTGTTCGCCTACGGGCAGCCGGTCGCCTTCACCGCGGTCCTCGGCAAGACGTACAAGAACCGCACGGTGAAGCTCTACGCGGACCGTGCCGGGGACGGCAAGGGCAAGTACCTGCTCAAGTCCGGCACGGTCAACAGCGCGGGCAAGCTCTCCGGCACCCTGACCATGTACCGGGACTCGGTCGTCTACGCCGTGTACGACGGCGACGCGCGGACCGCGGCCAAGACCGTCATGGTCTGGTCGGGGGGCCGGGCCAAGGTCGTCACGGCCATGTCCAAGTACTACAAGACGGGCAAGATCGGCGCGACGAACTACTACTGGGTCCACAAGACGTCGACGCCCTGGTTCCACACCGCGATCAACGCCTACCCGGGCCGCAAGCAGCGGATGGACATCCAGGTGTACTACGCCGGCGCCTGGCGCAGCGGCGACTCGCAGTACTTCAAGCTGGACTCGGCGGGCAAGACGATCGTCAACCTGGGCAAGCCGGGGGCGGGTTCCGTCGGATTCAAGTTCCGTATCCGGTCCGCGTACATCAGGGGTGCCGACTACTCCGGTGACGCCGTGAACTCGACGGCCTACAGCGCCTGGAAGTACATGTACGTCACCAACTGATCGCGCGCTCGCCGCGCTGCGGGAGTCCGTCCTGCGGACGTCGCTCCCGTCGGAGGCCCGGAGTACCGAAGCTTTCGAAGCCCCCGTGGACCCGTCGGTCTCGTTCGCCCCGTCCGCCTTCTCCGGCGGGCGGGGCGATGCCGTACCGTCCCGGCGACCGGCTCCCCCACCGGAATGGACGCGAAATCGTTTCCGATTCCGCGATGCGGACATTCGTGGGGTCATGGAACCGACTCCCGAACCACCTCATGACCAGGAAGAACCCGCCGGGCACCACCTCGCGGGGCGCCGTCGCGCCGAGGCCCGGGCGGACGCGGGGGAGCGCGAGGAGACCGCCCGCGAGGAGACCGCCCGCGACGGCACGGCCGGGGAGGAAGGGGAGAGCGCCGGCCCCGGCCCCGAGGTGGAGGCCAACGCTCCCGACACCCCGACCGACATGCCCAAGCGCTCGTGGTGGGCGGTGCTGAAGCGGACGGTCAACGAGTTCAAGAACGACGAGTTGGCCGACCGGGCGGCCTCGCTGACCTACTACGGGATCCTCGCGCTCTTTCCGGCCCTGCTGGTGCTGGTGTCGATCCTCGGCCTCGCCGGGGAGTCGACCACCCAGAAGGTCATGGACAACGTGAAGAAGCTCGCTCCCGGGCCGGCCCGTGATCTGCTGACCGACGCCGTCGAGCAGTTGCAGAACAACGGCGGCATCGGTTCTCTCATGGCCGTCGTGGGTCTGGTGCTTGCGGTGTGGTCGGCGTCCGGGTACATCGCGGCGTTCATCCGTTCCTCCAACGCCGTCTACGACGTCCCCGAGGGGCGCCCGGTGTGGAAGATACTGCCGTTGCGCCTGGGACTGACCGTGGTCCTGATGGTGATGGCGGTGATCAGCGCGCTGATCGTGGTCTTCACCGGCCCCCTCGCCCGCCGGGCGGGCGACACCCTGGGCGTCGGCGACACCGCGCTGACGGTGTGGTCGCTCGCGAAGTGGCCGGTACTCGCCCTGCTGGTCACGCTGATGATCGCGATTCTCTACTGGGCCGCGCCCAACGCCCGTGGGCGTGGATTTCGTTGGGTCTCTCCCGGCAGCGTCCTGGCGCTGTTGATCTGGCTGGCCGCCTCGACGGGCTTCGCGCTGTACGTCGCCAACTTCGCCTCGTACAACAAGACGTACGGCGCCCTCGCCGGGGTAATCGTCTTCCTGGTGTGGTTGTGGATCACCAACCTGGCGACCCTTCTCGGGCTCGAATTCGACGCCGAGATGAGCCGGGAGCGCGCCATCGTCGGCGGCCATCCCGAGACCGAGGAGCCGTACGTCGAGCCGCGCGACACCGCCAAGTGGTCCGACGAGGACCGCCGCAAGCTGGGCTGAATCCAGGGGCCCGGGAGCCCGGGGCCCCCTGACGAGCAGAGGGACGGGACAACGGTGTACGGAACAGCGGACGAAGGCACGGATCGGACTCTTCTCGTCGGGGCGGCGGCCCTGCGGCGGGGTGACCGCCTGCTGACCCGCCGGGTGGCGCGGTGGCGGTCGCCGGTGACGCGGGAGGTGCTGCCCGCAGTGGAGTCGGCGGCCGAGCACACCAAGCTGTGGTGGGCCGCCGCCGGCGCCATGGCCGCGCTCGGCGGCGGCCGGCAGCGGAAGGCCGCGGTCGCCGGACTGGCCGCCATGGGGATCGCGGAGTTCCTCTCCAACGGCGTGGGCAAGCGGCTCTACGAGCGTCGCAGACCGCCTGCCGAGCTGATCCCGCACGACGGCGTCCACGACCGGCCCGACAGTTCGTCGTTCCCCTCCGGCCACACCGCCGCTGCCGTCGGGTTCGCCGCGGGGGTCGCCGCCGTCTCCCCGGTCGCGGGCGCGTTCTGTGCCGTTCCCGCCGCGCTGGTGGCGGTCGAGCGGGTGCAGTCCGGAGCGCACTATCCGAGTGACGTCGCTGCCGGAGCGGTCCTGGGACTGGCGAGTGCCTGGCTGGTCCACCGCGCTCCGAAGCCGTGGTGGAGCCGGCTGCTCCGAGGGTGAAGGCCGGCCGACCGTGCATGCGGGGGACGCCCCGGGGTACCCGCCTCCTAGATGCATTCATGACAATCAGTACATATGCGGCAGACGAACTCCCTTTCGGGGAGTGACTCAGCGAGGAAAGGCGGGCGCGCGTCATGAACACGATCGAGCATGCCGGCGACCGGCACGGCACCGACTACGCCGCCGACCACGGCAAGGGTCGCGCCACCGGCGCCGGCGGCACCGGCCCCGAAGGAGGCCGACGGGCCGAGGACTCCTCGGTCGGGGCACTGGTGACCCAGGCGTCCCAGCAGCTGTCACAGCTGGTACGGGACGAAATGCGCCTCGCCCAGGCCGAGATGACGCAGAAGGGCAAGCGGTTCGGTCTGGGCGGCGGCCTGTTCGGCGGCGCGGCCACCGTGGGTTTCCTCGCGCTGGCGTCCCTGGTCGCCGCTGCGATCGCCGGTCTGGCCACCGCCCTTCCGGTGTGGGCTTCCGCGCTGGTCGTGTGCGCGGTGCTCGCGGCGGTCGCCGCGTTCCTCGCCGTCAAGGGGAAGAAGGAGATCGCTCTGGCCACCCCGCCCAAGCCCGAGCGGACCATCGACAACGTCAAGGCCGACATGGCGGAGATCAAGGAGAAGGCGCACCGATGAACGACATGCCCCATTCCCGGCCCGCGCACGACGAACCCCTGACCCCCGAAGAACTGCGGGTGGAGGCGGAAGCGACGCGCGAGCAGCTCGGCCGGACCGTCGAAGCCCTGGCGGCGAAGGCGGACGTGAAGGCGCAGGTCCAGCGCAAGGCCGAAGACGCCAAGGCGCAGGTCCATGGCAAGGCGACGGAAGCCAAGGTCCAGGCCCGGCTGGCGGCGATGGACGCCAAGGCCCAGGTGCGGGAGAAGGCCGGGACGGCGAAGGTCCGGGCGCGGGAGAAGGCGGCGCTCGCCAAGGACCGGGCGGCCCGGATCGCCCGGGACGCCCAGGAGAAGCTTCCGCCTCCGGTGGTGGACAAGGCGATGCGCGCGAAGGCCCGGCTCGGGTCGACGGCCTCGGCCGTTGCCGCGAAGGTCGAGGCGAAGACTCCGGACGCGTTCGCGGAGCAGGCGGGCCGTGCTCAGCGCGCAGTCGGCCGCCGAAGCGGGCCGTTGCTCGCCGTGGGCATCGTCGGCCTGCTCCTGGTGGTCGGCAAGCGCCGTGCCGGGAAGCGCTGAACGGGCGACAGTCGCCGAGGCGCGGAGGGCGGGGCGGACCGGGTCACCGGCCCGCCCCGCCCTCCGTTCCCCACCGGGTCTCCGCCGTCCTCGGGCGACGGCCGGGCACCGGGGGCGCCCGACGGCCGGGCACCGGCCGGCGCCCTGTGTCGCGGGGCGGGATCGGTCGCCGTGAATCGGACGCCACGTCCTCTCACCCCCGAGGGCTGATGCCCCCCACCGTCAGGCCGAGCAGCCGGTGCGCCTCGGCGACGGAGTCCGGGTGGTGTTCCGTGGCGAGGGCGATGCCCGTCACCAGCGCGACCAGGTCGGCGACGGTCACCTGGGGGGCCACCGCGCCCGCCCGCGCGGCATGCCGCAACAGCGGGTCGGCCGCCCCGGTGAGCTTCGCCGCACAGGCGTTGACGTGCTCCGGGTCGCCCGTCATCCCTTCCTGGACGAGCGCGTCGGCCATTCCCCGCGCGGAGGCGGCGTACGTGGTGAGCGCGCCCAGCCACTCCAGCAGTGCGGCGCGCGCGTCCGCCGCTCCGGCCAGCTCGCCCGCGCGGGCGCACAGTGCCTCGATCCGCTCGCCGAACACCGCCTCCAGCAGCGCGCGCCGGCCGGGGAAGTGCCTGCGCACGGTGGCCGAGCCGACCCCCGCGACCCGGGCGATCTGCTCCAGGGACGCGTCACGGCCGTGCGCGGCGACCTCCTCCTCCGCGACGGCGAGGATGCGCGCGTAGTTGCGCCGGGCGTCCGCGCGCTGGGCGGTCATGAAGTCATCTCCGTACTTGCTAAGTGGCGGGGCCCTCCGTATCGTACCCGAGCATAAGTGGCGGGCCACGCCGCTCAGGGTCCGTATCGAGTACCCGGCCGGGCTCGCGGCGTCGTGCGACTCCGCCTCCGGCGGTGTGGTCGGCCTTGGACAGGACGGCCGTATGCCGCCGCTCACCGATCCGGCCCGGAACTCGGCACAGCCCCAGGTTGTGCGTCACCGCCCGAGGGGAACCATGACTACTCGATCCGCTCCCGTCCTGGTCGTCGGTGCCACCGGCCGGCAGGGCGGCGCCACCGCCCGCGCCCTGCTCGCCTCGGGCTTCGCGGTCCGGGCGCTGGTCCGCGACCCGGCGACCGACCGGGCGAGAGCCGTCGAATCGCTCGGCGCCGAACTGGTCACCGGCGACCTCGACGACCGCTCCTCCCTGACCAGGGCCGCCGCAGGGGCCCGCGCCGTCTTCTCCGTCCAGATGCCCGACGTGAACGGACGCGCTTTCGAAGGTGAGGTCGAACAGGCCGTCAATCTGATCGAGAGCGCCAGGGCCGCCGGGGTGCCGCAGTTCGTGCACACCTCCGTCTCCGGTGCCGGGCGCCACACGGACCGGGTCAGGGGCGACTGGGCCTGGATGGAGCCGTACTACGCGGCGAAGGCCGGGATTCAGGACCGGGTGCGGGAGGCGGGCTTCGACCACTGGACGCTGATCAAACCGGGCTTCTTCATGGAGAACTTCCTCCTCGACGCGGGCATCATGTTCCCGCGCGGGATCGAGGGCGGCCTCGTGAGCCTTCTGAAGCCCGCCACCCGGCTGTCGCTGGTCGCGGTCGAGGACATCGGCGCGGCAGCCGCCGCGGCTGTCGCGGAGCCGGAGCGGTTCGACGGGGTCGAGCTGGAGCTGGCGAGCGACAGTCTGACCATGGTGGACATCGCCGGGGTCCTCTCCCGCCGGCTGGGCACCGAAGTGACCGCGCCCGACCTGACCGGGGAGGAGGCGGTCGCCGCCGGGATGCCGGACATGGGCTTCGGACAGGCGCACATCAACGAGTACCCTCAGCCCGCGCTCCCCGAGTTCGCCCGATCCCTCGGTATCCCCCTCACCACCTTCGAGGCGTGGACCCGCGCACACCTGCGCGCCGTCGCCTGACGCCCGGCGTCGCCCGTACGCACCGGGCCCCCGCGCGATCCTCCGCGCGGGGGCCCGGTGCTCGTACCGTCCGGTGATCAGCTCACGCGGCAGGCTCCAGCACCACCCAGGCGGTGCCCGGGACCGAGGCGGTGCCGTCGGCGTAGAGGGCGGCCACGCGGTAGAAGTGCGTGGTGCCGGCGGCGGCTTCGGCGTCGGTGAAGGAGAGGCCCGTGTACGGCGTGCCCGCCGCCGAGATCTCCTCGTACGCTCCGGCCTCCGGGTTCCAGCGCTCGACCGTGTAACCGGCGGCGCCGGTGACCGGCTGCCAGGCGAGCCGGACGCCACCGGCGGCGCCGTCGTCGGCGGTGAGGGTGACCGGGGTGCCCTCCGGGGTCTCGACGGTGGGCGTCAGATCCCGCTCGGTGACGGTCACGACCGGGTTGGCCTCCGGGTCGCTCATGCTGTGGTTGCCGGAGGTGTCCTGGACGTCGATGAAGTAGCAGCGCTCTTCACCGTCGGGCAGCCGGACGTCCCGGTACGAGGTGACGGTGGGGCCGACGTACGCGGACGACACCGCGTAGCAGACCGAGGTGCCCTCCTCCTCGTCCGTGACCAGTTCGCCGATCAGCACCCGCTGGCGCGCGATGTCGGGCTCGGTGTCGATCTTCCAGCGCAGTTCGACGCCGTAGTCGGTCGCCTCGGCGGCCAGGCCGGTGACGGGCGCCGGGGGCGTGAGGTCCTCGTGGAGGGTCGTGGCGGTGACGTTCGCGGCGGCCGCGGACTCCTTGCCGGTGGAGTCGAACGCCTTGACCACGTAGTGGTACGTGGTGTCGCCCACCGGATAGTCGTCCGTCCAGGTGAACCGGCGGCTGCCGTCCGCGAGCAGGGTCGAGGCGACGACGTCCGCGACGGGCGCGGCCTTGGTGTCCACGGGCAGGGCCGTGGAGCGGTACACGTGGTAGCCGGAGACCGAGCCGTCGGTGGTCGCCCGGAGCCAGGAGAGCGTCACGGAGGACGCGGCGGGGACCGCCGTCAGGCTGTGCGGGGCGGCGACCGTGCGGTGCGCGGAGGCGGCCGTGCTGGTCGCGGGGGTGTAGGCGGAGGTGCGGCCCGCACCGTCCACGGCGGCCACCCGGTACTGCCACTGGGCGGACCGGGCGACGGTGGTGTCGCTGAAGGAGGTGCCGGTGACCGACACGGTGGTGGCGGCTCCGGAGCCGCTGCGGTTCAGCAGATAGCGGGTCGCGCCCGCCACCGGCTTCCAGGTCACCGTGATGCCGGTGTCCGTGCCCGTCGCGGCGAGGCCGGTCGGGGTGGTCATCAGCGGCGAGACCACGGGGACGTCGGCCGAGCCCGTGGAGACGTTCCCGGCCTTGTCGACGGCACGGACCTCGTAGTAATAGGTCTTGCCGGGCTCGGGGTTGAGGCCCGTGTAACTGGTGGCCGCGCCCGAGGCGACGAGGGTGTAGGTGGTGGTGCCGGCCAGGCGGCGGTAGATCCGGTATCCGGCGAGGTCCATCTCCACGCTCGCCGGATAGGTCATCTTCACCTTGCCGGAGGCGGTGTCGTGGACGACCTTCACGCCGGTGGGCGTGCGCGGCTCGACCTTGTCGTACGTCTTCGACGTGCGGGGCGCGTAGCCGAACTTGACGGCGGCGGAGCCGGTCCAGTTGACGTAGTCGACGCGCAGGGTGTGCTTGCCGGACGGGACGGTGAGGTTGACGGACTTCGACACCGTGGCCGAGCCGTTCTTCCAGATGTCGATCTTGCGTACGCCGTCGAGGTACACCCGCACCCCGTCGAGCGCCGAGGCGGCGAGGGTGAAGGGGCCGCCGGAGCCGAAGTCGCGGGTGACGGAGTAGCGGACCGCGAAGTTGTCCTTCGGCAGACCGGACACGGGTGCGCCGGAGCCCCAGTTCTGGTCCATCGCGTTGTCGCAGTCGGTCTTCTTCGGCGTACCGGCGAACGTGGTGTTCGCGTAGTAGGTGCGCGTGAAGTAGTTGGTCTTGCAGGTCACCGCGGCGGCAGCCGCCGGGGTGGCGCCGACGGCCGAGAGCAGGGTGCAGGAGGTCGCCGCGACGGACACGGCGGCGGCCGTGCGCAGCCGTACGCGGGAGAAGGGGGT
The DNA here is from genome assembly GCF_036188265.1 of Streptomyces sp. NBC_00247. NCBI lineage: Bacteria > Bacillati > Actinomycetota > Actinomycetes > Kitasatosporales > Streptomycetaceae > Streptomyces > Streptomyces sp. NBC_00247. The sequence goes on along the minus strand of NZ_CP108093.1, from coordinate 3,328,070 downwards.
CACGTGCGGAGGGAGCCTTTCGGAGAAGGGCCGTCGGGCGACGGGGAAGCGGCGGGGGCGGAGCGGGGGAAGGGGCCCGGTGCACGGAGCGCGCGCGGCCGGACCCCTTCCCGGGCACCTGTACGGTGCCCGGACTACTTCTTGAAGCCGTAGTCCAGGAGCTTCTTCACGTCGGTGGTCCGGGTGGCCTCGGAGGTGGAGGCCAGGACGGCGCCGATCACCGTCTTGCCGTTGCGGGTCGCGGCGAAGACCAGGCAGTACTTGGCGTTGCTGCCGGAGCCGGTCTTGACACCGATCATGCCGCTGTAACTGCTCAGCAGCTTGTTGGTGTTGGTCCACGACATGTAGCGGTAGCCACCGCTCTTCGTGATGACCTTCTGCTTCGTCGACTTCGTGGCGACGACGGCGCGGAAGGTGGAGTTCTTCATGGCACTGCTGGCGATCTTGGTCAGGTCGCGCGGCGTCGAGTAGTTCGAGCCATTGCTTATGCCGTCGAACGAGTCGAAGTGCGTGTTCTTCAGGCCGAGGGCCTTCGCGTCGGCGTTCATCTTGCCGAGGAAGGACTTCACGCGGGCCGCGCGGGTCGTGCCGACGCCGAACTTGTCGGCCAGCGCGTACGCCGCGTCGCAGCCGGACGGCAGCATCAGGCCGTACAGCAGCTGGCGCACGGTGACCTTGTCGCCGACGATCAGGTGCGCCGAGGACGCGCCCTTGGCGACGATGTAGTCGCTGTACGCCTTCTGGATCGTGACGGTGCTGTTCAGGTTGAGGTTCTTCTGGGCCAGCACCACCTTGGCGGTCATGATCTTGGTGGTGGAGCCGGTGGCGCGGCGGGTGTCGGCGCCCTTGGAGTAGAGCGTCGAGGCGTTGGCGTTGTTCATCACGAACCCGCCGGGCGCGACGACGGTGGGCGTCGGAACCGTGGCCGCCTGCGCGGTGGTGGCGAGCGCCCCACCTGCGATGACGGCACCGGCCGTCAGGGTTACGGTCGCCGCGACAGAAGTGCGACGAATGCCCGCAATGCGGAATTTCAAGGTAAACGCTCCAAATGCCCTTGGAATGCGGCTGCATGGGAGCCGCTGATGGTGAGACTCCTGAGAAGGCCGCTTGGATGTGCTGATGCCGGAACGGGTTTGAGCGGCGTGCGGAGCGCTGCGCATCGTAGCGCGCGGGGTCGGCCGCCCGGCCGCCTCCGGGGCGGGTGGTGCGCCTGGTGCGAAAGAGTCCCGGGGGCCGGGGAAGCGTCCGGATCGCGGACGGCTCCCCTCATGCGTCCATGTTGTATCTATGCTGTGTGCATGCCTGCAGCTCCTCCCGCGTCCCCTGCTGCCCACCGGGCGGAACCCAAACCACCCCCCGCCGCCGAACGCGTCTACTCCCACGTCAAGGAGGCGGTCCTGGACCGCCGCTACGAAGGCGGGACGCTCCTGACCGAAGGGGACCTCGCCGAAGTGGTCGGCGTCTCCCGGACCCCGGTGCGCGAGGCGCTGCTCCGCCTCGAAGTGGAAGGGCTGATCAAGCTCTACCCGAAGAAGGGCGCCCTCGTCCTCGCCGTCTCCGCGCAGGAGATCGCCGACGTCGTCGAAACCCGCCTGCTGGTCGAGGAGTTCGCCGCCCGCAAGGCGGTGCCCGCCTCCCCGCGGCTGATCGGCCGGCTCGAAGAGCTGCTGGCCGAACAGCGCACCCTCGCCGAGGCGGGGGACCTGGCCGCGGTCTCCGTCGCGGACCGCTGCTTCCACGCCGAGATCGTGCGCAACGCCGGCAACCAGATCCTCTCCCGCCTCTACGACCAGCTGCGCGACCGGCAGTTGAGGATGGGCGTCGCCGTGATGGAGGCGCACCCCGGCAGGATCGCCGCCAACATCGCCGAGCACGGCCGGCTGTTGGAAGCCATTCGATCGGGTGATGCCGACGAGGCCGCACACGTTGTCCGGCAGCACGTCGGCCGGGTCAGGGTGCTCGTGCGGGGTGAGGACCGATGAGTTCGGCGGGCGCACCCACCCTCTCCTTGCCCGGCGACCCGCCCGGCGGACGCCGCGCCGTGTGGACATGGGGCGTCGGCGTCGCCGTCTACTTCGTCGCGATCATCTTCCGTACGAGCCTGGGGGTCGCCGGACTCGACGCCGCCGAGCGGTTCGACGTCAACGCCTCCGCCCTGTCGACCTTCTCCATACTCCAGTTGCTGGTGTACGCGGGGATGCAGATACCCGTCGGCCTGATGGTCGACCGGCTCGGTACCAAGAAGGTCCTCACCCTCGGGGCGATCCTCTTCACCGCGGGCCAGCTCGGCTTCGCGCTCTCCCCGTCGTACGGCACCGCGCTCGCCTCGCGCGCGCTGCTCGGCTGCGGCGACGCCATGACCTTCATCAGCGTGCTGCGGCTCGGCAGCCGATGGTTCCCGGCCCGGCGCGGACCGCTGATCGGGCAGGTCGCCGCGCTCTTCGGGATGGCGGGCAACCTCGTCTCCACCCTGTTCATCGCCCGCGCCCTGCACGGCTTCGGCTGGACGACCACCTTCGTCGGCAGCTCGGCGGCGGGCGTGCTGGTGCTCGTCCTGATGCTGCTGTTCCTGAAGGACCACCCCGAGGGCCACGAACCCCCGCCCGCGGAGCACGCGGGCGCCGCGTACGTACGCCGTCAGATCGCCGCGTGCTGGCGGGAGCCCGGCACCCGGCTCGGGATGTGGGTGCACTTCACCACGCAGTTCCCGGCGATGGTGTTCCTGCTCCTGTGGGGGCTGCCGTTCCTCGTGGAGGACCAGGGGCTGAGCCGGGGCACCGCCGGCAGCCTGCTCACCCTCGTGGTGCTGGCGAACATGTCGGTGGGGCTCGTCTACGGGCAGATCATCGCCCGCCACCACGCGGCCAGGCTGCCCCTCGCGCTCGGCACGGTCGGGGCGACGGCGCTGTTCTGGGCGGCCACCATCTTCCACCCGGGCCACGCGCCCATGTGGCTGCTGATCGTGTTGTGCGTGGTGCTGGGCGCCTGCGGCCCCGCGTCGATGATCGGGTTCGACTTCGGCCGTCCCGCCAACCCGCCCGAACGCCAGGGCACCGCCTCGGGGATCGTCAACATGGGCGGGTTCGTCGCCTCCATGACCACGCTGTTCCTGGTCGGTGTGCTGCTCGACGCGACGGGCGACGACTACACGGTCGCGTTCTCCTCGGTGTTCTTCCTGGAGGCGCTCGGGCTCGTACAGATCCTGCGCCTGCGGAAGCGCGCGGCGGTGCGCGAGAGCGAGCACCACGTGATCAGCCGGGTCGAAGCGGTGCACGTACCCGTGTGAGCGCGGGCGGAGGGGGGCGTACGGGGCCACCCGCCCGAGCGGGTGGCCCGCCGCGCGCGGGTGAACCCCGGCCGACGAGCGCGGCGGCCACGGCGGCGAGGGCGAGGCCCGCGACCGTGACGGACTCCTACGGGGTCACGGCGAACCGGTGCAGGATGGCCGCCGCCAGGTCCTCGTCGCCCTCGACCTTGATCCGGTCCGCGACGCTCGACGGGCGCACCCGCCCGCAGGCCAGCCGGTAGAACGTCTCCCAGTCCGTCGCCAGCGTCACGGCGGGACCCAGCGACGGCGAACCGTCGATCGAACCGCGGCCCTCCGCGTCCACCCGGATCGTCCGCAGGAACTCCAGCGGCCCCTGCACGTCGAGCACCACGGCCGAGTTCGGCGGGGCGCCCGCGTCCTTGGCGACGACCTTCGGCAGCGCGTCGAGAAGGCAGTCGCGGACGACGTGGGCGCCCGGGGAGTCCAGGTTGCCCGGCTGCCCGAGTGCCACGCGCAGGTCCTGCTCGTGCACCCACACGTCGAAGGCCCTCATGTGCAGCGCCACTTCGAGGGTCTGCTCGGCACCCAAGGGGGCCCGGACCATCGTCTCGGGGGCGCGCGACTCGTTCCGCAGCTGGCGGGAACGGCGGATGATCGTGTACTCCAGCTCCGAGGTCATCTCGGGCGAAGTGTGGTGGCGCCGGACGTCGACCTGCATCTCCATGTACCGCGCCATGTCGCTCCGCACGTGGTAGAGGTCGCGCGGCAGTGTGTGGATCGGCCGTGGGTCGCCGAGCTGCTCGCACTCCATGCCGATGATGTGCGACACGATGTCGCGCACCGACCAGGCGGGGCACGGCGTACGACGGTTCCAGTCCCCCTCGGCGAGCGGCAGCACCAGCTCCGTTATCGCCTCGATGGAGTGGGTCCAGGCGTCGGCGTAGGTCTGGAGGCTGGGATGGACGGTCACGGGACCCCTCGTGCGGTTCTTCGGAACATGGGCTGGAGACGCAGGCACTGCCGGCGGGTGAGCCGGCACTGACGGCACTGTCTGGCGAGCTGCGTGGGAGGTTCGTTCCTTCGGAAAGTTCCAAGTTACGCTGCGAGCAGGCACCCCGGCAGTGCTTTCGTGTGACGATCGTAGGCCGGTGTTGACGGCTCGAATGCCAGGACGGTGGTACTGTGCGCGCCTCTCTCATCCAGATCGCGGTAAACCCGGACGAACCCGTCAATTACCGTAGGGCGAGGGTGGCTTCCCTCGTAGCGGGCGAGGCGTCAGGTCCGAATCCGGCCGACTTGGTGGTCCTTCCCGAACTCTGGCCGGTCGGCGCCTTCGACTTCACCGCGTTCGCGGCGGAGGCCGAGCCCCTCGAAGGACCCACCCACGAGGTGATGTCCCGCGCGGCGGCCGAGGCGGGCGTCTGGCTGCACGCCGGATCGTTCGTCGAGCGCGCCGAGGACGGCACCCTCTACAACACGTCCCTCGTCTTCGACCCCCGGGGCGAGCGGGCCGCCACCTACCGCAAGATCCACCGCTTCGGCTTCGACCAGGGCGAAGCGGCCCTGATGGGGGCCGGCGAGGACCTCGTCACCGTCCCCCTCCCGGACACCACCCTGGGCCTCGCCACCTGCTACGACCTCCGCTTCCCGGAACTCTTCCGCGGCCTCGTCGACGCGGGCGCCCAGACCCTCGTCGTCCCCGCCGGCTGGCCCGAACGCCGCCGCGCCCACTGGACCCTCCTCGCCCAGGCCCGAGCCGTGGAGAACCAGGCGTACGTCCTCGCCGTGGGCACCGCCGGCACCCACGGCGGCGTCCCCCAGGCGGGCCACACCATCGCGGTCGACCCGTGGGGCGAGGTCCTCGGCGAGGCGGGGGCGGAGGAGGAGATCCTCCGCGTCGAGTTCGACCCGGCCAAGGTGGAGAAGACCCGCGCGCGGTTCCCGGCCCTGAAGGACCGCCGGCTGGGGTTGGAGCGGCCGGGGGCGGCGGGGTGAGGGGCGAGGGTGCGGTGTCCGGGTCGGTGAAGCCGGCCGACTCGGGGGCGGGAGCCGGGTAGCGGTCCGGGGCGGGAAGAGTCCGCCCCGCGTGTGCGGGGACGGCCCACGGGTGGCAACGGCCCGGCCGCTCCGCGGACCACAGGACGTGCGGGGCCCGAGTGTGCGCGCACCGGCCCGACCGGCACGGTCGTGGCGTACCAGGAACTCTCGGAGGGCACCTTGACCGTCACCCCGCACCACCACCCGCAGACCACCCCGCCCGCAGCCCTCAGTCGTCCTTGTCGTGTTCCTTCTCCGCCAGCACGATCACGCACATCGCGACCGCGATCAGCAGCGAGGCGTCCGCGTCCTCGCGGACGATGTCGATGCCGTACGTGTCACGGATGCTGAGCCACCGCCGGGAGATCTGGGCCAGCAGCTCGCCGTCGTGGTCGACGGCGAACTCGCGGTCCAGGATCTTCCCGCTGACGTCGAGCTCGGTGCCGTCCGCCATCACCACCCGGTAGTGGTTGCGGAGCAGCGACAGGTGCTTCTTCTTGACGCGGGCCAGCTCTTCGCCGGCCCGCTCGATGATCATCGTGTCGCGGATGCTGATCAGCTTCTGCCGCAGTTCCACGAGGACCCGGCCGTTCGCGTCCTTCAGCTCGAAGGTGTCGCGTACCCGCAGGGCCTTGCCGTCGACGAGGAACACCTTGCGGCCCTCGGTGTCCTCGATCCAGTAGTCGTCACCGATGGCGAACAGTCGCTCGCGTACGAGAAGTCTCATGCAGCACAGGTTCCCGGAGCGCCGCGCGGAATGCATGGGGGCGCGCGAGGTGCCGGGCTGTGCCGAGGCTCCACCCGCGAGCGCCCGCGCGACGGGCGAACGGCGAGGCGGAGTGAACGAGGGATGAGCGCGTCATGAACAGGGGTGTCCGTCCCGGCGACGTCTTCCCGCTCCTCGCGTACGACGGGAACCAGGACCGGGCGTGCGGAGTCACGGTCGTGAGGAAGGGCCGGACAGACACGCCGTGTCCGACGCCCCGTCCGTACCGATCCGTCACGCACCGCGGGACACCACGAGGAGAGAACGTGATCCACCGTCCGAAGCGGACAGCGGCGTTGTTCACAGGGGTGCTGCTGGTCGGCGGGCTGACCGCCTGTGATCCGGAGGGGCTGCACTCCGCCGAGCACGCCGGGCCCTTTCCGTACGAGTCTCCGGCGGACACCGCGGACGTCGACCTGCGCGAAGCCTTGTCCGACTACGGCGTCCGCCTGCCCGAGGGGGCCGAGAAGATCACCTACGGTGCGCTCAAGGCGCTGGACGGGTACCCGTTCCGTGTCGAGTTCTCGATGCCCTGCGACGGCGTTCCGGCCTTCGTCCGGGACAGCCGGCTCGTCTCCGTGGGGAAGGAGACCCCGGACGCGGTGGAGATGAGCGTCCTGGACGCGGGCTTCCCCCTGGACGAGGACCCCGCCTACGTCCGGGCGAAGGAGTCGAAGCTGCTCACGGTGTACGCGGCGGTCATCGAGCGGTCGGGGACGTGCCAGGTGTTCCTCAGCAGCTGAGGCCGTCGGAAGCCCGTGTTGCCGTGCCACCACCCGTGATCGGCGACGCCGCCGCGAGTGGCACCCTTGAGGCATGAACGATGCCGCCCCGGCGCCCACCCCCGCGCCCCACCGTGCCCGTGTCCGCGCCCCCGAGCTCATCGGCAAGGGCGGCTGGCTGAACACGGGTGGCCAGCAGTACACCCTTGCTGACCTGCGAGGACGCATTGTCGTCCTCGATTTCTGGACCTTCTGCTGTGTGAACTGCCTGCACGTGCTCGACGAGCTGCGCGAGCTGGAGGAGAAGCACCGCGACACCGTGGTGATCATCGGTGTGCACTCGCCGAAGTTCGTGCACGAGGCGGAGCACCAGGCCGTCGTGGACGCCGTGGAGCGGTACGGGGTGCACCACCCGGTGCTGGACGACCCGGAGCTCGCGACGTGGAAGCAGTACGCGGTCCGCGCCTGGCCGACGCTCGTGGTGATCGACCCCGAGGGGTACGTCGTCGCCCAGCACGCCGGTGAGGGCCACGCCCACGCCATCGCGAAGCTGGTGGACGAGCTGGAGGCGGAGCACGCGGCGAAGGGCACGCTGCGGCGCGGGGACGGGCCGTACGTGGCGCCCGAGCCGGTCGCGACCCACCTGCGGTTCCCCGGCAAGGCGCTGCTGCTGCCGGACGGCGGCTTCCTGGTCTCGGACACCACCCGGCACCGGCTGGTCGAGCTGGAGGCGGACGGCGAGACCGTACGCGGCCACTACGGCACCGGCGAGCGCGGCTTCACCGACGGCGGCCGGGACGAGGCGCGGTTCAGCGAGCCACAGGGACTCACCGTGCTGCCGGACGGCCGGATCGCCGTCGCGGACACCGTCAACCACGCGCTGCGCGCCCTGGACCTCACCACCGGCGTCACGGTGACGCTCGCCGGCACCGGCAACCAGTGGTGGCAGGGCTCGGCGACCTCCGGCCCGGCGCACGAGGTGGACCTCTCCTCGCCGTGGGACGTGGCCTGGTTCGGCGACCGCCTCTGGATCGCCATGGCGGGCGTGCACCAGCTGTGGACGTACGACCCCGGGGCGGGGACCGTCGAGGTCGCGGCGGGCACCACCAACGAGGGCCTCGTGGACGGCCCGGTGGCCGAGGCGTGGTTCGCGCAGCCCTCCGGGCTCGCGGTCTCCACCGACGGGGAGCGGCTGTGGATCGCCGACGCCGAGACCTCGGCGCTGCGCTCCGTGGACCGCGAGGGCGTGGTGACCACGGCCGTGGGCACCGGTCTCTTCGACTTCGGGCACCGGGACGGGGCGGCGGACCAGGCGCTGTTCCAGCACCCGCTGGGTGTCACGGCGCTGCCGGACGGCTCGGTGGCGGTCTCCGACACGTACAACAACGCGCTGCGGCGCTTCGACCCGGCGAGCGGCGAGGTGACCACGCTCGCGACCGAGCTGCGGGAGCCGAGCGACGCGGTGCTCGTCGACGGCGACCTGGTGGTCGTGGAGTCGGCGGGGCACCGGCTGACCCGGCTGCGGCTGCCCGAGGAGGCCCTGCGGGTCGACGGCGGCGCGCACCGCACCCAGCGCGCGGCCACCGAGGTCGCCGCGGGGAACCTCCGGCTGGACGTGGTCTTCCAGGCGCCGGCCGGTCAGAAGCTCGACCTGCGGTACGGCCCCTCCACACGGCTGCTGGTCTCCGCGACCCCGCCGGAGCTGCTGGCCGAGGGCGCGGGCGCGGGTACGGACCTCTTCCGCGACCTGGTCCTCGCGGACGGGATCACCGAGGGCATCCTGCACGTCTCGGCGATGGCGGCGTCCTGCGACGACGACCCGGCGAACGAGTACCCGGCCTGCCACGTCCACCAGCAGGACTGGGGCGTACCGGTCGTGGTGACGACGGGCGGTGTGGCCCGGCTGCCGCTGGTGCTGGCCGGGATGGACGAGCAGGGCTGAGCCCGGGGAGTCTGCCGGGCGCGCGGCCGGGGGACGCCCCCGGCCGGAGACCGCCCGGCAGGCTCTCAGAACTCGTCGGCGCCGTTGCGCAGTTCGGGCGTCCAGTAGCCGGTCGCCCACTTCGTCGGGTCGACGGAGAGGCCCCCGGAGTTCGGGGCCTTCACGGTGGCCATGCCGGCGCCGCCCGGGAAGGTGAGGGTGAAGTCCTTGGCGGTCCTGACGTTCTCGTCCGTCCCGCCGTCCGACAGCCGTACCACCGCGTACGCGGGGGCACCGGCGGTGAGCACGACGGCACTGGCGGGCTTGCTCTTGGCGACCGCGGGCGTGGCGCCGAGCGCGTTCTCCAGGAACCGGATCTCGGGGAAGTCCGGCATCAGGCAGCTGTGCCCCGAGGTGTTCTCCGCGGTCAGCACGATGTGGGTGTAGGGCGGGCCGTCCTGCATCTCGGCGCTGATCGTGAGGCCCTTGGTGGTGCAGGCGGGAGTGGCGGCGGAGGCTTCCGTCCCGCCGCCCCCGGTCGTGCCGGTGCCCTTCGTGTCACCCGTGTTCTGCCCGGAGCCCGAGTCCTGCGCGGCGCCCGAGTCCTGTGCGGCGCCCGCCGAGGCGGTGGGCGCCGCCGATCCGCTCAGCGCCGTACCGGCGGCCTGTGTACCGGCGGATTCGGCGGCGGAGTCGGTCTCGTCGCAGGCGGTGAGGGTCAGGGAGAGCGCGGCGGTGGCCGCTGCGGCGATGACGGTGGCGCGGGTGCGGAAGGCGGGCGTACGCATGGAGGTTCCCCCGGAAGCGGTGAGAGGCGGCGGGCCGGTCGGGCCGTCACACCTGTGAGCTGCTGACATCCATGACTCTGGATGCCGTCGCTCACGTTCCGCTGACGTCCTGCTGACGTCCCGCTGACGCCCGTCGGCCGTGGGCGTCAGGCCCCCTCGGGCCGTCCCGCCGGGCTGCGGGGCGGCTCAGTTCTCGTCGGTGAGCCTGCTCAGAGCCAGCCAGTGACGGGTCCGGTAGTCCGCCCGTGCCGAGACGCGCAGCAGGACCTCCAGGGCGCGTACCGCTCCCTCGTCGTAGTCGGCGCGTTCCGCCTCCTCGGCCGCCCGGTCCAGCAGCCGGATTCCCTCGTCCTCCTCGCCGAGCGCCAGCCGGGCCTCACCGGCGATGGTCAGCAGCAGGGTGCGGCGGGCGGCCTCTTCGGGGCCGGGGCCCGGCTCCAGGGCCGCGCGGGTGGATTCGAGAGCGTCGGCGGGGCGGTGGGCGGTGAGCTGGAGCCGGGCCAGGTGCTGGAGGGCGAGCAGTTCCGTGTGCCGGTCGGGTTCGTCGCGTGCCAGGGCGACCGCGCGCCCGCAGCCCTCCAGCGCCGTGTCCAGATCGCCCTGCTCGGCCTGTACGGCCGCCAGGTTGATCAGTGCCGTCGCCTCGCCGAGCCGGTCACCCGCCTGGCGCGCGAGGCCCGGAGACCGTTCCAGGAGTGCGGCGGCCTCGGCGGTCCTGCCCTCCTCCGTCAGGACCCACCCCAGGAGGTTGAGCACCCTCGACTCGGCGTACGGGTCCTTCTCTTCGCGCGCGGAGTCGAGGGCCAGTTCCAGCAGGGGGACCCAGCTGTCCCGTACCCGCCACACCACCTGCGGCCACTGGAGGAGGATGATGCGCCAGGCCCGGTCGTGCAGGCCCGCCTTCCGGGCGGCGACGGCGGCCCGGGCCAGGTCGTCCCGTTCGGCGGCCAGCCAGCGCATTGCCGCGGCCCGGTCGGCGAAGTCCCGTACGGCGGAGGGGCGGTGGTTCTCCGGCAGGACGAAGCAGGGTTCGCCGCCGGGCTCCGCGGCGTCGGAGGCGGCGAGGGCGGTGGCGACGCAGTGGTCGAGGACGACGATCAGCGCTTCGGGCCCGGACGCCGGGTCCAGGCCGCGGGCGTACAGCCGCACGAGGTCGTGCAGCACCCAGTGGCCCGGGGCGGCCTCCGTGACGAGGTGGGCGGAGCCGAGGCGTTCCAGGGCGGTCGCGGCGGCCTGGGGGCCCGTGCCCGCGAGGGCCGCGCAGGTGTACGGGTCGACGTGGCCGCCCGGATGGTGGCCCAGCCGGGCCAGGAGGTGTGCGGCGTCCGGCGGAAGCTGCTGCACAGTCAGTCGCAGGGCGGCCGAGACACCGACGTCGTCCACGTCGAGGCAGGCCAGCCGGCCGTGTTCGTCGGCCAGTTCGTCGGCCAGCCCGGCCAGTGTCCGGTGCGGGCGTCCGGCCAGCCGGGCGGCCGTGACCCGCAGAGCGAGCGGAAGTCCTCCGCAGAGCTCGGCGACGCGGCGGGCCGCGACGGGTTCGGCGTGTACCCGCTCCTCGCCGAGCACCCCGGCGAGCAGTGCGGTGGAGTCCCTCGGCCGAAGGGTGTCGAGGGGAACGGGCCTGGCCGCGTCGGAGGCGATGAGTCCTTCCAGCCGGTTGCGGCTGGTGACGACGGTGACGCAGTCGGCGCCGCCGGGGAGCAGGGCACGGACGCCGGCGGAGTCGCGGGCGTTGTCGAGGACCACGAGCAGCCGGCGGCGGTCGGTCAGGGAGCGGAAGAGGGCCGCCGCGGCGTGGACCGACTCCGGGACGCTGCGCGGTGGGACGCCGAGGGCGAGCAGGAACTCGCGCAGGACGTCGCCGGGCCGGGCCTCGCCCGATTCGCTGAACCCGCACAGATCGGCGAAGAGACGCCCGTCCGGGAAGGCGGCGGGGTTGTGGTGGGCCCACTGGAGGGCCAGCGAGGTCTTGCCCACCCCGGCGGGCCCGGTGACCAGGCACACCGGAGCCTCACCCGCGGCGGCCCGGGTGAGCGCGGCCAGTTCGGCCGTGCGCCCGTGGAAGCCGCGGGGCGCGCGCGGCAGCAGATCGGCCGGGTGCGGCGCGCCGGGGTGGGCGTCGGCGGGGGGCCAGCCGGTGGCGCGCGGTGCGGCGGCCGGTACGGGTATCGCGGTCGAGGCCGCTCCGGTGCCCGGCCCTTCCGGGCTGTCCGGCTCCGTGGAGGCGCCTCCGGTCGCCCCGGGGCCGCCCGGCGCGCTTCCGGGTACGGGGCCGCCGCGCAGGATCAGCGCGTACGCGTCGGCCAGTTCGCGGCCCGGGTCGATGCCGAGTTCGTCGGCGAGCAGCCGCCTCGTGCGGTGGAACCAGTCCAGGGCCTCCGACTGGCGGCCCGCCCGGTACAGCGCCAGGATCAGGGCCGCCGCCAGGGACTCCCGCAGCGGGTGCGCGGAAGCCTCCGTGCGCAGGACGGCGGCGGCCCGGTGGTGCTCACCGAGCGTCCCGTGGGCGCGGGCGAGTTCCTCCACCGTCGCCAGTCGTGTCTCCTCCAGGGTGTGCGCCGCGACCTGGAGCGGAGGACCGGCGAACACTCCGCTGAGCGCGGGCCCCTGCCACAGGGAGAGCGCGTCCCGGAACATGAGGACGGCGTCGGTGGCGCTGCGCTGCTGCCGGGCCAGCATCAGCAGCTCCTCGAACCGCTGCGAGTCCAGCAGGGTTTCGGGGACGCGCAGGAGGTAGGCGTCGCCGAGGGTGAGCAGTTCCACCCCGTACGCCTCCGCCTCCGCGCCCACGAGCAGGGCCCGGAGGCGGGACACGTGCCCCTGGATGACGCCGCGGGCACGCGGTGGAGGCGAGTCCTCCCACAGGGACTCCGTCAGCCGGGCGACGGAGACGGGTGTGTTGGCACAGAGCAGCAGGGCCGCGAGAAGGCTGCGGCGCTTCGCGGGGCCGAGCGGCAGCGGCCCGGTGCGGGTGTCGACGGAGACCGTACCGAGCAGCCGGAACTCCACGAGCGGCTTTCCTTCCGGGCCGTACCCACCCGGGGCGGGGGCCCGGACCGGGGCCCAGGATATCGGGCCCCGCCGGGCGGCCTGCGGCCGTCTCCCCCGCGTTCGGGGGCCTACGAGCGGTTCTGTGCGGTGCGCCGGACGCCGTTGCGGGCGACCGGCGGGCCGTCACAGGTAGCGCTTCTCGTCCTCCGCGCTGGGGACGACCGTCGTGGTGGGCGGCACGATCATGCGACGGCGCCGCGCGATGCTCATGTAGGCGAAGACCCCGACGAGGCCGACGAGCATCATGATCCAGCCGACCAGGTCGACGTTGACGGTGTCGATCTGCCAGTCGGTGGCGAACGCCAGAATCGCTCCGGCACCGATCAGGAGAATGCATCCTCCGAGTCCCATGATTCCCGCCTCCTCGACGGCCCGGTGACTCCGGGCCGGTGTACGGATCGCGTACCCGGCCCGGGGTCAACCATGTCTTCGAGGAGGACGGGTGACGTGACGTCAGCCCGCCAGGAACTCGGTCAGTGCGTTGGCCAGCAGGAACGGGTCGTCGGCGCCGCAGAGTTCGCGGGCGCTGTGCATCGAAAGGATCGCCGCGCCGATGTCGACGGTCTGGATTCCGTGACGGGCGGCGGTGATCGGGCCGATCGTGGTGCCGCACGGCATCGAGTTGTTGGAGACGAAGGTCTGCATCGGCACGCCCGCCCGCTCGCAGGCGGCGGCGAACACGGCCCGGCCGTTGCCGTCCGTCGCGTACCGCATGTTGACGTTGACCTTCAGCATCGGGCCGCCGTTGACGACGGGGTGGTGCGTCGGGTCGTGGCGCTCCCCGTAGTTGGGGTGGATCGCGTGACCGGTGTCGGAGGAGACGCAGACGGTCCCGGCGAAGGCGCGGGCCCGGTCCTCGTAGCCGCCGCCCCGGGCGTACACCGAGCGTTCCATGACGGTGCCGAGCAGCGGGCCGTCGGCGCCGGTGTCGGACTGCGAGCCGTTCTCCTCGTGGTCGAAGGCGGCGAGCACCGGGATGTACGGGAGGTCGGCGCCCTCGGAGGCGTGCCGCCGGGCGACGGCGGCCAGCGCGGCGGCGCCCGCGTGCACGGAGAGCAGGTTGTCCATCCGGGGGCCGGCCATCAGCTCCTGGTCGCGGCCCAGGTAGGCGGGCTTCTCGACGGCGTGGGCCATCAGGTCCCAGCCGGTCACGTCCTCGGGGTCGACGCCCGCCTCCTCGGCGACGAACCGGATGAGGTCGCCCTCTTCCACCCGGCCGAGCCCCCAGATCGGCTGCATGTGCTTCTGGCGGTCGAGCTTGAGGCCGTCGGTGTTGGCCGAGCGGTCGAGATGGACGGCCAGCTGCGGGACACGCATCAGCGGGCGGTCGACGCAGGCCAGCACGTCGGTGCCGTCGCGCAGGCTGAGTCGGCCCGCGATGCCGAGGTCGCGGTCGAGCCAGGTGTTGAGCAGGGTTCCGCCGTAGATCTCCACGGCGACCTGGCGCCAGCCGTGCGCGCCGGTGTCCGGCAGTGGCTTGACCCGCAGGTTGGGGGAGTCGGTGTGGGCGCCGACGATACGGAACGGGGTGTGGGGGGAAGCGCCTTCGGGGACGAACCAGGCGATGATGGCGCCGCCGCGCAGGACGTACTTCCCGCCGCTCGTCGCGTCCCAGGCCGCGGTCTCCTCGACCTGCCGGAACCCTGCCTCCTCCAGACGGGCGGCGGTGTTGGCCACGGCGTGGTACGGCGACGGGCTGGCGGCGAGGAAGGACATCAGGTCATCGGTGTGGGACCTGTCGAAAGGGTGGGAGGAACTCATGTTCTTCACTGTAACGACGCGTGTTGGGAACCATTCACGCTCGTGCCCCCGGCGGCGTGCGGGCCCGGCGAACGGCGACGGCCCCGGCGAACGGCGACGGCCCGCTGAACGGTGGCACGGCGAACGGCGACGGCCCGCCCCCCCGGTATGCGCCGTGTGCGGGGGCGGGCCGTCGCCGTGACGGAGTGCGCGAAGGATCAGAACGCGGCTTCGTCCAGCTCCATGAGGGAGTTGTCCACGGACTCGGCGAGCGCGCGCTCCGTGGAGACGCCGGGCAGGACGTTGGCGGCGAAGAACTTCGCGGCCGCGATCTTGCCCTGGTAGAAGGCGATGTCCTTGCCGGAGGCGGTCGGCAGCTTCTCCGCGGCGACCGAGGCGCCCTTGAGGAGGAGGTAGCCGACGACGACGTCGCCGGAGGCGAGTAGCAGGCGGGTGGTGTTGAGGCCCACCTTGTAGATGCTCTTCACGTCTTCGCCGGTGGCGGTGAGGTCGGTGATCATCGTGCCGACGATCGCCTCCAGGTCCACGGCGGCCTTGGCGAGGGAGTCCAGCGCGGGGGCCAGCTCCTCGTTGCCCTGGGCACCGGCGAGGAACTTCTTGATCTCCTCGGAGAGCGTGTTGAGCGAGGCGCCCTGGTCGCGGACGATCTTCCGGAAGAAGAAGTCCTGACCCTGGATGGCCGTGGTGCCCTCGTAGAGGGTGTCGATCTTGGCGTCGCGGATGTACTGCTCGATCGGGTACTCCTGGAGGTACCCGGAGCCGCCGAAGGTCTGGAGCGACTGCGCCAGCTGCTCGTAGGAGCGCTCGGAGCCGTAGCCCTTCACGATCGGGAGCAGCAGGTCGTTGAGGCCGTGCAGCGCCTTGGCGTCCTCGCCGGCGGCCTCCTTGACCTGGATCGCGTCCTGGACGGAGGCGGTGTGGAGCACGAGGGAGCGCATGCCCTCGGCGTACGCCTTCTGCGTCATGAGGGAGCGGCGCACGTCGGGGTGGTGCGTGATGGTGACCTTGGGGGCGGTCTTGTCCATGAACTGCGACAGGTCCGAGCCCTGGACGCGCTCCTTGGCGTACTCCAGCGCGTTGAGGTAGCCGGTGGAGAGGGTGGCGATGGCCTTCGTGCCGACCATCATCCGCGCGAACTCGATGATCATGAACATCTGGCGGATGCCGTCGTGCTTGTCGCCGATCAGCCAGCCCTGGGCGGGGTGCTGGTCGCCGAAGGTCATCTCGCAGGTGTTGGAGGCCTTGAGGCCCATCTTGTGCTCGACGTTCGTGGCGTAGACGCCGTTGCGCTCGCCCAGCTCGCCGGTCTGCCAGTCGAAGTGGTACTTGGGGACGAGGAAGAGCGAGAGGCCCTTGGTGCCCGGTCCGGCGCCCTCGGGGCGGGCCAGCACGTAGTGGAGGATGTTCTCCGACATGTCGTGCTCGCCGGACGTGATGAAGCGCTTCACGCCCGTGATGTGCCAGGAGCCGTCGTCCTGCTGGACCGCCTTGGTGCGGCCGGCGCCGACGTCCGAACCGGCGTCCGGCTCGGTCAGGACCATCGTCGAGCCCCACTGCTTCTCGACGGCGATCTCGGCGACCTTCTTCTGCGCGTCGTTGCCCTCGGCGTGCAGGATGCCCGCGAACGCGGGGCCCGAGGAGTACATCCACAGGGCCGGGTTGGCGCCGAGCAGCATCTCCGCGTAGGCCCAGATCAGGGAGCGGGGCGAGGTGGTGCCGCCGATCTCCTCGGGGAGGCCCAGGCGCCAGTACTCGGAGTCCATGAAGGCCTGGTAGGACCGCTTGAAGCTCTCCGGGACCGGTGCGGTGTGGGTCGCGGGGTCGAAGACCGGCGGGTTGCGGTCGGCGTCGGCGTAGGAGTCGGCGAGCTCGTTCTCCGCGAGGCGGGTGACCTCGTCCAGGATGCTCTTCGCGGTCTCGACGTCCATCTCCGCGAACGGACCGGTGCCGTACAGCTTGTCGCGCCCGAGGACCTCGAAGAGGTTGAACTCGATGTCGCGGAGATTCGACTTGTAGTGCCCCATGGGAAGGCTCCGTAATCAATAGCAGTGGCGCGCAGCGCCCCGGGGAGTGGTGCGGGTCGGGCGACGGGCTGTGCGGAAGGCCGGCCGGCTGTGTGACGCGTACCAGTCGACCTCTCCGATGATGCTACCCGTCAGTAATAAGGCGCAACCCCTCAAGCCGGAGATGTGTCCGATTACTCTTTGGGGCATGTACGGCTACGACCAGAACCCGGGTGCACAGCAGCAGATGGGTCAGATGGGGCAGATGGGCGGCTACGCCGAGCAGCCGCTGTACCCCGAGCCTTCGCCGCCTTCCCTGGCGGACGCGGTACGGGCCTTCACCACCGGCACCCTCGCGGCGGAGGACTTCCAGCAGATCTTCGCGACCTCGAAGGTCTACTGCCCGCGCGGCGACGGCCCGGGTTTCCTCGCGCTGCACAACACCCAGCACCCGGTGATCCCGATGTTCAGCACGCTCAAGGAGCTGCGGCGGTACGCGGGCAAGGAGTCGAAGTACTTCGTGATCACCGGCGCCGAGGTGATCGACCTGCTCCCGACCGGGTACGGCTTCGTCCTGGACATGGAGGGCGACCACCGGATGGTCTTCGACGCCAAGGCTGTCGAGCAGATGGTCGATTTCGCGATGCGGCGCATGTACGGCTGACGCCCTCGATCCGCCCGCCCCCAAGGCTCGTACCCGGGTGGTGCGGGCCTTCTCCGTGTGCGCCGCCGTGCTTCCGTTGCCCGTGGCCGCCGCCCTCGCCCCGCCGGGAATGAATGACGCCTTGCAAGATGTTCACTGTTCAACTAAATTGGAAGCAGATCCCGCCCGGAGGTGGCTCCCATGCCCGCAGTGACCGTAGAAAACCCGCTGACCCTGCCCAAGGTGGCCGCCTCGGGCGACGCCGTCGCCCGTCCCGTCCTCGCGGTCACCACCGCGCCGACCGGCTTCGAGGGCGAGGGCTTCCCGGTGCGCCGCGCGTTCGCCGGGATCAACTACAAGCACCTCGACCCGTTCATCATGATGGACCAGATGGGTGAGGTGGAGTACGCGGCCGGCGAGCCGAAGGGGACCCCCTGGCACCCGCACCGCGGCTTCGAGACCGTGACGTACCTGATCGACGGCAGCTTCATCCACCAGGACTCCAACGGTGGCGGCGGCACCATCGAGAACGGCGACACCCAGTGGATGACGGCGGGCTCCGGTCTGCTGCACATCGAGGCCCCGCCGGAGTCCCTGGTCATGTCCGGCGGCCTCTTCCACGGCCTCCAGCTCTGGGTGAACCTGCCCAAGAGCCACAAGATGATGGACCCCCGCTACCAGGACATCCGCGGCGGTCAGGTCCAGCTTCTCGCCTCCCCGGACGGCGGCGCGCTGCTCCGCGTCATCGCCGGTGAGCTCGACGGGCACGAGGGCCCCGGCATCACGCACACCCCGATCACGATGATCCACGCGACCGTCCGGCCCGGCGCCGAGGTCACCCTGCCGTGGCGCGAGGACTTCAACGGCCTCGCGTACGTGCTCGCCGGCCGCGGCACCGCGGGCGCCGAGCGCCGCCCGGTCCACAGGGGACAGACGGCCGTCTTCGGCTCCGGTTCCTCGCTGACCGTCCGCGCGGACGAGCAGCAGGACGGGCACACCCCCGACCTGGAGGTCGTGCTCCTCGGTGGGCGTCCCATCCGTGAGCCGATGGCGCACTACGGGCCGTTCGTGATGAACAGCCAGGCCGAACTGAAGAAGGCCTTCGAGGACTTCCAGGCCGGCCGCCTCGGCACCGTTCCGGCGGTCCACGGCATGTGATCCACCCCGGGTGCGGGTGACGGATCGTCACCCGCACGCCCCGCGGGGCGGGACACCGTGTCCGCCCCGTGGTCGGGTGGGGGAGTGCCGAACCAGAAGCCCCTCCTGCCCGACGTCGCACGGCGGACGGCCGCCTGGTGCGGTGTCCTGCTCCTCGTCGCCGCGGTGGCGGGCGTCGTCGTCTGGCTGTCCGTCTACCTCAAGACCGCCGTCACCCCCGTGCTCCTCGCGCTGCTCGGTACGGCTCTGCTCGGCCCCGTCCACCGCTGGCTGACCGCCCACCGCGTGCAGCGCTCGGTCTCCGCCGGGCTGACCTGCGCCGCCCTGGTCGCGGTCGTCGGCGGGGCCGGGTACATCGTCGTCACCGCGCTCATCGACACCGGCGACCAGATCGTGGACTCGCTCAAAGACGCCGCGCAGTGGGTGATCGACCACTTCGACCTGGGCGACGAGGCGTCCGTGGACAACCTCGCGGGCAGCGCCAAGAACCTCGTCGAGAAGTTCGGCGCCACCGCGGCCGGTGGCGTCCTCACCGGGCTGAGCCTGATCGGCTCGCTGATCGCGACCGCCGTCCTCGCCCTGCTGCTCACTTTCTTCTTCCTGCGCGACTCCGACCGGGCCGTACGCCTCGCCCACTCGCTCGCCCCGCACGGTTCCGGCGACCTGGTCGAGGCGATGGGGCGCCGGGCCTTCGAGGCGGTCGAGGGGTTCATGCGCGGCACCACGTTCATCGCGCTGATCGACGCCCTCTGCATCACGGTCGGCCTGCTGATCCTGCGGGTCCCCGGCGCGGTGGGGCTGGGCGCGCTGGTCTTCGTCGGCGCCTACATCCCGTACCTCGGCGCCTTCCTCTCCGGCGCGGTCGCCGTCCTGGTCGCGCTCGCCGACCGGGGGTTCGTCATCGCGCTCTGGGCCCTCGGCGTCGTGCTCGCGGTCCAGGTGCTGGAGGGCCACGTGCTCCAGCCGATGATCCAGAGCCGCACCGTGCGGATGCATCCGGCCGTCATCCTGATCGTGCTGACCGCCGGAGCGAGCGTCGCCGGGATCCTCGGCATGCTGCTCGCCGTCCCGCTCTGCGCGGCGGCTTTCGGTGTCGTCGAGGAGCTGCGGCACCGGAACACGGCGCCTGCGGACGATCCTCCGGCGGGGAGCGCTCCGGCCTGATCCCATCAGCGGCGTTCTCGTCCCACGGCGCCCGGCGGGTCCCCCGATCATGCCGTGGCGGAGCACATACGATCTTCGCGCGCGGCCCCCCACGGGCCCGTGGGGAGGGGACACCGTCCGTGGCGGTTACGGATCTCATCGACCTGGCCGGGCCCTGGGGCCGCGTCCTCGGCGGTACGCCGCTGAACCACGAGAAGCACACCCGGGCACCCCAGTCCATGGCCGTCGACCCGGTGACGCACGACCTCTTCGTCGTGCAGATCCGTGACGCGCTGGAGTACGGGAACCTCTGCGTCTACCGCATGGACCGCGCCACCGGTCGGGCGATCGACCACATGCACCTGAACGGCTTCGGCCACGGCTACCAGATCGGCGCGCAGCACATCGGCGGCACGACCTACCTGTGGACCGAAACCGGCCCGCTGCACGAGCAGTTCGGTACACGGATCGCCCGGTTCCCGTACCTCCCCGGGCAGACGGTCGACCTGAACTCCTCGGTGCTGTCGGAGCCGTTCAGCCCCGTCCCGGACGCCCGGTTCGTCGCGCCCAACGTGGACCCGGTGTTCCAGCGCCTCACGGTGCGGTACCTGACCGGGCAGGGGTACCTCTTCACCCAGTACCCGATCCATCCGGTCACCGGGCAGGTCACCTGGACCGCGCTGCGTACGATCGCGCATCCCCCGGCCGCGCTGGTGCCGCGCCTGGCCGACACCTTCCAGGGCTTCGCGTCGCTCGGCGACCACCTCTACCTGTACACCGGCAACCCGGACGTGGACGACACCTTTCTCACCGCCCTGTCCTGGACGGACGGGTCCGTCCTCGCCGGTCCCCGGCACATCACCGCGGTGCCCGGGCTGGAACGCCGGGAGCCCGAGGGGCTGAGCATCGAGCCGATGGGCACGGAGGCGCGGCTGCTCTTCGGGTTCAGCGGGAGCGACACCACCCCGCGCGAGGTGACCATCTGCTTCCTCTCCACGGACGCGCCGGTGCGGGGGCTGAAGGTGCTGGCCGACTGGTCCGCGTTGACCCCCGCCGCCGGGATCACCGCGCAGTCCGGCCTCCGGAGCCCGCGCGGACGCCTGGTGGACATCGCCGGGACCACGTACCTCCAGCTGCGCGGGGGCTTCGAGGGGACTCTCGCGAAGGACACCCGGATCGCCCAGCTCCCGCCGACGCTGACGCCGAGCCGTACGGTCCGGGCCGAGGTGCCCCGCGACAACCGGGCCGGGCGCTGCGTGTGCCGGGCGGAGGTCACGTCCGACGGCGGGCTCACGGTGTTCGGCGCGACCTCGGACAACCCGGTCACCTGGGTCGATCTGGACGCCTTCTCGGCGGCCTGGCGCTGACGGCCTTCCGTCCCGCACCCCCCTTCCCGTCCCTCCCTGCCGTCCTTCCCGTGCCCCATGCCGTCCGAGGAGCAGCCATGCCCGTCATGCCGCAGAGAACCCCCAGCCGTCGCGCCCTGCTGACCGCGGCCGTCACCGCCCCGGCCCTGCTGGCCGCCGCCCCCGCCGCGGCGGCCACCACCGGCACGGGGGGTATCGAGGTCGTCCACCCGTGGACGGCCCTCACCCTGGCCTCGGGGGTCACCGCCTCCGCCGACGCTCCGGCCGCCCGTGTGATCAGGATCGCCGGTACGGACTTCCTCCAGCTGCGTGGGGGCGTCACCTGCGCCTTCGCCGGGGACGCGGTGCTGGGAGCGGTGCCCGCCTCCCTCGCCGTGCCCAAGATCTCCCGGGGTGTGTGCCCGCGCAACAACAAGGCCGGCGTCAACGCCTGCCGGGTGGAGATCGGCACGGCGGGGCGCGTCACGGTGTTGGGCGGTACGACCACCAACGCCATCACCTGGATCACCCTGGACGGCTTCTCGGTGGTGCTGGTCTGAGGCGCGTCGCCTCCCGGCGGGGCGGGGCCGGTCAGATCTGCTCGAACGGGATCGGCCGCGCGCCGAGTTCGTCGGGCTCGGTGGACTCGTACAGCTCGAACCAGGTCGACTTGCCCTCGCCGCGCGGATCGACGCCCCAGTTGTCCGCCAGCATCTCCATCAGGACCAGTCCGCGTCCGCTGGACGCCATCTCGCCGGGGCGCCGCTTGTGCGGGAGTTCGTCACTGCCGTCCGCGACCTCGACCCGCAGGCGCCGCTCGCCCCGCTCGCCGGTCACCTCCGCCACCATCAGGGCGTCGCCGTCCGTGTGGACCAGCACGTTGGTGGCCATCTCGGAGAGCATCAGCACCGCCGAGTCGACCTGTTCCGCGTCCGCCCAGTCGTGCAGCAGCTCGCGCAGCAGCTGCCGGGCGACGGAGATCCGTTCCGGTTCGGCTTGCGCGATGGTGACGGCGGCCCGGCGCGGCGGGGTCTTCGCCAGGGTGCCGGGGGTGTCCCGGCGGAGCAGCAACAGCGCGATGTCGTCCTCGTGCCGTTCGGCGAGGGGGCCGGTCGTGTAGTGCGAAGTGGGGCCGTGGACCGCCTCCACGAGCGCCTCGGCGAGGGTCTCGGGATCGGCTCCGGGAGTCTCCAGGACCGGGCGCAGCCGGTCCCAGCCGGTCATGAGGTCGTGGCCGCCGGTCTCGATGAGCCCGTCGGTGCAGAGCATGATCGTCTCGCCGGGCTCCAGCACCACCTGCGTCGTCGGGTAGTCGGCGTCGGTCTCGATGCCCAGGGGCAGCCCGCCCCCCGTCTGCCGGATGACGGCGGTGCCGTCGGCGCTGATCACGACGGGATCGGGGTGGCCGGCCCGGGCGATGTCGAGGGTGCCGTCGGCCGGGTCGACCTCGGCGTACAGGCAGGTCGCGAAGCGCGGGGCACTGGATTCGTCGCCGTCGCCGTCGTACTCGTACGCCTTGGTCAGTCCGGACAGGAAGCGGGAAGCCCGGGCGAGCACCGCGTCCGGGCGGTGCCCCTCGGAGGCGTACGCGCGCAGGGCGATGCGGAGCTGGCCCATCAGCCCGGCCGCGCGCACGTCGTGGCCCTGGACGTCCCCGATGACGAGCGCGACCCGGCCGTTGGGCAGCGGAATCATGTCGTACCAGTCGCCGCCGACCTGCAGGCCGCCGCCGGTGGGGATGTAGCGGGCCGCCACGGTGATGCCGGGAGCGCTGACCCCCAGGGACGGCAGCATCGCCCGCTGGAGCCCCAGCGAGAGTTCCCGCTCGGTCTCGGCCTCCCCGGCGCGGGCGAGGGCCTGGGCTAGCATCCTGGCGACGGTGGTGAGGACGGCCCGCTCGTCGGGGGAGAACCCCACCGGCTGGTGGAAGCCGGCCATCCAGGCGCCCATGGTGTGCCCGGAGACCACCAGCGGCAGGAACGCCCACGACCGCCGGCCGAAATTGCGGGCGAGCGGCCAGGTGAGCGGGAAACGCCGGGCGTACTCCTCGGGCGTGGACATGTAGATCGCCCGGCCGCTACGGGCGACCTCGGCGGCGGGGTAATCGGTCTGGAGGGGCATGTCGGCGAAGGGTTCCTCGTCGCCGTCGTTGTGGCCGTGGTGGCCGACGACGGTCAGCCGGTCCCCCTCGATGCCGAAGACCGCCAGCCCGTCCGGCGAGAAGCCCGGCATCGAGAGCGATCCGGCCACCCTCAGTACCTCTTCCGTCGACCGGGCCTCGGCCAGAGCCCTTCCCGCGTCCAGCAGGAACGCCTCGCGGGAGCGTCGCCAGTCGCCGGTGACGGGGGTCTGCACGGACGTGCCGGGGATGGGCTCCGCGACCTCCTGGAGCGTGCCGTGGAGGACGACCTGTTCCACGGTCTTGCCCTCGGGCACGTGGGGCCGGGACCGCGTCCGCACCGTACGGACCACCCTGCCCCGCTCGTCGACGACCCGGAGCCGGGACTCCGCGACGGTGTCCTCGGCGACCGCGAGGCCGACGACGCCGCGGACCTCGTTCCAGTCGGCCGGGTGGTAGCGCGCGCGTACGGCGGCCTCCCGGTACGTTCCGCCCCCGGGCAGACCGAGGAGACGGGCGGCCTCCGCATCGATCACGACCGTCCCGTCCGCGGTGTCCCAGCGCCAGAGCCCCGTCTCGATGGCTGCCAGGATGTCCTCGGTGCGCATTGCCCCACTTTAGGAAGGTGTGTCCCCGGGACGCCACCGTTGATCTCCGCCGCGGGGGCCTGACCGGCGTGGCGAGGTCCGTCCCCCGGTGCCCGGCGGGCCTGCCGAGGCCGCGCGACGGCTCCGGATGATCTTGAAGTGCTTATGGCAATGAAGTGGCCGGGCTCCGGGCGGTAGCCTGGGGTGGCTCACAGACCCCAACCGCGAAGACTGGATGAACGACGATGCATCGGTACAGGTCCCACACCTGCGGCGAGCTCCGCGCCTCTGACGTCGGCACCGACGTCCGGCTGAGCGGATGGCTGCACAATCGCCGAGACCTGGGCGGCATCCTCTTCATCGATCTCCGCGACCACTACGGCCTGGTCCAGCTCGTCGCCCGTCCCGGCACCCCGGGGAACGAGGCGCTCTCGAAGCTGACCAAGGAGACCGTCGTCCGGATCGACGGCAAGGTCTCCGCGCGCGGTGCCGAGAACGTGAACCCGGAGCTCCCGACCGGTGAGATCGAGATCGAGGTCACCGAGGTCGAGGTGCTCGGCGAGGCGGCCCCGCTGCCCTTCACGATCAACACCGAGGACGGTGTGAACGAGGAGCGCCGCCTGGAGTACCGCTTCCTCGACCTGCGCCGCGAGCGCATGCACCGCAACATCATGCTGCGCTCGGCCGTGATCGCCTCCATCCGTTCGAAGATGGTGGCCCTCGGCTTCAACGAGATGGCGACCCCGATCCTCACCGCGACCTCCCCCGAGGGCGCCCGTGACTTCGTCGTGCCGTCGCGTCTCAACCCCGGCAAGTTCTACGCGCTGCCGCAGGCCCCGCAGCAGTTCAAGCAGCTGCTGATGATCTCCGGCTTCGACCGCTACTTCCAGATCGCGCCCTGTTTCCGCGACGAGGACGCCCGCGCCGACCGTTCGCCGGGCGAGTTCTACCAGCTCGACGTCGAGATGTCGTTCGTCGAGCAGGAGGACGTCTTCCAGCCGATCGAGAAGCTGATGACCGAGCTCTTCACCGAGTTCGGCAACGGCCGCGAGGTCACCTCGCCGTTCCCGCGCATCCCGTTCCGCGAGTCGATGCTGAAGTACGGCAACGACAAGCCCGACCTCCGCGCCAAGCTGGAGCTCGTCGACATCTCGGACGTCTTCGCCGACTCCGGGTTCAAGGCGTTCGCCGGCAAGCACGTCCGCGCGCTGCCCGTCCCGGACACCGCCGGCCAGTCCCGCAAGTTCTTCGACGGCCTCGGTGAGTACGCCGTCGAGCACGGCGCCAAGGGCCTCGCCTGGGTCCGCGTCGGCGAGGACGGCACGCTGGCCGGTCCGATCGCCAAGTTCCTCACCGAGGACGACGTCAAGACGCTGACCGACCGCCTCTCGCTCGTCCCTGGGCACGCGATCTTCTTCGGCGCCGGTGAGTTCGACGAGGTCTCCAAGATCATGTCGGCCGTCCGCGTCGAGGCCGCCAAGCGCTCCGGTCACTTCGAGGAGGGCGTCTTCCGGTTCTGCTGGATCGTCGACTTCCCGATGTACGAGAAGGACGAGGAGACGGGCAAGATCGACTTCTCGCACAACCCCTTCTCGATGCCCCAGGGCGGCCTGGAGGACCTGGAGACGAAGGACCCGCTGGACATCCTCGCCTGGCAGTACGACATCGTCTGCAACGGCATCGAGCTGTCCTCCGGCGCGATCCGCAACCACGAGCCCGAGCTGATGCTCAAGGCCTTCGAGATCGCCGGCTACGACCGCGAGACCGTCGAGCAGGAGTTCGCGGGCATGCTGCGCGCCTTCCGCCTCGGCGCCCCGCCGCACGGTGGCATCGCCCCGGGCGTGGACCGCATCGTGATGCTGCTCGCCGACGAGCCGAACATCCGCGAGACGATCGCCTTCCCGCTCAACGGCAACGCCCAGGACCTGATGATGGGTGCCCCGACCGTGCTGGACGAGGCCCGTCTGCGCGAGCTGAACATCCAGCTCCGCAAGCCGGCCGCCGTGTCGAAGGGCGAGGCCGCCAAGGCCGAGACCGCCGCCGCGGAGAAGAGCGAGAAGTAGCGGGACGGGGCAGTCGCCGCCTCCGGCGGCGCGTGCCCTGCCGTTCGCCACGTTTCACGTGAAACAGCCCCCGATCGACCGGTCGGGGGCTGTTCCGTCGTTCCGGGGTGTGTCACCGGCCCCTGGCCGCCGCCGTGGCACCACGTGGGCGGGTGTACCGCCGGATGGCCCCCGCCCGGATTCGCGAGGGCCGGGCGCGGCGAAGAGTGGCTTCTGAGAGGCCGTCAGTCAGAACCACTCAGGAGCCCGCCCCGTGTCCGTCTCCCTCCGTCCGCGTGTCTCCCTCCGTCCGTCCACTCCCCCCGTCTTCCGCCGGGGCACCGTCCCCCGCGGGGTGCCACCCCGTCGGCGGTCCCGTCTGCTCGTCGCGCCGGTCTTCGCGCTGCTCCTGGTGCTCGCCGGCTGCGGCGCCCACACCGCTCCGGGTGCCCCGCCGCAGGTGGTGGCCGGGGTCCGGTCGGACGACGAGGGCAGCCGGGGGCCCGCCGGTGCCCCCGCAGCTCCCGCCCCGCCCGCCCCGCCCGTACGGCCGCTGGAGATTCCGGGGCTGGGACCCGGGACCCGGGCGCAGATCCCGGTCGACGCCCGGCAGGCGTTCGTCGTGACGGGCCGGGGCGCGGACTCCAACGAATCCACCGCCGTCCTCTACGCCCGCGACGCCCCCGACCGGAGCTGGACGCCCGTCTTCGCACCCTGGGCCGCCCACAACGGCATGGAGGGGTGGACCGACGAGCACTACACCGGCGACCTCAGGTCCCCCGTCGGCGTGTTCGGCCTCACCGACGCGGGCGGCAAACTGCCCGATCCGGGCACGCTGCTCCCGTACGACGAGGAGGAGTACTTCGCGGTGGAGGGCGACGGATTCTTCGGTGAGCCGCTCGCCGGCTCCTTCGACTACGTGGTGGCCATCAACTACAACCGCGTCGAGGGCGTCAGCCCGATCGACCACGAACGCCCGCTCGGCGAGGACCGGGGCGGCGGCATCTGGATCCACGTGGACCACGGGGGGCCGACGCAGGGCTGTGTCTCGGTCTCCGAGGACCGGATGAAGGAACTGCTGCTCACGCTCGACCCGGAGAAGAAGCCGGTCGTCGTGATGGGCGACAAGGCGTCACTGGCCCGCTGACCCGTATCCGGTCCTGACGTGCGCCTCCCCCGGCGGAGGTCCAGGACCCGGGTACGCCGGAAGGGCGGGGCCACGGGGGTCCCGCCCTTCCGGCGTGTCCGCTGCGCGCGGCCGGGTCGTGCACGGGCCGTGCACGGGCCGTGCACCGGCTACGCGGCCGGCTTCTCCTCCAGGCGCGGGAAGAGCACCGCGCCCTTGGTGACCGTGGCGCCGGCGGGCAGCCGGCCCCAGGTGCCCGCGTCCTGGACGCGCTGGTCGGCCAGGGGCCCCAGGGCGGGCTCGGCGCCGAGCGACTCCCACAGCTTCTGCGAGGTCTCGGGCATCACCGGATTCAGCAGCACCGCGACGCCGCGCAGGGCCTCGGACGCCGTGTACAGGATCGTCGCGAGACGGGCCTGGCCCTCGGGCGAGGTGTCCTTGGCGACCTTCCACGGCTCCTGCTCCGTGATGTAGCCGTTGACCTGCTTCACGAATTCGAAGATCGCCAGGATGCCGGCCTGGAAGTCGAGCTCCTCGCCGATCTTCAGGTCCGCCGCGGCGACGGCCTTCGCCAGACCGTCCTGGACCGCCTGCTCGGCGTCACCGGCGGCGGTCGCCCCGGGGAGCGTGCCGCCGAAGTACTTGCCGATCATGGCGGCCACGCGGGAGGCGAGGTTGCCGTAGTCGTTGGCGAGCTCGGAGGTGTAGCGGGCGGTGAAGTCCTCCCACGAGAAGGAGCCGTCGCTGCCGAAGGCGATGGCGCGCAGGAAGTACCAGCGGTACGCGTCCACGCCGAAGTGCGAGGTCAGGTCCTGCGGCTTGATGCCGGTCAGGTTCGACTTCGACATCTTCTCGCCGCCGACCATCAGCCAGCCGTTGGCCGCGACCCGGCCCGGCAGCGGAAGGCCCTGGGCCATCAGCATCGCGGGCCAGATCACCGCGTGGAAGCGGAGGATGTCCTTGCCGACCAGGTGGACGTCGGCCGGGAAGGTCGCGTCGAACTTCTCCTGGTTGGCGCCGTAGCCGACCGCCGTCGCGTAGTTCAGCAGGGCGTCGACCCACACGTAGATGACGTGCTTCTCGTCCCACGGCACCGGGACGCCCCAGTCGAAGGTCGAGCGGGAGATCGAGAGGTCCTGGAGGCCCTGCTTGACGAAGTTGACGACCTCGTTGCGGGCGGACTCCGGCTGGATGAAGCCCGGGTTGGCCTCGTAGAACTCCAGCAGCTTCGGGCCGTACTCGCTCAGCTTGAAGAAGTAGTTCTCCTCCTTGAGGATCTCCACCGGCTTCTTGTGGATCGGGCACAGCGGAGTGCCGTCCTCGGCCTGGATGAGGTCCCCGGGGAGCTTGTACTCCTCGCAGCCCACGCAGTACGGGCCTTCGTACCCGCCCTTGTAGATCTCGTCCTTGTCGTACAGGTCCTGGACGAACTCCTGCACCCGGTCGGTGTGACGCTTCTCCGTGGTGCGGATGAAGTCGTCGTTCGCGATGTTGAGGTGCTCCCAGAGGGGCTTCCACGCCTCTTCGACGAGCTTGTCGCACCAGGCCTGCGGGGTGACGCCGTGCTGCTCGGCCGTGCGCATGATCTTCTGACCGTGCTCGTCCGTGCCGGTGAGGTACCACACCTTCTCGCCGCGCTGGCGGTGCCAGCGCGTGAGCACGTCGCCTGCGACGGTCGTGTAGGCGTGGCCCAGGTGAGGAGCGTCGTTGACGTAGTAAATGGGGGTGGAGACGTAGAACGACGTCTCTCCCTGCTTCTCGGATCCAGTGGCCGCCATGGTCAAAATCCTAACGGTCCGCACGGGGTTCCCCCGCCTCCCTTTTCCTCCCCCACCGTGGACCGGAGCCTGGTGGGCCCCGGAGCGGCCGGTTCGTCCGCGGACGCGGACGGCGGGCCCGGTGACCGGGCCCGCCGTGACGTGCGGTGGAGCGTTGGTGCGGGTGCGGGGTGCGCGGGTACTCCGCCGGCTGCCGGGGTCAGCCGGCGGAGCCGCCCGACCGGGCCGCGATCCAGGCGGGGAGACCGGCGAGGATCTCCCGGTAGAACGTGGCGTCCGGGATCGTGGCGGGCGCCGGGCCGGCGTGGAAGAAGCCGGCGTGCTCGGCGTCCAGCTTCCGCAGGAAGTCGAAGCCCTTCGCGTCGTGGTCGCCGAACGCGACGAACTGGAAGAAGAGCGGCAGCCGGGCGGCCTCGGCCAGTGCCTGCTTGGCCGCGACCTTGGCGTCCGGCGGACCGTCCGTCTGGAAGACGACCAGTGCGGGGCCGGTGGCGCCGGACTTCTCGTAGTGGGAGACGACCTCTTCGACGGCCCGGTGGTAGTGGGTCCGCCCCAGGCGTCCCAGACCGGCGTTCAGCTCGTCGATACGGCCCTCGTGGCCTTCGAGCGCGACCGTTCCGGTGCCGTCGACGTCGGTGGAGAAGAAGACCACGTGGACCGAGGCGTCTTCGTCCAGATGCGCGGCGAGGGCCAGCGTGCGGTCGCCCAGGTGCTGTGCGCTGCCGTCCTTGTAGAACGGCCGCATCGAGCCCGAGCGGTCGAGGACCAGGTAGACGGAGGCCCGCAGCCCGGTCAGCCCCTCGGTCTTCAGCGCGGCCTGCGCGGACTTGTACGGGGCCACCAGCCCGGGGGCACGCGACTTCACCCGGGCGAGCGAGGTGGCGGGCTTGGCGGTGGCGGTGCTCGTGGCCGGGGTGGCCACCGCGGCTTCCGGGGCGGCGGGCCCGGCCGGGGCTTCCGCCGCTGCCTCGGGTGCGACCGCGGGTTCCGGGACGGCCGGGGCCGCTGCCTCGGGTGCGGGAGTTCCGGCTGCCGGCTCGGGCTCGTAGTCGATGATGATCGCGTCGAGGGCCGCCTCGGCTGCCTTCTTCGCACCCTCGGCCTCGGTGGCCTCGGGGGTCTCCGCCTTCGGAGTGTCGGCGTTCTCGGTGGGTGCCGGTGCCGGTGCCGGTGCCGGAGCGGCTTCGGGCTCGGGCTCCGGGTCCATGTCGATCGTGATGGCGGCGGCGGCGAGGATCTCGGGCTCGATGACCGTGGCTTCCGCGCTCTCGGCTTCCGCGGCCGGCTCGGCGGCGGGCTCGGCCTGGGAGGCGGGCTCAGTGGTCTGCCCGGCTTCTGCGGCCGGCTCGGTGTCGGGCTCGGCAGCGGGCTCGGCGATCGGATCCGATTCGGCGACCGGCTCGGCGACCGGCTCCGGCTCGGCGGCCGGTGCGGGCGTGGCTTCGGACGCGGGCCTCGTCTCGGACGCGGGCTTGGGGCCCGTGTTCTGGGCGGGGACCGTCGGCGTCGGGGTGGTGACCGGCTGGTCGAAGGCGGCGGCCACCAGATCTGCCGCGTGGCCCTTGTCCGGCCGGTCTTCCCCGTTCGTACCGGCCGACCCGCCCGTACCCGCGTCCGACGAGGAGCGCGAGGCGGAGGAGAGGGGGGATGCGGCGGGCGCGGGAACGGTCACCTTGGTCTCGACAGCGGGAGCGCTGTCCTGGAGCGTGTCCGATTCCGGCTCCGTCGATCGGGCGCGCTCACCCTGGGGAGGAACGGTGGCCGTGGTCGGCTCGTCCTGCTCCCGGCCGAACACCTTGCGCAGCAAGCTCCGAATGCCCATGGGCGAGGCCTTTCGCGTGAGTTGGGTGCGGGATATGTCCGACCCGTGGAAAATCATCCCTGGCCAGGACGGATACGTAAGGTTAGCGGCCGGATCAGGCCGTTCGGCTGTCCGGCCCGCACGCGGGTGAACCGACGCGCAACCGTTTCCTGGCGAGAACCCAAGAGTTCGGCGGTCAGGCGGACTTCGCCGCAGGTTCATGGGCTCGTTCCTCAACACCCGGACGGACGTACCTCGTCACGGTGCGCACACGTCACGGGCCTGCCGGGCGCCCGGTGGCCCTCATGGCAGAGGTCTTCGCGCGACGGGCTCCCCCGTTACAGTCGGACCATGGTTTCGGTTTCCGGTGAGGCTCCGCAGACGGCAGGAAGTGTCCGGGTCGATGTGTGGATCTGGTCGGTCCGGTTGACGACGACCCGGGCGCAGGCGGCTGCCGCCTGCCGTGCCGGGCACGTCAGGGTCGCGGGGGAGCGCGCGAAGCCCGCGCAGTCCGTGCGGATCGGCGACGAGGTGCGGTTGCGGCACGAGGGCCGGGACCGGATCGTCACCGTGTCGAAGATCGTGAAGAAGCGTGTCGGCGCACCGGTGGCGGTGGAGTGCTTCGTCGACAGCAGCCCGCCCCCGCCGCCGCGTGAACTGGCGCTCCAGGTTCCGGTCCGTGACCGGGGTACCGGGCGCCCGACCAAGCGCGACCGCCGCGAGATGGACCGGTTGCAGGGGGGCCGGGACGCCGGTCCGCGCTGAACACGGTCTGCTCACTCCGACAGTGGGGCGGGCCGTGCCCGTTGATCACTCTCCGTGTTTCACGTGAAACGGTCTCAAGGCTGCGGTGAGGCGATGGCCCGGGCTGCCGCGACTTCTTGGCAGAGCGGGCCGAGCGCGCTCTCCTCCACGCCGGAGAGGTCGGCCCGCACACCCACCAGCGTTTCGCTGGAGCGGATTCCGGCGGCCAGTTCCCGCAACTGGCCCTCGATCATGATGGCTTCGCCGGGTTCGGGTGGCGGGGCGCCGTGATTCAGCCGTACCCGGGCCGCTGTTGCGGCGTCGACGATGCGCTCGACCGCGACGACCAGCGGCCACCAGGCCGCCGCGCGCGTGCCCACGGGCGGCGGTTCGGTGAGGGCGCGCTGGAACTCGGAGCGCACGGCCGACAGGTCGCGGTAGAGCCGCCGCCGCGCGCGGACCCGCTCGGCCCGGTCGTGCTCGCTGGCGAAGTCGAAGGCGTAGGCGACGTAGTCGGCGATGTCCTCCACCGCGTCCGCGAGCCGGTCGCCGACGCGGGTGTGCCAGCTCTCCGGCCAGAGCAGATAGCCGGCCACCAGCACGATCGCGCAGCCGAGCAGGCTGTCCAGGAAGCGGGGCGGCACCAGGTCGACGCCTTGATGGTTGAGAAGGTCGGAGAGCAGCAGGATGGGCGGCGTGACGGCCGCGGTCTGGAAGGCGTACCCCTTCGCCGTCAGCGCCGGGATCAGCGCGGCGAGCACCACCATCGCCGGGACGAACCACCAGCCGGTCGGTACCTCGGCCAGTACGGGAGCGGCGACGACCAGCCCGGCGGTGGTGCCCACGGCCCGGAGTACGGCGCGGGAGAACACGGAGCCGTAGTCCGGCTTGAGGACGAAGGTGACGGTGAGCGCGACCCAGTAGGAGCGTTCCACGGGGATGAGCGAGGTGAGTGCCTGGGCCAGCCCGATGCAGAGGGCGAGGCGCAGCCCGTAGCGCCAGGACGCTTCGGAGAGCAGGACGGACCTCAGTGACCGGCGGATCCGGACGCGCAGGGCGGCGGGCCGGCCGAGCCGGTCGTCCACGTTGTACGGGTCGGGATCCGCCCGGTGCACGACGGTCGCGGTGTGGCGCAGCGCGCTGTCCACGGCGTGGGCGGCGGGCGAATCGGGCGGGGGAAGTTCGGGTTCGGGGCGTCCGGTGCGGCCCTGTTCGATGTCGTCCGCCAGTGTGCGTACGGCTGCGGGGACGGCGTCGGGCAGTGTGCGGCCCTCGCCGTGGGCGGCGGGTGCCGCTTCGACGAGCGGGATCACGACGTTGAGCTGGGAGAGCGTCCGCACCATGGCGGGGCTGCGGCCGTGGTAGCGGGCCCGGCGGGCGAGGATCAGGTCGTAGGAGGTGTTGAGGCTCTCGGTGACGTCCTGGCGGTGCAGTTCGTACGCGGGGGTCCCGGCGGCTTGCAGCAGGGCGGCGACCGAGCGGTAGGTGCGGGCGACCGCGGCGCGTTCGGGGAGCCTGCGGCGGAAGGGCCACGAAAGCAGCGCGAGTGCCAGGACCACCAGTCCGCCGAAGGCGAGCAGCACCGGGGCGACCCACCAGGGGTCGGGCATCGGGAGACCGGCGCCGATCACGGAGTTGAGCAGGAGCAGCAGGCCGGAGACGGATGCCACGGCGCCGATCGTGGACATCATCCCGGAGACCAGCGCGAGGGCGGTCAGCACGCCCACGGCCGCCCAGCCGGTTCCGTACACGAGTGAGCCGAGGGTGACACCGAGGGCGCCGAAGAGCTGCGGCACGGCGATGTTGAAGATGCGCATCCGGTAGGCGTCGGCGGTGTCGCCGATGACACCGGAGAGCGCCCCCATGGACACGAGGGCGCCGTAGGAGGGGCGGTCGGCGGCGAATCCGACGGCGAGCGGTGCGGCCATGGCGACGGAGGCGCGGAGTACGGCCGCCCAGGGGATCGGGGTGGGCTGTGGGCGGAGCCCGTTCAGCAGCCAGGGCGGCGGCGTCACGCGTCGCCTTCCGCTGCTGGTGCCGGCATCGGCCGTGGCCACTGCTCACTCTCCTCACGGGTCTGCCCGGAGCACGGCGGCGTCGACCGGACGGGACCGGGAACGGGACCGGGCCGGGCGGGTGCGGGCCGCGCGGCTCAGCTCTGGTACCCCTCCACCTCGTCGGCCGGGCGTACCCGGGCCTTCGAGGGGTCGTCGCCGTACTCGCTGAGCGCTCGGCGCTGCCGCAACAGGTCCCAGCACTGATCGAGTTGGACCTCCACCGTACGCAACCTGATCTTCTCGTCCGCGGAGAGGCCGAGGGCGGCGGTGGACCGGTCGCGCAGGGACCGTTCCTCGGCGACGAGTTCGTCGATGTCGGTGAGGATGTCGTTGTCGGGCACGGGGGTTCCTTCCGGGCGGGGTGAGCGGGAGCGGGCCGGGCAGAGGCGCGGGGAGCGGGCTACCGGTGGTGGTGTCCGGCGCCGCTGGGCCCCAGGGCGAAGACCGTCTTGCCCCGGGCACCCCCCGCGCGGTTCTGCGCGAGTGCCTCGGGGGCCTTCTCCAGGGGAAGTTCGATGTCGATGGGGACGACGAACGCCCCGCTGGTCACGGCCGCCGCGAGGGCGTCGAGCAGGAGGGCGGACGGGGCGAGCCGGAAGTCGACGGGGGGCGGGCCGACGTTGCGCGCAGGGTTCCCGGCGCCGCCGGTGGCGCCACGGGTGGTGAGGGCGACGCCGCCCTCCCGGACGAGCGCGGCGTGCGCGGCGAAGGCCTCCGGGGTCTCGGAGACGAGGTCGGCGAGGGCGTCCACCCCGTCCGGGCACAGCTCCCGTACGGCCGCGGGGAGCGATTCCGGTCCGGCCGAGACGTCCAGGGTGTGGGTGGCCCCGAGGACGGCCATCCTGCGGCGTTCGTCGCCGCGTACGGCGGCGAGCACGTGGACGCCCCGGGCGGTGGCGAGCTGGGTGAGGTAGCTGCCGATGCCGCCCGCCGCTCCGACGATCAGCAGGGACTCGCCCTCGCCGGCACCGGTGGCGCCGAGGATCTGGCAGGCGGCCGTCCCGGCGGTCGGCAGTGCGGCGGCGACCTTGAGGGACAGTCCGGTCGGGACCGGGGCGATCGGCGAGTCCTGGTGCACCGATACGTAATCGGCGTAGGCGCCACCGCCACGCAGGGGGTGGGCGACCCGGCCGAACACCGGGTCGCCCACCCGGAAACGGCTGGGGCCCCGGCCGACCATGTCCACCCGGCCGGCGAAGTCCGCCCCGAGCACGTGCGGGTGGCCCTGGAGGGACGAGCGGGCCGCCGGGTCGTCGGCGCACTGCCAGTCGCACGGGTTGAGGGCCGCGTACTCGACGCGCACCCGCACCTCGCCGGGTGCCGGATCGGGCTTGGGGAGTTCGACGAGCGCGGCCTCCCCGGGGAACGCGGTGATGGCGACGGCACGCATACGGCAACCTCCCAGTCACCCCCGGCGTTCAGGCTCCTACTCTCGCCCGGCCCGTTCCGTGCCGCACGTCGGAGGCGGCCCCGGCCGGTGCGTGGTCCGGGGCCCGCCGGGCCACCTCCGTGTCACCGCGGACGGCGCGAGGTCAGCAGGTACCGGGCGGTGAGTCCGGCCACCAGCAGTACGGCGCCCACCCCCAGGAGCCACCAGAACGTGGTGCGCAGCGAGGCGGTCAGCGCGTCGGAGATCGCCGCCGCACCGTCGCGGTCGCTGTCCGGCACCGCGTCCAGCACCTCGGAGCGGCCCACGGCGATCAGGACTCGCAGCACGACCGCGCCCAGGACGAGTCCGCCGCCCGCGACGGCGGTGGCGAAGAGGCCGGCGCGCCGGCCGCCCCGGACCGTCGCCAGTCCCACCACCAGCACGAGGAGGACCAGGGTGGCCACGGCCGGCCAGACGCTGGCGTACCGCAGCCATCCGAACGTCTCGCGCACGTGGTCGGCGCGGTCCCCGGAGAGGACGGTGAGTTCGGTGTGCTCGACGGGGATCTGGTCGGCGAAGGGCACCCCGTTGTCCTCCAGCTCCTTCTTCACCTGCTCGATCACCGGGGCCAGGTCGATGGTCACCGCCTCGCCGGAGTCCCCGTCGAGAGCGGCCGTGATCGACTCGTGGGCGGTGCGGTTCGCCGCGTCCCACGCCGAACGGAACGCGTCCGTCGTGGTGAACGACAGCACGCCCTGGTGCAGGAAGTCCCGCATCGCGTCCTGGAGCGTGCCCAGGTCGATCTGCTTCATCGCCTCGTCGGTGATGAGGTCGGCGACGGTCTCGCGCACGGCGGGGTCCGAGGAGAGCGGGGAGACGGCCGCCACGTACCGGTCGGTGTCGTCGATCTCCAGGTCGACCCAGGCCGAGAGCGCGCTCAGCGGCACCAGGACGGCGAGCAGGACGAGCAGAACGGCCGACAGGGTCGCGACGAGAGAGGTCCGCATCCCCTCAGGGAATCCCGGCCGCCGGTGGCGCGCCCCGGGCCATCGTCCATTCGAGTTGCCGGGTGGCGCGGCCGGGTGTGCGCTGGAGTCAAAAGGGGGCGACGGAAGGGAGCTCTCCGCCATGGCCACACACGCAGCCACGCACGCCGGGCCGAGGACCCGGGCACCGCGTGCCCGGACGCCGGCCCACCACCACACCGCGATGGCCTGGGCGGTGCCCGTGCTGCTGGGCGTCATCTACGGCTTCTACGCCGCGTTCATCCGGCGTGACGGCGGCCCGAGCACGGGCGGACAGGTGGCACTGGGCTTCGCCGCCGGTGTCGCGTTCGCCGTGCTCTGTTTCGCCCTGGCCCGATTCCAGTACGTGATCCCGCGCGAAGCGCGGGCGGCGGCCTACGGGGCGCTGACGGCGTGCGCGATCGGGTTCCTGGTGAGTCTGACCGACACCAGCGTGTTGCGCTCGACCATCCTCGGTCTGGTGGTCGGCGTCCCGGTGGGGCTCGCCATGTACTACTTCTTCTACTCGCGGGAGGACTGGCCGGAGGAGAGGACCACCGACCGCACCACCGGCGGGACGGTCTACCGGGCCACCGACAGGACCGCCCACCGCATCACCGACGGGCCTTCCACCGGGCCGCGCGCGGGCCGGCGCCGAATCGGCCGTCGCGAGGACCGGACCGGTGAAGGCCTCGGCTGACCTTTTCCACGGAGAACGAGGGCGGCCCCCTGCGGGACCGCCCTCGCGCCTCGGCCTCTCGTCCCCGGCGGCTCTCAGTCGCGTACGACGGTCACCGGGCAGGGTGCGTTCTGGGTGACGTGGAGGCTGACCGAGCCCAGCAGGGTCGCCTTGAATCCGCTGTAGCCCCGTGCGCCGACCACCAGCAGGTTCGCGCCCTGCGCCCGGTCGATGAGGTTCTGGGCCGGGTTGCCGATCACCACGACCTTGCTGATCCCCGCCGCGCGCTCCGCGCCGAGCGCTTCTTCCAGGGCCTCCGTGAGGGCGACCGTCGCGAGGGCCTGCGGGTCGAAGTCCTCCGGCGTGCCCGGCATCATCGAAGCCCAGCTGGTGGCGGGGTACTCCCAGCTGTTGACGGCTTCGACGGTGTCGCCGGTCAGCTCGCCCTGGCGGACTGCCCAGTGCAGTGCCTTGATCGACGATGCCGAGCCGTCCACGCCTACGACGATCCTGCCCATGTTCTGCCTCCCACGCGGTCCCGCTCGATCCGATGTCCGGTCCACACTCTCAGCAGACCGGACATGTGGGATGTCAGAGCTGGGTGTCCGCGTGTCCGTGCGACGCGGGCCCCGGAGCGGGGCGCCCGGATCAGTCGAGCCGCAGGTCGGCGAGCTGCTGCGCGAACGGCACGATCGCGTCGAGCCCGTCGTCCAGGCCCAGCGACCGGGAAGCGCCGGAGACGGTACGGCCCAGGACGGCGGAGGCCAGCTCGCCGCCGGCCCGCCGGATGCGGGACGGCAGGCCGTCCGTGTACTCGTCGCCGGACGAGCCCCAGTCCTCCGACGCCGCGTACACCGACGTCGGTACGGTCACGGCCCGAAGGTAGGCGAAGAGCGGTCGCATGGCGTGTTCCAGGACGAGCGAGTGCCGGGCCGAGCCGCCGGTCGCGGCGATCACGACCGGCTTCCCGGTCAGCGCGGTGTTCTCGATCAGGTCGAAGAACGACTTGAAGAGACCGCTGTACGAGGCGCTGAACACGGGGGTCACCGCGATCAGTCCGTCCGCCTCGGCCACCGCGTCGACGGCTTCCCGCAGGTCGGCCGGCGGGAAGCCGGTGACCAGGTTCTTCGCTATGTCGACGGCCAGGTCGCGCAGCTCGATCACGCGTACCTCGACCTGGCGGTCCTGCCCGGTCTCCAACTGCTCCCGGGCGGCCGACGCCAGCCGGTCGGCCAGCATCCGGGTCGAGGACGGCTGACTCAGCCCGGCCGACACGGCGACGATCCGGAGCGGGGTGGTGGTGAAGCCGGTGGGCGTCGTCATGACGGTCAGACCTCCTTCGAGGCGGTGCGGGCTGCGGTGACGGCCGGGTGGACGGGGGCGTCCGGGACACCCGCGGGGCGCAGGGCGGCGAACTCCTTGCGGAGCACGGGGACCACTTCTTCGCCGAGGATGTCGAGCTGCTCCAGGACCGTCTTGAGCGGGAGCCCGGCGTGGTCCATCAGGAACAGCTGGCGCTGGTAGTCGCCGACGGCGTCACGGAAGGACAGGGTGCGCTCGATGACCTCCTGCGGGGAGCCGACGGTCAGCGGCGTCTCGCGGGTGAAGTCCTCCAGCGTCGGGCCGTGGCCGTAGACCGGGGCGTTGTCGAAGTACGGGCGGAACTGCTTGACGGCGTCCTGGGAGTTCTTGGCCATGAACACCTGGCCGCCCAGTCCGACGATGGCCTGGTCGGGGGTGCCGTGGCCGTAGTGGGCGTACCGCTGCCGGTAGAGCGCGACCATCTTCTTGGTGTGGGACATCGGCCAGAAGATGTTGTTGTGGAAGAAGCCGTCGCCGTAGTAAGCGGCCTGTTCGGCGATCTCGGGCGAGCGGATCGAGCCGTGCCAGACGAACGGCGGGACGCCGTCGAGCGGGCGCGGGGTGGCGGTGAAGGACTGCAGCGGGGTGCGGAACTTCCCCTCCCAGTCCACGACGTCCTCGCGCCACAGCTTGTGCAGCAGGGCGTAGTTCTCGATGGCGAGCGGGATGCCCTGGCGGATGTCCTTGCCGAACCACGGGTAGACCGGGCCGGTGTTGCCGCGGCCCATCATCAGGTCGACGCGGCCGTCCGCGAGGTGCTGGAGGGTGGCGTAGTCCTCGGCGATCTTCACCGGGTCGTTCGTCGTGATCAGCGTGGTGGAGGTCGAGAGGATGAGCTTCTCGGTGCGGGCGGCGATGTAGGCGAGCGTCGTGGTCGGCGACGACGGGACGAACGGCGGGTTGTGGTGCTCGCCGGTCGCGAAGACGTCCAGGCCGACTTCCTCGGCCTTCTGCGCGATGGCGAGGGTCGCCTTGATCCGCTCGTTCTCGGACGGAGTCCGGCCGGTCGTCGGATCGGTGGTGACGTCCCCGACGGTGAAGATCCCGAACTGCATGGCGCCCGCCTCCTGTGCTGTGTCGCTTCAATGTTGTTGAAGCTTGAACTAACTGGTCCCACCCTACAACGGGGACCCCCCACTGGCTATTCCGTCCGCGCGCGACCTGTCGCCCGTGCGGGAACCCTGCGGGACCGTCGCGCCTGCCGGTGGGCGGAACCGGGCGCCGCGGGGGCCGTGGCCGGAGGACCGGAACCGCGGGCGGCGACCCGGTCCCGAGGCGGCGGGCCGCCCTTTTCCCAGGGCGCGCGAAGGGGCGCGCGTTACACTCGGCCCATGACCTCCGTACCGTGCCGGAACTGGTGGCGCTCCTCCTAGGAGCGGCACCCCTTCTGCACGGAACCAGGGCCGTTCGACATGGACGGCCCTCTTCTGTTCCCGCGTACGGCGCCCGCAGCGCGCACGGCGTGTGCGGCAGGGACACGGATCAGCTCCACCGGCGGGCCGTCCTCCACGCAGTCGCACCTCGCGAGGAGAGATCCCATGACCACCGTTTCGCCGCTCACGAGCCCCGCCCCGGGCGACGGCACGTCCGCCGCGTCCCCGCTTCCCCCGTCCGCCGTGGCCGCCGCGCTCCGGCGCGGCGCCGAGCTGGAGCGGGAGATCGCCGCCGCTCCCGACCGCTTCCGTGTGGTGACCGGGGACCGGCCGACCGGCCCCCTCCACCTCGGGCACTACTTCGGCACCCTGCACAACCGGGTCCGGCTCCAGGACCTGGGTGTGGAGGTCTTCGTGCTGATCCCCGACTACCAGGCGCTGACCGACCGGGACGTGGTCGACCGGCTCGCAGGGACGATGGAGGGGCTGCTGCTCGACTACCTCGCCATCGGTATCGACCCCTCGCGTTCGACGATCTTCAACCACAGCGCCGTGCCCGCCCTGAACCAGTTGCTGCTGCCCTTCCTCAGCCTGGTGTCGGTGGCCGAACTGGGCCGCAACCCCACCGTCAAGGACGAGATCGCCCACTCCCGCCAGGCCGCGGTGAGCGGCCTGATGTACACGTATCCCGTCCACCAGGCCGCCGACATCCTCTTCTGCAAGGGCAACCTCGTCCCGGTGGGCCAGGACCAGCTGCCGCACCTGGAGCTCACCCGGACCCTCGCCCGCCGCTTCGGCGAGCGGTACGCGCCGGTCTTCCCGCAGCCCGACGCGCTGCTCTCCGCCGCCCCGCTCCTGCTCGGTACGGACGGCGGGAAGATGAGCAAGAGCCGCGGCAACGCCATCGCCCTCGGCGCGACCGCCGACGAGACCGCTCGGCTGATCAAGGGGGCGAAGACCGACACCGACCGGAACATCTCCTACGACCCCGAGAACCGCCCCGCCGTCTCCAACCTCGTGCTGCTCGCCGCGCTCTGCCGGGACCGCGACCCGTACGAGGTCGCCGAGGAGATCGGTGGCGGCGGGGCGGCCGTGCTCAAGCGGACCGTGACGGACGCCGTCAACACCCGGCTCGCGCCCATCCGGGCCCGGCGCGCGGAGTACGCGCGGGACATGGGGTACGTGCGGTCCGTGCTGCGGGCCGGGAACGCGCGCGCCAACGAGATCGCCGAACGCACCCTGGAGGAGGTGCGGGAGGCGATGGGGACGCTGCGGTAGCCCCTGCCACGGTTCGGGCGCTATCGGCGGGACAGGGCGGGGCGGCGGGCCAGCGTGATGATCTCGCGGCTCGTCGCCGTGACCGGGGTGCGGTCCCAGTCCCCGTACCGGCCTTCCACGAGGAAGCCCGCCTCGGCGAGGAAACCGTCCAACGCGCTCTCGTCGAGGAAGCGCAGCCGCGAGCGGTCCCTGCGCAGCACGGTGGCGTCGGGCCCGGCGCTCGTGGTGGTGGTCGTGAAGGCCACCACGCCGTCCTCCGCCGACTCGACCTCGTGCCAGACGCGGAGCCTGCGCCCGGAAGGGGCCTCGACGGTGGAGGCGTGGTCCGGAGTCCAGTTCTGCCAGGCGCGGGCGCGCGGGTGGCGGGTCTCGAAGGCGAACAGCCCGCCGGGGCGCAGCGCGGCGTGGATCGCGGCCAGCGAAGCCCGCAGCGCGTCGTCGGTCACCAGGCACTGGAACGCGTGGCTCACCATCGTCACCAGCGCGAAGCCGGACGGCCCGTCCCGCGGGCCGGGTCCGCGCACGTGCTGCCGGTCCGCGTCCGCCGCCGTGCCCTCGATCCATTCGATGTCGGTGCGGCGCCGGGCCCGGGCCAGGGCGGCCCGGTCCGGTTCGAGTCCGACGAGACGGCCGGTGTGTCCCTGCTCCCGGGCGCGGACGAGCATCGCCCCGGTGCCGCAGCCCACGTCCAGGACGGAGTCGGCGGTGCCGACCAGCGCCTCGTAGAGGGCGTCGGCGGGCCAGGCTCCGGGGTCCCAGGGGTTCAGTACGTCGTACAGGGCTGCGGCGTCCGCGTCCGAGAACATCGGCGCAGTGTGGCACGCCATGGGCCGGTCC
This sequence comes from Streptomyces sp. NBC_00247, assembly GCF_036188265.1. Taxonomy (NCBI): domain Bacteria; kingdom Bacillati; phylum Actinomycetota; class Actinomycetes; order Kitasatosporales; family Streptomycetaceae; genus Streptomyces; species Streptomyces sp. NBC_00247. The sequence goes on along the minus strand of NZ_CP108093.1, from coordinate 3,287,307 downwards.
CCCAGGGGGCTGGGGCCGTTCCCGTCTCCGTTCCGGCCGCTCCCGGTCCGGCGCCCGGGTCACTTCTTGAGGAAGTCCAGCAGGTCCTGGTTGAACTTCTCCTTGTCGCCCGGCACCAGAGCGATGCCGTGCGAGCCGCCCTCGTAGACCTTCAGCGTGGCGTCCTTCACCAGCTTCGCCGTCTTGCGGCCGGTGGCGTCGATCGGGACGACCTGGTCGTCGTCGCCGTGCACGACGAGGGTGGGGACGTCGAACTTCTTCAGGTCCTCGTGGAAGTCCGTCGAGGCGAAGGCGTCGACGCAGGCGACCGCCCCCTCGATGGTCTCGGCCATGGCCATGTACCAGAACGCGTCCTTGTTGCCCTGGGTGGCCTTGGTGCCCTCGCGGTTGGCGGAGTGGAACCCCACCGCGGTGTCCTTCCAGAACTGCGAGCGTTCCGTCAGGATGCCCTTCTTGATGTCGTCGAAGACGCTCTGCGGGACGCCCTCCGGGTTGTCCGGCCCCTGGAGCATCAGTGGCGGGATCGCGGAGAGCAGGACGGCGGACCTGATCCGTCCGGTGCCGTGCCGGCCGATGTACCGGGCCAGTTCGCCGCCTCCCATGGAGTGCGCGACGAGGGTGACGTCCCGCAGGTCGAGCTGGGTGATCAGGTCGTCGAGGTCGTCGGCGAACGTGTCGAAGTCGTAGCCGTCCCACACCGGGGTGGAGCGGCCGTGGCCCCGGCGGTCGTGGGCGATGCCGCGGTAGCCGGCGTCCGCGACGGCCTTGACCTGGTCCTGCCAGGCGTCGCCGTTCAGCGGCCAGCCGTGGATGAAGACCACGGGCCGCCCCTGGCCCCAGTCCTTGTAGAAGATCTCGACTCCGTCGCGCGTGGTGCAGACAGGCATGAACTTTCCCTCTCCTGCGGTCTGCGGTACGGGGACAACACGGTCCATTACCGCATGACGGAACAATCGACGGGGAGCGTTCCTGGGCCGAACGGGTGAGGGGCGCGGCCCGGGGACGCGTCCGTCCGGGTGTGCCCATGTTTCACGTGAAACAAGACAGCTCCCGGAGTCGAGGCCCGTCTTCCCCCGGTGGTCAGCGCCGTGCGGCCGCCGAGCGCTGTCGGCGGAGCAGCTCTGCCAGCCCGCGCCGGGTCGCGGCGATCACCACCCGGTCCTCGGCGTTGAGTACGTACTCGGGCGGGAGGTCCCAGATCAGCCCCGAGGTGCGCTGCCGGCTTCCCTCGGTGTCGTAGGCGCGTGCGCCGGCCAGGTCGGGTACCCGGTCACCGAGCGGGGTGGTGTCCAGAGCCAGCACCCGCCAGGCGCCGGCCCGGAACGCCTGAGCGACGGTGTGGCCCTCCAGTTGCGGATGTCCGCCCACCACCAGGGCGGCGAAGAGCATGACCTTCCGCTCGACCGGAACGGCTCCGAGGATCTGCCGGCCCATCATCGCCACGGCGAAGGAGGGGGCGGCCAGGTGGGTCACCGACCGGGAGCGGGTGGTGGCCTGCGGGTGGGCGGTGCGCAGGGTGCGGTAGACGACGGTCGCGAAATCGTCGTCGTAGAGCCGGAGCGCCACCCGCAGGTCGGGCTTGATCGACCGGGCGTAGAGCGTCGCTTCGAGGTTGGTCGTGTCGCGGCTGGTCAGGGCGAGCAGTGCGCGGGCCCGGCCGATCTTGGCCGCTTCCAGCACGCCTTCCTGGGTGACGTCGCCGATGACGGTCGGTACGTGCAGGGAGCGGGCCACCGGGATGCCCCGGGCGTTCGGGTCCTCCTCCACGACGACCACGGGGATGCCGAGCTCGCGGAGGCGTACGAGGACCCGGGTACCGATCTTGCCCAGGCCGAGCAGGACCACGTGGCCCGAGAGGCCGCGGGGTGGACGGCGCAGCGAGGAGGCGGTGCGCAGGGTGCCGAAGGCCTCCAGCACCGCCGCGATCAGCAGGGGGAGCAGCAGGAGCCCGGCCACCCCCGACAGCAGCTGGATGATCTTGCGCGCGGAAGGGGCCGTGTCCTCCGCCGGGTCTCCCATGGCGACGAGGTCGAGCAGGGTCAGGTACACGGAGTGCGGTGCGCTGTCACCGGTCGTCCGTACCGAGGCCACCGCCAGACAGACGACCGCTGCCGCGACCCCCAGCGCCGACCAGCGCAGCCGTCGCGAGAACACCTGGCTCAGCGGGGCGCCCCTGCCGCCCATCCGGACGGCGGGCCGGTCCGGGACCGACCGGCTGACGGCCTCCAGGACGACGGTGCCGCGCCCCGTCGCCGCCGCCACGGACCGCTCGTCCGGCAGCAACCGCGGCCCTTCGTCGCCGCTGCTGTCGGAGCCTTCGGCGCCGGCCGGGTCGACGCTGGTGGACGAGAGGAGCGCGAGGGTGCAGAGTCCCGGATCGGCCCGCTCGCCGGGGCCGGGCGGGGTGCGTTCGACCGCTCGCAGCAGCAGCCCCTCCGCCTGGACGACCTTGCTGCTGCCGGTCAGTGCCGTGGCGGCGAGGGCCGGGGCGACCGTGTCGGCGTCGGAGAGGACCGTGGTGCTCGCGTCCAGCGCGGCCGGGTCGAGCCCGGGGGCGGCGACGGCCGCGGCCTGGTCGAGCAGAGTCTCCAGGTGCAGGCCGAGCTTGCGGTTGTAGAGCCGGATCACCAGGCGGAGCCGGGGGTTGAGGCGCCGGGCGGTGAGCGCGGCCCGGATGTTGCGTTCGTCGTCCTCGTAGACGAGGGCGAGGGCGGCGGCACGGCCGATGCCCGCCTCCTCCAGAGCGTCGTCGGAGGGCTCCGCCGCCTCCAGGATGAGGACGGGCTCCACCCCGGCGTTGGTGTCGCTGTCGCCCGACCCGACGCCGTCCACGGGTGCGGAACCGGCACCGTTGCGGCTCATCGCCGCGGACATCCGGCCGAACAGGGCGGAAGCGCGTGCCCGTTGGTTCATCGGGAGGTCGGGCTGTGCGGAGTCCGGGCCGGGCGGAAGGATCAGGGCGACGCGTTCCCCGTAGACGTAACGCAGTTCCACCGCGAGTCGTCGGGCGAGTGCGTCGTCGCCGCAGACCACCATGTGGCCGGACACCGGTGGGCGTGGGGGGCGCTGCGGCTGCTGGGGTAGAGGGGACACGAAACCCAGCATGCCGTGCTCCTGTCGGGTCGGTGCGGGACTCGGCGATCCGGAGGCGGAGGCAGGGTCCGGCGGGAGCACGGAGGAGCGTGCGGCGGCGCGGACTCGCGTGCGGCGACGGCCGGAGAGCGGGCGCCCGGTCCGCCGACGGGGAGAGGGTGGGGAACCCGGTACCGGGTCCCGCGATGGGACCCGGTCGCCGGGCCGTTCCCCCGTCCACACCCCCGTTGTCACACCTGGTCGTTCCCCCGTGTGGTGCGGTACGGATCGTGTCATCCAAAGCGGCCCCCGCGCACTGCCGGAAACCGGCAGTCCTGGAGCGGGGGACTTGCCGGGCGGTGGCAGGGACGGTTGTGGGTTACATATATGTACGGGAAACGAGGGAGGGGAAGGGTTGATGGCGGAGTCGCGCATACCCGACGAGGTGCTGGGGAACTACGTCCGCGTCCTGGAGGAGGTGGCCGGGACGGGGAGGCGGTTGACGCACAAGGAGCTGGAGGAGCACCGCGACCTGGGCCGGGAAGCGGCGGAATCCGGGCTCCGGCTGCGCGAGCTGATCACCTTCCACCTCGCCCAGACCCGCGCGCACTGGCCGCGTACGGCGGCCCGGGGCGGTGCGGGCGCGACCGACGCGGTGCTGCACGCCGTGGAGCAGGCCGTGGACGTCTTCGCCGAGGGCTTCGAGCGGGCGCAGCGGCTGACGGTACGTCGTGAGGAGGCGGCCCGGCGCGAGTTCATCGACGACCTGCTCTACGGGCGCAGCGACCTCGGCCGCCTCGCGGAGCGGTCCACCCGGTTCGGCCTGCACCTCTCGCGGGCGCACGCGGTCGCGGTGGCCGTGGGCCCGGAGGCGTACACCGAGACGGACCTGGTGCCGCGCAGTGTGGAAGCGGCGATGCTGGCCCGGTTCAGCGGGCGGGAGATCTTGCTGACGACCAAGGACGGCCGTCTGGTCTGCGTCGCGCCGGGCAGCCGGCCGGAGGTGCTGCTCCACTTCGCCCAGCAGTCCCGTTCGGCGACCGGCGGCGGGCAGGTCGCCATCGGCCGCTCGCACCACGGACCCGGCGGTGTCGTCCAGTCGTACGACGAGGCCCTGGAGGCCCACGAGCTCGCCCGGCGGATGGCGCTCGACGATCCGGTGCTGCACGCGGCCGACCTGCTCGTCTATCCCGTGCTGACCCGGGACCGCCAGGCCATGGCGGACCTGGTGCGCAGTCGGCTGGGGCCGCTCCAGAAGGCCAGGGGCGGCGCCGAACCGCTGCTGCGGACCCTCTCGGCGTACTTCGACTCGGGGTGCGTGGCGGCGGAGACGGCCCGCCGCCTGTCGCTGAGCGTTCGGGCGCTGACGTACCGGCTGGAGCGCATCCACGAGCTGACCGGGTCGGACCCGTCCGACCCGGTGCACCGCTACACCCTCCAGACGGCGGTCATCGGCGCCCGGCTGCTGGACTGGCCCACGAAGGAGATCTGAACCCGCGCCCAGGGACCCGCGCACCCGGACGTCAGACCCCGACGTCCCTGCGCCGGAGGTCGTCGAGGGACTCGCGGCGTACGAGCAGCCGCGCGCTGCCTTCCGACACGGCGACCACCGGTGGCCGGCCGACGAGGTTGTACCCGGAGGCCATCGACAGGTGGTACGCCCCCGCCGCCGGGACGGCCAGCAGATCGCCCGGGTGCACGTCGCCGGGGAGTTCGACCGCGTCGGCCAGGACGTCGCCGGCCTCGCAGTGCCGGCCGACCACGGTCATCGTCCGCCCGGGTGCGGTGGAGGCCCGTCCGACCATGCGGGGCGCGTACCGCACCCCGTACAGCGCCGGGCGGGGGTTGTCGCTCATGCCGCCGTCGACGGCGACGAAGGTGCGGGTACCGGTGCGTTTGACCGCGAGTACCCGGTACACGGCGACGCCCGCCGGGCCGATGACCGCCCGCCCGGGTTCGACCGTCAGCCGGGGCACCGGCAGCATGGACCGTGCGCAGCCGGCGGCCAGTTCGGCGCGGATGCGCGAGGCGAGGGCGGGGATGTCGAGCGCGGGTTCGCCCGCCCGGTAGGCGATCCCGTGCCCGCCGCCCATGTCCAGTTCGGGCAGTACCACCCCGTGCTTGTCCCGGGTGCGGGCGAGGAGCCCCACCATCCGGCGCAGGGCGGACACGTACGGCGTGATCGAGGTGATCTGCGAGCCGATGTGGCAGTGCAGGCCCACGAGTTCGAGCCCCGGCTGACCGAGGACGCGATCGATGGCGTGCTGGGCCGAGCCGTCCATGAGGGAGAGGCCGAACTTCTGGTCGTCCGTGCCGGTGCGTACCGACGCGTGGCCACCGGCCGAAATGCCGGGCACGACGCGGATCATGACGGGCTGACGGGTGCCGTGCGGCACCAGAGCGGAGAGGCGCGCGATCTCGGAGGTCGAGTCGAGCACGATCCTGCCCACTCCGAGCCGCACGGCGGTGCTCAGGTCCTCCGGGCTCTTGGCGTTGCCGTGCAGCACGATCCGGTCGGCGGGGAAGCCCGCGCTGATCGCGAGGAGGAGTTCACCGGCCGAGCAGACGTCGAGCCCGAGGCCCTCCTCCCTGATCCACCGGACGACGGCCCGGCTGAGGAACGCCTTCGCCGCGTAGACGACGTCCGCCTCTTCGGGCGGGAAGGCGGCCCGGTAGGTCCGGCAGCGGTCGCGGACCTCGTGTTCGTCGAGCACGTACAGCGGGGTGCCGAACCGTTCGGCGGCCTCGGTCAGGGAGACCCCGCCCACGGTCATGTCCCCGTGCGGGCCGGGGCGGGTGGAGGCGGGCCAGACGTCCTGCGGATACGCCTGCCACGCCGGGGAGGCGCACGGGGCGAGGGCGGAGGGCGCGGTAGGGGAGGCGGCTGAGCGGCGGACTTCCCCGGCCGGGTCGTGGGACCCGGCCGGGGCGGGGGCGCCGGTGGGGCTTGGGGACCCGGCCGGCGCGGGGGTGGGGACGGGGACGAGCGGGGTGGTGGTCATGGCGCGGTCCCTTCAGCGTCCGTGGCGGACGAGCGCGGAGGCGTCGGGGACGCCCGGCGCGGCGGGAGTCGGGTCCGGCGCGGACGACGTGGTCGCGGCGGGTTGCGTGTGGGCGGCCCGCGCCGCGGTGTGCGGCACCGAGGGGTGCGGATCGGCGGCGCGCGGCGCGGAGAGCTGCGGGTCGACGGTGAGGGTACGGACGCCGAGCGGCGCGGCGAGGGCGCGCAGGGCGGGTTCGCAGAGGCGTACCCACGGCTGTCCGGCGCCCAGGGTGGCGACGAGCCGCACCTGAGAGGTGAACGCGACGGCGGTGCGCGCGCCGAGCGGGGTGCGGAAGAACAGCGCCCGGACGCTCGACGGACAGCGGGCGGAACCCGACCGGACGGGTACGAACAGGGGCCCGGCCGGGACGGATGCGAGTGGAGGTCCGGCCGGGACGGGTTCGAGGGGGTCGGGATCCTGCAGCGCGCTTTCCATGGTGCCTCCAAGCGTCGGCACGGGTCGCGGACGCGACCCGGCGGTTCGTCTTCGACGCTAGGTCCGCGGGCAGGAGGTGGCGCGGGTGGACGCCGGGCCCTGACGGGTACTTGACGCCGGACCGGGGTCACGTTGACGCGACCCTGATGCGGAGGGACTTCCAGCGTCCTCCGGGGCCCTTTCCGGGCCCCTTTTCAGGGACCCCTTCGGAGCAGCGGAACGCGGCCCGGTCGCGCGGAGGCAGGCGCCACGGTCCCGGTCGCGCGGAGGCAGGCCACGGTCCCGGTCGCGCGGAGGCAGGCGCCACGGTCCCGGTCGGGCGGAGACGGGACACGCCCCGGCCGTGGGGGCCGGGGCGTGTCGGGGTGCGGCTGCGGCTGGGTGCGTCCGGGGAGTCGGACGCGCCGGGGTGGTCCGGCTCAGAGGTCGAACTCGTGCGGCGGCAGGTCGAGTGCGAAACACGCCTCCCGGACCACGGCCTGCTCCGACTTGTCGAAGTCGCCGTCGGCGCCGCCGATGACGATGCCGATCTGGATGACCGCGCGCGCCTCGGCAGGCTTCTTCTTCGCCTTGCCGATCTCCTGGAGCACGGAGACCTTGCCGAAGGCGAAGTCCGCGGTGAGCTTGTCCACGTACGCGTTGAAGCGACGCTGGAGGTCGTCCGCGGGGAAGTTCTGGAGCACGTCGTTGCTCATGATCAGCTGGGCGACGCGCTGACGCTCGGACGGGTCGATGGAACCGTCGGCCGCGGAGACCAGGGCGCACATCGCCATGCTCGCATCGCGGAACGCCCCGCTCTTCAGGTCGTTCTTCTTCGCCTCCAGCTGCGTCTGCATCGTCGAGGCGGATTCCTTGATCCGGTCCCAAAGGGCCATGACGTCTCCATACGTTGCTTCGTGGTGCGTTGGCTGAACCGAAGGGAACTCTACAGACGTGTAGAAGGTGGCGCTCGACCCGGCGGGCTTTGCCCCGGAAAGACGGCTCAGTAGGATGCGGCGAATCGCTGAGCAGTGCCGGGGCCGCCCCGCCGTGACTGCGAGGGCTCGCACGAAGGGCGGACACCGCATGGGAAACGCCGGAAGGCACCAAGACGTTCCACCGGGGCGTGACACCTCACCGGGACCCGGCGTTCCGCCGGGCCGGCAGGGTTCGCCGGGGCACGCGGACGGGGTGGGCCCGGACGTCTCGCCGGGCCGTTCTCCGGACGTACCGTGCGACGGTGCTCCGGACAGCTCCCCGGACGGTTCCCCGGTGGGCGGCGCTCCGTCGGGCGCTGGGCGGCTGCGCAGGCGGGCTCAGGGCGAGCTGGAGGCGCAGGTGCTCGCGGTGGTGCGTGCGGGCGGCGGGCCGGTGACGGCGGGCTGGGTGCGCGAACGCCTCGAAGGCGGCCTCGCCCATACGACCGTCATCACGATCCTCTCCCGCCTCCACGAGAAGAACGCGGTCACCCGCACCCGCGCGGGCCGTTCCTACACCTGGACGAACGCCTCCGACGAGGCCGGCCTCGCCGCGCTGCGGATGCGCCGGGTACTCGACGGCGAACGGGACCGCGAGGCCGTCCTCGCCCGCTTCGTCTCCGCGCTCACCCCCGGCGACGAGGAGCGTCTGCGCGCTCTGCTGTCCCGGGCCGCGCAGGCCGGGCCGGACGCGGCCGACGCCACGGAAGGCCGATGACGATGAGGGAACGATGGGTGTCTTCGTCTACCTGCCACTCGTACTGCCGCTGACCGCGCTTCCCGTCGCGAGGCTGGCCGCACACCATCTCCACCCGCGCAGCGCGACCCGTCTGCTGGCCGCCGCCGGTACGACGCTCGCCCTGTGCAGCACCCTCTGTCTCGCCCTGCTGATGGTGATCGGTACGGCCCGGCTCCCGGGCAATCCGCTGCCGGACGGCTGGTCGGACCCCGAGGTCCGGGCCGCGCTGCCCTACGAGGACCGGACGGGCCTGGTGGCCATCGGCGTTCTGGCCGTGGTGGTGGCCGGTTGCGGGGCGACGCTGGTACGCCATGTCCGTACCCGGTACGCCGCGACCCGCGCGCTGAAGGCGTCGGAGCGGGCGGCGGGGCAGAGGCCGGAGGCGGCGGGCGAGGTGTACGGGAGCGGGGCGTGCGTGGTGGAGTCCCCCGTCCCCTACGCGTACGCGCTCCCCGGGCGCTGCCGCCCGGCCCACCGCCGTGGCGCCCGGACGGGTGGCCGCAGGAGTGGACGGAGAGGGGGCACGGGCCGGGTCGTCGTCTCCAGCGCCCTGCTCGGCTGTCTCGAACCGCCCGAGCGCCAGGCCTTGTTCGCCCATGAGCGGGCCCACTTGGCGGGGCGTCACCACCGCTATCTGCTGCTGACCCAACTCGCCGCGCGCGCCAACCCGTTCCTGGTGCCCCTGCGTACGGCGGTGGCGTACAGCACCGAGCGCTGGGCCGACGAGGAGGCGGCACGGGTGGTGGGGAGCCGTCGCGTGGTGGCGCGGGCGGTGGGCAAGGCGGCGCTGGTTTCGGCCGGATCGCCGTACGAGGGCCTGGCCGCCTTCGCGGTGGAAGGGCCCGTACCGCGCCGCGTCGCCGCCCTCCTCGACCCTGCCCCGACCGCCCGTTTCTGGCCACCCGCATCGACCCATCTGTTCCTCGCCGCGCTGACGGCGACGGTGGGCACGGCGGCGTCGGCGCTGTCGTCGGTGAACGCCACGGTTGCCCTGGTGCGCATCCTGCACGCGGCCACCTCGTTGTAGCCGTCGCACCCTGCGGTGCCGTGCTTGGGGATTCCGGGGTCGGCCGGTAAAGACGGCGCGCCGCGTGCAGTACACAACTGTTGCTGTGTACGGGAACGATGACAGCGGTGTCGTGGGTCCAGGACTTCCGGGCAGGGGGTCGCCCGGATGGCTCATAGTGATCACACAGCAGGTCCCCCCAGCAGATCACCGGCAGCCCGTGGAGACGTCTCTCCCCGGCCGCCCTCTCCCCGGGAGCGTCACCATGGCTTCGGCCCTCCGCACCAAGACCGCCGTCCTCGTCGCCGCGGCCTTCGCGAGCACCCTGCTCCTCACGGCCTGCCAGGGCAGCGACTCCGACGCGGCCTCGGACACCGGCGCGCAGGACACGAACACCGGCGCACCGCTGGAGACGGCTCCCTCGGCGTCGGCCGCGCAGGACGCCCCGTCCGCCACCGCCTCCGAGAGCGGCAGCGGAACGAGCGGTGGCAGCGCCACCTCGGGCGGGGACACGGCGTCGGGCGACCCGGAGACGGTGATCGAGGGCATCGACCAGGGCAAGGGCGTCAACGGCACCTGGAACGGGAAGGTGACCTTCCTCGCCCCCGGCAAGTACACGGTGGTCGGCTCGGACGGCACCGAGCAGCAGTTCTTCGTCTCCGAGGACACGGACATCGAGGGCACCGGCGACATCTGCGGCGTCGAGGACGGCCAGGCGGCGATGCCGTGCAGCGAGGAGATGCTGGAGTCCGCCACCAAGGGGGACGGCGTCGCCGCCGAGGTCGTCGTCGTGAACGGGATCGCCAAGAGCATCGTCGACAACCACTGACGCGCACCGCCGGACCGCCGGCGGGTCAGGACCGAGGTCTCCCGCTCCCCGGGAACAGCATCGGCTGTTCCCGGACGAGGAGCGGGAGACCTCGTGGCGTCACGGGCCCGGGCCGCCGACGCCTGTGCGGCCGAGGCTGGTGCCGTCGGGGCTCGTGCCTCGGAACGTCAGTCGCGGACCTCCCCGGCGTGCTCGGGCGTGAGGTCGTCGTGCGTGGGCCGTACGTACGTGGTGGCGGTGTCCTTGGATGCTTCGGTGGTGCCGGCGGAGCCGGTACGGGTGCCGCGCATCGCCTTGATCCGGAGGACCGCCGGTTCGGTCCAGCGGGCGGTGAGCGGACCGAGGATGACCAGGATCAGTACGTACGCGGTGGCGATGGGCCCGATGCGCGGCTCGGTCGCGACGGCCAGGCCGGCGATGACGATGGAGAACTCGCCGCGGGCCACGAGCGTGCCGCCGGCCCGCCACCTGCCACGGGACTTGATGCCCGCGCGACGGGCCGCGTACCAGCCGGTGAAGATCTTGGTGAGCATGGTGACGACCGCGAGCAGTGCCGCCGGGAGCAGGACCGGCGGGATGTCGGCCGGGTTGGTCGAGAGCCCGAAGAAGACGAAGAACACCGCCGCGAAGAGATCCCGCAGCGGCGTGAGCAGCTTGCGGGCTCCCTCGGCGACCTCGCCCGAGAGCGCGATGCCGACGAGGAACGCGCCCACGGCCGCCGAGACCTGGAGCTCCTGCGCCAGCCCGGCGACGAGCACGGTCAGACCGAGGACGACGAGGAGCAGCATCTCCGGGTTGTCGGAGGAGACGGCCCGGCTGATGAGCCGGCCGTGGCGCAGCGCCAGGTAGAGGACGAACCCCACGGTCCCGAGCGCGATCAGCAGCGCGATGCTGCCTCCGGCGAGCCCGACTCCGGCGACCATGGCGGTCAGCAGCGGCAGGTACACCGCCATCGCCAGGTCCTCGATGACGAGGACGCCGAGGATGACCGGGGTCTCCCGGTTGCCGAGGCGCCCCAGGTCCGTCATCACCTTGGCGATCACACCGGACGAGGAGATCCAGGTGACCCCGGCCAGTGCGACGGCCCCGGCGGGCCCCCAGCCGAGGATCAGCGCGGCGACGGCGCCGGGGGTCGCGTTGAGGACGAAGTCCACGAGACCGGAGGGGTACTGGGTCTTGAGGCTCGTGACCAGTTCGGAGGCGCTGTACTCGAGCCCGAGGAGGAGCAGCAGCAGGATCACGCCTATCTCGGCGCCGACCGCGGTGAACTCCTCACTCGCGCCGAGCGGCAGCAGCCCGCCCTCGCCGAACGCGAGACCTGCCAGGAGGTAGAGGGGAATCGGCGAGAGACCTATCCGGCCGGCGAACCGTCCGATGATCCCCAGCCCGAGAATGACGGAGCCGAGCTCCACCAGCAGTGCGGTCATGTCGTGCACGATCAGCCCTCCGCAATGATCTCGGAGAGCGTGTCGACGCCCTCACGGGTACCGACGACGACGAGCGTGTCGCCGATGGCCAGCCGGAAGTCGGGCCCCGGCGACGGGTGCGCACTGTGCGTCCGCAACACCGCGACGATCGACGCCCCGGTCCGGGTCCGTGCCCGCGTGTCCCCCAGCACCCGTCCTCCGTAGGGCGAACGCGAACCGAGCGGGATGTGCTCGGTGACCAGGTCGATGCCCTCGGTCCGTACGGCGTCGATCGGCGCCGTATCGATGAGGTGGGCGAGCGCGGTCGCCTCGTGCGTCGTCAGGGGTACGGACAGCCGGCACGAATCTGGGTCGTCCTGCTCGTAGAACCCGATGAACCGGCGCCCGTCGTGGTGGACGACGACGGAGATGTGCTGGCCCGACTCGGTGATGAAGTCGTACTGAGTGCCGACTCCGGGCAGCGTGGTGCGGCGGGTTCCCATGGCTTCCTCCCGAGAGGCGCGCCGGTGCGTGCGGCGCCCCTTGTCAGCTCTTGGTGATCTCTTTACCTTTCCATACCTTAACGCGATCCATACGCGGGGCCGGGAGCCAGGGGCGGTAGTGGGGTGTATAAGGGCGTCGGCGGACAGCCCCGGCCGCCCGGCGGCGGGAAATCCGTTTCCGACGTCGGGCGGAGTGGCCGCACACTGCGGGCATGGACGAGACGAGTGTCACTTCCCGCAGCCGTACCTGTGGCACCACCACCGAGGCCGAGATCCCGTCCACGCGCTCCGGCGAACTGCTCGGTCACCCGCCCGGAGAACGTCTGTTGATCGTCAACTGTGACGACTTCGGGATGTACCCCGCCATCAACGAGGCGGTGGTGGAAGCGATCGAGCAGGGCGTCGCGGGCTCGTGCAGCCTGATGGTTCCGTGCCCGGCCGCACCGGACGCGATGCGGCGACTGCTCCGGCGGCCGGAGGTCTCGTTCGGCGTCCACCTCACGATGGTCTGCGAGCTGCCCGGTGCCCCCTGGGGTCCGGTGAGCGACAGGGGGCAGGTGCCGTCCCTGCTGGACCCCATGGGCAGGTTCTTCGCCCCGACCCCCTCCGGCCGTGGGGTGCTCCTCGCCCAAGCCCGGATCGAGGAAGTGGAGCGGGAGTTCCGGGCCCAGATCGACACCGTGGCGGACGCCGGGCTCACCCCCACCCACCTGGACTTCCACTGCCTCGCCGACGGTGGCCGCGACGACATCTTCGACCTCACCGTGTCCCTCGCCGCCGAGTACGGCCTCGCCGTCCGCGCCTGGCTGGGCCCCGCGCGCGAGGCCATGCGCCGGCGCCGCCTGCCCGTCAGCGAGAACGACTTCCTGGACAGCTACGCCCTCCCGCTCGACGGCAAACCTTCCCGGTACGTCCAGCTCCTGCGCGATCTGCCGCCCGGCCTCAACGAATGGGCGGTCCACCCGAGCCTCGGCACCCGGGAGTCCCGGGTCCTGGACGAGGGCTGGCGCGTACGACGTACGGACTACGAGTTCCTGGTCTCGCCTCAGGCGCGCACGGTACTGGCCGAGGAGGGCATCCGGCTGGTCGACTACGCGGAGGTGCGGCGGGTCTGGCAGGAGTGGGCCCGCGGGGGACGCCTCGGGCGTTGAGCGGAGCCGTGGCGTGGTGGCCGAAACGTCACCCGCCCCCGGCCGGAGCCCCCACCCCCGTGGGTACGTGGCTTTCCGCGCGTGCGCGCAGCTCCTCCACGCCGGGGACCTTGCGGTACTTGTCGAGTCGGGTGCGCATGTCCTCGGTGGCTTCGGTGACCTTGACGGAGCGGATGCCTTCGGCGCAGTCGAGGAACTCGGTCCAGGTGGCGAGGGCGGCGTCGAGGTGGCCCTGGCGGAGGTGGATCTGGCCGAGGTCGGCGAGGATGATGGCCCGGCTGCGGCGGCGGTCGATGCCGTGGATCTCCAAGGACTCGCGGAGGTGGCCGGTGGCGCTGTCCAGGTCGCCGAGGCGGGCGAGGATCATGCCGGAGTGGTGGGCCCAGCGGCCGATGCTGAAGTGGGAGGCCCAGGATTCGCCGGGGGCCGCGTCGGGGGTCTTCTCGATCGCGGTCTGGGCGGCGGTGAGGGCCCGGGTGGCGAGGCGGTGGTCGCCGTCGAGGGCGGCGGCGTCGGCGAGGGTGGTCTGGAAGTAGGAGACGGCGCGCGGGTCGTCCAGCGCTTTCGCGCTGTCGACGCAGCGTTCGGAGAGGCGCAAGGCCATCGCGCCGTATTTGGGGCCGAGGTCGATCGCCTGAACGGCCAGTCCCCGCAGTGCCGTTGCGGAGAGTTCGGCTTCGTCCGCGGCGACGGCGAGGCCGTAGGCGTGGGCGTAGTACTGCTGGGCCATGCCCTGGTTGCCCTCGTCCTGGGCCATCCAGCCCGCCAGGTGCACGAGTTGGGAGGTCGCGGCGAACAACTCGCGGCCGATGGCGTCCGTGTAGCTGCCGTCGAGCCAGGGGGCGACGTCCTCGGTGAGATAGCGGACGGCGAGGTGGCGGGCGTGTCCGCCGCCGAGTTCGGCGGCGGTGTCGCCGAGGGCGCGGGTCATCTGGCGTACGGCGGCTACCTCGCCGGTGCCGACGCGTAAGCCGCCGACGCGGTTGGTCCGGCGGGTGACGCTCTCCGGGTCGGGCAGGTTCAGAGCGCCCAGAGCGTGGGCGCCCGAGGCGGCCAGGAAGTTTCGCCGAAGCACGTCGCTCCTCCCCAACTCGACGACTGACGCCACGGTATCGAGGCCCGCAAGGGGGCGGGAGGCGGATCGTTGAGCGGGTACGGAGGGTGTGGGGCGTGGCGGGTCGGTGTCGAGGCCGAGTACGTCGGCGATGTACGGCAGCCAGTAGTCGGGTTTCCGGCGGCCTGCCATCCATCGCCGTACCGACTGGCGGTCGAGGCCGTTCGGTCCGCGCCCTTCGGCGATGCCCAACTCCCGGGCGAGTTTGCTCGGACCCCAGCCTCGTGCCGCGCACGCCTGGCGGATCAGCTCGCCGATCTCCTGGGATTCGGGCACCTTGCGCTCACTCCTTCACCAGGGCGGGTCCTCCCGGCCTGGCCTACGCGGGACTACATGTGGCCCACAGCCTGGCATCTCCTCACTGTGCGTGTGCGCGAGTTCACTGAACGGCATCCCTCCGGGAGTTCAGATCCACCCTTCGCACCGAAAGAGGTGAGTTCGCGATGGGCTCAGCCAGCGGAACCAGCGGAAACAACCGGACGAGCGGGAGCAACCGGACGAGCGGGAGCAACCGGACCGGCGGAAGCAACCGGGCGAGCGGGAGCAACCGGACCGGCGAAAGCAACCGGACCAGCGGGAGCAACGGGACCAGTGGGAGCAACGGGACCGGCGGAAACAGCGGGGCGGGCGGTGGCACTGGTGCGGGCGATGCCGGCACGTCCGGTGCGGCTCCGGGGCACTGCACGCCGCCCGGCATCTGCGGTTCGTACGGTGGGGCGCCGTACGGGGGGGCCGGAGGGGCCGGGTACGGCGGTGTGACGTACGGGGTTCCGTCGTACGTGGGTACGCCGAACACGGGTGTGCCGGTCAGTCGCGCGGATCTGGCCGCCGACGTGCAGCTGGCCCTCGACCTCGCCCGGGGGCGGGCGACGGGCGAGGCGGCGGACGCCCTGCGGGCCCGTCTGCGCCGCGCCATCGTCGCGTACGCCCCGATGGCCGACGCGTACGCCGCGCAGCTCGCGGACTCCCGGGCGCGGGAGATCGTCACGCACATGGTCTGCCACGCGTGGGCCGTGGCGCAGGACCCGGGGCAGGACCCGGCGGTCAATCTCCGGCTGCTGGCGAAGGCCGTGGACCATCTTGCGCGGTACGCGGCGGCGGCACGCCACATGGCCCCGAACGACAGAGACGCGGGGGCTTGTTGAGCGTCCGGGACCCGCACCGCTCGGCCCGGTGGCCGAGCGGCTTTGCCATTTCTTTACAACCCGGGGTGCCGCTGCCTCGTCTCTCCGCACGTTCCGTTTCCCGGCCCGCCCGTCCCGGTGGGCCGACGACGAAGGAGAGCAGTTCATGCGCCGAACCACCCTGAGTCTGATGACGCTCGTCTGTGCCGCCGCGCTTGCCACCGCCGCCGGCCCCGCCTTCGCGGACGGGCCGACGCCGGCCCCGGTTCCGACCGCCTCGGTCTCCGCCGTCCCCGGCGAGGCTCCGACCGCTGCCCCGGCCCCGGCCACCGCGGAGCCTCAGGTCGCCACGGAGGCCGCCACGGAGCCTCCCTCCCCGGTCCCCGCCGAGGACGCCCAGGTCTCCGCCGTACCGGCCGGAGCGCCGAACACCGGTGAGGTCGCCGGGCAGTCGGGCGGCGGTGACGGGGCGTTGATCGGCGGCGCTGCCGCCGTGGTGCTGGGGGCCGGCGCGGCCGTGTTCCTCGTACGTCGCCGCCGCTCCCTCGCGGTGAGCGGCGTGAACGGGGCGGCCGGGGCGTGACCTCGTACTCCAGGCGGGCCTTCGGGATCGCCGCCGTGGCCTCGCTGCTCGCCGGTTGTGGCAGTCGTGCGGGCGGTGGGAGCGGTACGGGTGATGTGCGGGCGGGGGCTGCCGTCACCCCCGCGCCCGGTGGCGGGCCGTCCGCGAAGGGCTCGCCCCATGTCGGGGCGGAGCCGGACGCGTTGGCGCGCTCGCTGCCGCTGCGGTTGGAGGTTCCGGCGATCGGGGTGGACACCCCGGTCGTCCGGCTGGGCCTGGAGGCGGACGGCACGGTGGAGGTGCCCGCGATCACCGCGCACGACCGGGCGGGCTGGTACGAGCACGGGCCGACCCCCGGCCAGAGGGGCCCGGCTGTGATCCTGGGACACGTGACGGTCGGGTCGTACGGCGACGGGGTGTTCCGGCGCCTCGGGGAACTGCGGGCGGGGGACCGGGTCGTGGTGCGCCTGAAAGACGGGACGGCGGCCGAGTTCTCCGTCTTCGCCACCCGGACGGTGGCGAAGGCGGAGTTCCCCACCCAGCAGGTCTACGGCAACGTGGACCGACCCGAGCTGCGGCTCATCACCTGCGGTGGGGCCCGCGACGACGACGGCGGCTACCAGGACAACGTGATCGTCTTCGCGGCCCTAGCCGGGTCGGGCGGGACCGCGTCCCACCCGGGAGCCCGATGAAGCGGGCCCTCGGGAGGAGCGACAGGAGCGACCGGCGCGGCCGGCACGACCAGGCCGCGTCGGAGCTGTTCGCCGTCCTCTATCCGCGTCTCGCCGGGTGGTGCCGCCGCCTGGTGGACGACGACGGGACGGCGCACGAGATCGCCTCGGAGGCGTTCACCCGGCTCTGGGCGCGGTGGACTTCGGTGGACGAGCCGCGCGGGTACCTCTACGTCACCGCCGCCAACCTCGTACGCGACCACTGGCGTTCGCTGGAGCGCGAGCGCAAGGCGGTACGCCGGGTGGTCGCCGAGGAGGTCGTCGGCGGTCACGCCGAGCAGGCCGACCCCTCGGTGCGGATGATGGTGCAGTCGTTGCCCGAACGGCTGCGCGTGCCGATCCTGTTGCATTACTACGCGGACATGCCGATCCGGGAAGTGTCCGCGCTGACCGGGCGGAAGGAAGGGACCGTCAAGGCCGATCTCCACGCGGCCCGCGAACTGCTCCGCGCCCACCTGAGGAGAAGCCTTGATCACACGCGTTGACGAGGAGCCGGAGTTCGAGCCCGACGACCCGCTCGCCGTCATCCTGCGGCCCACCGGCGACCGTCTCGGTCCGCCCCCGGGCCGGTACGAGGCGATCCGCCGCAGCGCGGCCGGCCGGAGGTACCGTCGGGCCGCCGCCGGGGTCGGTGTCGCGTGCGCGGTCGCCGGGCTGGCGGTCCTGCCGTTCCGCCTGGCGGCGGGCGGGGACTCACCGGGCGTGCCGGTCCTCCCCGCGTCTCCGGCCTCCCCCCTCTCCCCCGCGTCACCGGTGCCGTCCCCGGCCACCCCGGCCCCGTCCGGACCTCCCTCGACCGGGCAGCCACCCACACCGGCCCCCACCCCGACGGTGTCCGGAGCGGGGCCCGTCCCGCAGGAGCCCTCCGCCGGGTCCTCGGCCTCCGCCGTGCCGTCCCCGGTCGCCACGGACCCGAACTTCACGGGCCCCGTCGCCACGGTCCCGGCTTCCGCCGACCCGGGTGGCGACGCCCCCGCCGCCGTCGCCACCGCCGCGCCCACCAGCACACCCACCGGCCGCTGAGCGGCGAGGGTCGCCTGCGGCCCCCTGGTCGCACGGCCTGCGCGGGGTCCGGTGCGGGGGTCCGGTACGGCGTCAGCCGTGGAACCACACCGGGCCCCGCCTGCCGTTGCCGGGCGGGGCACCGTGCCTCTCCGAACACCGTGCCCCGTCCGGCACCGGCTCAGGAGCCGTCGATCGGCTTCCGCACCTCGGGCGGGAACTCGGCGTCGTCCGCGTCGGAGTGGACCGCGAAGAACGTGGCGGTCTCCGGTGTGTCGCCGACCCCGACGGCGAGTTCGGGCGAGATGCCGTCCACCGCGTAGGCGGTCCCCGTCCCGCCGGGGGCTCCTCGGCCCTGCCGGGGGACTCCTCGGTCCTGCCCGTTCCGCCGGTGTCGTCGCAGGGGTTCGAGGTCGCGGCGCCCAGCTTCTTCCCGGCGGTGAATTCCACCTTCGCCGCGTCCCAGTACGACCTGTCCGGGTGGGCGAAGTCGGCGACGCGCGGTCCCCCTGTCGCCACCACCCACGCCCCTGGCCGCGCACGCGGCAGGGGCCCGACTCCGCCCCGGCCGCGCGGTGTCGGCCGCCTCTCCCGGACCGCCCGCGAGGAGCGAGGTACGGGGCGCGGGAACGCGGGAGTCCACCGCTCACCCTTTCGAACTGATGACCCGTCCGGAGCCATGACTCAAGCGGCAGTTGGGGTCTCTGGGTGCATGTGTCCGGTGGCGGGCCGTTCGTGTCCTGAGGGGTGTTACGGGTGTTGTACGGTGACCCCGTCATCACGCTATGTGTGCGAACGCGCACATAGCGCGGCCCCCGGCGGTGTAACAGCACCGTCCCGAGGGCCTTCACCGCTATGGACAAGCAGAGAGAAAGGTCCACAGGGATGCTTTGGCATGCTATCTCGCCGGTGTCGGACACCGGCAGGCGTTCGAGGTCACTGGTCGGCTCGCGCCGGATGAACAGCGACGCGAAGATCATCGTGTTGTACGTGGAGGGGCTCCCCGACGAGGAGCGTCTCGGCTTGCTGGGACCGCTGTCGGATTACGCCCGGGCGGCCGGCATCGATTCCGGTCCGTACAAGAGGGCCAAGAGGTTTCTGAAGCGCGAGGGCTACTTGCACCAGTGGTCCTACCCCTACGACGGGGGCCGGTGGGCGACCGCGCAGATCCTGGCGAACGCGCCTATCACTCCGCAGGAGGCGAAGGCGGTCTGGGCGCGCCGGGAGCATGAGACGGTCTGGTCCGACGAGGGGCCGGGCGAGGGACCGGGCGAAGGGCCGGGCGAGGTGTCGGGAGAAGGGCCTGGCGGCGGCTCGGACAGTTGCTCGCACCGGGGGCCGGGCAGGAGGTCGAGCTGGGGACCGGCCGGAGGGTGGGCGCCCCGGGACAGTGCGTTGCCGCAGGTCAATCCGAGTGACGTGGGTCCGCCTGCCGGTCGGCTGCACGGGCGGAGGGGCGGCGGCTACCCACCTGACGGACAACTGATGGCGCGCTCGTCCCACCTACCTACCAGCGTGGTGGAGAACTCGAACGCCGAACGAGTCGGGTACGCACGCCGGTTCGAGCTGGGGCCCCTGCTCACGGACGAGTCCGACAGCGGCTTCTGGGCGGATCCGCCGGAGTGGCTGATCGAGCAGGACCCGGTGGGGGTCCCGGCGGCGCCGGTCGTGCGGGCCGAGGTTCCGCAGCCGAGGACCGCCCCGGTGATCGCTGCCGCGCCCCCAGGGGCGTACGTACGGGCGACGGAGGACGGGCGGGTGCGTGCGCCGTGGACCGAGCCGGTGCGCGTGTGCGGGCCTTCGGCCGCCCCCGCCGCCGCCCCCGCACCCGTCCCGCAGTCGGTGGACGGGCCCGCCCCCGCGCCCGCGGCCGCCTCCGTTCTTGAACCCGAAAGCGTTCCCGTACCCGAACGCGTTCCCGTGGCCGTTCCCGTAGCCGCTCCCGCTCCCGTGGCGGAGGCCCCGGAGGCGGCGCGGGGGAAGGACTGGACGTCCGAGATGGTGCTGGCGGAGCAGGTGCTGCTGTCGCTGAGGAAGGAGACGAAGCAGCTGCACCTGGGGCAGTACGAGGTACGGGGCCTGGTGGACAAGGCGGCGGAGTGGCTGCGGCGCGGTGTGTCGGCCGCCGACATGCGATACGTGCTGAGCTCTCAGCTGCCGAAGGACGGGGTGAGATCGGCCGTCGGGTTCGTGCGGCACCGGCTGACGGAGAAGATGCCGCCCGAGCCGGGCCGCAGACGTGTCGTGGGGGGAGCCGTGGCGCCGGGGGCCTCGCGTCCCCGGGGTGTGGACCGGCCCGGCAGCGTGGTCCTGGTGCCGGGCCGGGGGTGGGTGTCCGAATCGGGCGAGGAGCTCGACCGGGAGGGACCGCCCCAGGTGCCCCTGGTGGTCTGCGAGGGGCCCGGGGACGAGCACATGCTCCGGGCGCACGGCGGGCGCACGAAGTGCGAGAAGTGCCAACAGGCGGAGGCGTTCGCGCTGTGGGCGGCCCGACGGGACGCGGACGCGCGGGCCCGGGGCGAGGACGGGCTTGCCGGGGACGGCTCCGGCGGCTGGCGCGACCGCCTCGCCGGGCTCGCCTCACCGGTCGGCGCGGGTGCACGACCCCCGGAGCACCCGGCGGACGAATGAGGCCGCCCGCACACCTGAAGGCTGCGGGACGGCCTTCGGGCGCGGACGGCCCCACTCGGAGCGGGCAGCCCTCAGTCGGTGACCTCGATCTTCCCGTCGCCCTTCGCGTTCCCCCCGTCCGTGCCGCTCGGCTCCGCAGCCGCCTCGGAACCCGCCGCCACGGCGGCTGCCGGTGCGCCGGTCCGGGAGGCGGTGAGGTTCTTGAGGAGCGAGGCGAGGTCGACGCCGGTCGTGGAGGTGAGCAACTCCATGCCCTGCGCGACGTTGTCGGTGACGGTGCGTGCCAACTGGCTCGCTCCGTCGGTGGAGATGACCGTCAGCTTGTCGATGGCGCTCAGCGGCTCCGCCGCCTTGGCGACGACCTTGGGCAGCACCTCCACCAGCATCTGCAGGACGGCCGCGTCGCCGTACTGCGCGAAGGCGTCGGCCTTCTTCCGCATGGCCTCGGCTTCCGCCGCACCCCGGGCGGCGATGGCGGCGGCCTGGGCCTCGCCCTCGATGCGTACCGCCGCCGCCAGTGCCGAACGCTGGAGCTTCTCGCCCTCACCGGTCAGCCGTGCGCGGTCGGCGGTGGCTTCCGCCTCCTTGACCTTGGCGATACGGCGGGCCTCCGCCTCCTGCTCGGCCTGGTACCGGGCGGCGTCGGCGGGCTTGCGGACGCGGGTGTCGAGCTCGCGGTCGGTCAGCGCGGCCTGGCGCTGGGCGACCTTCTCCTGCTCCTGGAGAACCTCCTGCTGACGGGCGGCCTCGGCGAGCGGCCCTGCGGCGTTCGCCTTGGCGGCGGCCACCTCGGTCTCCACCCGGATCTCGGCCTGCTTCAGGTAGAAGGTCCGCTCGGCGACGGCGATGTCCTCGGCCGCCTTCAGCCGGGCCTGCTCGGAGGTCCGCCGCGAGTTGGCCTCGGCGATGTCCGCCTCCTGCTTGGCGCGGGCTGCCTCGGGGCGGCCCAGGTCCTCCAGATAGGTGCCCTCGGTGGTGATGTCGTGGATCTGGAAGGCGTCCAGGATCAGACCCTGGCCGGAGAGGCTGGCCTCGGCCTCCTCCGCGACCTGACTGGCGAAGGCGGCGCGGTCGCGGATGATGTCCTCGACCGCCATCCGGCCGACGATCGCGCGCAGCGAACCCGAGAGGACCTCCTGGGTGAAGCCCGCGATCCCCGCCTGCTGGCGCAGGAACCGCTGCGCGGACGCCCGGATCGCGTCCTCGCTGCCACCGACCTTGACGATCGCGACGCCTTCGAGGTTCGCCTTCACCCCGCGCAGGGTGACGGCCCCGCGCACCTTCACCGGGATCTGCCGGCTGGAGAGGTCGAGGGTGTACCGCTGCTGCACGAACGGCACCACGAAGACGCCGCCGCCGACCACGACCTTCTGGCCGGTGTTGTCGATGCTGGTCAGACCGGTGACCGGGTCCGTGTGCTTCTTGCCCCGGCGGCCGGTGATGATGAACGCCTCGCTCGGGCCGGCGACTTTGTACCGGGTGACGACGGCGAGGCCGAGAAACACGAACAGAACGACGATGCCGATGACGGAGATGACGACTGGACTCATGTGGTGATGCCCCCTGGCCCGCCGTCCGTTCGGGCGGCGGATTGTTCAACGACCGTATGTTTTACGGGCGTTCTACCGGGCGTACCGTGACCGACGAGGTGGACAAGGTGGCCTCCACCCAGATCTCGGTGCCCTGTGCGACGGGTGCGGCGCTCTTCGCCGCGTACTTGACGGTGTGCCCGGCGTGGCGCAGCAGCACCTCGCCGTATCCGCCTGCCGGAATGGCGGTGACGACGGAACCGGTGGTGCCGATCAGGTCGTCGCCGCGCGGTGTGGGGTCCGTGCGGTCCTGCATCAGGGACCGGCTGAACTTCCAGGTCAGCCAGGCCGCGACCAGTCCCGCGAGGCCCCCGCTCGCCAGGGCCGCGGCCAGTCCCGCCCCGGTGGTGCCCTGCACGATCGCTCCGCCGAAGCCGAGCATCGAGAGGAATCCGGCGATCACCGGGAGCGAGAGCAGGCCGTCGAACAGTCCGTTGAGCAGGCCCCCGAAGAGCCCCCCGAAGATCCCCTCCAGGATGCCGTCGAAGAGCAACGACAGAGCGAGCAGGGTGAGTCCCGCCGCACCCAGTGCGAGCAGAAGCGTCACTTCGTACCCCCTTGAGCTTTCGGGCCCCCCGGCCCGGCTCCGTGGCGAGACGACCGGAGCGTCTCACGGCCCGGGGCCCACCGTCACTGCCGGGAACCGGCAGTCTTGGAGCGGCCTCGATGCCGGATGATTGCCCGGTCGGACGGGGGGACGAACCATTCCGCGCCCGTGGTTCCCGCGCCCGGGGCGCGTACGGCTCTCAGCGCTTGACCAGTGCGAGCAGGCTCAGGCCGAACATCAGCACCCCGAGCGGGAGATGGACCGAGGGGACGTGCGCGATACCGAGCACGACCTGCACCGACGCGAGGACCAGGAAACCGCTCGCGTGCCAGATCGGCCGGACCGGACCGCCGCCCGGCTTCCACGCCAGTACCGCCGCGAGGAGGTACAGCATCGACGCCGCGTACATCACCCGGGCGCCCACGCCGTGCAGCGTCTCGCCGTAGGAGGCGGTCAGCAGCAGCCCGGCGGAGACCGCTTGGAGGAAGATGGTCAGGGTCTGCAGGGCTATCGCGATCCGCAGGAACGAGAAGCGGCGCTCCGCCGCCTGCCGTGCCGTCGCCCGCTCCGTCGTCGTGTGCTCGGTCGTCGCCCGGGTCGTCATGGCCACGGTCCCCCTTCTGCTCCGCCCCGGAGGGCAGTCGGTCGGTAAGGTCTTGACCGCCCGACGACACGGGCCCGGGAAAGGTAAGGCGAGGGGGCGGCAGGGATGGGTACGGCGGGAGCGCGCACCGACGAGGTCGCCGGAGAACGGCGCCAACTCATCAACATCGCCTACCGGTTGCTCGGCTCGCTCGCCGAGTCCGAGGACGCCGTGCAGGAGGCGTACACCCGCTGGTACGCGCTGGCGCCCGCACGGCGGGACGAGGTCGCCGCCCCCGGCGCCTGGCTGACGACCGTGACCGGCCGGATCTGCCTGGACGTACTCGGCTCGGCGCGGGCGCGACGCGAACGGTACGTCGGCTCCTGGCTGCCCGACCCGCTGCGCGATCCGCTGCCCGGCCCGGCCGGGCGGGACCGGGACGGCGGGGCCGACCCCGCCGATCTGATGGTCCTGGACGAGTCGGTGACCATGGCCTTCCTCGTCGTACTGGAATCGATGACCCCCGCCGAGCGCGTGGCGGTCGTCCTGCACGACGTGTTCCGCTACCCGTTCGCCGAGATCGCCGACGTCCTCGGCCGGACCCCGGCCGCCTGCAAACAGCTCGCCGCCTCGGGACGGCGGCGGTTGCGCGAGGAGCGCGCGCCGGTGACGGCGGCCGGCCGGGGCGACGTGGTGCGGCAGGTCAAGGAGGCCTGGGAGACCAGGGACATCGCGGCCCTCGTCGGCCTCCTCGACCCGGCCGCGGTGCTGACCGCCGACGGCGGCGGCCTGACGAGCGCCGTCCTGCGCCCCGTCGAGGGCGGTGCGCGCATCGCCGCCTACATGGCCGCCATCGCCGACCGGGCTCCCGGCCTCGAACTCCTGGAACGCTCGGTCAACGGCACACCGGGCCTGGTGGCCCGGAGCGGGGGCACCGTCCTGACGGTCGCGTCGTTGGAGATCGCCGACGGCCGCGTCACCCGCCTGTGGGTGGTCCGCAACCCGGAGAAGCTGCGCCCCTGGCTGCACGACGCCTGAGGGAGGGCTCGCGTCAGACGGCCCCGATGGCGGTGAGCTGCTCGGCCAGTTTGTCGACGGACTGGAAGGTCGCGCCGATCAGTGCCACGTGCTTCCACCTCAGCACACCGTCCGGGCCGATGAGGAA
Source organism: Streptomyces sp. NBC_00247 (assembly GCF_036188265.1). Taxonomy (NCBI): domain Bacteria; kingdom Bacillati; phylum Actinomycetota; class Actinomycetes; order Kitasatosporales; family Streptomycetaceae; genus Streptomyces; species Streptomyces sp. NBC_00247. The sequence goes on along the minus strand of NZ_CP108093.1, from coordinate 3,263,118 downwards.
CACCGAGCGGCGCACCCCGATACCGGGCGCGGCGACCCCGTACGCGCGGGCGACCGCGCGGTCCGCGTCGGCCAGCAGCGGCATCCGCAGCCCCCGGCCGCGGGCGAAGCTCTCGTGACTGTCCACACCCTGTGGACTGATTCCCCAGACGTCCGCGCCGAGCCCCTCGAAGACCTCCAGACCCGAGGAGTACGAGCAGAGCTGCCGGGTGCAGACCGCCGTGTTGTCGCCGGGATAGAAGGCGAGGATCAGCGCCCGGCCCGGCGCGCTGTCGCGGAAGTAGTCCCGGCGCACGAACTCCTCGCCCACGAGCTCCCCACCCGGGAGGGTGAACTCCGGTGCCGGGGCGCCGATCTGAGGACCTGATGCCATGATGTCTCCTTCGTCCGGGGAATGTTCGCGGCGAGGTGCCCGCCGCGCAGGGGTTCCTACGAGAATGTGCCCAGGTGCTCCGCACGAGCATGCTCCTCGTAAGGGCGAACCGTCCCACCACCCAGGAGGTGCGCGTGGCCCCGCAGATGCCCTCGGCAGCGGTGCTCGTCCTGCACGGCGGCCGGGCCAGAGGGACCGAGCCGCCGCCGCCCGGCCTGCTCAACCTCCCCGGCCTGCGGATGTGGCCGTTCATCCGGTCCCTCGTCCGGGCGACCGGGGAACGCGCGAGCGGGGAACCGAGGACCGGAGAACGGCCGCCCGGCGAACACGCGACCGGCGAACCGGCGATCGGCGGGCGCCGCGGTGACGGGAGCCCCTGGGGCCCCGTACTGGTGCGCCGGGTGCGGTACGGCCACCGGGGGTGGAACGGCGAGCGGGACGACGCCTTCCACGACGCGGTGCAGGCCCTGGACGAGCTCCAGGACGAGGCGGGTGACCTGCCGGTGATCCTGCTCGGCCACTCCATGGGTGCCCGCGCCGCCCTGCGCGCCGGAGGCCACCCCCTGGTCCGCGGGGTCGTCGGGCTCGCCCCCTGGTGCCCGCCCGGCGACCCGGTCACCCAGCTCGCCGGGCGGGACGTGGTCCTCCTGCACAGCACCCGCGACCGGGTCACCAGCCCGCAGGCCACCCAGTCCCTGGCCACCCGCGCCCGGCGCGCCGGAGCCCGTACCTGCCTGATCACCGTGCGGGGCAGCGACCACGCGATGATCCGCCGCGCCCCCGCCTGGCACCGCACCACGACCGCGCTCGTCACCGGACTGCTGGGCCTGACCCCGGTGCCCCACGCGGTCGCGGAGGTCCTGCGGCTCCCCGTGAGCGCGGAGGCCACGGCCGGAACGCTGGACTTCGACGGACTCCCCGCCCGCTGACCCCCGGGCCCGGGGGCCCCGCGTCTGCGGATGCGGGGCCCCCGGGCGCGGCAGACGATGGTAATCCGGCAGGCCACGAGCGAGCGGGCGACGACGGCGGGAGATTCCGGTGGAGGGCAGAACCGACGAGCGACCGCCGCCCGAGCCTCCCGGGGGCCCCGGCCCGGATGCGGTCGCCCCGGCCGGCCTCGACGCCGTGGCCGCCTTCGCCGGAGGCTCCCCCGCCGGGGTGGCGGTCTTCGACACCCGTCTGCGGTACGTCTACGTGAACCCGGCCCTCGAAGCGTTCAACGGCCTCTCCGCCGCCGCCCACCTCGGCCGCACGGTCCAGGAGGTGCTGCCGCAACTCGACGCCCGCGACCACGTCATGCGCCTCGTCCTCCGGGACGGGAAGCCCCGCACGTCCATGACCCAGGGCCAGTCCTGGGGCGTCTCCCGGCACGAGGAGCGCTACTGGCAGGCCGCCTACCACCGGCTGGAGCAGAACGGGGCTCCGATCGGTGTCCTGTGCGTCCTGGTGGAGATGAGCGAGGTCAAGAACGAGGAACGGGATCTCGAACGCGCCCGCAGGCACCTCACACTCCTCTCGACGGCCGCCGTCAACATCGGGACCACTCTCGACATGGACACCACCTGCCAGGAACTCGCCCGCTTCGTCGTCCCCGCGCTCGCCGACTTTGCCGCGGTGGAGGTCTTCCCGCCCGACATCGGGCACACCGTCCGCCAGGCCCCGCCCGGCGTCCTGCGGATGCGGCGTGCCGGTTTCGCCGCCGCCCCCGCCTACCAGGGCGGAGCCGCGGTCTTCAGCAACACGGGCGAGTACATCGACTACGCGGAGGACGCGACCGTCTCCCGGTGCCTGGCCGCGGGCGAGCCCGTCGTCATGGACCTCGGGGAAGGGAACGAGTTCGGCCGGGCCGACGCCCGAGCCGACCTGATCGCCGCCTACCGGGCCTCCGGCCTGCGCACCGCCCTCGTCGTCCCGCTCGCCGCCCGGGGCGTGTCCCTCGGGGCACTGAGCCTGGTCCGCTCGAAGGAGTCGCGGCCCTTCGACGACGAGGACGTGCTCGTCGCCGTGGAACTCGCCGGCCGGGCCGCCACCGACCTCGACCACGCCCGCCGCTACGCCCGCGAACACACCATCGCCCGAGAGCTCCAGGCCTCCCTGCTCTCCGAACCGCGCGGAGCCCACCCGCACGTGGAGGTCGCCACCCGTTATCTGCCCGCCGACCGGGGCGCGGTGGTGGGCGGCGACTGGTTCGACGTCGTACCCCTGCACGACGGGCGCCACCTCAAGGCGATGGGCGACGTCATGGGCCACGGCGTGGAAGCCGCGGTGGCGATGAGCCACTACCGCTCGCTGCTGCGGCTGCTCGCGGGCGAGGACCTGCCCCCGCACCGCATCCTGGAGCAACTCGACGCCATGGTGCAGCGATCGGGCCTGGACCGGGCCGCCACCTGCCTGCTCGCCGTGGTCGACCGCTACGCCGGGATGTGCGAGGTGGCGAGCGCCGGACACCTCCCGCCCGTCTTCATCGACCCCGGCGCGAACCGCTCACGGGTGGTGCCCGTGAAGCCCGGCCCGCCGCTGGGCATGGGGTTCGGCGGCTACCGCACCGACGCCGTGCCGTGCGGCCCCGGCACCGTCCTCTTCATGTACACGGACGGGCTGGTGGAACGCCGGGGCGAGGACATCGACGTCTCCGTACGCCGCCTCTCGACGCTGACCATGCCGGAGAGCGGCGACCTGGAAGACCTGCTGGACGAGGCCATCGACCGGTTCGGCGAGGGCGCCGACGACGACATCGCCGTCCTCGCCTCGCGCATCCGGGAGGACACCGGCTTCGGCCGGTGGACGGCCGACTCCGCCAGGACCCGGCGGCCCTTCCGCCCGACCGGGCCGAAACTCGTCGACGGCCCCCGCCCCGCCGCCGGTCCACGCCTGATGGGAGGCTGACGCACGGCCCGGACCGGCCGGGCGTCAGCCCAGCTCCAGACTGGTGAGCCCGTACACCCCGCCCCGGTCGAACTCAGGTACCGGCCCCGCGTACATTCGGGCCGTCCCGAACGACGGCTCCAGACCCAGCTGCTCCGCCAGCCGCACCCCCACGGGGTTGATGTCGGGCACGTCCACCGCCACCGGCGTCCCCGGCGCGGCGGCGGCGAGGGCGCCGAGCAGTGCCGCCGCCACGTCCGGCGAAGCCGCGTACAGCGGGCCCACCCGGGACGCGGCACGGCAGGCCCGCACCACCCCGAACCCCTCGACCGCGCCGTCCTCCTCCCGCACCACGACGAGCGCCGTCCGCCGCGGAGCGGTGATCCACGCCGCGAGGAACGCCTCGCGCGGGGCCGGGAAGAACCGCCGGTCGTACGCCGCCAGCCGGTCGAAGGGCACCGAGCGGGCGTCGGCCAGCCGCAGCCCCGGCGGGAGCACCGCCCCGGCCGCCGGGAACCCCTCGTACCGCGCGTTGCTCCACTCCGTACGGAAGCCCGACCTGCGGTAGTTGGCCTGCTGGTCGGGTACGCCGTCGAGCCCGATGGTGCGCCCGCTGAGGCGCGCCGTACCGGCCCGCCAGGTGCGCAGGCCGTAGCCCTGCCCGCGCAGGTGGGGGCGGGTGAGGTAGAAGCCGAGGAAGGCGTAGCCGGAGCCGTAGCGGACGACCGACACGGAGGTGGCGGGCTCCCCGTCGAGCCGGCCGAGGAGGAAGCCGCAGGGGTCCGCCGTGAAGAACGGGCCCTCGTCGGCGAGCCCCGGGTTCCATCCCTCCTCGTGGGCCCAGGCGGCCAGGGTGGGCATGTCGTCGGCGCTCGCGGTGGTGATCTCGAAGGTGGACACGGACCAGTCGTACCCCGGGCAGGCCCGGGCACCGGGGCCATTCCGCCGGATTCCGGGCCCCATGCGCCCGGCGCGCCCCCGGAAACTGCCCTAAGGAGTGGCGTGCGCGGACTGCGGTTTACGCCGCAGCTGGCGCACCACGATGGCGACCGCGGTGATCATCGGCAGCAGCCCGGCGACGGCGTCGGCGGCGAGCAGCTTGTCCGCCCGCCCCGTGGTGCGGCGGACCCGCTTGACCGCACGGAAGATCGCGAGGGCACTCGTCCCGACCTTGAGCAGCAGGCGTCCCTTGGAGGGACCCGCCGCTGCGGACTTCTCCGCCCCCTCGGCGCCCCCGAAGTCGCCGGACGCCTCATGCTTCCCGTGCTTTCCGCGGGGGCCGTGCTTCTGCGGCGTCACGGCCTTCCGGGACCTCTTTCCGGACATCTGTGCGTCCCTCCTGACGGCACCGGCCGGACCCGTGCGCGCGGCCCGGACTCGTACGCGTTCCACGTAACCGGCCCTGCGCGCCGCCCGCAAACGCGGCCCGCGCCCCCGCGTGGGCCACGCGGCGATCCACGCCGTGGGCCACGCCGTGATCCACCGTGTGAGCCGCCGCCAAGTAGTCCCGGACGCGGACGGGTTCGGGCCGGAAACATGACGTAGCCCTTCACGACGGGGGATGCGTGAAGGGCTACGTCATGCATTATGGCCCGCCCCGCGTCCGGCGACAACTGACCGGTAGGTCAGCTCAGTTCGACCGTCCGGTCGGTCGTCCGGCGCGCGACGCGCGACGCGCGAGAGGCCCGGCCCGGGAGTCGGTGGCGCGGGTCGTCCCGGACGGCGCGACGGATGCGCGCGCGGGACAGCAAGGAGGCGAAGAAACCCTCGCTCCACGAGACGGGAAAAACTGTCGCGGCTACGATAGAGGTGACTGATCTGGACACAAGTGTTCTGGGACTCGCAGGCGTCCCCGGGGAGCGGACAGGCCGCCCTCCCGGTCCCTCGCGTGGTCCCGGAAGAGGTGCTATGCCCCCGGAAGCCACACATCACGTCGTCGACCGGCTGGACGACGACGACTACCCCGCGTACACGATGGGGAGGGCCGCCGAGATGATCGGCGCGACACCCGCCTTCCTGCGGGCGCTCGGAGACGCCCGCCTGATCACGCCCCTGCGGTCCGAGGGCGGCCACCGCCGCTACTCGCGCTATCAGCTCCGCGTCGCCGCCCGCGCCCGCGAGCTGGTGGACAGCGGGACGCCGGTGGAGGCGGCCTGCAGGATCGTGATCCTGGAGGACCAGCTCGAAGACGCGCTCCGCCTCAACGAGGAGCTGCGCGCGGGCCGTGGCGGCCGGCGCGCGGACGGTTCCGGGGGGTCCGGAAGGTCCGAAGGGGGCGAAGGTCCCGGCGAGTCCTGAATATCTGCTTCCGCCGAAGCAGATATACGGACAATGAGCGAGGAGAATTTATGGCGCCCCGGGCGGAACGTAATTACGTACCGCCCTCTTTTGCTTGCATCGTGCTACGGTTGTTGAAGTTGCAGTTGTGGTTCCCAAGAACTTCACGCGCTCTTGCCGGTCGTACACCGGTGGGTGCGGTTTTGTATTTCCGGTATTCATCCCGGACGGGGTAATCATCACGGCGACGTTGGACACGCACAGTGCGTGTCTGCGGGTTATGCCCCCAAGGAGACTGACATGGCTACTGGAACCGTGAAGTGGTTCAACTCGGAAAAGGGCTTCGGCTTCATCGAGCAGGACGGTGGCGGCGCTGACGTCTTCGCCCACTACTCGAACATCGCCGCCCAGGGCTTCCGTGAGCTGCAGGAGGGCCAGAAGGTGAACTTCGACATCACCCAGGGCCAGAAGGGCCCGCAGGCCGAGAACATCACTCCTGCCTGATCTCGCGCAGACGTTCCACGCAGCTGGGGCCCGCACCTTGGGGTGCGGGCCCCGGCTCGTTGGCGTTTCCGGCCGTGCGGGATGATGTCCCTGGGCCGGATTTCTTTTTCGCCCGTTCATCCGGCGTTTCCCGTTTTTCGACAGGAGTTCCGCTCCCGGTTCTCCTGTTTCCGTATTTGTCCCGTTCATCGGCTCGTTCTTGCGATTCTGGGCGCCCTTTCGGTCGTCGCTCTTCACAGAGAATCCCTCGATACGTGCCCATCGAGGAAAGGTTCTCCATGAACCGCGATCGCACGCCCCGCTCGAACGACAGGTTTTCCCGCACCCGATCCGGTGGTTCCGGCTCCTCCTCCGGCGGTGGCTCCGGCTTCGGCGGAGGCCCGAGGTATTCCGGCGGAGGCCGTCCCGGCGGCTCCGGCGGCGGACCGCGCCGCTCCGGCGGCCAGGGCAGCCGCAGGCCCGCGGGCAGGAGCGAGTTCGCCCTGCCCGTCACGATCAACCCGGGTCTCCCGGCCGTCGAGGCCTTCGACGAGATGGAGCTGCCCGCGCCCCTGAAGGCGACGCTCGTCGTCGAGGGCGTCACCGTGCCGTTCCCGATCCAGGCGGCCACCCTCCCCAACTCGCTCGCCGGACGCGACGTCCTCGGCCGCGGCCGTACCGGCTCCGGCAAGACGCTGGCCTTCGGCCTCGCCCTGCTGGCCCGTACCGAGGGCCGCCGCGCGGACGCCCGCAGGCCGCTCGCCCTGGTCCTCGTACCCACCCGTGAGCTGGCGCAGCAGGTGACCGACGCGCTCACCCCGTACGCCCGGTCGCTGAAGCTGCGGCTCGCCACCGTCGTCGGCGGCATGTCGATCGGCCGGCAGGCCAGCGCGCTGCGCGGCGGTGCCGAAGTCGTCGTCGCCACGCCGGGCCGGCTCAAGGACCTCATCGAGCGCGGCGACTGCAAGCTCGACCGGGTCACCATCACGGTGCTCGACGAGGCCGACCAGATGGCCGACATGGGCTTCATGCCGCAGGTCACCGAGCTGCTCGACCAGGTGAACCCGGAGGGGCAGCGGATGCTCTTCTCGGCCACCCTCGACAAGAACGTCGACCTGCTGGTCCGTCGCTACCTGCACGACCCGGTCGTGCACTCCGTCGACCCGGCCGCCGGTGCCGTCACCACGATGGAGCACCACGTGCTCTACGTGCAGGGCGCCGACAAGTACGCCACCACCACGGAGATCGCCGCCCGCGAGGGTCGCGTGATCATGTTCCTGGACACCAAGCACGCCGTGGACCGGCTCACCGACCACCTGCTGGCCAGCGGTGTCCGGGCCGCCGCGCTGCACGGCGGCAAGTCGCAGCCGCAGCGCACCCGCACCCTGGACCGTTTCAAGACCGGGCACGTCACCGTGCTGGTCGCCACGAACGTCGCGGCGCGCGGCATCCACGTCGACAACCTCGACCTCGTCGTCAACGTCGACCCGCCGAGCGACCACAAGGACTACCTGCACCGTGGCGGGCGTACCGCGCGCGCCGGTGAGTCCGGCAGCGTCGTCACGCTGGTGCTGCCCAACCAGCGCCGCGAGATGACCCGCCTGATGCAGGACGCGGGCATCACCCCGCAGATCGCCCAGGTCCGGTCCGGTGAGGCCGAGCTGAGCCGGATCACCGGCGCCCGGACCCCGTCCGGTGTCCCGGTCGTCATCAGCAGCCCGCCGTCCGAGCGCCCCAAGTCCTCCGGCAAGTCCCGCGGCGGTGCCTTCATGGGCCGCGGGCGGGGTCCCGGCGCCGGGGCCCGCTCGGGCTCCGGCCGCAGCCGCCGTACCGACCTGGCGACGCCGGAGGCACGCGCCGCAGCCGCGGTGCGCCGCACCAACCGCGCCGCGTAGGCACCTCGCACGCACGGACAGCGCCCCCGCCCGTCCGGTCCTCGTGACCGGTGGGCGGGGGCGTTCGCGTGTGCGGGCCTCAGGACTTCCGGGCGGGCTTCCGGACGGTTTCGGCCGTGCCCTCCGCGTCCAGGTGCGGCAGCAGGCGGTCCAGCCACCGGGGGGTCCACCAGGCGGCCCGGCCCAGCAGCGTCATCACGGCGGGCACGAGCAGCAGCCGTACGACGGTCGCGTCGATGAGCACGCTGGCGGCGAGGCCCAGGCCCAGCATCTTCACCACGATGTCGTCGCTGATCAGGAACGCCGCGAAGACGCTCACCATGATCAGCGCCGCGCAGGTGATGACCCGGGCGGTGATCTCCAGCGCGTGCGCCACGCTCCCCCGGGGGTCGCCGGTACGCAGCCAGGCCTCGTGGATGCGGGAGAGCAGGAAGATCTCGTAGTCCATGCTCAGCCCGAAGACGATCGCGAACATCATCATCGGGACGTAGCTCTCGATCGGCACGTCCCCCGACACGCCGAGCGCCGGGCCGCCCCAGCCCCACTGGAAGACGGCGACCACGACCCCGTACGAGGCGGCGATCGAGAGCACGTTGAGCACCGCCGCCTTCACGGCGACGAGCAGCCCCCGGAAGACGACCAGGATCACCAGGAACGCGAGGCCCACCACCACCAGGATGATCAACGGCAGCCGGCCGGCGACGATGTCGAGGAAGTCGACCTGGGCGGCGGTGGTGCCGGTGACGTACGTCCGCGCCTTGTAGCCCTCGACCGCCTTCGGCAGGACCGTGTCGGTCAGGTCGTCGGTGAGGGCGGTGGTCCGCTCGTCCTGCGGGGCGGCGACGGAGTACGCGGTCGCGGTCAGCACGTCCCCGTCCGAAGTGGCCGTGAGCGGGGTGATCTTCGCGGCGTCGGTCACCCCGGTGAGGGCCTTCTGGGCCTGCGAGGAGAGCGCCGCCCGGTCCGCCTGCGGTACGTCGCTCTGGTCGACGACGAGGGTCAGCGGGCCGTTGGAGCCGGGGCCGAAGGCGGACGACATCAGGTCGTACGCACGCCGGTCGGTGAACGACTTCGGGTCGGCGCCGTCGCCGATGTGCCCCAACTGGATGAAGAACAGCGGGCCAGCCAGAACCGCGAGCACCACCACCCCGACGGCCAGGAACCACCAGGGCCGCCGCTCCACCCGCTCCGCGTACCGGTGCCGGCCGCCTCGCGCGCTCCCGCCCGGCGCCGCGTCCGTCTCGGCGATCGGGGTACGGACCCGGATACGGTCGATGTGCCGGCCGATCAGCCCGAGGAGGGCGGGAACCAGGGTGAGCGCGCCCAGCACCGCCGTGACCACGGTGACGGCCGCCGCCAGGCCCAGCTTCCCGATGAAGCCGATGCCGGACACCCAGAGCCCGGACAGCGCGATGATCACCGTGCAGCCCGACAGCAGCACCGCGCGCCCGCTGGTCGCGGCCGCGTTCCCGGCGGCGGTGGCCGGGGGCCGCCCGTCGACGAGGTTCTGCCGGTGCCGGGTCACCAGGAAGAGCGCGTAGTCGATGCCGACCCCGATGCCGATCATCGTGGCGAGCGTCGGAGACACCGTGGCGAACGTCCACACGGAAGCCAGCAGTCCCAGCAGCGCCAGCCCGCACACCGCGCAGAACAGCGCCGTGACCAGTGGCAGCAGCGCGGCGAACAGGCTGCCGAAGCCGATCAGCAGCACCAGGATCGCCACCCCGAAACCGATCGCCTCGCTGGTGCGGTCGTTCGCCCCGGGGCGCGCGAGTTCGCCGAGCGGCCCCCCGTACTCCACCTGCGCCCCGGCCGAACGCAGCGGCTGCACCGCCTGGTCCACACCGTGCAGATAGTCCGAGCCGAGCGTCGAGGGCTGCACGGCGAAACGGACCGTGAGGTACGCCGTCTTCCCGTCCGTCGAGAGCGGACCGGTGTTCGGGGTACCGGTGGGCGGCGGGGTCGGCTGGGTGCCGGGCGGCGGCAGCGGGTTCTGGACGGAGAGCACCTCCGGCAGCTTCTGGAGGCTGCCGACCGCGGAGGAGACCTGGTCGGAGAGGTCGGTGAGGGGCGCGTCCGCGTCGTGCAGCACGATCTGGCTGCTGTACCCGCCGGCGGACGGGGCGTGCGCCTTGAGGACGTCCAACCCGTCCTGGGACTGCGTACCGGGGAGCGAGAAGTCGTCGGAGTAGTCGCCGCCGTACGCGTGGACGAGCGCCTGCAGCCCCGCCAGGGCCACCACCCACAGCACCAGCACGACCACGAAGTGCCGGGCGCACCACGCACCGAGGCGGCGCAGCCCGCCGGTGGGGCGCCGCGTCCCGTCCGCGCGGCGCGGGGGCGGGACGGCCATCGCGGACGGTGACGACGGCATGGGACCTCCCGGTGGCCTGCTGGCGGGCGTGCGTCCTGGCGGAGACCTGGTGACGTCCCAGTCAAGGAGCGTTCGCGGGCGGGGGCACGTGGGGTCGTCCGAACGGGCGGGTGCGGGGGAGACCGGGCTGTGCGGGGCGGGCGCGGAACGGCGGGGGCGCGCGGGGTGACCGTCCCGGCCCCGACGACCGCGGGACGTACCGGGCGTGTCCGTCCCCGTGCCGGGCGGCGGGCTCTTGCAGGATGCGAACGGTGGACAACCCCGGCACCCTCATCCTGATCATGGCCATGGCCGCCCTGGCGCCGCTGCTCACCGCCTCCGCCTCGCGGTTGCTCTCCGTCCCCGTGGTGATCTTCGAGATCCTGCTGGGCATCCTGGTCGGTCCGGACGTCCTCGGCCTCGCCCACCACGACCAGGTGATCGACGCCCTCTCCGACCTGGGCCTCTCCATGCTGATCTTCCTGGCGGGGTACGAGATCCGGTTCGGGGACGTCGGGGTACCGGTCCTGCGCCGGGCGGGCGGCGCCTGGCTGATCTCGCTCGCCCTCGGACTGGGCGTCTCCCTCGCGATCAACAGCGGTGACCTGGCCCGGAGCCTGGTCATCGGTACGGCGCTGACCAGCACCGCGCTCGGCGCCGTCCTGCCCATCCTGCGGGACTCGGGGCGGCTGGAAGGCCGGTTCGGGGCGGTGGTCACCGGGTTCTGCGCGGTCGGCGAATTCGGCCCGATCATCGCGATGGCCCTGCTCTTCAGCGGCCGGAGCCCCGGCGTGGCGAGCGTGGTGCTGGTCCTGTTCGCCCTGGTGACGGCAGGTGCCGTGTGGTGGGCGTCCCGGCCCCGGCCGCCCTGGTTCGGCCGCATCGTGGCCGCGACCCTGCACAGCAGCGCCCAGTTCGCGGTGCGCTTCGTGATGCTGCTGCTCGCCGCGATGCTGGGCCTCTCCGAGCTCTTCGGCCTGGACACCCTCCTCGGCGCGTTCGCCGCCGGCCTGCTGACCCGGCTCGTCCTGACGGGCTCGGTGCCGGAGAGCAGCGAGGTGATCCTCTCCAAGGTCGAAGCCATCGGCTTCGGTTTCCTCGTGCCGTTCTTCTACGTCGTCACCGGCATCGACTTCGACCTGAAGGCCCTGCTGGACGGCGGGCGCGCGTTGGCGCTGCTCCCGGTGTTCCTGCTCCTCTTCGTGCTCGTACGCGGCGGCCCCGTCTGGCTGCTCGCCCCGCGCGACCTGTCCTCCGGCGCGGAGCGCGGGGCGCTCGCCCTGTACGCGGCCACCTGCCTGCCGCTCGTCGTCGCGATCACCACCATCGGGCTCGACGAGAAGGCGATCAGCACCGGGGAGGGGGCGGCCCTGGTCGGCGCGGCGATGGTGTCCGTCCTGGTGTTCCCGCTGGTGGCGCCCTGGCTGTTGGCCCGTCGGGAAGGGCCGGGCGCGGGAGCCGGGGGCGCACGGGCCGACCGGGGCGGCGAGGCCTGGTGAAGCCCGCGCCCGGACGGGCCTCGCGGCCCGCTCCGTACAACCGCGCAGGTCATCGGGGCGGAGCCGGCGCGGGCGCCGTGCGTCACCCGGTTGCCCGGCTCTCCTGCGAAGTCCGGCGGGGCGACGCAGGGTGGACCCATGTGGTCCCGCCGACTGGCCGCAGGAGCCGTACTCCTGACGCTGGCCTTCCTGATACTCCGGGACGGCCCGGCCGGGCACGCCCCTCACGAGCGCGCCGCCGCCGTCGCCCCGGAACCGATACGGGTGCCCGCCGAACCCAGGATCGTCAGCCGAGCCGCCTGGCACGCCGACGAATCGATCGTGAAGGAGAAGGCGGTGTACACCGGGGCCGCCCGGGCCGTCTTCATCCACCACACGAACAACGGCAACCGCTACGACTGCGACGACGCCCCCGACATGCTGCGGGCCGTCCAGTCCGACCACGTCAACGACGAGGGCTGGGACGACATCGGCTACAACTTCGTCGTCGACCGCTGCGGCACCATCTACGAGGGCCGCGCCGGCGGAGTCACCCGCCCGGTGCGCGGCGCCCACACCAAGGGCTTCAACGCGGACACCGTCGGCATAGCCGCTCTCGGCACCTTCACCGACCCGGACACCCCCGTGCCGCAGCCGATGCTCGACGCGATCGAGCGCATCGCCGCTTGGAAGCTGCGCCCGGGCACCGACCCGCGCGGCGAGGTCGTCCTGGTCTCCACCAACAGCGAGAGCCTCTACCCCAAGGGCAACTCCGCCGATCTGCAGGTCATTTCGGGCCACCGCGACAGCTACGGCACCGACTGCCCGGGCGAAGCGCTGTACGCCAAGCTCCCCGAGATCCGCGAGCGGACCGCCGAACTGCGCGAGGCCGCCAGCGGCAGCGCGGACCTGCTACCCGCCGAGGCGCAGGCGCGGAAGCAGGCCGCCGGGGGGTGAGGGACGTCGTCGTCCTCAGCCCTCCGCCCGCTCCGCCGCGCTGCGCTCGACGCAGAACTCGTTGCCCTCGGGATCGAGCAGGGTCACCCACCCGGCCCCGCCCGGCTTGCGGTGGTCCTCGTACAGCGTGGCCCCGAGACCGATCAGCCGGGCCACCTCCTCGTCCCGGGTGCGGTCCCGCGGCCGGAGGTCGAGGTGCAGCCGGTTCTTGACGGCCTTCTTGTCCTCGACCCGGATGAACAGCAGCCCGTGCGCGCCGGCGTGGACCGAGGCCTCCGGGTCCCCCGGAAAGTCGTCGGCGGCGAGCTCACCGCCCAACGCGGAGGCCCAGAAGCCCGCGAGTGCGTACGGATCGGCGCAGTCGATGGTGATGTGACGGATGGCGGAAGTCATGGGGCCACCCGATCACGTCACGGCCTGGGGTGTGAGGGGTATGCGGTGAGAGAGCGGCTCAGCGGGCGATCGTCCCCGTGGTTGCCCGAATCGTGCCCTTGGCCTCCGCGCGCTCGCGTGCGTCAGGGCTGTCTCCTGACGGCTCCGGGTGCGAAGGGCAGAGGTACTTCCTGGGCGCCCTCGTGACCGCTACCGTGCCCGCGCCGCCTGCGTGCCGTTGGTTTTGGCGTAGTGGTGGGCGGCGGCGACGGAGGCCATGAGTTCGGCGTCCAGGAGGGACGGGTCGGCCAGGCGGGTCGGGGCGGCGTACGAGGCGAAGAGGGCCTTGGTCACGCGGAGGGCGGACTCCGGGCGGCGGACGATCGGCCTGGTCCAGTCGCTGACGGCCCGGTCGAGTTCGGCCTCGGGGACGACCTTCTGCAGGACCGAGAGTTCGTACGCCTCCTGGGCGTCGAAGACGCGGCCGGTGAGGATCAGTTCGCGGGCGCGGGCGGCGCCGATCTCGTTGATCAGGCGGGGGAGCACGCCGCCCCAGGCGGTGGGCAGGCCGAGGGCCAGCTCGGGGAGGCGGAAGGTGGTGGTGTCCGCGCCGACGCGCAGGTCGCAGGCGAGGGCGAGGGCGACGCCGGCGCCGATGACCTTGCCCTGGACGCGGGCGACGGTGACCGCGGGGTTGGCCGTGAGGGCTTCGCAGACGCGGCGGGCCTTGTCGCCGGCGATCCGGATGCCGCGTCCGGTGGGGTCCTCGTCGAGCCAGTCCGCGAACTCGTGCCGGTCGCCGCCGAGGCTGAAGTCCTCTCCGGCGCCGCTCAGGACCAGGACGCGTACCTCGGGGTCCGGCACGGCGAGGACGGTCAGCAGGTCGTCCAGCATCGCCTCGCTGACAGCGTTGCCCTCGTCCGGCCGGTTCAGCTCGATCCGGAGGACGGGCCCCTCGCGGTGGGTGCGCACGGTGGTGGTGCGGCGTCCGTAGGGCGAGAGGAAGTCGGAAAGCGGGAGTTTCATATCGTCACATTCATATCGTCACGCCGAGAGAGGTCACGCGCCGGAAGACCATCCGGGAGGCGTACGTGGCAGGGGTGGTGACCCGGAGATCCGGGAAGCGGTCGAGGAGCTGGACGAGGAGCGAGCGGGCCTCCAGCCGGGCGAGGGCCGCGCCCAGGCAGTAGTGGACGCCGCCGCCGAAGGTGAGGTGGCTGCCCCGGCGCCCGATGTCGAAGGTGTGCGGGTCCTCGTTGCGGCGCGGGTCGTGGTTGGCCGCTCCGTACATGACGTGGACCATGGCGTCCTTGGGGATCGTGACGCCCGCGAGTTCGGTCTCCGCGGCGGCGACCCGGGTGTTGATGTGTATCGGCGGGTCGTAGCGGAGCACCTCCTCCAGCGCGTCGTCGATCCGCTCGGGGTGCGCGCCCAGCTCCGCCCAGCGTTCCGGGTCGCCGGCCAGCAGCGACACCAGGGAGGAGAGCAGGGTCGCGGTGGTCTCCAGGGAGGCGATGGTGACGAACATGGTGAGCCGGTACAGGATCTCGTCCGCCGCCTCCCGGTCCGGTTCCATCGCGTCCCAGGTGTGGATCCAGCCGGTGAGGACGTCGTGGGCGGGCCGGTCGCGGCGTTCCTGGACGAGCTGGGTGAAGTACTTCCGCAGGTGGGCGGTGGCGTCGGCGGAGACGGCCAGCTCGCTGCGGGTCGGCAGCAACTCCTGGGCGTGCACCTGGTTGTGGGTGATCTCCAGGATGTGGGCGTAGTCCTCGGCGGGGATGCCGAGCCAGCCGCCGATGGTGGAGATCGGGAGCCGGTCGCTCACCAGGGAGACGAAGTCGGCCTCGCCACCGCCTTCGAGCGCCCCGGCGAGGTCGTCGAGGAGCCGCCCGGCGTGCTCCTCGACCTGCGGGGTGAGCCGCTCGATCGTCGTACGGTCGAAGAGGTTGCCGAGACTGCGGCGCTGGCAGGTGTGCTCCGGGGCGTTGAGGCGCGCCAGGGTCTTGGTCATCTCCTGGGTGGCGACGGCGTCCCAGCGTCCGGCGTCCTCCTGGCGTTCCTGCCAGGCGAAGTCGGGGGCCAGCCAGCCGCGTCCCTTGAGCACCTGGTTCGCGGAATCGAAGCCGGTGACGAAGTACCCGCCCCACGGAGCGGGGACCACGTCACCCATGGCTCTCAATTCCGCGAGCAGGGGATAGGGATCCTCCTGCCCTTGCGGGGATTTGAGTTTTCGCAGCAGGGCGACCAAGGCCCGGCGGTCGACGACGGGCTTGTCGGTGCCACTGCTCGTGCTCACGGAGAGTTCCTGTTCCTGGGCTGATGGTTACCGCCCAGAACCTACCCGCGGGCATATCCCGGCCATGCGCTGATCATTGTTGGTCATGTCACAGGGATATGCCTCAGGAATGGTCAATTCATACTCGGAACACGTCGAGGAACGAACTCCACCAGCCCTTGTTCTTCTTGGTCGTCTCGGCCGCGTGGTGACGGGGCGTCACCTGTGCGGCCTCGGTGGAAGTCCTTGTCGTGGAGGCATTCTGATGATGCGTCACACCATGGCGGGCCGCGGTCGGGGTGAAGACCACCGGCAGGGACGCCAGCGCCCGGTGGAAAGGCCCCGGCCGCCATTCGACCGCGGACGGGTGCACCGCGAGAGCGATGTCCGGTACGGAGTTGAGCACCTTCTCGATGGCGGTGAGGGCGATCAACTGGGCCGGGGACTTCGCCGGGCACACGTGCGGGCCGGCGCCCCAGGCGAGGTGGGCGCCCTTGGCCATGGTTTCGCGAGCGGCGTTGAGATCCGGGTCGCTGTTGGCCGCCGCGAAACTGATCAGTACGGGCGTCCCCGCGAGAAGGATCATGCCGTTCAGGTCGACGTCCTGAACGGGGTAGTGCGTCGCATAGTTGGCGATCGGCGGGTTGTTCCAGAGCACTCCGTCGATGGCGTCCTCCACCAGGAGGCCGCCTCCCCGGTAGCCGCCCTGGCCCGTGTCGCCCGACAACATGGCGAGCAGGGCGTTGGCTATCAGGTTGCGCTCGGGTTCGACGCCCGCGCCCATCAGCATGACGAGCTGGTCCTTCAGCTCCTCGTCGCTGAGGCCGGCCGGGTGCTGGATGAGCCAGGAGGTGATGTCCTCACCGGGCTGCCGTCGCTTGAGCGCGACGAGCTCCATCAGGCACTCCGTCAGGCGGGCGTTGGCACGCAGCACGTCCTCGCCGTCGAAGATGGCCGACATGTCACGGGTCAGCCGGTCGCCGATGTCGCCGGGGCAGCCGAAGAGCTGGTTGAAGAGCAGCAGCGGCAGCAGCTTCGCGTAGTCGCCGAGGAGGTCGGCGCTGCCCCGCTCGATGAACTGGTCGACCAGGTAGTCCCCGATGCGCTCCACGTCCCGCCGCAGCCGGCTGGGGTTCAGCCGGGCGAGGCTCTCGGTGACCGCCTTGCGCAGCCGGAGGTGCTCGGTGCCGTCCGTGAAGAGGCAGTTGGGCCGGTACGCCATCATCGGCAGGACCGGGCTGTCGAGCGGCACCTGCCCTTCGCGCAGCGCCACCCACCGCCGGGAGTCCCGCGCGAAGAGCGACGGGTTCTGCAGGACCCGGAGCGCCGCCTCGTGCTGGACCACCAGAGTGGCCTCCACACCGGGGGCCAGCTCGATCGGGGCGGCGGGACCGTGGGCGCGCAGCGCGTCGTACACACGATGCGGATCGGCCGCGAACTCCGGGCCGTAGAGCGACGTCTGCCGCCCCTGGTGCATCGGGCACCCGGAGGGGGCGCCCTGCGAGTTGGCTCCCGGCGACGGGTCCATGTGTCTTCCTCGGTGTGAAGGCGGGCCGGAACAGGCCCGTGGGGGGTGGAGCGTTGAAGGGGCGGGCCGGGCGGGTGTCCGACCATGCGACGCGCATGGTCGGACACCCGCCTAGGCGACGCGGGCGAGCAGGTGTTGCACCAGCGTGATCAGGGCCTTGGCGGAGGACTTCTGGTCACGGGCGTCGCAGTGGATCACCGGAGTGTCCGGCAGCAGGTCGAGCGCCTCACGCAGCTCGTCCTCGCCGTGCTGCGTCGCCGGGTCGAAGCTGTTCACGGCGACCGCGTACTCCAGGCCGTACCGCTCGACCAGGTCGATCACCGGGAAGGTGTCGGCGAGCCGGCCCGGGTCGATCAGCAGCAGCGCGCCGAGCGATCCGCGGGCCATGTCCTCCCAGAGCTGGACGAACCGCTGCTGCCCGGGGGTACCGAACAGGTACAGCACCAGTTCGTCGCTGAGCGTCAGACGGCCGAAGTCCAGCGCGACCGTCGTGGTCTCCTTGCCGGGAGCGCTCCGCAGGTCGTCCAGGTGGGCGGCGGCCTGCGTCATCCGCTCCTCGGTCCGCAGCGGGGTGATCTCGGAGAGCGTGCCGATGAGCGTCGTCTTGCCCACGGCGAAATGTCCGACGACGAGGATCTTCGCCGCGCGCTGGACCGCGTCCGGCACATAGATGTTCTCAGCCGAAGCGGACGTGGAGTCCATGCAACACCTCTTCGAGGATCTTCCGGTCGACGAGCTGGGCGGCGGGCGGGGCCTTGCGCCGGATCAGGTGGCCCTGTTCCGCTAAATCCTGGAGCAGCAGCCGGGCCACTCCCACGGGTTGCTGGAGGTGGCCGGCCACCTCCGCCACCGAGAGGTAGCCGCCGGAACACAGGTCCCAGATCGCCCGGACCTCGGGACCCGCCTGGGCGGGCATCTCCCGGTCCGGGGCGATGGTGACGAGCGTGACGAGGGAGAGCGCATCGGCGTCGGGCAGACCGCGCCCGCCGGTGATGACGTACGAGCGGACGAATCCGCTGGAGACGGCCTCTTCCTCGCCCCGGGCCGTCATGCGTCGCTTCCCGCCGTCTGGCGAGGAGGTGTGGTCATCGCCTTTCCGACCGCGCCGACCTGCTGCTGCATGCGGAAGGACATCGCTTCCATGTCCACGTCCGCCGCCGCCGCCGCGGCCAGGTACGCGCCGCTGCCCGCCGCTATGAGGAAGATCCAGCCGTCCTCGTACTCCAGCAGCGTCTGCCGCCACTGGCCGGGCGTCCGGGTACCGATGAAGGGGGCGACGGCACGGCTCAGCGACTGCATCGAACTCATGGCGGCGGCGACGGTCTCGGCGTCGTCACGGCCGATGTCGGCCGAGCTGGCGAGCAGCAGGCCGTCGGCGGACACGAGGATCGCGTGTCGGGCGCCGGGGACCTGGAGCACGTCGTCGAGTACCCACGACAGGTCGGGATTCACTGGTTCTCGGTTCCTTCCATCGTCGTCGTGTCACGTCCGGACCGGGTGCCCCGCTGGAACGCGCCGAGCCGGGAGGCCGTCTCTTCGTTGCTGCGCACCAGCGCCGGTTCGGTCGCCGCCGTGGGCAGTACGGAGACCGGGCTCTGGCGGCGGCGCTTGGGCAGGCCGCCGACGGTGGTGGCCGGCGGCGTCGCGGGAGCGACCGGTTCGTGCCGTACGGCGTCGGGGAACAGGGGGGTCGGGGCGGCCGCTGCCGGACGCCCGGTGAGCGACGGCATGGAAGGCGCCGAGGTCTCGCGGGTGACCGGTACGGGGCTCGGCGGTACGTCGCCGGTCAGCAGCTCGTCGGGGAGCAGAACCACCGCGCGTACACCTCCGTAGGGGGATACGGAGTCCACCGACACCTTGAACCCGTAACGGGCGGCCAGCAGGCCGGAGACGGCGAACCCGAACTGAGGGGGAATGCCCAGGCTGGAGACGCTGATCTCCGCGCGGGGGTCGAGCAACGCTCCGGCGCGGTCCTTCTCCTCCTGGCCCATGCCGAGACCGGCGTCGTCCACGATGAGGCAGACGCCCGAGGGGACGGCCTGGATGTTGATCTCGACCGGGGTACCGGGGGCGGAGTAGTTGGTGGCGTTGGCCATCAGCTCGGCGAGGACCACGGCGACCGGCTCGACGGCCTTGCTGACCACCGAGAAGTTCACCTGCCCGTTGATCCGGACCCGGTCGAAGTGCCGGATACGGCCCTGGGCGCTACGGGCCACGTCGAAGACGGAGGCGACGGTCTCGCGGCGGCCGAGCCAGCCGCCGCAGAGCACGGCGATGCCCTGTGCCCGGCGGCCGAACTGGCTGTTGGCGTGGTCGATCGCCATCAGGTCGGCCAGCATCTGCGGGTCGTCCCCGTACTTCGTCTGGGCCTTCTCGATGACGACCTGCTGCTGGTCGGCGAGGCCTTGGAGGGTACGCACGGCCGCCTTGAGGACGGCTTTGGTCTCCTCCTCGGCGTCCTTGCGGACGTCGGACAGCTCCGCGGCGTGCCGGTGCAGAAGCCCGGTCTGCGCGGCCTGCCATTCGTCGCGCTGCCGCCACAGCCCCTCGCGCTCGGTTCTGAGCTCGGAGGCCTGCCTGCGCAGCCGGATATTGGTTTTACGAGCCCGCAACACGGCGCCAACGGCGACCAGTGCTACGACCATCAGTGCCCAGAGGACAGCGTCCTGTGGAAATGTCATGAGACTCACTTCAAGTGCCATGGCTGCGGATACGGCTTGGCGCCCCCGTGCCTGCCGTATTCCCTGGCTCAACGAGCCCTGGACCGCGCCACGCAGGGAATGCCCCTCCGAAGTCGGGGCCGAGGATGTCACCCCTTGCGGAGTGCCCCCTGTACGCCATCAGCCCACTGGAAGTCAGTTGATCTTACATGGGTCACATAAGTAAGTGTGAATTCTTGAACGCCAGTTGCGAGGTCTCGACCGATTGTGCGCATTTATGATCCACCGTCATATGCGCGCGGTGTGCGGGTGGATGTCCGTTCGCGAGGACGAACGGCTCCTTGGTGACACGTGCATCATGCGCGCGCCGGTAACGCGCGGAGGTCGGCGAGGATGCCGCGGGGTGCACGGAAAGTGGCCGCGGGGTGGCATCCGTGGCTGTACGTGGTGGTGACGGGCGAAGCCGGTGGGAGGTGCGGGGGCAGTGGCGGCTGTGTGAAGATTTTGCACAGATGGGGCGAGCCGGTTTCCGGTGGGCGTGTTGGCCGGGTTTCGGACGTGCGGCTCGGCCGGGTCCGGGGGGTGCGGCCGGGCTCTGGGCGTGCGGGTCGGGGCCCGGGTCCGGGTGAGGGGTGCCGGTCGTCGGTTCAGACGGCGATGACGGTCACGCCCGCCTCGCGGAACGCGTCCGCTTCCTCGTCGCCGATGGCGGTGTCGGTCACCAGCACGTCGATGCGGCGCAGTTCGCAGACCCGGGCGAAGGCCCGGCGGCCGATCTTCGAGGAGTCCGCCGCCACGACCACGCGCTGAGCCCGTTCGGCCAGCAGCCGGTTGACGGCTGCCTCGCCCTCGTGATGGACGTACGCCCCGTCCCGGACGTCGATCGCGTTGACGCCCAGTACGGCGACGTCGAGCGTGATCTCCTCCAACACCCCGCGCGCCAGCGGTCCCGTCAGCTCGTACGACTGGGGGCGGGCGACTCCGCCGGTCACCACGGTCTTGATCTGCGGCCGGATCACCAGCTCGTTCGCGATGTTCAGGGCGTTGGTCACCACGGTCAGCGCGGGCGGGGTGCTGCCGCCGGCCGCGCTGTCGCCGCCGATGTCCGTACGCACCGAGAGGCCGCGCGCCACCTCGGTGACGGTCGTGCCGCCGGTCAGGCCCACGACGCCACCGGCCGGCACCAGATCCGCCACGGCGCGGCCGATGCGCTGCTTCTCCGAGGCGTGGCGCGCGGTCTTGTACCGCAGCGGGAGCTCGTAGGAGACCCCGTGCGCGACCGCGCCGCCACGGGTCCGGGTGAGCATCTGCTGCTCGGCGAGCTGGTCCAGGTCCCGGCGGATGGTCGCGGCCGACACCTCCAGCGTCACCGCCGCCTCCTCGACGTCCACCCGGCCGTGCGAGGCGAGCAGTTCCAGCAGGGCGTTCCACCGGGCGTCCCTGGACACAGGCGCTCTCCTCGGATGTGTGTGGCGTACGGGTCTCCGGGCTTCCCCTGGGGCGAAATCCGGACAGCCGCAAGCCTGTCACGAGCAGCGGAAATGTTCGAACGCTGAAAGAAACAGGGTTTTGCATGCTTGAACATGCTCGATAGGAGCGACTAACGTGCACGAACGAGCAAGGGGGGTCGGATGAGGTCGGGTCGGGCACCCCTCGTCGGCCGGTCCCTCGGCAGGTCCACCGGTGGTCCGTCGTCCGTTGGTCCGTCTTCCGGTGGCCCGTCTTCCGGTGGTTCGTCTTCCGGTCGCCTACCGGTCGGTCCCGCAGCACGTCCAGCAGCCCGTCCCCCAGCCCGTCCTCCAGCAAGTCCCCCAGCCCGTCCCTCAGCCAGGAGCGCACTCCGTGACCTTCGTCGAAGCCGAGATCGCCAGTCAGCCCGCCTGCTGGCGCCGCGCCGCCGAGCTGGCGTCCACGCGGGCCGAGGCCCTTCCCACCCACGGTGAACGCGTCGCCGTGGTGGGATGCGGCACCTCCTACTACATGGCGCAGGCCTACGCGGCGCTGCGCGAGGGCAACGGACTCGGCGAGTCCGACGCCTTCGCCGCCTCGGAGTTCCCCTTCGGCCGCCGTTACGACCGGGTCGTGGCGCTCACCCGCTCCGGCACCACCACCGAGGTGCTGGAACTCCTCGGCCGGCTGCACGGCACCACCCGTACCGTCGTGGTCACGGCCGTGCCCAGCGCCGAGGTGCGGGCGGTCTGCGACGACATCGTCGAACTCGCCTTCGCGGACGAGGAATCCGTCGTGCAGACGCGGTTCGCCACCACCGCGCTCACCCTGTTCCGCGCCCATCTGGGGCTGCACACCGACGCCGTGACGACCGACGCCGAGGCCGCCCTCGCCGAACCGCTGCCCGACGGCCTGGTCGACGCCACCCAGCTCTCCTTCCTCGGCCGCGGCTGGACCGTGGGCCTCGCCAACGAGGCCGCGCTGAAGATGAAGGAAGCCTCGCTGGCCTGGACCGAGTCCTACCCGGCCATGGAGTACCGCCACGGACCGATCAGCATCGCCACGGACACCACGGCGACCTGGATGTTCGGCACCGCCCCCGCCGGTCTCCGCGAGCAGCTGCTCGCCACCGGAGCGCGATGGGTGGAGAGCGGTCTGGACCCGCTGGCCGACCTGATCCGCGTCCAGCGGCTCGCCGTCGCCCGCGCGGTCGCCGCCGGCCTCGACCCCGACCGGCCGCGTCACCTGACGCGCTCGGTGGTCCTCCAGGAAGCCTGACCGCGGTGAGCCGGACCGTGGAGAGCGGCGCGGGGGTGGGTGGAGCAGGAGCGAGCGGGGCCGCCGGAGCCCGCCCGCACCTGATGGCCGTGGACGTCGGCGGTACGGGGACCAAGGCGGCCCTGCTCGACTCCACGGGCCGGGCGCGCGAACAGTTCTGGCAGCCCACCGGGCGGGAAGCCGGCCCGGAATCGGTGGTGCGCCGGGTGCTCGATCTCGTGGACGGCCTCTGCCGCCGGGCGTCCGAGGCCGGTTCTCCGGTCTCGGCCGTCGGGCTCGCCGTCCCGGGCATCGTCGACGAAGCCGCCGGTACGGCCCTGCACTCGACCGCCATCGGCTGGCACGACGTCCCCTTCGGCCGACTCGTCCGGGAGCGGACCGGGCTGCCCGTCGCGGTCAGCCACGACGTACGGGCCGGAGGAGTCGCCGAAGCCCGGCTCGGCGCCGGGCGCGCGGAGCGCGACTTCCTGTTCGTCCCGGTCGGTACCGGCATCGCCGCCGCCCTGATCCGCGACGGACGGGCCGTCCCCGGCGCGCACCACCGCTCCGGCGAGATCGGCCACATCGCGGTCCGCCCGGACGGCGAACGCTGCGCATGCGGCGGCGCGGGCTGCGCCGAGCGCTACGCGTCCGCGGCGGCCGTGTCCCGGCGGTACGGGGCGGCTGCGCGATCGCACGCACCGGACGCCGCCGGACCCGCCCTCCGGACGGGCGGCGCCACTTTCGCAACACGTGTGAGGGGCGCGGTGGTCGACGCGGCGGAGGTGGCGCGGCGGGCGGCAGCCGGAGAGCCGGCGGCCCGTGCGGTGTGGGACGAGGCGGTCTCGGCCCTCGCGGACGTCCTGCTCGTCGCCTGTGCGGTGCTGGACCCGCCGTTGATCGTGGTGGGGGGTGGACTCGCGGAGTCCGGTGACCAGTTGCTCGTACCGCTGCGGGAGCGGATGGCCGAACGGGCCACCGTCCAGCGCGTTCCGGCGCTCGTCCGCGCGGAGTTGGGCGACCGGGCGGGCTGCCTGGGCGCCGGGCTGCTGGCGGCGGACCTGCTCGCGGCGGATCTGCCGGCGACGTGCCTGCCCTCGGTGGTCCCGCTGTCGGCCGAGCCGCTGTCCGTGGGCCACCCGTCGGCGGCGGGAGAGGGGGAGAGCCGGTGATCGTCACGCTGACGCCGAACCCCGACCTCGACATCACCTGTACGGTGCCCGGCTTCCGCCCGCACGCCTCGCACCGGGTGACCGAGGTCCATACCCGGGCCGGTGGCAAGGGCGTCAACGCCTCCCGGGTCCCGCACGGGCCCGCCCCGGACCGACCTCCTCGCCGACGCGGTGGCGCTCTCCGCCGCGACCGTACGGGCCCCGCGCGCGGGGGTGTTCGACCGGAGACCTGCCGCGACCTGGCCGGCCGCGTCGAGGTCACCCGGACCGGGCGCCCGTAACTCCTCTTTCCCGTGACGCCGTTCCGCAGTGCTTCCCGTACCCGCAGTGCTTCCCGTATCCGCAGTACTTCCCGTTCGACACCGCATCGGAGACACGCACATGCCCCTCGCAGCCACCGGCGACCTGGTCGCCACCGCAGCCGCCGAGCACCGCGCCGTCGCGGCCTTCAACGTCATCACGCTGGAACACGCCGAGGCGATCGTCGAAGGCGCCGAGCGGGCGGGAACGCCGGTCATCCTCCAGATCAGCGAGAACGCGGTGAAGTTCCACCACGGCCGCCCGGGACCGCTGGCCCGCGCCGCGGCGGAAGCGGCCCAGCAGGCCGGGGTCCGCGTCGCTCTCCACCTCGACCACGTGCACAGCGCCTCCCTGCTCCACCAGGCCGCCGACTGCGGGTTCAGCTCGGTGATGTTCGACGCCTCCCGGCTGCCGTACGAGGAGAACGTGGCGGCCACCCGCTCCGCCGCGCTCTGGGCCCACCGGCACGGGTTGTGGGTGGAGGCGGAACTCGGGCAGGTGGGCGGCAAGAACGGCGAGGAGCCGCTGGACGCGCACGCCCCGGGTGCGCGGACGGACCCGGACGAGGCGCGCGCGTACGTGGAGGCCACCGGGGTCGACGCCCTCGCGGTGGCGGTCGGCAGCTCCCACGCCATGACCGCCCGCACGGCGCGCCTCGACCACGGGCTGCTGGGGCGGCTGAGCGAGGCGCTGGATCTCCCGCTGGTGCTCCACGGCTCCTCGGGCGTACCCGACGCGGAGCTGCGGCAGGCCGTCACCGGCGGCATCTCGAAGATCAACATCGGGACGGCCCTGAACACCGCGATGACCAGCGCGGTGCGGGCCCACCTCGCCGACGACCCCCGGGCCGTGGACCCGCGCGGCTACCTCGGTCTCGGCCGTACGGCGATGAGCCGCACGGTCGCGGCCTTCGTCGGCGTTCTCGAAGGCGCCGCGGCCCCCGTCGTCGCGCAGGCCCCCGCACGCTGAACGGGCGCGAAGTGCTACGGGCCGAGCGGGTCGAGGCCCGGCGCCGGCGGGGTCACAGCGCGTCCGGGCCCCGCTCGCCGGTGCGGACGCGTACGACCGTCTCCACCGGGACCGCCCAGACCTTGCCGTCGCCGACCTTGCCGGTACGGGCCGCGCGGACGACCGCGTCGACGACCGCGTCCGCGTCGGCGTCCTCCACGAGGACCTCGATACGGATCTTGGGCACCAGGTCCACGCGGTACTCGGCGCCCCGGTACACCTCGGTGTGGCCGCGCTGGCGCCCGTAACCGCTGGCCTCCGTGACGGTCAGGCCCTGCACACCGAGCGACTGGAGCACGATCTTCACCTCGTCGAGGCGGTGCGGCTTCACGACCGCGGTGATGAGCTTCATGAGGGCGGATTCCTGTCCTTCTGGTCAACGGCGGGACGAACGGCGGGACGAGCCGCGGAGAGAGCGGCCGGGTGGTGCGCCTGCGGTGCGGCGGCCCCCTGGACGCCGTGATCGTAGGCGCTCTCCGCGTGCACCGTCCGGTCCAGGCCGGTGAGTTCGTCGTCGCTGGAGGCGCGCAGCCCCATCAACCGGTCGATCGCCCTGCCGATCCCGTACGTCACCAGGAAGGTGTACGTGGCCACGACCAGTACCGCCACGGCCTGCTTCAGGAGCAGGGCCGGCCCCCCGCCGTGGAGGAGGCCCTCCGGGCCCCCGGTCATCGTGGACGTGGCGAACAGCCCGATGAGCAGGGTGCCGACGATGCCCCCGACGAAGTGGACCCCCACGACGTCCAGGGAGTCGTCGAAGTCGAACCGGAACTTCCAGGCCACCGCGTACGAGCACACCACGCCCGCCGCCAGGCCGATCCCCGCACCGCCCAGCACCCCGACCGTGCCGCACGCGGGCGTGATCGCCACCAGTCCGGCGACCGCTCCCGACGCCGCGCCGAAGGTGGTCGGGTGGCCGTCGCGCTTCTGCTCGACGAAGAGCCAGCCGAGCAGACCGGTGGACCCCGCGACCAGGGTGTTGAGGACCGCGGCCGCCGCCAGCCCGTCCGCGTGCAGGGCAGAACCGCCGTTGAAGCCCATCCAGCCGAACCAGAGCAGACCGGCACCCAGCATCACCATCGGCAGGTTGTGCGGACGCATCGCCTCCTTCTTGAAGCCGATGCGCGGCCCCAGCACCAGCGCGAGGGCCAGGCCCGAGGCCCCGCAGGCGATCTCCACCACGAGCCCTCCGGCGAAGTCCAGAGCGCCGAGCGACCGCGTGATCCACCCGCCCGGCCCCCAGACCCAGTGCGCGACCGGAACGTATACGGCAAGGGCCCACACCGGTACGAACACCACCCACGCCGCGAACCGCATGCGGTCCGCCACCGCCCCGCTGATCAACGACGCCGCCAGGATCGCGAACGTGAGATGGAAGGTGGCGAACAGCAGGGTGGGAACGCCGTTCGTCAGGTCGCCGGGGCCGATGTCCGCGAGACCCAGGTGGTCGACACCACCGATGAGCCCAGCGAAGGTGTCGTCGCCGAAGACCAGCGAGTAGCCGGCGGTCAGCCAGACGACGGTGACCAGAGCGATCGCCACGAAGCTCATCATCAGCATGTTCAGCACGCTCTTGGCGCGGACCATGCCGCCGTAGAACAGGGCGAGTCCCGGAGTCATCAGCAGGACGAGCGCGGTCGCGGCGAGCAGCCAGGCGGTATCGCCCGTGTCGAGTCCTGCCACACCTGCCGCGGTCGGGGGAACGGGGGTCACGGGGGGTCCCTCCTCGGGGCGGCGTGGGGTTCCGGCGAAGGAGAGAGTCGCGGGCGCGCGTTACGTACGGAGGACGCGCGAGTTTCCGGCGCATTTCATTGCCCGAGGGTGACGGAAGCAACAACGCCCGGTGCGCCGTGGACGGTCGACGGGTGCAGGCGCGCCGCGGGCGGGTCCGCGGAGCCCGCAGGGGCCGGCCCGTCGCGGCCCCGTCGCGGCCCCGTCCCGGCCCCGTCGTGGCGACGGGGTGCGGAGACGGGGCGCGGCGACGTCACGGGGCTCGGTCACGGCATGACCGATTGCCTCCGGAGAGGGCTCGGTCAGGGCGTGACCCGGTTGCCGCCGAAGGTCACCACGAGGCTGCCGTCCGAGGCGAAGGACCAGCCCAGGGCGCCGCTGTACGCGGAGCACCGGGAGCCGTTCGTACCGGACCAGAACTGGTTCGAACCGTCGGCGTCACCCACGGTCTTGTCGTTCGACCCGTCGCCGCTGCGGCAGGAGGTGTTGCCGCGGAACACCGAAGTGCCGCCGTCGAAGGAGAAGTTGCGCTCGGCGTTGTCGATGCTGACGTCGTCCGACAGGGCGATCTCGCCGAGGTTCCTGTTGTAGGTGAAACCGTGGTGGCCGTTGCCGTACGCGATGCTGCGCCGGACGACGTGGTCGACGGGGATGTCGTCGCCGCCGAGCTTGTACCCGTTGCGGTCGCCGTTCGAGTTCACGGTGCCGTCGCTGAGGGTGCCGTTGCCGTACGAGAGCGAGTCCTCGATGGTCACCGGGCCGATGGGGCCCGTGTCGGTCTTCGTGTAGAGGTCCCAGCCGTCGTCGATGTTGTGGTGGGACACGTCGTACCGGAAGACGTTCCCGGGGCCGACGGTCAGCTTCGCCGCGAAGCCGTCGGCGTCCTCTCCGTCGGAGTCGGCGTTGTCGTGGGACTCCGCGCTCAGGATCAGGTTGTCGGACGGCCACTCGTCCTCGGGGGTGTCGGACGCGATCCGCGAGAGCTGGAGCCCCGAGTCGCGGTTGAAGCGGGTCACGGTGTGCTCGATGACGTTGTGGCTGCCGCCGACGAAGATGCCGTTGTCGCCGGCGTGTTCGACCGTGATCCCGTTGACGTGCCAGTACGAGGCGTTCAGCGCGAGGCCCCGGTTGGTGGTGGCCTCGGCCTGAGCGGAGAAGTTCAGCACCGGGGACTCGCCCGGATAGGCGGCGAGCGTGGTGAGGGCGCTCGCCGTGCCGTCGGCGCCCTGCGGGATGGTGATCGTCTGGGCGGACGCGTAGGTGCCGCCGCGCAGATAGATGGTCCCGCCGGAGGTCACGCGGGAGATGGCCGCGGCCAGGGTCGTGGGGGCCGACTCCGTGCCTGCCGCTCCGGCGCTGCCGCCCGGTGCCACGTACAGCGCGCCGGCCGTGAGCGCGGCGGTGCCGCTCGCCGCGGTGGTGCCGTTCGGTCCGGTGGTGCTGCTCGCTCCGGCGGTGAGCGGTAAGGCGGTGGGGGAGGTGGCGCCGTGTGCGGTGGCGCCGGACAGTGCGACCACCGTCCCGGCGAGCACGCCGACGCTTGCGATCAAGGGCTTCCATTGCATGGTTTCGTCTCCAGGTTGACCGGCCCGCCGCAGTGGACGCGCGGCGGGAACCGTGGGGGGAGGAGCGGGGATGAACCGGTTGGAGCCGGTGGGCCGGTCCCCTTTCTGTCGGAGTCACCGTGTGGCAGCGTGGGTTCGCGTCCGTGAACCGCCCTCGCGCGACAGCGACCGGTTCAAGCGGAGCAACCGCCTCCATCGGACAGTAAGTGGATGCCATGTACACGTCAATGGATGTGTACATGATTACTGTCTATGAATATGAACGCGAGGTGCCCGTCGGGGCGCCGGAACGCGAGCGGCGGGAGCGGGCCGCGCGATGATCTCGCGCGGCCCGCTCCCGCCGTGTCCGTTCTTCCCGTGTCCGTCTTTCGGTCTTCGCCCGCCCGTCAGGCGACGCGCGCGACCCGCTCCGACTTCTCGCTCTTCCAGAAGCCGGAGAAGGTGATCCGGTCCTTCGGGAGGCCCGCGCGGACGAGGTGGCGGCGACCCTCGGTGGCGAGGGTGGATTCGCCGACGACGAAGGCGTACCCGGCCGCGTCCACGGTGTCGTGGCGGCGGAGTTCCTCCAGGGCGGCGGCGCCGGGCACCGCGCCCGCGTCGTCGCGGACGACCCAGGTCACCAGGACGCCGGGCGGCCCGTCGAGCGGGCGGCGGTCCTCGGCGAGCGGGACCTCCTGGATGACCCTGCCCACGGTGTCGCGCGGGAGCGAGCGGAGGATGCCGGCCGTGGACGGCAGGCCGCTCTCGTCGGCGACCACGAGCACCTCGGTGGCGTCGTCCGGGTGGTCGAAGATACGGCCCTGGTCCAGCAGGGCGACCGGGTCGCCCGGACGGGCCGCGCACGCCCAGATCGCCGCGCCGCCCTCGGGCTCGCCCTCCGGGCCGAAGTGCACGACGAAGTCGATGTCCATCTCGGCCGCCTCGGGGCGGAAGTCGGCCACCGTGTAGTTGGCGCAGTGCGGGCGCACGTCCTCGGGGAGGGCGAAGTACGGGTCCCACCAGCGCTTCGCGCCGGCGAGCTCCGGCATGACGAACTCCGCCTGGTGCGGTCGGCGCAGGAAGAGGCGGAACCAGTGGTCGTATCCCAGCCAGGGGAAGTCCCCGAGGTTGGCGCCGGTGATCGTCACCCGCTGCATCGACGGGGAGAAACGCTCGCTGCGGACCACTTCGCCGCGGAACAGAACGGGATGCTTCGGCATGAGCCTGGGAGTTTTCGCCACGAAGGAAGGTTAGCCTAAGTTAACTGGACGTCAACAGGTGGCCGCGTGATTCCGTCCGTCCGCCGCCTCCCGCGCCTTCCTCCCGCCGGGTATCGCCCACGTCATCCGCCCGCCCCGCCCACCTGCAACGAACGGGCGAAGTGCTGCAAAAAATCTATAGAGCATCGCTCGTTTGACGAGAAAGCAAGGGAAAACCTCGCGCACGAGCCTTGTGGGCGCCCGCGTGGGGTCCTTACTGTCGCCTCACCTCACGACGCCCGCTCCGCCTCGAACGTCCAGGGCGGTTCGCGCCCGACACGAGAATCGAGCTGGGAATGGCACGAATGGCACGGAGCGGTAAGGCGAGCCGTACCGGGAGCGGTACGGCGGGGGCGGGGCGGAGGACCGTGGCGGCCGTCGTCGCCGCGGCGGGGATCTGCCTCGGGCTCGGCGTCGGTACGACGGCCCAGGCGGACACCGCCACCACGGCCCGGGCGGGCGGCGCGGTTCAACCCGTGGTGACCCGGGCCGGGCTGGACCCCGCGTTGGTCGCGGGCGCGGGCGCGGACCTCGGGTTCGTCGAGCAGGAGGCGGAGAACGCGGTGACAGACGGGAAGGTCATCGGGCCCGACCGGAGCGCGTACACCCTCCCCGCGGAGGCGTCCGGGCGCCGGGCGGTGACCCTGGAGCCGGGCCGGTACGTCGAGTTCACGCTGCCGAGCGCGGCCAACGCGATCACCGTGCGGTACAGCATCCCGGACGCGCCGCACGGCGGCGGCATCACCGCGCCGCTCGACGTGACGGCGGCCCCGTCCGGGCGGGGAAGGGGAGCGGCCCTCCCGACGACGCGGAAGACCCTCACGCTGACGTCCCAGTACTCCTGGCTCTACAACCAGTATCCGTTCTCCGACGACCCGAACGCGGGTCTGCTGCACGAGGACTGGTGGATCACGGAGTGCGGCTGCGTACCCTCCGCCACCAGCCCCGCCCCGGTGATCGGCAAGCCGTTCCGGCCCAGCCACTTCTACGACGAGCAGCGCCTCGCGCTGGGCCGGACGTACCGGGCCGGCGACACCGTCCGGCTGTCCGTACCCGCGCGCGCCGGGGCGGTGGCGACGACCGTCGACGTCCTCGACTCGCAGCTGGTGGCGCCGCCGCGCGTGGTGCCCCTCGCGGCGAACGTGCTCGCCTTCGGCGCCGACCCGACCGGCCGGAGGGACTCGGCAGGCGCGATCGACCGCGCCATCGCCTTCGCCCGGCGCGCCCACCTCACCGTCCACATCCCGCCGGGTACCTACCGGGTCGACCGGCACATCGTCGTGGACGACGTCACGATCGAGGGCGCCGGAAGCTGGTACACGACCATCAAGGGACGCCAAGTCGCCCTGGACACACCGGCCGACGACGGCTCCGTGCACACGGGGGTCGGGTTCTACGGCAAGGACGCGGCAGACGGCGGCAGCCACCACGTCCGGCTCTCGGGCTTCGCCATCGAGGGCGACGTGCGCGAGCGCGTCGACACCGACCAGGTGAACGGCGTCGGCGGGGCGCTCACCGACTCCGTGATCGAGGGGCTCTACGTCCACCACACCAAGGTCGGCATGTGGTTCGACGGCCCCATGTCGAACCTGCGGATCACCGGCAACGTCATCACCGACCAGATCGCCGACGGCATCAACTTCCATACCGGCGTGACGGACTCGGTCATACGGAACAACTTCGTGCGCAACTCCGGCGACGACGCCCTCGCCCTCTGGTCGGAGAGGACGAGCGACGCCCGCAACACCGTCGACCACAACACCGTGCAGTCCCCGGTCCTCGCCAACGGCATCGCGATCTACGGCGGTTCGGACACCACCGTCTCCCACAACCTGGTCGCCGACCCCGTCCGCGAGGGCAGCGCCCTGCACGTGGGCTCCCGCTTCGGCGCCGAGCCCTTCGCCGGGTACCTCCGCTTCACCGGCAACACCACCGTCCGCGCCGGTACGTACGAGCTGAACTGGAACATCGGGCTCGGGGCCATCTGGTTCTACGCCCTGGAGCGGAACATCGACGCGGACGTCCGGGTCACCGGCGACCGGTATCTCGACAGCACCTACAACGCCGTCATGCTGGTCGCCGACTGGCCGGTGAAGGACACGTACAAGATCAGCGGCGTGCACTTCGAGGACGTACGGGTCGACGGCACCGGCACCTCGGTGGTCAGCGCCCGGGCCGCCGGTTCGGCGTCCTTCGAGAACGTGGACGCCCGCAACGTCGGCGCGGTCGGCATCAACAACTGCGGATCGTTCAACTTTCCCGCCACCGGCTCGGAGTTCGCCGTCGAAGACCTCGGCGGCAACGACGGCGGCGGCACCACCGGTCCGTGGTTCGGCGCCTGGCAACTGCCGAACACCCTCACCTGCGACGACCGCCCGCCCGTCGTCGCGCCCCCGGCACCCTCCGCCTGGTGAACTGCCCGGTGGCCCGATCGGAGCGACCCCGCACGTAAGAAGCGCCGCTGCCCGGCCCGACGTTCGGGCCGGGCAGCGTGCCCCGGGCCCGCGCCGCGCGCGTCCGGGGCCCGGCCTTTCCACGGAGTTCACTCGTCCGCCGCCTTCCGCTCGCCCGGAACTGGGACCATCGCGGCCGTCCGGCATCAGTGGATCGCCGTGCACCGTCGCGCAACGGAGGACAGATGGCCCCGAAGAGAACGTACGCCGCACTCGGCGCCCTGGTCGTCGCCGGCGGCCTGCTGGCCGGTACGGGCGCGGCGAGCGCCCACCAGCAGTCGCGGGGGCCGGTCGCCTTCCAGCGCACCGCGACCTACCCGGTCTTCCAGAACCGGCCCACCGGGGAGGACCCGGCCACGGCCACCGTCGCCGAGATCTCCGCGACCAGCGAGGACGGCGAGACCCTCGTCTACACCGACGCGCTCGCCCGCCGCATCGGCTTCCTCGACATCAGCGACCCCGGCGCGCCGCGCGGACTCGGCACGCTGTCCCTGGCCGCACTCGGCGACGCCGAGGACGAACCGACCTCCGTCGCCGTGGTCGGCCCGTACGTCCTCGTCGTGGTCAACACCAGTGCCTCCTTCGCCCAGCCGTCCGGACGCCTCGACGTCATCTCGCTGCGCGACCGCCACCGGGTCACCAGCTTCGACCTGGGCGGCCAGCCGGATTCCGTCGCGATCACCGAGGACGGTCGGTACGCCGCCGTCGCGATAGAGAACGAGCGCGACGAGGAGGCGACCCCGCCCGGCGGCGAGGAGGGCGACCTCCCCCAGGCCCCGGCCGGGTTCGTGCAGATCGTGGACCTCAAGGGCGGCTCGCCGCTGCAGTGGCGCACCCGAGCGGTGCCGTTCACCCGCCCCGACGGCAGTGCGCTCCCCGTGCTGGCCGCCGCCGGCATCGCCGAGCCGACCGACCCGGAGCCGGAGTACGTCTCCGTCAACAGCCGCGACCAACTCGCGGTCACCCTCCAGGAGAACAACGGCATCGCGCTGGTCGACCTGCCGACAGGACGGATCACCAGGGCCTTCAGCGCCGGTACGGACACGGTCACCGGCATCGACACCGTCAAGGACGGCGTGATCGACCAGACCGGATCGATCACCGACGTGCCGCGTGAACCCGACGCCGTCGGCTGGGTCGACGACCGCTACCTGGCGACCGCCAACGAGGGCGACTGGAAGGGCGGCACCCGCGGCTGGTCCGTGTTCGACAGCCGCACCGGGAAAGTCGCGTGGGACGCGGGCAACACCTTCGAGCGGCTCGCCGTCCGCTACGGCCTCCACGACGAGGACCGCTCCGCGAAGAAGGGCACCGAACCCGAAGGCGTGGTGGTCGCCGCCTACCACGGGGTCCGTTACGCCTTCGTGGGCTCGGAGCGGAGCAACTTCGTCGCCGTCTACGACCTGAGCGACCCGACCGCACCCGTCTTCCGGCAGATCCTGCCCACCACCAACGGTCCCGAGGGCCTGCTACCGATCCCGTCCCGGGGCCTCCTCGCGGTCTCCAGCGAGGAGGACGACGCCTCGGTCAACGTACGGGCCTCCGTCAGCCTCTTCCGGCTGGGCGAGGGGACACCGGCGTTCCCCAGCATCCTGTCCGCCTCGGACTCCACCGGCGCCCCCCTCGGCTGGGGCGCGCTCGGCGCCCTCTCCGCCGCCCCCGGCAAGCCGCACGAGCTGTACACCGTGACCGACGCGGCGTACTCCCTCACCCGGATCATGACCATCGACACGGCCCGTGAGCCCGCGGTCATCACCCGCGCCCTCCCGGTCAAGGACGCGACGGGCAAGCCGGTCGGCTACGACGCCGAGGGCATCTACGCCCGCCCCCAGGGCGGGTTCTGGCTCGCGGTGGAGGGCGCCACGGGCGCCGGCAACCAGCTGGTGCGCCTCGACCGCGACGGAACCACCCGCCAGATCGTCCCGCTCCCGGCGGACGTCGCCGCGGGGCTGACGAAGCAGGGCTTCGAAGGCGTCACCGCGACCACCGACCGCCAGGGGCACGAGGTCGTCTGGGCAACCCTGCAACGCGAGGTCAAGGGCGACCCGGCGGGCGTCGTACGCCTCGGCCGGTACGACGTACGGACCGGCACCTGGAGCTGGTACGGGTACCGGATCGGTACCACGACCACCCCGGGCGACTGGATCGGGCTCTCCGAAATCACCGTGGTCGGCGACAAGTTGGCGCTGATCGAGCGCGACAAGCTCAACGGCCCGGCCGCCGTGATCAAGCGGATCCACACCGTGGACCTGCCCAAGTCGGCTTCCGCCACAGGTGCGTTGCAGGTGCTGCCCAAAACGCTCGCCAAGGACGTGCTGCCCGCACTCCGGGCCACGAACGGCTGGACCCAGGAGAAGCTCGAAGGGCTGACCGTGGGTGCGGACGGGCAGGTCTACGCCGTCACCGACAACGACGGCCTCGCGGACGCCACGGGTGAAACGGTGTTCCTGCGGCTGGGGTCGAGCCGGAAGGTCTTCGGGCGGGACTGATCCGCACCGTGGAAGGTGGGGCTGCCCCGGTTCGCCGGAACCGGGGCAGCCCCGTCTCCATGTCAGGAGTCTCGCCTCCGACCGTTCCATGCGCGGGAGTTCGGGTACGCGAAGAAGACGGAAGATCTCGACGGAGGAACAGGGAGAGCGTCATGGCGAAGACGAAGGCATCCGGCACCACGCGTCCGAAGGCGGCCTCGGCGGCCGGGCGGGCCACCAAGGGCAGCACGTCGAAGAGCAGCAGGAAGGCCGCCGCGAGCGCACTGTCCCAGACGTCCGGCAAGGCGGGTTCCGCCGACTCCAAGAAGACCACGTCCCGCGCCGCTTCGGCCGCCGGGAAGACCGTACGCGCCAAGAAGGCGGCGAAGACCGAGAAGCGGGCCGCTGCCAGCGCCCTCTCCCAGACTCCGGCCGCATCGTCACGCAGGCCCGGCAAGAAGGTCCTCACCGCCGCGGCGAAGGTCTTGGCGGACAAGAAGTCCACCAAGGCGGCACGCTCCGAGGCGGCGAGCACCCTCGCCCAAGCAGCGGCGCACGCGCTGAAGTAACGCGTGGCGCGGGCACCGGGAAGGTCTGAGGGGTGTCCCGCGGTTCGTGGTGGAGCTGTCGTCGCGCACCCGCCGGGATCGCGGGACAGCCCTTCAGGCCGTCGTCGGCCCGGGCCTTCCGCCATGGCCGGGTGATCCGGGACGGGCGAACCGCGGAAGACTCCGGTCCTGTCGCGGAACCCCTGCGTTTGTCGCCGCCCACCCGCAGCTTTGTCCCCGATCGGTAACCGACCTTTCTCGCGCGGGCGTTCGCATGTCTTGATGGGTGCACGGCATCGGACAGGCACCGGCGGACACGGCAAAAGGGGCGGGCGGACATGGCAAAGCACAAGGGGAGGGGCTGGTACGGCAAGGTTCTCGCCGCGGCGCTCGGAGTGACCGTGGGAGCCGTCGCCATGTCGATGTGGACCGCGCAGGCCGACACCACCGGGGTGCGGCAGCCGCAGGCGCACGTCTCGGCACCGGCCATCCAGCCCGTGGCCGTGGGCATCGTGCACGCCTCCGACGCCGGAGCCAAGGGCGTCAACATCACCATCGACGACGGACCGGACCCGGTCTGGACGCCGCAGGTGCTGCAACTCCTCAAGGAGAACGGCGTGAAGGCGACGTTCTGCATGGTGGGCACGCAGGCCAAGGCGTACCCGGACCTGGTCAAGGCGGTCGTGGCGGACGGGCACCGGCTGTGCGACCACACGGTCTCGCACGACACCACCATGGACAAGAAGTCCGAGGCCTACCAGCGGCAGCAGATCCTGGACGCCGAACGCATGATCACCGAAGCTTCCGGCGGCGTCCGGCCGATGTACTACCGTGCCCCAGGTGGTGCCTTCACCCCGTACAGCCGGCAACTGGCCGCCTCCCGGGGAATGCGCCCGCTGGGCTGGAACGTCGACACCAAGGACTTCGAGCACCCTGGGGTGGAGACCATCGTCGCGACCGTCAAGAGCGAGATCGCCGACGGCCCGACCATCCTCTTCCACGACGCGGGCGGCGACCGGGCCCAGACCCTGGACGCCCTGCGCGAGGTCCTGCCGTGGCTGAAGGAGCAGGGCTACACCTTCGGCTTCCCGGTCCGGTAGCCCCTGTCGGTGCGGTGTACGGGCCTGTACGGAGGGGCTGTACGGGTCGGTGGAACGTGATGCGGCCGGGCAACGTCGAAGACGCTGCCCGGCCGCTTTCGGCGTCCCGGGCACACACCGAGGCGGGTGCGACGGGGTCCGGGGCGCGGTCGACGTCCCGAGGCCGAGGCCCGCGCACTGGTGCCCGCCAGGAAGCGGGCGACGGCCCCCGCCCCCGTACGGGCGCGGGCCGTTCCCGCCGGAGACGTGAGTCCAGAACCCTGTCGGATTCCGCAGAAGAGATTCTGGGCGGCGCTCTGCCTTTCCGGTTCGGTCGGCCACCGAATTCCCGCTGGAGTCCCATTTCGTCGAAGCGTGTCGATTCGGGCGGCGCGTGCTGAATTCAGGGAGCCGTTTTCCGTGAATGGCGAGCTCTTTCGGCGCTCCGTCGGAGGTGCCGATCAGACCGTCATCACCTGCCCGAAGTGACTGGTAACGAACTCTAGTTGATCATTGTCGTGGTAGAGTATTAACGAATTCACTGAGCGCCCGCGAGTAAAAGGGGAATGGCGTGAACACCGAGAAGGTAACTGCTCGACGTCTTACGGCCGACGAGATTTCAGGCTTGGGAATCCAGGACAGCATTTTTGTTTCGGCAGGGGTGGATGGTCTTCCTCTCGACTGCTATGCCCCGGCTTTCCTCACCGCGCCGGGCAAGGACTTCGAGGGCGGGGCCTTCGTCGCGAAGACGGTATTCGGCGAGGAGGTCCACGTCCTCCCGGAGAACGCCGACGAGGGCGGTCTCTGGGTCGCCGACGAGGCGGGGGAGGCGATCGAGGTTCTGCAGAGCGCCGGCGTCCTGCTGAACCTCGCCCTCTTCGTACCCGGCGGGAGCAAGGAGTCCC
This sequence comes from Streptomyces sp. NBC_00247, assembly GCF_036188265.1. NCBI lineage: Bacteria > Bacillati > Actinomycetota > Actinomycetes > Kitasatosporales > Streptomycetaceae > Streptomyces > Streptomyces sp. NBC_00247. Next base: position 3,226,430 of record NZ_CP108093.1, on the reverse strand, counting down.
TGGACTCGCTCTACTCCTCGGCGCGGGAAGCGTTCGGCGCGGGAGTCGTTCAGCGCTGGAGCGAGGAAGTCGTCGCCGTGCCGGACGTCAAGGTCGACCTGTACGAGGAGCCGGCCCGGGCGCGGAAGGGTGCGAGCGGCCAGAACCGCGACCGGCGTGCCCTGGACATCTACCCCACCCGCGTGCGCTTCCTGGAGCCCAGCGAGGGCTGGAAGTTCATCGTCGAGCCGCACAAGGAGATCGTCGACGACACGCCCACGATCTGACCCGACGGGGGCCCGGAAACTCCGCCCCGGGGCGCGAGCGAGCCCTTCCCGACGGTGAGTTCAGGACCGCGTAGCGGCCACTCGTCGCAGTCGCGGCGCAGTCGCAGTCGTTGTCGGTGTTGTTGTCGGTGTCGGTGTTGTTGTCGGCAGTTCGCCGGAATGCCCGGCCGGGAATCCACCCGGGCGGGCATTCCGCGTGGGCATTCCGGGTGAGCGGAGGCGCACCTGGCCCCGCCCCGTCCGGGCCCGGTGGATCAGCGCAGTCCGGCGAACAGATCGTTCTCGGGCAGGGTCGCGTCGGTGACGTCCTTGACCCGCACGAAGGTCTCCACACCCATCAACTCGCCGAACCTCTCCTTGCCCATCCTGAGGAAGAAGATGTTCTCGCCCTGACTGGCGTGGGCGGCCAGTGCGTCGAACTTCTGGCCGCTGAACGCGGTGGCGTCCACCCACGTGGTGATCTCGTCGTCGGGAAGGCCGATCTCGGCCAGCGCGGCGGCTTCGGCAGGGTCGGGCTCCGGCATGTCCTCCTGGAACTCGGCCATGGTCTCGCCGAACCGCCGCATCATCGAGCGGGGCATGGTCGTCCAGTACACCTTCGGTGTCAGCGCCGTCTCGTCCTGCGCGGTCATCTCCAGCGCGGCCATGGTGATGCGGTGGGCCTGGATGTGGTCGGGGTGTCCGTAGAAGCCGTTCTCGTCGTAGGTGACCACCACATCGGGCCGGTAGTGCCGCATGAGTTCCGCGAGCCGGGCGGCGCCCTCCGCCACAGGGGTCTGCCAGAAGGATCCGGGGGCCTCGTTGGCCGCCCACCCGATCATCCCGGAGTCGGCGTAGTCCAGCATCTCCAGATCGCTGACCTTCAGGACGCCACAGCTCGCTTCGAGCTCCTGGCGACGCATCGAGGCGACGGCCGCCGGATCGTGCCCGGGATCGCCAGGCTTGACGCCTCCCGGTCCGTCCCCGCACCCGCCGTCGGTACAGGTCACGAGAACCGTGCGGATTCCCTCCGCCGCGTACCGCGCGAGCACCCCGCCGGTGCCGGTGGCCTCGTCGTCGGGGTGGGCGTGCACAGCCATGAGCGTCAAGGGGCGGTCAGTCATGAGAGCGGTCCTCCTGCGAGAAGTACGTCGTGGTCCGGGTGCGCGGCCGTACCGCGATCCCGGGCCCGTACGTTCCCGGGGCCGGGACGATCCCGCGGGGGCGGACGACCTCAAGGTCTCCGCCGCCCGTCGCGCGGTGCCGGCCCTTCTCCCGATGCAACCGTGCCGACGGGATCCGCTGTTCCCGGCGCGCCGCTCGACCTTCTCGGAGGACCTTCGTCCTTCGGACCGCGTTCGGCCGGAACGGGCGCACGCGACGGGAGGCGACCGGGGCGTCACGCGCAGGAGGCGTAGGCGCAAAGGCTGCCTACGGGGGCGGGGGCGCCCGAGTGCCCGCGGTGAGCGATCCCGCCCGGTGCTCAGGGGCCGAGGGAACACCTGCCGCGACCGGTTCGCGACAGCAGGTGGTGGGGCGCGGAGCCGACGGTGCCGTTCCGGACCGTCAGATGATGACGGGGACGGTCTCGGCGCGGCTGGTGGACCAGTTGGTGACGATGGGCTTGTCGACGGTGGCGGTGTCGGGGAGCTGGAGCTCGGCAGGGTCGGGGTCGTCGTCGGAGGTGGCGATGATGACGGTGTCGAACTCCTTGCCGCCATCGGTGTCGGTGGTCTTGGGGCTGATACCGGTGAACGCGACGGCGGATCCGGTGAGCTTGATGGGGTCCTCGCCGCCCTGTCCGACGGGCGAGGCGACGCCGTCGGTGCCGGAGCCGAAGCCCACACTGGGGGTGTTGACGTCCAGATAGCAGGTGATACCCGACTTCGCCTTGGCGGTGACCAGGTAGTAGCCGCCGGCCTGGGTCTCCGAGGTGACCGTGAAGTCCAGGTCGTTGGTGCCGCAGGACTGCCCGTAACCGCTCTTCCCGCCGTCACCGGAAGCGGCGGTCTTGTCGTCGGCTCCGCCCGAGCCGGAGGACTCGCCGGAAGAGGTGCTGCTGGCTCCGGAGCCGCTGGAGCCGGACGCGGCGGCGGAGGGACTGCCGTCGGAGGAAGGGCTGTCGCTGCCGGCCGAGGGAGCCGAGGAACTGCCGGCGCCCTCGACATCGTCGCCGCTGCACGCGGTGGAGGTGGCGGCGAGGGCCGTCACGGCCGCGACGGCGAGGAAGAGACGGGTGGAACGGGCGGCGAGACGCGGACGCATCATGATCTCCAGCGGCTATTCGGTTCCGGTGCTTCCTGTGGGTACGGATGACACTAGGGCGGGCTCGATCTTGAAACGATGCGGGACATGTCCGGGTTCTGTCTCAGCGGATTCCCCCCACGAACCGGTGTCGGCTCTCCTCCCACCCGGCTCACGAGGTGCTCCGAAACCGACCGGGGCACGGCGCGTGGTGCGGGCGGGCTCGTCACCAGTCGGTCAGGTCGACCGCGCGGACACAGTGGGGATCGGACGGGTCCGGCACCCGGCGTTCCTCTTCCTCGACGAGCGAGGGCAGGGCCGCCAGCAGGGCGGTCAGCGCGCCGGTGAGCCGTACGTCGACCGCGATCACCGGACCGACGTCTCCGGGGACGGCGACGTAGAGCCGCAGGCCGTCCCGTCCGGTGAAGAGGAACCCGCAGAGTGCCGGGCTGGGCGGGGAATCGACGAACGGCCGACCCAGCGTGCGCAGCACGCGCAGCGCTTGATCCGTACGGGTGGGATCGGCCGGTTCGAGGGAGGAGGTGTCCACCAGCGCCAGGGGGATGCCCATCACGGTCGCGTCCGTGCGGGGGAAGGCTCCGTCCACCAGCGTGCGTACCCACCCGAGCACCAGCGGTGCCGTCACCGGCTCCCCGGCCTCGTCCGACAACGGAAGCTCGTAGGCGACCAGTTCGTGCGCGGCCACCGCCCCCGCGGCTCCGGTCACGATCCGGACCGAATTCCGCACCGGCAGCACACCGCGCAGGAACGTGTCTCCGGCGAGGGGCGCCGCGGTGTGGTCGAGAAGGAAGCGCGTCACGTACGCCTGCTGGTCGACGGTCTCCCCGCTGATGCTGTCCACTCCTGCGCACCTCCGATGCGATGGGTTCCGCTACTTCTGTGCGGGTCGTCCGAGTTGGCGTACGGTCCATCCGGCCATGCGCCAGGCGTCGGCGTCGACGAGGTTGCGGAGGTCGACGAGGACCGGGGCCGCGACCAGGGGGGCGAGGGCCTTGGGGTCGGCCTCGCGGAAGTGGGGCCACTCGGTCGCCAGGACGACCAGTTCGGCGCTCTGGACGGAGGTGTTCAGGTCTTCGGCGTAGTCGAGTTCGGGGTTGCGGCGCAGCGCGGTGGGGTTGGCGTGCGGGTCGTGGACGGTGACGGTCGCGCCCCGCTGGTGCATGAGGGCGGCGACGGCGAGGGCGGGTGATTCGCGGACGTCGTTGGTGCCGGCCTTGAAGGAGGCGCCCCAGACGGTGACGCGTACCCCGTCGACCGGTCGGCCGAGGGTCTGCTCGACGAGCTTCAGGGCGGCGGCGGGCCGGGACTCGTTGACCTCCTCCGCGGCCCGCAGCATGGTCGCGGCCTCGGCGGCTCCCAGGGCGCGGGCGGAGGCGGTGAAGGCGCGGACGTCCTTCGGGAGGCAGCCGCCGCCGTATCCGGGGCCGGCGTTGAGGCCGCCGCGGCCGATGCGCGGGTCGACGCCGATGGCCTCGATCAGCTGTTGGACGTCGGCCCCTGCCGCGTCGCACATGTCGGCGACGCCGTTGATGAAGGAGATCTTCATGCCGAGGTACGCGTTGGCGGCGCCCTTGAGGAGTTCTGCGGTGGCCGGGTCGGTCACGAACAGCGGGATGCCGTTGGCCAGGAGGGGTGCGTAGACCTCCCGTACGACGTCCTCCGCTCGGGCCGAGGGGACGCCGACGACGATCCGGTCGGGCCGCAGGGTGTCGTCGATGGCATGGCCTTCGCGGAGGAACTCGGGGTTCCAGACGACCTCCACGTCCACACCGGCCGGGGAGAGGCGCGCGAGGAGAGCGCCGAGGTCCCGCGCGGTGCCCACGGTGACCGTGGACTTGCCGATGACGACGGCCGGGCGGGTCAGGTGCGGCGCGAGGGCGCGGGCCACGCCGAAGACCTGCCCGGTGTCGTAGCTGCGCCCGTCGGCGTCGATGGGCGTGCCCACCGCGAGGAAGTGGACGTCGGCGAACTCGGCCGCCTCGGCCAGGCTGGTCGTGAACCGCAGACGCCCCGAGGCGGTGTGGATGGCGAGGAGTTCGGGCAGGCCCTCCTCGTAGATGGGGCTGTCGCCCGCGTTGAGGCGGTCGATCTTCGCCCGATCCAGGTCCACGCCGATGACCTCGTGGCCGATCTCGGCCATGGCGGCGGCGTGCGGGATGCCCAGGTGACCGCAACCGATGACGGATACGCGCATGGGACCGACGCTCCTCTCCCTGTCGTCGCCCGCCCGGGGAATCCGGGCCGGCCGGGTCCGTCACGCTAGCGTTCGCCCGGGGCGTCGTCGTCTTCGCGCAGGTGGATCACCCGGACTGCCGCTTCCGCAGGTTGACGGGAGTGGGCGCCGACTCGGCGCCGGTCGAACGGCGGCACACCCCGTGAACGTGCGGGCAGGGCGACGGTGGGTGCGCCTGCCGCCGAGAGATCCCCATGCCGCCGCAACGAGTGTGGACTCGGGCTGGTCGCACGCGGGGCGGCCGGCACACGTTGACGGACCGTCACCGCCCCAGCGCTGCTCCCCCGTTCACATGCACGATCTGCGCCGTCATGTACGCCGCTTCAGGTGACGCCACATAGTGCACCGCGGCGGCGATGTCCGAGGGGCGGCCCGCCTGGCCCGTCAGTGACTGCTTGGTCCGGGTGGCGACGAACTCGGGCGTGGCCCGGTCGCCGAAGAACTCGGTGTCGGCGACAAAGCCTGGAGCGACCGCGTTCACGGTGATGCCCTGCGGGCCGAGCTTCTGCGCCAGGTCGACGGTGTAGGCGTTGACGGTGGCCTTGGAGCCGCCGTACGAACCGGGGCCGCGCAGCGCGGCGATGGACGACATCTGGACGATCCGGCCGCCGGGCCGGGTGAGGTGCGGCAGCAATCCTTCGGTGAGCAGCACTGCGGTGAGCACGTTGGCCTCGAAGTTGCGGCGGAAGCTGTCCGCGACGCCTTCGAGGGTGCCGTCGTGGGCCGGTGCGACGTTGCCGCCGGCGTTGGCGACGATCACGTCGACCTGCGCGCCGCCCGCGGTGCAGAACTCCACGGCTCTGCGGGCCTGGCCGGGATCGCTCAGATCGGCGGCGACCCAGGAGGCCGTTCCCGCACCATGCGCGGCGTCGAGCTCTCCGGCGGCCCTCTCCAGGGGCTCCTCGCGCCGCCCGATGAGGATGACGTGGTCGCCGTCCGCCGCAAAGACCTCGGCCACCGCCCGCCCGATCCCCGTACCGCCACCCGACACCACGACCCTGCGCTGCCCCACGATCCCACCCCAAGTCCTCGTGTATGAACGATGGTCACATCTTTGCCCGGCGACGGTACGACTGCCTGTCTTCGGCGTCAACGGGCAGGTGCCGCAGGCTCCTCACCCGGATGACGGAGCTCCGCCTCGCACTCTCCGTGGCGGCTGACCGGATCGGTGACGATCAGGCGCGCGGAGAGCGGGTCTGCTTCCAGAGCGCTGACCCGCCACCCGTGTTGTTCCAGGCGGGCGCGCACGGCAGCGGCGATGTCCTCCATGCGATCGGGGTTCTCGGTCGCGACGTCAAGGTCTTGGCTGAGCCGGTCGACGAGGCCGTGCGCCTGGACCGCCTGACCGCCGGTGAGTGGCAGAGGGTATGCGACGGCTACGGCGAGCACGTCCGCGAGGAGGCGACGGTGCAGGTCGGTGAGGTTCACGCAGCAGCCTGGGGGCTGTGAGCCAGCTCGTCGAAGGAGCGTTCCCAGACTTCACGGACATCACGGCTGATCAGTGTGTGCAGGGTGGGCCACAGGCTGACGAGGAGGCCGTGATTGAGGAACCGGACCAGATCGTCGTGCTGGCCTTCGGCCAACACGAGCCGGTAGTAGCTCATCCGCAGCCGGGGCTGGTCGAGGTCGAACGTGGTCAGGCCCGACCACGCCAGGTGAAGCGGCAGGCTCACTGTGCCGTGCTCGGGGCCGGCGAGCTCGGAGAGTGCTGCCGGCGCGCGCCGGGCGAACTTGGCGCGGCGGAGACCGGAAATGCTGGGCTGTGATGCCGTACGTCGACCCACCAGGGGGAGCCCATCTGGGCCGACCGGACGGTGACAAGGTGCCGCATACAGAGAAACCCCGAGCCGTTGGCCTGGGGCTTTCCAGTGGAGCGGGTGACGAGAATCGAACTCGCGCTCTGAGCTTGGGAATCAGCGGTGCTCGGGCCACTCAATGGGGCTCTGGCCTGCGCCTTTCGGTTAGGCGGCGTGGATGGCGATGGTCTCTGAAAGCCGTTCCTGACCGATGTTGCCCGCTCTGATGGGCACGGATGGGGCACGACGGCTGGGTACCTTCGGCTCAGATCGAGACGATGCGGACCTGGCTGCCGCAGAGCTTGGCCATGTCGTCGCTGTCGGAGGTCAGCAGGGCGACAGGTTTCGGCTGCCGCAGCGCGACCTCGGCGACCGTGGCGTCGATGGCGTACTTGTGCCCGTGCAGCCCCGCGCTTTTGAGCAGCTCCGCTGCTGCTTTGGCCGCTTGCTCGGTGACCGGTTCCACCTTGACGCGGGACAGTGTCCAGTTCAGACGCGGCATATTGGTCCGTGCGTGGCTGACTTCCACGATGGTGTTCGCCCCGATCACGAGGTCGGCTCCCATGTCGTGGAAGACCTGCAGCATCGCGAGGAGTTTGCGGTCCTGCGCGATCCAGGCGGAGAGCCCTTCCGAGTCCAGGACGAGCGTCTCGATGCGCTCGCTCATGCCGCGTCCGCGCCCTTGGAGGTGCCGACGGCACCAAAGATCTTAGAGCGGGCCTCCGCGAGCTCCTCGTCGCTGAAGTGACCGTGTTCTTCCTCGTGGCGGCGGAGATCGTCGCCCAGGAGCTGGTGCCGGATCTGGCGGGCCACGGCTTCCGCCACGTAGCCGGAGACGTTGTCCGTGAGCTTGCGGAGCTCCGCCACCTGGTCGCTGGGGAGCGTGACGGTGATGCGCGTCGTGGAGGACATGCACTAAGCATACCGGGGTATGCGCGTGGAATCGCGTGGTTCCTGCCCTGAGGAGGGCCAGGATCTCCTGTACTGGCCGAAGCCGCAGACCTTGCGGAGGCAGCGAGCGCTGGGCGATGATCCCATGGCCGGCCGGCGGATGTCCGTAGTGTCAGGGTGCGTGACTGTCGGCCTTCACCAGTTGGTCAGATCGACCCTGTGGACACAATGAGGGTCGGACAGGTCTGCCGCCCAGCGTTCCTCTTCGTCGAGGAGTGAGGGCAAGGCGGCCAGCAGGGCGGTCAGCGCGCCATCGAGCCGGATGTCGGCCGCGATCACGCCGCGCGCCTTCTCGGAGGCGAGGTAGAGCCGCATGCTGTCCCGCCCGGTGAAGAGGAACCCGCAGAGCGCGGGGCTGGGCGGGATCTCCACGTACGGCCAGGCCAATGCGCGCAGTACCCGTAGCGCTTGATCCGTGCGGGTCGGGTCGGCCGGTTCGAGGTCGACGGTGTCCACCGTCACCAGGGGCATGCCCATCACGGTGGTGTCCGTGCAGGGGACGGCGAGGGATGCGAGCGTGCGTGTCCACCCGAGCACCAACGGTGCGGTCACTGGCTCCTCGTCGTCCGTCAACGGCACTTCATAGGCGACCAGCCCATGCCCGTCCACCGCGTCGGCGGCTCCGGCCACGACCCGGATCGAATCGGGCATGGGCAGCACGCCGCGCAGGAAGGTCCCACCGACGAGGGGCGCCGCTGTGTAGTCGAGAAGGAAGCGCGTGAGGTACGCCTGCTGTTCGACTGTCTCCTTGGCGAGGTTGCTCACTCGTTGATCCAATTCGGACACTTGGTCATGCCCTTGCAGTAGGCCGTGACGACGCCGACCTTCTTACCCGTACCAGCGTCGTACTCGCCGTCGGTAGTACGGCGGGTGTATTGGACAATGACCACGATATTTACCAGCTTGGTACCGTTTCGGGCGACTCCGTAGTACTCGAGCCTCCCTCCGCTCTTCCTGTCCACTCTTCCGGCCAAGGCTGCGTCGACCACCCGGCACTTCTTGATGTTGTGCTTGCCGGAAAAGTGGTTCCAGCCGAGCTCGCCGTTGCCGTAACGCGTGGGGATGACACGCCCCTCCGGATCCGCCTGCTCGCACTTCACCCTCTTGTCCCAGTGCCGCACCGTCGACGCCTCGGCCGCCGGCGCGACCACAAGACAACTGCCGGCGACCGTAGCCGCCACCACGTTGATCATCCTCATGGCCGGACCGTGCCACCCGACGGCGCGGTGTAGTCCTCCCCCGCGAACAGAATCGATTTTCTCGCCGATGCATGTGCCCGATGCGTGGTGTGAAGCTGACGGGAGCTACAGAGAACGAGCTGAACAACAAGAAAGGCCCCGGTCATTGACCTGGGCCTTCTTCGTGGAGCGGGTGACGAGAATCGAACTCGCGCTCTGAGCTTGGGAATCAGTGGTTTCCGAACCGTTGAAGTCGCCCTGACCTGCGCTTTCGCATGGGTCGGGATGCATTGCTAGGCGCTCTGGGGGCCGCACCTGACCGCTATTGTCCGCTCCGCTGGGCACGGATGGGGCACAGGGGTGGGCGGTGCGACGATCCAGGCCGAGAGTCGTTCCGATTCCAGGACGCGGTTTCGACGCGCTCGCTCACCGAGGACTCAGCCCTTCGAGTAGTCCCTGCGGTCGCGGATTGACTCGTAGGCGGTCTCGTCCATCCGGTGGCACCAAGGGGCGCGCTCTCCAGGGAAGCGGATCCTGGACGCGTTCTCCCAGCTAGCTGTCTCCACGTGGGCGAGTCGGCGGGAGCGCACAATCTCAAGAGCTGGCATGAGGTCTGTGTCCCGGCTCGCGATGATCACGGCGTCAACTTGATGCGTCATGGCCTCCGTGATCACGTCACAGGCCAACTGCACGTCGATGCCTTTCTCGCGTGCGGGAAGGTCGGGCCAGTCGTGCGGGTAGCGCAGTGGTCTACGACAGACGATCGCCCCATCGCGTTCCCAGACGGCCGCCTGACGGTCGTTCGCGGCGGCGGCATTGGGATCGTTTCGTGGGTCAGGCCGGCCCCGGTAGACGCGGACGCTCAGGAGACGCGAAGGTCTCTTCCGCTTGGCCACGAGCGCTCGTGCGAACGCGCATGGATCGATGTGGCCCTCTTTGGTAGGTGAACCCCAGGGCAGGAAGGCCTCGCGCGCCGAAAGGTGGACATTCTGATAGTCGATGAAGACTGCAACACGTTCGAGAGGCGGGGCAGGTAGCGGCCCCCTAGACGCCGATGTAAGAGACTCCTCCACTACATACCTCCCCCGAGATAAAAAAAGCCCCGCCAATCCCAAAGGAGGGCGGGGAGCAATGAAGCAAAGGTACACGGCCCGGCCCGCTCTAGCAACATGCTCGACAGCTGGGGGGTGGGAGGGGCTGGTGTGGCCAGGGAGCGCACCTCGGGGTCCCCGTAGGCGCATACAGAAGGGACACGCTCCGGCGTCAGGCTTGCTGCTGGTGCGCGTGGTGCGATGCCCCCTGAGCTGCATCGCGCCGCTGCTGGGATGGTGCTGATCGAGCAGGCCATCACTGGACCACCCAGGGAGGGCCCGCCTCAGATCGTTTGGGAGAGGGCCCTCGTTACGCTTGATGCTTGGTCTGTCGGCCTATGCAGTGTGCCGTCCCGCCTGCGCAGCGGTCAGAATGTCCCGAAACCGCGCGCACGGCATGGCTCGACACATACCCTGGCAGCCATCCACTGCTGGAGGGGCCCTGTGATTCTCCGAGAATTTCTCTACGTTGACACCGATAAAGTGCGTGCAATGCTTGCCCAGTTGGACGGTGGAGTCGCAGAGGAATCACGGCTGACCGAACGCACAGAAAAAAGGACGACTGTGGGCCCGCGTGTGGCGGCGCAGCATTTTCAAGGCTCCTCTGGTGAGGAGTATACGAACAAGTCGCTTGGTGATGCTCTTTTTCCGATGCTTGAGGATGCTCTAGAGTCGGAAGGGGTGCTTAGTGATATTTCGCTGGAAGTTTCCGATATTGACAAGTGGAATCGTGGCGATATCAAGAATTCCTTTCCCTCGGGCTCTCTCGTCAGGGTTACGGCAACGGGGTCATTTTTCGATGCGCGCTATGTTGCTGCCGCTTTTTCTGCGTTCGCTTCCGTGAACGCAGGACTGGCCGGGTTGGGCTTTTCTCCCGGTGGCGCACCTGCTGTGCCGACGAGAGGGAAGCAGGGGCAGGCCAAGGGTGGTGCGGGTGGGCAATCTCGTCCATCCAAGGCCGCCTCGGCCTCGGCCTCCGCAGAGCTAGAAGATCAGATCCCGGAGTTTCCCTCAATCGACGGCATCGATAGAACCACCCTGCGTTCTTTCGTCCAGGTCTCAAGAGGAGTATTTAGTCCCGGGCTTCACATCAACTTGACTCCGGCGAAGGATGTGCTGATTAGTGCGCGCCTTCAGGAGGGGAGGCAATACCTCGACAGTGAAGCTGACATTCTTCTCGCCCGCTATGGTGCAGAGCCTCAGGAATTGACGCTCGTGGGGAGCATCGGGAGCTATGGGACGGAGGAGAAAGATCTGCCCGATCAGAACTTCATGAAGGAAAGCGGAGTTATGAGTCGTGGTGCTTTTGCGGAGGTTATGAACTCGCAGATGCGTAGCTTGGGGAGGATTGGGTTTATCGATCTCCCTCAGCACCCCGGATTTTCTTTGATTCCTTTCGCCGTGTATCGGTCCATCCCTAGGACTCGTAGGGTCGCGCCCGCCATACGCTGAGGCCCGTCGGCCTTGTTGAATCACTTCCAACCCCAGCTCCCATACCGGAGTCTTGAGCGCCCCTGCCGGAGGCATCCTCTTGCAGGCAGCCACGATGCCCCACGGGCCTACACAGCGGGCGGGCGTCGGCGGCTGCGCCGAGCGGGCCGAAGGCAGGAGCGCGGGCGCTCTCTGATCAGCCATGACGCGACGTTCCCCGCATTGGGGCTAATCCCAGGAGAATGCCTCGATCGCGGTGAATGCCAGCTCGCGGAAGGCGTCGCGGACTTCGATCAATGGGTACCGGTCGCGCGTGAAGTACAGCTTGTTGGTCAGAAGGACGGCCCAACGGCTGGCGGCGGGGGAAATCCACATGCCTGTGCCGGTGAACCCGTAATGAACCCACACATCGTCGCTGTCCACCGTGCCGGGTGCCGGGTGCCAGAACAGGCCGCGGGCGGGTTCATGGCCGCCGGTCTGGATGGTGAGCGACTGGGTGGTCCAGACGGGGCTGAAGCCGACAGCGGGGCCAGATGTCGCAGGGTCCAGCATGTGGCGGAGGAAGCCCGCCAAGTCATCCAGGACGGTGAAGGCGCCGGCGATGCCGCAGACCCCGCCCAGTAGCCGGGCGGAGAAGTCGTGGGCGACGCCCTTCAGATGAGTGTCGGTGTCCTGCTCAAGTTCGGTGGGGGCGCTGCGGGCGACGAGTTCGGCAGGCAGCGGGCCGAAGCGGGTGGTGTTCATGCCGAGGGGGCGCCAGGTCCGTTCGGTGGCGAGCTGGTCCAGGGGCATGCCCGAGAGGTGTTCGGCGAGGAAGCCGAGGATCAGGGCGGCGCGGTCGGTGTACTCGACGGCCTCGCCCGGTGGCCGGTGCAGCGGCTCGCGTAGGACGCCTCTGCGGATGTCGGCGTGGTCCGTGCCGTACTGGTTCTTCAGCTGGGCCCGGAGGGGAACGCCGGCGGTGTGGGTCAGCAACTGCCGTGCGGTGACCCGCCCGAGCTCGTACTCCGTGACCTCGGGCCAGTACGTACCCAGCCGGGCGTCGAGGTCGAGGCGGCCGTCCTCCCACAGTGCTCCGACCGATGACCAGACGGCGAGGATCTTGGTGAGGCTGGCGGCGTCGAAGACGGTGTCCAGGCGCATCCGGTGTTCCGGTTCGTCCGGGTCTAGGACGCCCGTGCTGCCGCTGGCTTGGATGCCGGTGGAGTCCCCCACGGCCCAGACCGCACCGGGGTAGACCTTGTTCCCGACGCCTTCGTCCAGCAGGGCTTGAATGCGGTCGATCATGGTCTCCCTTTTCGTGGCCGTGGGGTCTCCGTTGCCCAGGGTAGGGACGCTGCCGCAGCAGCCGATGGTTCGACGCGGCGTGCTAGCTGAGCACTTGGCGGCCGAGCGCGTGGAGAGCGGCTTGGGTGGCGGAGAGGGGGTACCGGCGGGCGTTGGCGAGACCTGCTGCCCGCAGTGCTGGCAACACGCCGCTGGAGGTGCGCAGGCGCTGGAGGTCTCGGGCTACGGCTCCGGGGCGGCCGAAGTCGGTGGGTGCTGCGGAGGCGCCGAGTGCCTCGTTCAGCCCGGGCACGGGTTGGTAGAGGACGGGGAGTCCGCACGCCTGGGCTTCGAGGGCGACCAGGCCCATGGCCTCCAGGGTGGTGGACGGCATGACGAGGAGGTCGTGGTCCGCGAAGGCTTTCCACAGCTGTGGTCGGCGGAGCCAGCCGAGGTAGCGGGCTCGGATGCCGGCTCGCCGGAACAGGGGTGCCAGCGACTGGTATTCGCTCTGCGGCGCGGCGATGCTCAGCTCGATCCCCTGCGCGGGGGCCAGGCTCTTGATGAGGGCTTCGCCGCCTTTCTCGGGCGTGAGCCGACCGGCGTATAGGAGGCGCAGGTGGCTCGTCGGGGTGCTCGTCGTTCGTGCGGGCGGGCTGGTGATGAGGTGGTCGGGGATTCCCCAGGGGATATGGACGATCTTCCGGTGGTCGGTCTTCGGGGCCAGCTTGAGGAGGCGGTCCGCCATCGCGTGGGTGGGGACCACGATCGCGTCGGATGCCCGCGCCGTCTCGCGCAGGACTCGGAGCTGGTCGCGGTGGCCTTCGGCGAAGAGCAGGTCGGTGCCGTGGACCAGGGCGATCCTCGCGTGGGCCGGCAGGGCCCGCATCAGGGCCGGGGTGGCTCCGAAGGCGAGGTGTTGCAGGTGCAGGACGTCGATCCTGGACGGGTCGATCGCCTGCCGGAGGGCCGCACGGAGTTCGGCTACGTACCTGCCGAAGGCGGGGCCGTCCAGGCACTTTCCTCGTACGGACAGCAGCTCCAGGCCGGCCCGGAGGCTCGGAGCGGCGCCCTCGGGGGCGAGCATGAACGCTTGGGCCGGGATGCCGGGGCGGTTGCCGGTGTAGAGGTCCAGGAAGAGTTCGACGCTTCCGCCGGGGCTGCCGGCGGGCAGGTCGAGGGCTGTGGCGACCATGGGGTTCACGACTGGCCTCCCTGCATCTCTTCGTAGAGACGGGAGGTCTCGATCCCCGCGCTGGAGCGGTACTTGAGGCCGAGCTGCTGGTAGCTCGCCGCGATGCCGAAGGTCTGGTGGAAGGTGACCTTCCCGAAGACCATGAGCGGGTAGATCCGTACGGGACGGGCCGCGCGGATCTCCAGTGTCCACCGGATGGCGTGGCCCTGGTGGCCGAGCGGGGCGGAGACGTGGACCCATATCCCGAGGGCGCCGATGCTCCGGCTGCCGTTGAGGAACTGCGCGTACGTCTCCGATCCGGTCCTCTCGTGTGTGACGCCGAGGTATAGGACGCCGGGGGCGAGGACGTAGCCCTCCGGTGGGATGCTGATCTCGCGGGTGGGGGTGCGGGAGGCCGCGTCGAGGTCGCCGTCGCAGATGCGCAGGGTGTCGCCGAGCCGCCAGTCGTAGGCGTTCGGCGAGAGGTGCGCGGGATCGTAGGGCTCGATGGTGAGGGCGCCGTCGGCCCGTGCCGCGGCGATGGCCGGGCCGGTGAGGATCACGACTCCGCCGATCTGGCCGGCGGGAGGTCGCGCCAGTACGCGGAGGGCTGCGGGCCCGTGGCCGCCTGGTACTTGCCTGAGTACAGGTCGACGGGGCCGGCCGCGACGAAGAACATGATCTGCCCGATCTTCATGCCCGGGTACACGCGTAAGGGGCGGACGGCGGACAGCATCAGCGTCCACTGCCCGTGGAATCCGATGTCGCCGATCGGCGCGGTGATCTCGACGAACAGTCCCAGTCGGCCCACCGAGGAGCGGCCGAACAGCAGCGGTACGAAGGAGTCGGAGCCGACTTCTTCGAGGGTGTGGCCGAGGTAGAGCTCGCCGGGCTGGAGGACGTAGCCGCTCTCGTCGATCAGTACTTCCGCCGTGGGGTTGGGGCGGTGGCTGTCGATGACCGGGGTCGTGTAGGTCAGTAGGGTCGGGCCGAGCCGGACGTTGTAGCTGTTGGGGTTGACCTGGTTCTGGTCGAACGGGGCGATGCGTAAGCGCCCGTCGACCGTGGCCGTGGTGATCTCGGGACCGGTCAGGATCACGGTCTTCCTCCTTCGGTCAGGACGTGCTGGACGGCTTGGCCGAGGGGGATGGCGGCCTGCCTGGGGTGTCCGCCGAAGTACGCGTCGGCGAGGTAGCCGGTGGTCAGGAGGGACCGGGTACCGGGCGGCAGCGGTGCCGGTGCGGTGGCCAGGGGACCGGCCTGCGTGGACAGGCGCATCAGCAGAGCATCGACCTGGTGCTGATCGTCGGGCAGCGCGACGTGGACGAGTTGGTTGTCGAACGGTTCGGTGGCGAGCAGGTCGCCCCTGGTGAGCGTGGTGCCGAGGCGGACGGGGCGGAGCGCGGTCTCGTTGAGGACGACCGCTTCCGCTCCCAGGCCCGTACGCAGTCGTTCGACGACCTCCGCGACCAGCTCGGCCCGGTCGGGGACGCGGTCCCGGTAATCACGAGCGACCGTACCGAGGGGTGCCGCCAAGCGCCGACGCAGGCTTTCGATCTCGTCGAGAATCGGCTCCAAGCCGGGTGGGGAGGGAGTGGCCGCTGGCGGCAGGAGAACCGACCGGCCGCTCCAGCCGCCCTCTTCCACGCTCGCGAGCGCGTAGCCGACCGCCAGTTCATGGCCCTTGAGGACCAGGGTGTCGCCCAAGCGGACGGGACCGTACTGGTCGCTGTGGCAGTGTCCAGCGAAGATCACGTCCAGGAACGGGCAGGCTTCGGCGATCTTCAGGTCCTCGGCGAATCCGGAGTGGCTGAGCAGGACCCAGGAGTCCACCTCGTGGTGGTGGGCGAGCATCAACTCCCTGAGCGCCCTGACCGGGTCGGTGACGCGGTGGCCGGTCCGGTCGGCGAACGGGACGGCGTTGAACGCCTGGACGCCCATCACGCCGGTCACCGCGACCCGCCGGCCACCGATCGTGGCCAGGTGGATGCGCCGGAACAGGGCGCTCCCGCTGGCGTCGTCCACCACGTTCGCGCAGACGGTGAGCCGGTGGAGGTTCGGTTCGAAGTAGTGCGACCAGCCGTGGTTCCCGGGGGCGATCGCGTCGTACAGGGTGGTGAGGATCTCGCGCTCGACCTGTCCGCCGCCCAGCCGGTAGTACCCGCTGCCCTCGAAGAAGTCACCGCTGTCGACGACGAGTGCCTCGGAACGGGCCGCGTGCAGGCGGGCCAGCAGAGGCGCGACGCCGTCGAAGGCGGAGTGGACATCGGTCGTGGCCACGATGCGCCGCAAGGTCCGGGTCACGGCGTGACCTCGCAGATGTCGGCGCCGAGGGCGCGGAGCTTGGCGGGGAGGTCGGCGTGTCCCCGGCGGAGCTGCTGGAGCCCTCCGAGGGTGGTGACGCCGCGTGCGGTGAGTCCGGCGATGAGGAGGGCCGAGCCGGTCCGGATGTCGGTGGACTCCACCCCCGCGCCGGTCAGGCGCTGCGGGCCGGTGAGGCGGCACTGGGTGGCGGAGATCTGGTCGATGTCGGCGCCCAGCGCTGCGAGTTGGGGGACCAGGTTGCCGTGGCGGCCAGGGTTGATCGTGTCCGCGAAGAGGTGCGTGCCGGGCAGTCCAAGGGCCAGCGCCATGAGCGCGGGCTCGAAGTCCGCGTCCAGGCCGCCGGGGGAGAGGGAGGCGATGGCGCGCAGGGAGTGGCCGGTCGGCTGCATGTTCCGGGCGTGAACCGTGAGGGCGTTCTCCTGCACGGCCACCGGCACGCCGAGCCAACGCAGAGCGGCCACGACGGGCGCGACGTCCTCGCCGCGTACGCCCTCGATGCGGCCGTGGCCGCCCGTGGCAGCGAGCGCGCAGGCGAGCGTGCCTGCCTCGATCTTGTCGCCGGGAACAGCCCAGCTGATGGAGCCCTCCACGGAGGCCGCAGTCGGCGGGGTGAGGGCGATCAAGCGCTCGGTGGCCTGTGTTCCCCATCCTGCCGACTTCACCGCGCGCAGAACGCTGGTGACCTCGGGAGACAGGTTCGGAAGGCCCAGCCGTAACGGTCGGCCCGCGACCACGGCTCGCAGGATCGCGGCGACCGTCGCGCCGCGCGAGCGGAAGGGCAGCATCACCGAGACGGAGTCGGTACGGGCGCTCCCGGCCACCACGCTGTAACCGCGGGCATCCACCGCGTACCGGTCACCGAACGCCTCGTACATCCTGAAGTGCTGCTCCATCCCACGATCCCCGATCCGGCACCCGCCCGGCCACGGCAGGACGGCCCGCCCGTGAGTGGCGAGCAGGGCTGGCACCAGGTAATACGAGGCGCGGATGCGGCCCGCGGTCTCGAACAACTCCGGGGCGATGGTCCCGATGCCGCCGCCCATGAACAGGACCGTGCTCGGGTCGCCGACCGTACGTGTCAGCCGGTGCCCGGTCTGCTGCACCAGCGTGAGCATGGCCTGCACGTCGGCGCTGGTGGGGACGTTGCTGAGCTGTACCGGCCGACGCAGGGCCGCAGCCGCTGCGAGGAGTGGCAGAGCGGCGTTCTTGGAACCGTCGACGCTCACAGCCCCAGCGAGTGGCGGGCCGGGATGGATCGCGATCACCTCGGCCGTGGTGGCAGGGATCTGGGTGAGGGACATGGTCATCTCCTTGGAAGCAGGGCGTGTACGGCCGCGTCGGGACATGCGGGCGGCGCGGGCACCGCGATCTCGGCCCAGCACCGCTTCCCGGAAGCGGTCGCCTCGACGTCGTGACGGGCGGCCAGCGCCGCCACGATGGGCAGGCCGCGTCCGGTCTCGTCATCCGCACCGGGCAGGCCGGCCTTCGGAAGTACGGGACTGGAGTCGCAGACCTCGATGCGCACCCGGCCGTCGTTCAGCTCCGCGGCCACCGAAATGGGGCCGTGTCCGGCATGACGTACGGCGTTGGTCAGCAGCTCGCTGGTCACCAGCGCCACGTTCTCCAGCACCTCGTCGGCGCCATCCAGCCGCCAGTCACGAACCCCCGCGACGACCCGGTGTCGGGAGTCGGTGACGGCGTACGGCGTGCCGGTTACGGAAAAGCTGAAGCGAAGCGGTTCCACAGGAGTGCCTCCCGGTCGAGTGCGGCCTGACCAGAGAACCGTCCGAGGCGGTGAGCGGGATTGCCCGGCTGCCCGCTCCGCATGGCTTATGCAGAAGCTGCATGACCGCCAAGTGCGCGGTGACTTACGCTCGGTTGAGAAGGCAGGATCGGGCGCGGCGAAAGGGGCCGTGGCACAGATGACCGATGCGCACGACGAGGCGAGACGGCTCGGCGAGGTGCTCCGCCGAGCGCGCGTGCTCGCCAAGCGGTCCCAGACGGACGTTGCTGCCGCGCTCGGCTATCACCAGTCGAAGGTGAGCCGACTTGAACAGGGGAAGGGCACCGAGGACTCCCAGGTATTGCGTTCCATCGCACGGGAGTTGGGTATCCCCTTATCCTCCGTCGGCCTGGCCGACGTTCCCGATGCCAGCGACTCCCACGCCGAGACAGATGACATGCATCGCCGTACGTTCCTTGCCACCAGCTTGGCCACGCTCGCGTCGCCGCCTTCCTCGTCCCACGGCTACGGCGCCCTTGTGCACGCGCTCCTCCCCGGACCGTTCCCTCCGGCAGGGGGCGAGACGCAAGACCTCTCCCAACTCGGCAAACGTGTCTCAGACGTTCGTCGTCTTCTCTACGCCTGCGACTACACGGATCTGGAGCGAACTCTCCCCGCTCTGATCACGGATCTCCGTCACGCGGCGACTGGTTCGGACGAGGCGACGGCTCTGCTGGCCACTGCCTACCAGACCTCCGCTAGCCTGCTGCTCAAACTCGGCGACCAGGGCAACGCGTGGCTGGCGGTGGGCCGCGCGATGGCCGAGGCGGAACGCAGCGGTGACCCGGTCGTCCTGGCTTCCAGCGTTCGCGTCCACGCACACCTGCTCGCCCGCGAGAAGCACACGTCCCAAGCCATCACCCTGGTCCGGCACACTGCCGACCAGCTCACCGGCGCCTACGACCAGCGGCCCCCGCGCTACTTGGCCGCGCTCGGCCTGCTTCTGCTGCGTGGCGTTACCGCCGCGAGCAGCGCGGGCGACCGCTCGGCAACCCGCGACTTCCTTACGGAGGCCAAGGAGGTCTCTCGTTTCGTCACCCTTGACCACTCCGACGCCTGGGCCAACTTCAGCCCGACGAACGTCAGCCTCCACGGTGTCAGCGCCGCGGTGGCCTTCGGTGACGCCGGGCTCGCCTTGGAGGCGGCCCGCCCGCTCATGCGACGGCACATTCCCGCCCCCGAGCGACGGGCTGCTCTCTGGGTCGAGACGGCTCGCGCGTACAGCCAGCAGGGCCGTCTCGACCAGGGGTACCAGGCGCTCCGTATCGCCGAGAGCTGCGCGGCCCAGGATGTTCGCCGCCCGGCCATCCGGGAGCTGGTCGCGGACATGGCCGCTCGTGACCGTCGTCGTACGCTGCCCGAACTGCACTCGTTCAGCCGTCAACTGGGAGTCCCCGCATGAGTGAGCAGCCCGGCCAGCAGGCCAAGAAGCCCTTTCTCTACATCGTCGTGTGCGGGTCGGGCATCGCCGGTGATGTCGGCCGTCTGATCGGTGCGGCCCAGGAAGCCGGTTGGGGCGTGGGCGTCGTCGCCACCCCGCAGGGCCTGAGCTTCATCGACGCGGAAGCGATCGAGGCGCAGACCGGGTACCCGATCCGCTCGGCATGGCGCTCTCCCACCGCTCCCCAGCCACTCCCGGCCCCGGACGCGATCGCCGTCGTCCCGGCGACGTTCAACACGATCAACAAGTGGGCGGCCGGCATCTCCGACACCCTCGCGCTCGGCATCCTCTGCGAGTCCTACGGCCTCGGTACCCCGACTGCTGCCCTGCCCTATGTGAACTCCGCCCAGGCCACCCATCCCGCGTACGCCGAGAGCCTGCGGAAGCTGCGCGCGATGGGCATCCTCATCGGCTCCTACGAGCCCCACCGCCCCAAGGCCGGTGGCGGCGCGGACCGCTTCAACTGGGAGGAAGCACTCGACCTGCTCACCCCTGCAGTGGCTACCAAGCAGTGATCGCTGCTGTCGGCACAGCAAATAAGCCGTAGGTTGACGGCGTGGGCTCCAGGTCCAAGGAGGCCCGCGCGCCGACGGTCTGGAGCGGTGACTTCGCAAGCAGGAAGCTCACCTGCCCGGCACCAACTCCAGGAGCCGACCCACACGATGCCAACCGCCGACAAGGATTGCAGCCAACACGGCGCACCCCAGGATGAGTGCCGGACGCAGGTCGTCGTTCACTCCTAGCTTGGGCAGAGCAGCGGAGGCCGCCACGGCAGATGTCATGGCGGCGATGAGGGCCACAGCCACGTGGATTGACTCCCGGACTGTTGTGCGTGCAGCGGAAACGGGTTCGATGTTCACCAGTGACTCCGCTGGCAGCATGGACCCAATGCGGCCCTCCGCACACCGTTCGCCGATCTCCGCCAGCATGGCACCCAGACGGGGCAGCGCCGTCTCTGGCTGGACGTCCATCCGTAGAGACTCAGCACGGAGCGCGCCCGCGACCTGCGACGCATGCGTACGTGCTGCCGGCCTCCTGGCGGAACGGCGAGGCGTGGTACCTGTGTGTCGATAGGCACGCAGGATGGCGCCTTCGGTCGCGCGGAGGCCAAGGTCAAGCTCTCGAAGCTGTGACGCGCGTTGTCCGGGCTGCTGTCTGTATGCCTTGGCACAGAGGTCTAGCGTTTCCACGGCCCGGATGGTCGCCCGGTGGCGCAAGACCGCGCCTCGTGCTGGGCGTCGCTTGATTAGCCACCAGAGCGGGGGAAGCAGTGCTGCCAACATAGTGATCATGACGATCAGGGCGTCCCACCCCTGCGATGGCTGATTTGCAGCTTCGGGGCGCAGAACCCATAGGAAGTGCGTCGCAGCCCGTGAGATTGACTCGATGCCGAGTGCCGAGGCTAGGTCGTGGACGACTTCCGCGGAGAACTTGATCAGCCTCACGCCGAGCCAAAGGGCGAGGAGCGTGAGGGCTATGGAACCGTACGAGGCTGTTTCCAGAGTTGGCCGAGTGTCCCGCAGCGCCCGTCGGGTGTGTGGAAGCCTCCGCTCCGCCACTTCCAGTGCTTGGAGTGACGAGGTGAGGCTGCGGAGACGGGTGCCGATAACGCGCTGGTTGACGCGGAGGCGCCAGGATTCAAGCCGTAACCGGGTCTGCGCAACACGCGGAAATAACTGCTGGGCGGTCGTGCGGGCCAGGCTCAAGGCATCCCCTACATCGGTGTGGATAAGTAGATGGTGCCGGGAACAGGCGAGTGGTTGTGCCGTCTCACCCAAATGAACTCGGGTGGGATGGGCGTTTGGATGGACCGGAGTGTCGTCGGCCCCGCAGTTCTCCGCGTAGTGCGGTGCGCACGCGTAACTCGCTGGGGCGGTTTCCGGGCTGGCGGTGCAGGGCTGGGTCCCTCAACCCTGCAGGCCGCTGTGTTCACTCAGTGAACACAGCGGCCGTTCTCCGAGTGAACACGACCGCTGTTCACTGAATGAACGGGATGCGCCTTGCTCCGTCTCGGAACAGGCTGGCTGATCAACGCCGTCGCCTGTGTGGCGGCTGTTGCTGCGAGGCGGCCGGTGTGGCTGCTGCCGGACGGCTCGTGACGGTGGGGACCCGGGTGGTGCTGCGGGCCATGGCTGCCTGGGCGCGGAGCCCAGGTGTGTGGCGTTGGCCAAGGCGGTGGACGCGCCAGGTCAGGGTGCGGGCGGGGTTGCGGGAGCCGTCGAGGGCACGTTGGCCGAGGGCCCGGTCGAGGACGATGGTCGGGTTGTGGCCGGCTGCTTCCGCGTCGGCGAGGACCGTGGCGAGGGCGTCCCAGGCGGGGTCCTGGAGGATGAGTTCGGCGTGATCGGGGGCGGCCTGCCGGAGGTGGCGGGCGTAACGCTGTTGGGTCTGGTCGCTGGGGGCGCGGCGAGCGAGATCATCCAGAACCGGGACGGCGACGCGGGCGTACGCGGTCTGGAGCTGGACGAGGGCCTGCTGGGCAGCTGCCTCCTGCTGGCTGTGCTGGTGCGTGCGGTGCCAGTGCCTCGCGAACGCCACGGCGATCAGGGCAGCGTCCAGCAGCATCACCAGCCCTGCCCCATCTCGTGCGGCGGCTGGAGTGCGCAGGATCGTCTGGATGCTGCTGCGCAGGACGCGAGCGCTGTCCAGGTCGGCAGCGATACGGGAGCGGGTGGCCCGTTCGAAGAGGACGGCGGCCCGTTCGAGTTCGGTCCTCACCGTGGCCGGTGCGATGAGTGGCAGCAGGTCGAGGGCTCCGCCGAGGGCGACGAGCTGGCCTTGCGCGGTGTCGTCGCCGCTGTGGGTGAGGTGGTGAGGGATGCGTTCGGTGGCGGCGGCGGCCTGGTGCCAGTGGTCGGCCGGCCGGGCGGTGACCAGTTCGGGGCCGGTGTTGGTGATGCGGTGGCGGATCTTGGGCAGGGAGAGATCGCCTGCGAGGGTGGAGCCGGAGAACCAGACCGGCTCGCCGTGCTTGTTGAGGTCGCCGGGCAGGGAAACGCTGTAGCCGAGGATGTCGCCGGAGGGCCCGGTCTTGGGGCGCACGTTCACCCCGGTCACGTCCAACAGGGCGAAGAACTCCGCCTCGCTGGAGGCGGCGGACACCGCTTGCCGCACGCGCATGCGCAGGATCTCGCGGGTCGTGGTGTCCTGGCCCTGGCGCTTGGCCTTGAAGTGTTCCCTGCTGGTGGGGCGTTTGGCGGCGGTGCCGTCGCCGGCGTTGAGGCGGCGCAGGCCGAGGTCGGCTTCGATCTTGCGGGCTTCGCGTTGGACGGCGCGGATGTCGTGGTCGCGGCGGGGGCGGCGGCCGTCTTGGCGTACGAGGGTCGAGGCGATGTGGATGTGGTCGTCGGCGTGGCGGACGGCCACCCAGCGGCAGGCTTCCTCATCACCTTCGGGAGCGATGCCGGCAGCTGCCACGATCCGTCGGGCGATGTCCGCCCACTGGTCGTCGCTCAGGATCGGATCCTCGGGCGCTGCCCGGACCGGGCAGTGCCACACCGTGGTGGTCGGCGCCCCGTCGCCGAGCATGTGCACGGGCTGATCGAGCTGCGCGGCGAGCTGGTCCTCGACGGTCTTCGGGGTGCGGTGGGGGCTACGGCCGGGGTCGGGGGCAAAGCCGTTCCAGGACGCCACAAGGTGCGGGTCCGTGTGCTCGTTGGCGCGGCCCGGTCCGTAGAGGTAGCCGATGAGGCGCCGTGTGGCGCGGTCGCCCTTGCCCAAGATGATCTTTGGGATCATGGGCTCACCGTCCGTTGGTCACCTGGGCGACCGCCATGTCCACGTCGGCTATGGACGCCTCGATGTGGCGCAACAGCCGCCACACCATTTCCGCGTCGGGCCATGAGGCGTCCTGGTTGAGGTGGCGGGTGAGCTGGTTGAGGTTGTTGCCGATCTTGGCAAGCTGCCCGTTGGCTGCCATCAGCGCCTTGACCATGGCGCGGTAGTCGGCGACCGCGGTGGTCGGGTCGTCGGAGCGGGCAGCGGCGAGTGAGCTCTCGGCGACATAGCCGCCGACTGCCATACGGCTGAGGCGGGCGGCTGACACGAGGAGAGCGAACTCGTCATCGCTGTAGCGGGGGTGGGTCCGCTTCTCGCGCTGCGTGGGTTCGCGAAGGCGGCGGCGGGGTGTCGGAGACTGTGCGGCCACCTCCCGAGTCGGCTCCCCCGGGCCGGCAGCCTCCGGCGCCTTCGCGGCGACGGATGCCTCCGCCTCCCCTGGGGCGGAGGCCGGGTAAGGACTCCTTACCCGACAACTTGCTGCGCCTGTGGCCGGGGTGGACTGCATCTGCTGCTGAGATGTCGAAGGTTCGTGGTCGAGGTCGTGGATGTGCATGCGTGGCTCCTGCTGGGGCTGGTGAGGGGGCCCGCCTGTCCCGAGGCGGGCAGGGGAGAGGCGGGCCGGGCTGGTGGTTGCGGGCAGTGACGGGGCTCAGCCGGTCTTGGGTGTGGCCTCGTCGCGTTCGGTCTGGAGGAGGTCCTTGACCTGGTCGAGGCGGCTCCGGGAGATGCTGAAGTTCCGGTCCCGGATCTCCCTTTCAACGTTGCGGCGCGAGACGCGGTCGGCTCGTCCGAGGGGAGCGGCGCGGCCGATTGCGAGGGCCTGTTCCAGGGAGATGCTCGATCCGTTGTTTTGTGGCTTCCCGGGGCGCGGTGTGGCGGCCTCTGTTGCCTTCTCCGCGACCGGTTTCGGCGTGTCCTCGGCAGTCGGTGCCTGTGCCGGGTTGCTGGGAGCTTGGTGCTCGGCGGAGTTGTGGCGGTTGCCGGGGTTGTGGCGGTCGGGGGTGGCGGGACGACGGGCCACGAGGAGGTAGAAGTGAACGGCTCCGGCCAAGGCGAGTGGAGCGATGGCGGACATGACCCCGACGGTGACGTCGTCGAGGGCGAGCGTGGCGGTGCGGTCCTGCTGGTTGAGGCGGACGGCGTGCAGGACGTTGGCCCAGATGCTCGTGGCGGTGGCGACACCGACCAGCGCGGAGACGTACAGGCGGGCGGACAGAGGTGCTGTCCGCAGGACGAGCAGGGCGCCGATTCCGATGGCGATGAACCCGTCGATCACGAGGGGGAAGGCGTAGGTGAGCGCGCGGTGAATGTGGCTCGCGGCGGCCATCTGGCGCAGGGCGTCGTAGGAGAGCGCGAAGGCTGCCACGGCGAGCAGTGCCACGCCCGTGCGGATCGCGGCGGCCAGCGGCGGCGGGGCCGCGGACGAGGCTGCCGAAGCGGTGGGGGAGGACAAGGTGGTGCTCCAGGTACAAGGTGTGGCTGAGGTGGCTCTCTGGGGGTGGGAGACCCGTCGCAACTCGTCCCGTGCCTGTTCAGGTCTGGTACGGGTCGGGCGATGATGTCGAGTCGACTGGTCGTCGGCCCGCGACTCGTCACCGCGCTGACCTGCCCGGGGACGAGTCGCGACGGGTCGTGCCGGGTCAGGCGCCGGCCGTGGCTTCCGGCGCGGGCTCGGGGCAGTACCGCGCCCAGGAGTCGGCGAACTGCTGGCGGGCGAAGCCCTTTGCCTGGACGTTGCCGTGGAAGCGGCGGGTGGCCGAACTGATGCCGTACTCCTTGAGAAGGAGCTGCAAACCCCGTGGGGTCAGGCCGTTGGCCGTGTACTCCGGCCAGGGTGTCTCGTCGTCGCTGTTGAGGACATCGAGGAGACGGCCGGTACGGAGTGCCGGAGGGTTGCCTTCGGTGGCGAAGGCGCGGCGGACGTCGGCCAGGAGGCGGATGCTCAGGCTGCTGCGGTCCTGGTCCTGCTCGGCTTCCTGCTTCGCCATGATCTGGCATGCGGTACGGACGAGCTGAGGCCACCGGCCGCCCGCGAGGTCGGCGACGGAGACGAGCGGCTGCCAGGTGTCGGCGGCGCGGTCCTCGACCGGCATGGCCGGTGTCAGCTCCATCGCGTCCGCGTGGAGCGGGGCCAGCCAGGCGGCGAGTCGGTCGCGTACTTCGTGGAGGGGCGGGGTGTCGCGGAAGGTACGGAACTCCGCCACCTTCTCGCCCGGCCTGCGGCGGCGCATCCGGATGACGATCGACCGGTCCATGATCGTGTCGGGCAGGTCGCCGATGCCCGCGAGGGCCGCCATGGCGAAGGTCGGGAACTTCGCGACCTCATGATTGGGCCCGGAGACCCGGAGGGTGGGGCGGTTGCGCTGGTGCCCCGCGTTGAGCAGGCCGCGCATCTCCTCATTCTTCTCCGCGACCTTCGCGGACCCGAAGAGCGTGTCGGCCTCGTCGACCAGCAGGGTGGGCGGGGTGTCGGTGATCGACCGGAACACTGCGGCTGCCGAGGCGTTCACCGTGATCAGCGGATTGTGGACGCTCTCGGTGATCACGTCCAGCAGCCTCGACTTGCCGCATCGCTTGGCCGGACCCACGACAGCCAGGCGCGGAGCGTGCTGCCACGCGGTCTGGAGATGCGTCGCCGCGACCCACAGCGCCACGGCCGTGAAGGCTTCCTCGCTCGGAAGAACGACGTAGCGGCGAATCTGCTCCCGAAGGTCCACCAGCACCCCCTCGCCCTCGGACGCCGGAGCAGGATCGGGCTCGGCTTCGGGCGGCGCGAGCGTGGCGGGGCGGCCGGGCACGGCTACTGGCGGCCACACGGCAGAGTTGGTCGGAAGGGATGGCGTGCCCGAGGCGGGATCGTCCATACTGGACATGAAGCTCCTCTGCTTGCGGGCCAATGGGACGGCAATCCCGGCCTCGCAGGTCAGTCGTTCAGGGATGGGCGGCATGAGGTTTGCGCTTTGAGCCCCTCGGTGTTGGTTCACCGGGGGGCTTTTTGTGCGTTGGGGCTGGTTGAAGGCATGCCTCAACGGATCGGTGCGGTTCGCTGAGGTGCTTCACGGTACCACGGACTATGCCGATCGCATAGAGCTATGCGATCGGCAGAACGGATGTTAATCTTGTTCCATGCCGCACAACCGGCGGCGCACGCAGCGAACGGGAGGAGGGGCGATGGCGGATGACGAGGAACCCTCCGAGGGGGTTCTCCTCAGCAGCGAGGACAACGCCGCCGTGCGGGTCAAGCTCGAACGCGAGAAGCGCGGCTGGAGCACGACCACACTGTCGGAACGCTTGAACGAGGCCGGCTTCGACATGAACCCGTCCGCGGTCTGGCGCATCGAGAACCGCAAGCGTCGCATCAACCTCGACGAGGCCATCGGGTTCGCCGAAGTCTTCGGCGTCCCGCTCACCAACTTCGTCGGGCCGCCCAGTCTGGCGACCATGGGTCGGGCCATGGAGCTGATCGACAACGTCGTCGCGGCCTACAGAGCCTCCCACCGTGCCAACCACGAGGCCCGGAAGGCCCGGGACCAACTCGATGCCTACCTGGCCACGCACCCGGACATCCGCAACGAAGCCGACGTGATGGTCTCCAACGCCATCGCCGTCGAGATGGCGAAAGCCAACGAGGAGTACGGGCCCACCTCCGACGCTTAGATGGCCCGCTCCACCTGTCGCAGTAGGAACGCAAACCCCCACTGCGGCTGTACCGCCCATCCCATCCCTGAACGACACGAGGCCAGGCGCGGGGTTGCCGCCCCATCCGCCGGCCGGAACCGGAGCACTCACTTGCGCCCTTCGGCGATACCGCACGCCCCCGTTCAGCGCCCGCGACCGCAGGGGGAGGTGACCACCACCGACGCCCTTCTGACCGTGGAGCAGGCCGCCGACCGCCTCGGCACCGGCGTGCGCTTCATCCGGCGCCTCATTCAGGAACGCCGCATCCGCTACGTCAAACTCGGCAAGCCCGTACGGATACCCGAGAGCGCCCTCGCCGCGTACATCGAGGAACGCACCGTTCCGACCATCAGCAACGCGCGCTCCCGCTTCGGGAAGGCTGTCTGATGGCGGCCCGCAAGCCGCAGCGGCGACGTGAATTCGGCACCGTCCGTCAACTTCCCTCGGGGCGCTGGCAGGCGCGGTACTGGGCTCCGGACGGGAGTCGACGCACCGCGCCGGAGACCTTCGAGTCGCGTACCGACGCCCAGACCTGGCTCACGCTCACGCAGGCGGACATCGAGCGTAAGCACTGGGTGGACCCCGATGCCGGAGCGGTCGACTTCGAGACGTACGCGATGAAGTGGGTCAAGGAGCGTGGACTCTCCGCCACCACGGAGGAGTTGTACCGAAGGCTCCTGCGGCTGCACCTGCTGCCCGAGTTCGCCACGGTGAACCTGGATGCCATCACGCCGCCACGCGTGCGCACCTGGCGGGCCGAGCGGCTGGAGGCGACCGGTGCGACAACCGTCGCCAAGTCCTACCGCCTCCTCAAGGCCATCATGGAGACGGCGGCCGACGACGAGCTGATCCGCCGCAATCCGTGCCGGATCAGGGGCGCCGGCAGCGAGCGGGCCCGAGAACGGCCTACGGCCACCGTCGAACAGGTCGACGCGCTCGCCGACGCCATGGGGCCGAGGTGGCGGCTGATGGTCTACTTCGGTGCCTACGGGCCGATGCGACCGGAGGAGCAGGCCGCCCTTCGGCGGTCCGACGTCACCCTCGAACCGCTCGCGGTGAAGATCCGTGACGCTGCTCCCGAACTGACCACCGGCCGCCGCGTCGAAGGCGACACGAAGTCGGCCGCCGGAAGGCGAACCGTCTTCCTTCCAGCCTTCCTGCACATTGAGGTGAAGCGCCACCTCGACTGGTACGCCCACAAGGAACCCGACGGACTCCTCTTTGTCGGGGAGAAAGGCGCTCCTTTCCGCCGGTCCACCTTCGGCCGCAAGTGGCGCAGGGCCCGCGCCCTGGTCGGCCTGGAGGAGGGCTTCCGCTTTTACGACCTCCGCCACACCGGCCACACGCTGTCCACCCAGTCGGGCGCCACGCTCAAGGACACGATGGTCCGCGCCGGGCAGTCCTCGGAGAAGGCAGCGCTGATCTACCAGCACTCCGACGGGGAGCGGCAGCGGGAGGTTGCTGGCGGCATCGACGCGCGCGTCCGCGCCGCCCGTGAGAAGGCGGCAGCCACGTAGCACAGACAACTTAGGGAGCGTCATGCCCCCTCAGGGTGGGGCCCGGTGCCCCACCCTGAGGCATTGGCGCTGTTCCGGGACCGAGCGGCCTCTGCTCCGCCACCGATTGCATCATCTGTCGCTCCGGCCGCAAGAGGAGAGGTGGAAAGGCTGCGTTTGCGACAGAAGTTGGGACAGGCGTCGAACCCGCATGCCAGTCCCGGGTTACACGCCATGGAGGGATAACTACTGGCACGTGTGCTCTCGTGATGGATTAGGCTATTCGAAATACAGTTCGCTTACATTTCGAAGCCTTCGAGCCATCTATCAACGGCGTCTGGCGGCCAAAAGTGATTCGAAAATAACTTCCCGACCCCTTCCTTCCAGGTCATTCGCCGATCTATCTTCGAAAGTGATGGTTTGATCGGGTCGGAAGGTGGGTCGTTTTTCCGTCTGTTACAGGCCAAGAACATCAATTCGATTGTTCGTTGTAGTTCCACCCTGCACCCTGATCTCTCCAAATCGGTTGGATCAGGTGGGGGTGCGGGCATGACGGAAGCGTTCAACGTCATCGAGGTGGCGACGAGTGGCGCGGGGGTGTTGGCGGCCGAGATGGCCAGGTCGAGCTGGCAGGGCGTGCGCGGCGCGTTGGTGTCTTTCTTCCGAGGAGGCAATGAGGCGACGGCCGCAGACGAACTTCGCGTGCTGGATCTCCACCAGGGGCGACTGTTGGAGACGCCTGAAGCTGATCGCGAGCGAGTGCGCGAGGAGATCTGCCGGGAGCTGTTCATTCAGTTGAAGGGCTTCCTCGTGAAGTACCCCGAGATGGCGGTCGACCTCATGGCGCTTGTGCATGAGCGGGAGCGCGCCAGCGGTGAGGCAAGCTCGGGGCCGCGAATGGTCGCGGAGAACAACACCCACAGCCAGGTCATCATGACCGGCAGTTCGATCTTCGGTGGCACCTTCACCTATCGAGCGGAGGAGTCCAAGTGACGGGTGCCTTTGATGACGGAATCCCAGACTGGGTACGGCCTCAGCGCGCCGGGCATCGGCCTGCGGATTCAACTCAGCCAGCTGATCTCGAGAGCGCGTCGGGAGAGGACTCCGCCCATCCGCACGGCGCGGACATGTCCGGGCCGACGTCCACGACCGACGCGAAGGACGAGGGCCCGGATGCGCCGGAGGAATACCCGGAAGCATTGCAATCTAGGCTGAACGTCTCCGGCAACCACAACGCGTTCGTTGTGGCGGCTCTTGGTTCGGTGTTCCTTTCGACGGGCAAACAACCGCTCACCGTCACCGACCTGTCCGAGTTCGA
The DNA here is from genome assembly GCF_036188265.1 of Streptomyces sp. NBC_00247. NCBI lineage: Bacteria > Bacillati > Actinomycetota > Actinomycetes > Kitasatosporales > Streptomycetaceae > Streptomyces > Streptomyces sp. NBC_00247. The sequence continues at coordinate 3,196,979 of NZ_CP108093.1, read as the reverse complement.
GCTGAAGGCGGCTAGCCAGGGGTGGGTGTCGAAGGACGCGGACGATCTGCCGGTTACGGCTGCGGACGAAGCGATCAAGATTCTATCCGTGCCGGGTAGCGCGTTGGCGGTGATCGCAGGCCCTCCGGAACACGGCAAGAGGGCTGCCGGTATCCGGGCCCTATGGCGGACCGCACTCTCGCGGCAGGCCAGGGAGGGGTCGATGGAGCTGAAGGAGATTGAACCCGACTGGGAGGACCCCGCAGAACCAGACTGCTCCGTACTCCCCGACGCAGCTCATACCGGGTACCTGCTGGACGTCGAAGACGAGATGGCTGGTTGGGTGAACCCGGACCGGGTGGCCGGCGCATTAGCCGTCCACGCGGAGAGGCTGGCGAAAATCGGATCATGCTTGGTCGTGATCGCTGATGAGAGGGTCTGGCCTCAGGTAGCCACGCATACCGCGGCCCTTATCCGCGTGAAGAACAGGCCGTCGGCCCAGTTGGTGGCCCGCACTCACCTGGAATACGTGTACGACCTGCCTGGCCGGGCCAACCAAGTCACAGTCGATCGCGCCAACCCCGAGGCAACCCCCGCAGCCCAGTTGCTTAACGCTGAGTCCACACCGGCGGACGGAGCCCGGTTGGCTGCCCTTCTGGCGACTTCAGACGGCTCACCGGCGAGCGTCAAGACGGCGGCGAGCAGATTCCAGGAGTGGTCCACCGATGTCAGCGCGGTGTTTGCGGCCACGACACAGATGCCCGAAGACAGGGCGCTGCTCATTGCCGCGGTATTCCTCAGTGGCGAAGACGCCCTCACGATGCAGGAGGGCGCCCAGGCGCTGCTAGGGGATCATGGGCGGGACGGTGTGCGTGAGATCCTCACCGGGCCGGACCTCAGCGACAGACTCAAATCGGTCAAGGCAAAGGTGTCGGGCCGGCAAGCGTCCTTTGACCACCGGCCGGGGTATGCCAGGGCAGTGCTTCTGCACCTGTGGCGGCAGCGTCCCGACATCCACACACATCTTCTGAGCTGGCTGGACCTGCTGGTGACGGACCGGGCACGCGGCACGAAACGCCTGGAGAAGATCAGCGATCTGCTGGTCGAGCTGGCCATCGCCGAGAATGACATTCGCGTGGTGGAGACCATCAAGAGCTGGATTGGGGTTAGCAACGACGACCGGCACTTGCGATTGATCGCCAGCGTCCTGAGCCGGACGGCACAAGCTGACCGGCTGGGTCCTTCCGTTCGGACGAAGCTCCTCGAATGGGCGCAGGACGGTGAGGAACCTTTGGCGCGGGTGGTGGCCCTGGTTTGTCAGACCGACTTTGCGCGGCATTACCCCCGGCAGGCGCTGGTGCGTATCCAGCACGTCCTGGGGAGGACAGAACGGGACACCGCTGTCATGGAGGCGGACGCGGCGCTGCGCGCCATGGCGGCCACGGAGGAGCAGTTGCCGACCGTCTGGCGCATGGTGAACGCTTGGGCTGCCAAGCGAGGCAACACCGCCGGGAGTCGGGCATTCCTGGCCGTCATCAACCCGCAGACGGACCCGTACGCTCTGCAGGTCACCCTTGCCTCGGCCGCGGCTGACCCGGTTGTTGCGGACGCACTGGTCACTGGCTGGAGCACCGCGCTGGAGAACCGAGCCGTCGATCAGGAGTGTCGGGCGCTGATTGACCGGTGGGCACATGCGAGAGCGGACGGCACTGTGCCTCGTGAGCATGTCACGGGGATCCTCGGGCGGGTCATCTCCAGGTATCTGACGGCCGCGCCAGTCTCCGCTCTGCTGATCGGTGAGCCGGGAGTCGCCTATGACGCCGCAGTCATCGAGTTGCGTGGTGAACTCAGGCATATTTCGCAGGCTGACCCGTGGTTGGCAACCGAGGACAGCAGGGAGCCGTAGGTCGTGGGCTGGAGAAAGCAGGATCCTCCTGATCCTCGTGAGGAGCTCCAGGCTTTAATAGAGAGCTTCGAGGCTCGGCTGGAGAGCGCGCACGCGGGTATCGCCTTTCAGGTGGTCTTCCATGTGCAGGTCCAGAGCGTGGCCGCGCCCTTGATGGATGCGGGAGGGACGGCCCGTGCGGTCCGCATTGCGTTGCGGCACGAGGCGGCAGATGTTCTTCGGCGGCTGCCCGCGGCCGACCTCCACTCCGTTCAGGACCTGCTGGCACGGGAAATGGCTCGCAGTCATACGCTGGTCGACCCTGAGGTCCGGTACGGCGCTCGCGTGCACGTGTCGTTACTCACAGGAGACCAGGCTGCCGTAGAGGCGCTGTTGGTTGCCCAACGCGAGCAATCAAAGGCCACTGCTATCCGGCGACAGGAAGCCGAGGACCTCGCAGAGGAGCTCTCCGATCCCGCCGGGGTCATGGCGCGATGGGTCGCGACCGACGTAACTGACTGGCCGAAGCGCGCGACCGAAGCCAAGGCACTGGCCGAGCTGTTCGCTTCCTACCGTCCGCCAGGGCGCCACGGCGTCGAGTACGCGCTCGTAGAGGCGGTTCGGGAGTTTCTGGCCTCCTTCCCCGAGCCGGCACAGAAGCGGATGGTCTACGGTCTGTTAGGTGCTGGAATGCGTAAGGCCGAACGGCCCGCCCACGCAGCAAAGGTTGAGGAGATCGCAGAGGCCATCACCGGGAAACTGGCGCCACCCGGAGGCGCCAGGTGAACACTGCAGTCCTCCGCGGCACTTCGGAGGTCCGGTGGTAGCCGGCGAATTCTGGCGCTGGACGCTTTCGCCCCGGACCAGCTTCCTCGCCTGGAGACGCTCCCGAGTTAGCAGCGACACCATCTCCTTCGATATCGCGTGGAGGCAAATCCGCGTCCTTCGGTACCCAGAAGAGGGTGGGTATCAGAGGGCCGGACACCTTCCCCCTCCACCTTGGCCTGGTGCGTGTCAAAGGCATGGGCCTGACTGAGTCGTAAGCCAGCGGCCGGCGGGTCCTTGCAGCCGACCGCTGGGGCGCGACCCGTCAGGCCGTATCTGTGCCTTGGCGGCAACACACCTCCAGGTTGAGGTGGGTTGCCGCCTGCCTTTCGGATGACGAAGTCAGATACTTGCCGTGCTTGTGGTGCGCGTCACGCGGAGGGCGTCTACGGGTGACACAGCGGCATGTGGGCGTGATGCAGCAGCGGGCGTTCTGGAGGTTGGGGCACGCGGAGGGCACGCCACCCCTCAACTGGTCTAGACAACAAGAAAGGCCCCGGTCATTGACCTGGGCCTTCTTCGTGGAGCGGGTGACGAGAATCGAACTCGCGCTCTGAGCTTGGGAAGCTCATGTTCTACCATTAAACTACACCCGCAATGCTCGCCGATGATCGGCTGTGCATGCTCGCACACTGTACCTCATGGCTGGACCCCGGCGAATCCGTCGCGGGTCCTTTCGGCGTTTCGGGGGGCTTGTCGGGGTGTGGGTGGGTGGGGCGGGGGCGTGGGGTTGACGGGTGTGCGGTGGGCGGGAGTTGGGGCGTAGGTTGGAGCGGAGCGGCGTGTGGAGTGGGTCCTGTTCATCCCCTAATGTGTGGCTTTCTCGTTCGAGGCCGGCTGGTTGGGAAGGGACTTGATGGAGTCGTTGAAGGCAGTGGAGTCGCTCAAGGCTGTGGAGGCGGGGGAGCGCACGGTCGTCCGTTGCGCGGAGGGGCACGTGTTCGCCACGTCGACGTTCCCGATGCAGCAGCTCGGGTCGGACCGGATCGGGCCCGGGCGGCTGATCCGGTGCCCGCGGTGCGCGCGGCTGCGCAGCTCGGTTCCGGTGGCGCCGGCGAAGCGGTAGCCGGCAAGGCGGTACCGGTACCTGGCGCGGCAGCCGGTAAGAGCCGTAGCCGGTGAGCCGGTCCCCGGGGCGTCCGGGAGGGGAACCGGGGCGGCGGGGGGTGTCGTCGGTGGTGGGGCAGGCGCGCGGGTGTGGTCCGGTTGGGGCGGGCTCGCGCGTTCTGCGTATCCTCGGATCGTGCTTCTCTCTGACAAAGACCTCCGGAACGAGATCGACAGCGGTCGGGTCCGTATCGACCCGTTCGACCCGTCGATGGTTCAGCCTTCGAGCATCGATGTGCGGCTGGACCGCTACTTCCGGGTGTTCGAGAACCACCGCTACCCCCACATCGACCCCGCGGTCGAGCAGCCCGACCTGACCCGTACGGTCGAGCCGGAGGGGGACGAGCCGTTCATCCTGCACCCCGGTGAGTTCGTGCTCGCGTCGACGTACGAGGTCATCACGCTGCCGGACGACCTGGCCTCGCGGCTGGAGGGGAAGAGCTCGCTCGGGCGGCTCGGGCTGGTGACGCACTCCACCGCCGGGTTCATCGACCCCGGGTTCTCGGGGCACGTGACGCTGGAGCTGTCGAATCTGGCGACGCTGCCGATAAAGCTGTGGCCGGGGATGAAGATCGGGCAGTTGTGCATGTTCCGGCTGACCTCGCCGTCGGAGTTCCCCTACGGTTCGGAGCGGTACGGCTCCCGTTACCAGGGGCAGCGGGGCCCGACGGCTTCGCGTTCGTACCTGAACTTCCACCGGACCCAGGTCTGACGGGTCCGGCAGGTCTGACACGGAGGACGCCGAGATGACGGGCATGGCAGCCGCGGAGGACCGGGAGAACCTGACCTACGAGGGGTTCGGGCTCGCCGTGCGCGAGCTCGCCCAGGCGGTCGCCGACGACGGGTTCGAGCCCGACGTGGTGCTGAGCATCGCGCGGGGCGGCGTGTTCGTGGCCGGTGGCCTGGCGTACGCGCTGGACTGCAAGAACATCCACCTGGTGAACGTGGAGTTCTACACCGGCGTGGGCACCACCCTGGAGATGCCGGTCATGCTGGCGCCGGTCCCGAACGTCGTGGATTTCACGCGCAAGAAGGTGCTGATCGCCGACGACGTCGCCGACACCGGCAAGACGCTGAAGCTGGTCCGCGACTTCTGCCTGGACCACGTCGCCGAGGTGCGCAGCGCGGTGATCTTCGAGAAGCCGCAGTCGCTCGTGAGGTGCGAGTACGTGTGGAAGAGGACCGACCGCTGGATCAACTTCCCGTGGAGTGTCTTGCCTCCAGTACATAGGTTGGGCGAGGGGCCCAAGCTGAACCGGGAGGCCCTCTAGGGGTGTTACGTGGTCGGTGCCGGCTCCGAGTTGACCTGGTTGTCGGTGCCGACTGATATGCTTCTGCCGTCCACTTCCGGTCCATCCTGAGCTTCGGACCACAGAGCCGAAGACCCCGCTAACCAGGGGGTTAGCACCACCGGATCGGAAGTCGACATGGCAGATCTGCGAAAGCCGGATGATCAAGAAGAGCAACCGCGTGGTCCGAAGCGAAGCCTGATAAGGGCCGAGATCGTGATTGCAGCGCTCTCCGCGATCGCGGCACTCGCAGGCTGTGTGGAACAGCTGGCGCGATAGAGGCGCCAAACGCTAGGTGGTGGGCCGGACGATGTGCCAGGGCAGCAAAGCGGGCCCGGCCGTTAGATAGTCGGCCGGACCCGCTTAACGACTCCACGCGATGAGCCCGGCCTCGGTCTAGACCACCGAGGTTGGGCTCTTTGCTTGGAGCCAGCCCGTGTGACCTGCGCAGACTCGGCCGATTGGATGGCAGTTAGCGAGTACCTAGTTTGCAGGTCTATAGCCCAGACTATAGCCCGCACGTCCCAGCTGGCCCTATCTGGCCCTCGCCGATCGTCCGGACGGCTTCCAGCGTCCCCGTCCCGCCCTCGGGCGACCAACCGGCCCGGACCCTCCGTTGGGGGACTCAGGTGGACGTGCGGCCGATCGGCGCGGACAACGCGAACGACGACCTCACCGAACAGGCGGTCGCCGCGTACGTGGCGAAGTACGCCACCAAAGCGGCCGAGACGACCGGCATCGTGGACCGGCGCATCGGGGAACTCGCCAGGTTTTCGACTCCTGAGGAGCCGCCACGCGTGACGAAGGGCCCGGACCGTTTCCACCGTCCGGGCCCTTCGTCGTACGCGTGACGCCGCTCAGATCGTGCCGAGCTTGAGGATGGAGAGCAGGCCGATCAGCTGGATCGCCGAGGCGCCCAGGGCCTTGGGCCACGGCAGGTCGTGGGACTTGCTCACCATGGAGGTGAAGAGCGCTCCGGCGGCCAGCAGGGTGATCCAGCCGACGATCTGGACGAACGAGTTCTCGCCGCCCAGGAAGAGGGCGAAGAGCAGCCGGGGGGCGTCGGTGATCGACATGATCAGCATGGAGAGACCCACGGTGGGCTGCCATGCTCCGTCGCCGCCGAGCTGGCGGGCCAGGGTGTGGGTCACCGCGCCGAGGACCAGGCCACCGACGACGAAACCGAGTCCGGTGAAGAGGACGTACGGGACGGCCGTGGAGATGGTGGCGTTGATGGCCTCTTCGCGGGCCTGGTCGAAGCCGAACAGCGCCAGCAGCCCGTAGACGAAGGTGACGATCAGGGCGGGGCCCCAGACGGGGTAGTCCCGCATCTGCCAGAACGTCGCGCCGGGCCGCAGCACGATGCCCGACAGCAGGTCCTTCCATCCCAGGCGCGGTCCGGCCGGCTGGGATGGGGCGTCGCCCGCCTGGTAGGTGCCGCCGGCGGTGTACGGGTCGTCGCCGACGCTGAACGCCTGCGTGTGCCCCGGGTTGTTCGCGTACGGGTCGTGGCGCGGCGCCTCCTGGTACGGGTCGCCGAAGTACTCCGGCTCGCCGTGTCCGCCCGGCTGCTGCTGCTGCTGTCCGCCCGGCTGCCGCGGTCCGCGTCCCTCGTTGCCGCGGGGCGCGCTGGTGTAGCCGCCGCCGTTGCCGTACGGGTCCGCGCGGGGCGTGCCGTACTGCGGCGGGGCGGGCGTGCCGCCCGCCTGCGGCCACTGCTGAGCGCCGTACGGGGGCTGTGGTGCCTGCCCTCCGTACGACTGCCGCTGCTGCGGTTGCCGCGCTTGCTGCGGTTGTTGCGGGGTGCGGTTGTCCCGGCCGCGTCCGATCCTGAATCCAGCCACGTGATCGAACGTACCTGGTCCCCGGGGCAACGGGTGCGGGAGCGGGGGGACCGGGACGGCTTTGCGGCTGAGCTGTGACATCCCGTACGGGTATACGGGCCGACCCCGTACGGGTGAATTCCGGGTGCTGGTGCGTGAGGTACGCGAGAAGCGGCCGGTCCTGCCCCCGAGGCAGGTCCGACCGCTTCTCGCTGTGCGGGTGGTGGTGCGTTACGCGGCCGGTTCCGGCTCGGGCTCCGGCTGGGGCTCGGGCTCCGGCTCGACGGGCTTCTTCACGGACTCCAGCAGGAGCTGCGAGACGTCCACGACCTGGATCGACTCCTTGGCCTTGCCGTCGTTCTTCTTGCCGTTGACCGAGTCGGTCAGCATGACGAGGCAGAACGGGCAGGCCGTCGAGACGATGTCCGGGTTGAGGGAGAGGGCCTCGTCGACACGCTCGTTGTTGATGCGCTTGCCGATCCGCTCCTCCATCCACATCCGCGCGCCGCCGGCGCCGCAGCAGAAGCCGCGCTCCTTGTGGCGGTGCATCTCCTCGTTCCGCAGGCCCGGAACGCTCTTGATGATCTCGCGCGGCGGTGTGTAGACCTTGTTGTGACGGCCCAGGTAGCAGGGGTCGTGGTAGGTGATCAGGCCCTCGACCGGGGTCACCGGCACGAGCTTGCCCTCGTCCACCAGGTGCTGGAGCAGCTGCGTGTGGTGGATGACCTCGTACTCGCCGCCGAGCTGCGGGTACTCGTTGGCGATGGTGTTGAAGCAGTGCGGGCAGGTGGCGACGATCTTCTTCGTCGCCTTCGCCTTCTTGGTCGAGTCGTCGTCATCGTCCTCGCCGAACGCCATGTTCAGCATCGCGACGTTCTCCTGGCCGAGCTGCTGGAAGAGCGGCTCGTTGCCGAGGCGGCGGGCGGAGTCTCCGGTGCACTTCTCGTCGCCGCCCATGATCGCGAACTTCACGCCCGCGATGTGGAGCAGCTCGGCGAAGGCCTTGGTGGTCTTCTTCGCCCGGTCCTCCAGGGCGCCGGCGCAGCCGACCCAGTAGAGGTAGTCGACCTCGGTGAGGTCCTCGACGTCCTTGCCGACGATCGGGACCTCGAAGTCGACCTCCTTGGTCCACTCGACGCGCTGCTTCTTGGCGAGCCCCCAGGGGTTGCCCTTCTTCTCCAGGTTCTTGAGCATCGTGCCCGCCTCGGACGGGAACGCGGACTCGATCATCACCTGGTAGCGGCGCATGTCGACGATGTGGTCGATGTGCTCGATGTCGACCGGGCACTGCTCGACGCAGGCGCCGCAGGTCGTGCAGGACCAGAGCACGTCCGGGTCGATGACACCGTTCTCTTCCGCTGTGCCGATCAGCGGGCGCTCGGCCTCGGCGAGAGCGGCGGCCGGGACGTCCTTGAGCTGCTCCTCGGTCGCCTTCTCGTTGCCCTCGGCGTCCTTGCCGCCGCCGGCCAGCAGGTACGGCGCCTTGGCGTGCGCGTGGTCGCGCAGGGACATGATCAGGAGCTTCGGGGAGAGCGGCTTGCCGGTGTTCCAGGCGGGGCACTGCGACTGGCAGCGACCGCACTCGGTGCAGGTGGAGAAGTCGAGGATGCCCTTCCAGGAGAACTGCTCGACCTGGGAGACACCGAAGACGTCGTCCTCGCCCGGGTCCTCGAAGTCGATCTCCTTGCCGCCGCTGGTCATCGGCTTGAGCTCGCCGAGCGCGACGGCTCCGTCCGCGTTCCGCTTGAACCAGATGTTCGGGAAGGCGAGGAAGCGGTGCCAGGCGACACCCATGTTGGTGTTGAGCCCGACGGTGATGGCCCAGCCCATGGTGACGCCGAGCTTGATCATCGCGGTGAGGTAGACGAGGTTCTGCAGCGTGCCCAGGCTCAGGCCCTTGAAGGCGGCGACCAGGGGGTACGAGGCGAAGTACGCGGCCTCGTAGCCGTCCACGTGGTGCAGCGCGCCTTCGAGGCCGCGCAGGGTCATGATCGCGAGGCCGATGACGAGGATGACCGCCTCGACGAAGTACGCCTGGCCCATCTTGGAGCCCGCGAAGCGGGACTTGCGGCCCGGACGGGTCGGCAGGTTCAGCTGGCGGATCGCGATGAGGACGAGGATGCCCACCGTCGTCGCGAGGGCGATGAACTCCGTGTACGCCTCGTACGGCAGCCAGCCGCCGAGGACCGGGAGCACCCAGTCGGCCTTGAACAGCTGTCCGTAGGCCGTGACGATGGTCAGACCCAGCGTCAGGAAGCCGACGGCGACGAACCAGTGCGCGACGCCGACGATGCCCCACCGGTTCATCCGGGTGTGGCCGACGAACTCCTTGGCCAGGGTGATCGTGCGGTTCTTGGGGTCGTCGGTGCGGCTGCCCGCGGGGACCGGCTGTCCGAGGCGGACGAACCGGTAGATCTGCGCGACGGCTCGGGAAATGAGCGCAACGCCGACCACGGTCAGCACCAGCGACACGATGATCGCGGCGAGTTGCATGTAAGGGCTCCTCGGGCCTGCGAGGGTGGGATTTTGACACTACTAAGCAGTAACTTAATCAGTCTGTGCTGACCCTATCCACTTATTCCAGTGGGCTGTAGCCGGGCAGCCGGTGATCTGTGTCGCTCAGGCTGCCCTTGGCCCGCCGGGCCGTTCCGCGGAGGGTCGCGCGCACAGGAGTGTGCACGGATTCGGCCAGAATTGCCAGGTCGAGCCCGATTCGCTGGTATTGGGTCCGGGTCAGCGCCAGGGCCTGGGCGTAGTGCAGATCGAGCAGCGCCGTCTCGTCCCAGGGCATCCCGGAGCGGGCGCGCACCTGCGCGAGCCCGGTCAGCCCGGGGCGCAGCTCCAGCCGCCAGCGGCGCGGCCCGCCGTCCAGGAGCCGGGGGTCGTCCGGCGCGAGCGGGGCCGGGCCGACCAGTGACAGCTCCCCCCGGACGACGTGCACCAGCCGGGAGAGCACGTCGAGCCGGAGCCGCCGGGTGCGCAGCGACCGCAGGACGAAGGTGCGCCCGCCGAGGCCGGCCCGGGTGCTCCGGTCGACCACCGCGCCGGGGCCGTGCCGTACGGCGAGGGCGAGTGCGGCGGCCAGCAGTGCGGGAGCCGTCAGCAGCAGCAGGGCCGAGCCGAGGACCACGTCCAGCAGCCGTTTGGGCCCGCCGTCGAGGGGCAGGGGCGGTGCCGGTGGCCGTACGGGGAGCCGCGTCGGCGGCCGTACCCCGTGGGGCGGCGGTACGGGCCTTCCGCGCGGGGAGGGGTTCAGGGGCCGGACCGGCCGGGCCGCCTGGAGCGACTGCCACCATGCGCCGCCGCTCTGTCTGTAGCGCCGCTGCCTCGCGTTCCGCATCGCGCCCGCCCGGGTTTCGGAGTTCGGTGGGATCCGGGCCGGTACGTTTTGACCGGCTCTCGGCATTTTGTGACAGAACAATCCCACGGTGCGATGGTGGGACGGGGGGAGTGGCGCGCCGTTTCCCGCGTGTCTCACCGGTGGTCCGCCGGGCGCCCCGCCGGAGCCTCCCGGAGCCCCGCCCGAGGGCAGGGGCCGTGCGGCGGGTGGGGTGCGTGAGGCGGGCGGCGATCCATGGCCGACAGGCCGGAAGGTCGCGCACGGCTCTGAGCTGCGCGTTCATCATCTGGCGCCTGGGATCGGCACTTAAGTTGAGTCGAGATGACTCAGGTCCGTTGACTCTTCGGCGGGTGTCATGCATCCTTGAGTCAGATCCGCTCAAGTAGTTCTTCAGGAGGAATCGAAATGGCACGTGCGGTCGGCATCGACCTGGGCACGACTAACTCCGTCGTCAGCGTTCTCGAAGGCGGCGAGCCCACCGTCATCACCAACGCCGAAGGCGCCAGGACCACGCCGTCCGTCGTCGCCTTCGCGAAGAACGGCGAGGTGCTCGTCGGCGAGGTGGCCAAGCGTCAGGCCGTCACCAACGTCGACAGGACCATCCGCTCCGTCAAGCGCCACATGGGCACTGACTGGAAGATCGACCTCGACGGCAAGAGCTTCAACCCGCAGCAGATGAGCGCCTTCATCCTGCAGAAGCTGAAGCGCGACGCCGAGGCGTACCTGGGCGAGAAGGTGACCGACGCGGTCATCACCGTCCCGGCGTACTTCAACGACTCCGAGCGTCAGGCGACGAAGGAGGCCGGTGAGATCGCGGGCCTCAACGTCCTGCGCATCGTCAACGAGCCGACCGCCGCCGCGCTGGCGTACGGCCTCGACAAGGACGACCAGACGATCCTCGTCTTCGACCTCGGTGGCGGCACCTTCGACGTGTCGCTCCTGGAGATCGGTGACGGCGTCGTCGAGGTGAAGGCCACCAACGGTGACAACCACCTCGGTGGTGACGACTGGGACCAGCGCGTCGTCGACCACCTGGTGAAGCAGTTCGCCAACGGCCACGGCGTGGACCTGTCCAAGGACAAGATGGCTCTCCAGCGTCTCCGCGAGGCCGCGGAGAAGGCGAAGATCGAGCTCTCGTCCTCGACCGAGACCACGATCAACCTGCCCTACATCACGGCGTCCGCCGAGGGCCCGCTGCACCTGGACGAGAAGCTCACGCGCTCCCAGTTCCAGCAGCTGACCGCCGACCTGCTGGACCGGTGCAAGAGCCCGTTCCACAACGTCATCAAGGACGCGGGCATCGCGCTCTCCGAGATCGACCACGTCGTTCTCGTCGGTGGCTCGACCCGTATGCCGGCCGTCGCCGAGCTCGTCAAGGAGCTGACCGGTGGCCAGGACGCCAACAAGGGCGTGAACCCGGACGAGGTCGTCGCCATCGGCGCCTCGCTCCAGGCCGGTGTCCTGAAGGGTGAGGTCAAGGACGTCCTGCTCCTCGACGTCACCCCGCTGTCCCTCGGTATCGAGACCAAGGGCGGCATCATGACCAAGCTCATCGAGCGGAACACGACGATCCCGACCAAGCGGTCCGAGATCTTCACCACCGCCGAGGACAACCAGCCCTCCGTGCAGATCCAGGTCTACCAGGGCGAGCGCGAGATCGCGGCGTACAACAAGAAGCTCGGGATGTTCGAGCTGACGGGCCTGCCGCCGGCCCCGCGCGGCGTGCCGCAGATCGAGGTCACCTTCGACATCGACGCCAACGGCATCATGCACGTCGGAGCCAAGGACCTCGGCACCGGCAAGGAGCAGAAGATGACCGTCACCGGTGGCTCCTCGCTGCCGAAGGACGAGGTCAACCGGATGCGTGAAGAGGCCGAGCAGTACGCCGACGAGGACCACCGTCGTCGTGAGGCCGCCGAGTCGCGCAACCAGGGCGAGCAGCTCGTCTACCAGACGGAGAAGTTCCTCAAGGACAACGAGGACAAGGTTCCCGGCGACGTCAAGACGGAGGTGGAGACCGCGCTCGGCGAGCTGAAGGAGAAGCTCAAGGGCGAGGACACCGCCGAGATCCGTACGGCCACCGAGAAGGTCGCGGCCGTCTCCCAGAAGCTGGGCCAGGCGATGTACGCCAACACCCAGGCCGATGGCGCGGCCGCCGGTGAGCCCGGTGCCGAGCAGGCCCGTCCGGCCGACGACGACGTCGTCGACGCCGAGATCGTGGACGACGAGAAGGACAGCAAGGGCGGTGCGGTGTGACGGAGGAGACCCCGGACTTCGAAGAGAAGCCCGACGTCCCTTCCGGCGCCACCTCCGACGACGCCGAGCCGAAGGCCGCCTCCGAGGAGGCGGCCCCGGCCGGGGACGCTGACCAGACAGCAGGCCTGACCGCACAGCTGGACCAGGTGCGCACGGCGCTCTCCGAGCGCACCGCGGACCTCCAGCGGCTGCAGGCCGAGTACCAGAACTACCGTCGCCGCGTCGAGCGGGACCGGGTCACGGTCAAGGAGATCGCCTCGGCGAACCTCCTGACCGAGCTCCTCCCCGTCCTCGACGACGTCGGCCGGGCCCGCGAGCACGGCGAGCTCGTCGGCGGCTTCAAGTCGGTGGCCGACTCCCTGGAGTCGATCGTCACCAAGCTGGGTCTCCAGCAGTTCGGCGAGGAGGGCGAGCCCTTCGACCCGACGATCCACGAAGCCCTGATGCACAGCTACGCGCCGGACGTCACGGAGACGACCTGCGTGGCGATCCTGCAGCCGGGGTACCGCTTCGGCGAGCGCACCATCCGCCCCGCGCGGGTCGCCGTCGCGGAGCCGCAGCCGGGCGCCACGCCCGCGGCGGCCAAGGAAGAGCAGGCAGACGACGAGGAGAGCGGTGGACCTGAGGAGGTCTGACATCACGTCGGACCACTCGGTCGCACACCGACCGGCCGGGCGGCCGGCCCCAGGGCCGGCCGCCAGGGCCTTTCACAGGGACCGGTGCGGCCCGGGGAGCGACAGTGCTCCCCGTGAGCCGGACATGTCCCGCGCGAGAGGCCGACGGCCGATCGTCCGGAAGGAGGGACGTCGATGAGCACGAAGGACTTCGTCGAGAAGGACTACTACAAGGTCCTCGGCGTCCCGAAGGACGCCACCGACGCCGAGATCAAGAAGGCGTACCGGAAGCTCGCCCGCGAGTTCCACCCGGACGCCAACAAGGGTGACGCCAAGGCCGAGGAGCGCTTCAAGGAGATCTCCGAGGCGAACGACGTCCTCGGGGACGCCAAGCGGCGCAAGGAGTACGACGAGGCGCGCGCCCTCTTCGGCAACGGCGGGTTCCGGCCCGGTCCCGGTGCCGGAGGCGGTTTCCCCGGAGGTTTCGACCTGGGGGACCTCTTCGGAGGTACCCAGGGCGGCCCCGGAGGCCAGGGCGCCGGCGGATTCGGCGGCGGGGGAGGCCTCGGCGACGTGTTCGGCGGGCTCTTCAACCGCGGTGGCGGCGCCGGTACCCGCGTCCAGCCGCGCCGGGGCCAGGACATCGAGACCGAGGTGACGCTCAGCTTCACCGAGGCCGTCGACGGGGCCACGGTCCCGCTGCGGATGTCCAGCCAGGCGCCCTGCAAGGCGTGCTCCGGCACCGGCGACAAGAACGGCACCCCGCGGGTCTGCCCGACCTGTGTCGGTACGGGGCAGGTCTCGCGCGGCAGCGGTGGCGGGTTCTCGCTCACCGACCCGTGCGTGGACTGCAAGGGCCGCGGACTGATCGCCGAGAACCCCTGCGAGGTCTGCAAGGGGAGCGGACGCGCCAAGTCCGCCCGCACCATGCAGGTCCGCATCCCGGCGGGCGTCTCCGACGGGCAGCGCATCCGGCTGCGCGGCAAGGGCGGCCAGGGCGAGCGCGGCGGTCCGGCCGGCGACCTCTACGTCGCCGTCCACGTGGACGCGCACCCGGTCTTCGGCCGCAAGGGCGACAACCTCACCGTCACGGTGCCCGTCACCTTCCCGGAGGCGGCACTCGGCGGCGAGGTGAAGGTGCCCACCCTCGGTGGCCCTCCGGTCACCCTCAAGGTCCCCGCAGGTACCCCGAACGGGCGTACGATGCGCGCCCGTGGAAAGGGCGCCGTGCGCAAGGACGGCACCCGGGGCGACCTCCTCGTCACCGTGGAGGTCGCGGTGCCCACGGAGCTGGGCGACGAAGCCAGAGAAGCGCTGGAGGCCTACCGCAAGGCGACCGCGGCCCAGGACCCGCGGGCCGACCTGTTCCAGGCCGCGAAGGGAGCTTGAGATGGACGGCCGCCGACGTAACCCGTACGAACTGACCGATGAGACCCCGGTGTACGTGATTTCGATCGCGGCCCAGCTCTCGGGTCTGCACCCGCAGACGCTCCGTCAGTACGACCGCCTCGGTCTGGTCTCCCCGGACCGCACGGCCGGCCGTGGACGGCGTTACTCGGCCCGTGACATCGAACTGCTGCGCAATGTGCAGCAGTTGTCCCAGGACGAGGGCATCAACCTGGCCGGCATCAAGCGCATCATCGAGCTGGAGAACCAGGTCGCCGCGCTCCAGCAGCGCGTCGTCGAGCTCTCCGCCGCGGTGGACGGGGCGGCGGTCGCCATGCGGCAGGCCGAGGCCCAGGTGCACGCCTCGTACCGACGCGACCTCGTGCCGTACCAGGACGTGCAGCAGACCAGCGCGCTGGTCGTCTGGCGGCCGAAGCGGCCGAAGGACTGAGAGCGGGGGGACGGGCGCGTGCCGCCCGTCCCGCCCGTGGGCCCGTCACCGGTGATGCCGGTGGACGGGCCCTTTCCGTGTGCGGCGGCGCGTTCCGGGACGGCCCGCCCCTGGTGCGTCGGGCGGGGGCCCGCCCCGCCGGTGGCGCGCCGGGTGTCAGTCCTCGCTGAGGATTCCCGACTGGGCTATCAGGAAGCCGAGTTGGGCGCGGCTGCTGCTGCCGAGCGTGGCGGCGAGCTTCGCGATGTGCGCCCGGCAGGTCCGGACGTTCATCCCGAGCCGACGGGCGATCGAGTCGTCCACGTGTCCCTCGACGAGGAGGTGGGCGATGGAACGCTGGACGGCGCTGATCCCGTCCGGCGTGGGCTCGTACCGGATCTCCTCCAGCAGCGGGGTGGCGCGGGTCCAGAACTTCTCGAAGACCGACGCCAGGTACGCGACCAGCCCCGGATGGCGGAGTTCCAGGGCGACTTGGCGGTCGTCCTGGGCCGGGATGAAGGCGACCGAGCGGTCGAAGACGATGAGTCGCTCGATGAGTTCCTCGGACGTCCTGATCTCGACGTTCGCGTCGGCGATGCGTTCCGCGTAGGCCAGGGTGCTGGGGCTGTAGCGGACCGTGTGCTGGTACAACGTCCGCATGCGGATGCCTCGGTGGACGACGGAGAGGCCGCGCTCCAGGGCCTTTCCGAGCCGGTCCTCGTTCCTTCCGCCGCCGGGCTGGATGGTGAGGACCTCGGTGCGGCACTCCGCGGTGGCGACGTCGAGGGCGCCGTTGATCCGGTTCACGCCCTCCAGCACGGTGATGGCGTGGGTGGCCGGCGGTCCCTGCGCGCTGATGTCCATGAAAGGCTCGAAGGACTGGGCGAGCCGCACCGAGTGGCGCCTGCGTTCCTGTATCTCGCGCTCCAGGGGATTCACATGCTGTGCGAGCGCGGTGGAGGGCGGCACGGGGCGCAGCCAGTCCGGGTCGTCGGGGTCGGCGTGCAGCAGGGCGAACTCCATCAGGCACGGAGCCGGTTCGACCTCGTCGCGCGCGATCCGTCCGGAGCGGAGCGCGCCCGAGTAGAGACGTTTGCCGTCCTCACACAGTTCGGTGATCCCATGAGGATGTGTCGTTTTCGTGTCTCTTGTGATCATTTCTCCACCCCCCAGGTTCCTGAACATGCAAGAACATGATGCATCGAGTCTGTGGTGTTCACAGGGTCGCGTGAGACATCGTCTTAGGAGCGGGGGAGATGAATCCACAAGTGAGGACGAAGCCGATTATGGATAAGCGAATGCTTCGCTCGGTGCTTGCCGCCTCGTTCGTCGCAGCCTTGGGTTTCGGGCTGGTGGGCGCGGGCGACATCGGCTGGGACAGTGAGGCGGCTGCTGTCCCGGGGGACATTGGCTGGAGCGGCGAAGCTTCGGTGACGCCCGGTGACATCGGCTGGGATTCGCTGAACAAGGTCCAGCGTGACATCGGTTGGGCCGTGCAGGCGTCGGCGACCGGTGACATCGGCTGGGACTCGTTGAACAAGGTCCAGCGTGACATCGGTTGGGCCGTGCAGGCGTCGGCGACCGGTGACATCGGCTGGGACTCGCTGAACAAGGTCCAGGGCGACATCGGCTGGGATTCACTGAACAAGGTCCAGGGCGACATCGGCTGGGACGCGCTTCCGGCTTCCGCAGACGCATGACCACCCCGCCGGACGACCGGATCTTCCGGCGCGAGATGGCTTCGGCCTATCGCTCGGGGTGGCACTTCGTCGACCTGCTCACCGCTCTGCCGGGCCCGGGTGACTCGTTGATGGTCACCTTGCTCGGTGAGCCCGTGGTCGTCGTGATGGAGGAGGGCGAGGAGATCCGCGCCTACCGCTGTCTGCGCAGGCCGCGCGGCGCCCCACAGCCCGTGCGCTGCGAAGTGAGGTACGGCATGATCTTCGTCAATCTGGACCAGCGCGACCACGAACTGTTCGACCCCGAGACCATTTCCGCCACCCCCCGAAGCGCCTGAGCGATCCCCCGAACCACCACATCGCTCAAGCGCGTCCCCCACACAGCGGCGCCACCGTGACCTGACACGGTGGCGCCGCTGTGCTTGTGCCGGGCACGTCCCGGACTGGTGACCGGGCCGGCGCCCGGCCCCGTCCCGAAGCGGCGTCGGCCTTCGCCGCCGTCAGGCCCGGCCGAGGGCCCTGTCCAGGGCGATCTCGATGACGACACGCGTCGGGTTGGCCCTCGGCTCCCGCCCGTAGCGCTCGGTGTGACGGCGTTCGGCGTCCTCGACGACCTCCCGCTCCGTACGGACCGTCGCGCGCCCCTCCAGCGTCGCCCAGCGGGCGCGGTGCATCTGGCAGACCGCGACCCGTGCCCCCTCGGGTCCCGCCGCCCGGACGTGGGCGACCTTCCGGCTGCCGCCGTCGGTGATGACGCGGGCCAGACCCGCCTCGGGGTCGTACGTCACGCAGACGGGGACGACGTGCGGGGTGCCGTCCGGTCGGAGGGTGGTCAGGGTGCAGAGGTGGTACTCGCGCCAGAAGGCGAGGTACTCGGGGCTGGGGTCGCGTACGTCGTGGGCCATGGCCGAAGCGTAGGAGCTGCCCCCGCGAGCCCTCCGCCGGTGCCTTCGTGGCGCCCGGTATCCTCGAAACTCAGCCTTGAGTGGAATAGACTCAACTTTGTGCACGTTGGTCGAATCATGGACCAGGTGCCGTGCCTGGGCAGGACGCGATCGTCGAGGAGGAGACAGCGCACGTGGACGCCGAGCTGACGAACAAGAGCAGGGACGCCCTCACCGCGGCCACCAGCAGGGCCGTGAAGGACGGACACCCCGATCTGACCCCCGCACACCTGCTGCTCGCGCTGCTCGCGGGTGAAGACAACGAGAACATCATCGATCTGCTGGTCGCCGTCGAGGCGGACCAGGCCGCGGTACGCACGGAGACCGAGCGACTGCTCGGCGCGCTGCCCCGCGTCACCGGTTCCACCGTGGCGCCGCCGCAGCCCGACCGTGAGCTGCTCGCCGTCGTCAGCGACGCCGCGCGGCGCGCCAAGGACCTCGGTGACGAATACGTCTCGACCGAGCACCTGCTGATCGCGGTCGCCGAGAAGGGTGGCCGGGTCGGTGAGATCCTCGGTGCGCAGGGGGCCGGTGCGAAAAAGCTGCTGGCCGCGTTCGAGAAGAGCAGGGGAGGGCGACGGGTGACCACACCCGACCCGGAGGGTCAGTACAAGGCCCTGGAGAAGTTCGGTACGGACTTCACGGCGGCGGCCCGCGAGGGCAAGCTCGACCCGGTCATCGGCCGGGATCAGGAGATCCGCCGCGTCGTACAGGTGCTGTCGCGCCGTACGAAGAACAACCCGGTCCTCATCGGTGAACCCGGTGTCGGCAAGACCGCCGTGGTGGAAGGGCTCGCCCAGCGCATCGTCAAGGGCGACGTGCCCGAGTCGCTGCGCGACAAGCGGCTCGTCTCCCTCGACCTCGGGGCGATGGTCGCGGGCGCCAAGTACCGGGGCGAGTTCGAGGAGCGGCTGAAGACCGTCCTCTCCGAGATCAAGGAGAGCGACGGCAAGGTCATCACCTTCATCGACGAGCTGCACACCGTCGTCGGCGCGGGCGCCGGAGGCGACTCCGCCATGGACGCGGGCAACATGCTCAAGCCCATGCTGGCCCGCGGTGAACTGCGGATGGTCGGCGCGACCACGCTCGACGAGTACCGCGAGCGGATCGAGAAGGACCCCGCCCTGGAGCGCCGCTTCCAGCAGGTGCTGGTCGCCGAGCCCAGCGTCGAGGACACCATCGCGATCCTGCGCGGGCTCAAGGGGCGTTACGAGGCGCACCACAAGGTCTCCATCGCGGACGCCGCGCTGGTGGCCGCCGCGACCCTGTCCGACCGCTACATCACCTCCCGCTTCCTCCCGGACAAGGCGATCGACCTCGTGGACGAGGCCGCCTCCCGGCTGCGCATGGAGATCGACTCCTCGCCCGTCGAGATCGACGAGCTGCAACGCGCCGTGGACCGCCTCCACATGGAGGAGCTCGCGCTGAAGAACGAGACCGACCCCGCCTCCCGGCAGCGGCTGGAGAAGCTCCGCCGCGACCTCGCGGACAAGGAGGAGGAGCTGCGCGGTCTCAACGCCCGCTGGGAGAAGGAGAAGCAGGGCCTCAACCGGGTCGGTGAGCTGAAGGAGCGTCTCGACGACCTGCGCGGCCAGGCCGAACGCGCCCAGCGCGACGGCGACTTCGACACCGCGTCCAAGCTGCTGTACGGCGAGATCCCCGGCCTGGAGCGCGAGTTGGAGGAGGCCACCGAGGCCGAGCAGGTGGCGGCCGAGGCGCCCAAGGAGACCCTCGTCAAGGACGAGGTCGGCTCCGACGACATCGCCGACGTGGTCGGCGCCTGGACGGGCATCCCGGCCGGCCGCCTGCTGGAGGGCGAGACGCAGAAGCTGCTGCGGATGGAGGACGAACTCGGCAAGCGCCTGATCGGCCAGAGCGAGGCCGTCCGCGCGGTGTCGGACGCGGTGCGCCGCACCCGGGCCGGGATCGCCGACCCGGACCGTCCGACCGGCTCCTTCCTCTTCCTCGGCCCCACCGGCGTCGGCAAGACCGAGCTGGCCAAGGCGCTCGCGGACTTCCTCTTCGACGACGAACGGGCCATGGTCCGCGTCGACATGAGCGAGTACAGCGAGAAGCACAGCGTCGCGCGGCTCGTCGGTGCCCCGCCCGGGTACGTCGGTTACGAGGAGGGCGGCCAGCTCACGGAGGCGGTCCGCCGCCGCCCGTACAGCGTCGTGCTGCTCGACGAGGTGGAGAAGGCCCACCCGGAGGTCTTCGACATCCTGCTCCAGGTGCTGGACGACGGCCGGCTCACGGACGGCCAGGGCCGGACGGTGGACTTCCGCAACACCATCCTGATCCTGACGTCCAACCTCGGCAGTCAGTTCCTGGTCGACCCGCTGCTCAAGCCCGAGGCCAAGAAGGAGCGGGTGCTGGAGGTCGTACGGGCCTCGTTCAAGCCGGAGTTCCTGAACCGGCTGGACGACCTGGTCGTCTTCTCCGCACTCACCGGCGACGAACTCGCCCACATCGCGGGGCTCCAGATCGGCCGCCTCGCCAAGCGGCTCGCCGACCGGCAGCTCGCCCTCGACGTCACCCCGGCCGCGCTGGCCTGGCTCGCCGAGAAGGGCAACGACCCGGCTTACGGCGCCCGGCCGCTGCGCCGCCTCATCCAGACGGCGATCGGCGACCAGCTCGCCCGGGAGATCCTCGCGGGCGAGATCGCGGACGGCGACACCGTACGGGTGGACGTGCCCGGGGACGGCTCCGAGGCCGGCCTGATCGTGGGCGCGGCGGGCTGACGGTCCCGGTCCGGAATCAGCGGTGTCCGGCGACCGCCGGACACCGCCCGATCCGCCCGATCCGCCCGGACACCGCGAGCGTGCTTCAGACGTCGAAGGGGTGGACGTGTACGAGGACGGTGCCGTCGTCCTCGTACACGGCCGTCATGTCGGCGGCCAGGGCCCGGCCGTGCGGCTGGTCGCCGAACTGAAGATTGCCGCAGGCGTCGACACCGTCGTCGCAGAGGTCCGTGGCGTACCAGGGGTCCGCGATTGCGGGGAACGCCGTGGCCAGCCAGTCGTCCAGTGCCGTCCGGGTGATCCGGAAGCGGATGTCGTACCCCGCGTCCAGCCAGCTGTTCTCCTCCAGGCACTTCCGGTCGTGCGCGGCCTCGGGCAGCGGGGTGCCGAGGAACCGCACCGCCTCGTCGCAGGTGACGGCGGGCTTCCCGAGTTCCCCGCCGGTCACCGCGGAGAACACGGCCTGGCCGACGAGGAGGATCGCCATCGTGGCCGGGACCACCGCGATGCCGAGCAGCACGGCCCAGAACCACGGGTGCGCCCGCCGGCTCCCCCGTACCGACTCCCGCGCTGCTCCGGGCGGCTGTATACGGTCGTCCACGGCGTACTCCTGTCCGAACCGGCCGCGCAGGACCGGTGAAGGGCTCCGGCCGCGGAAGACGCGGTCCGGCTCCCGGAGGTTCCCGGTCCGCCGACGGCGGACCGGTCCTTTCCGCCGGCAGCGGATCGCCCCCGCCGGGGGTTGCCATTCCCCGCCCGCCATGGGAGAGGATGGCGTACAACCGCACGAAGGGAAATTACGGTGAGCATCGATCCGTCCTCGATTCCTAATTTCGGGGGCCAGCCCGAACCGCAGGCGGCAGGACCGGAGGGCCCCGTCGTCCCTGACCAGGACCTCGTCAAGCAGCTCCTGGAGCAGATGGAGCTCAAGTTCGTCGTCGACGACGAGGGCGACCTCGCGGCGCCGTGGGAAGAGTTCCGCACGTACTTCATGTTCCGTGGCGAGGCGGACCAGCAGGTCTTCTCGGTGCGGACGTTCTACGACCGCCCGCACGACCTGGACCAGCGCGCCGTCCTGCTGGACGCGATCGACGACTGGAACCGCCGCACCCTGTGGCCGAAGGTCTACACGCACTCCCACGAGGGCGAGGAGGGCGAGGCCGGTTCGGTCCGCCTGATCGGTGAGGCGCAGATGCTCATCGGTACCGGCGTCGCCCTGGAGCACTTCGTCTCCTCCACGGTGAGCTGGGTCCGCGCCTCCATCGAGTTCGACAAGTGGCTCGTCGAGCGCCTCGGCCTCGCGCCGGCCGAGGAGAAGTCCGAAGGGGCCGACGAGACGCCCGAAGGCTGACCGCCTTCGTCTCCGTTCGCGGGACGCACCCGCACGACGCCCGCGCGCGTCACGCACGACGCCCGGCCGGGGCGGCGATCACCACGACCGCCGCCCCGGCCGTCGGCGTTTTCGGGCGTGTAAGGGCACCTTCACGGCGGTCACGGCCCCGGGGCGGCGATCCGTCGACCACCGGGCATCAGGACCACGTGATTCCGCCGGGCATCGAGGAAGCGCTGAACAAGCACCTCACGGGCACCACCCGCGTCACCTTCCTCGGCAAGGCGTCGCACTCGGCGTTCCTGCGCGCTTCCTGACGCACGCCCCGTCTGCCGCCCGGCCGCCCCGGGCGGCGGACGGCCCCGATGCTTCGAGCGGCGGGTGGCGGCCACCGCGCTCCGGGCGCCGGATCAGCGGTTCCGCAACCCGGCCAGCCTTGCGACCGCCCCTTCCAGCACACCCTTCCGCTTGCAGAAGGCGAAGGCATGCGCATCGAAGGCCGGACGGTCTCTTGAAATCAGATCGTGATCTGAGTAAGCTCTGATTATGTCTACCGTGCGTCTGGACGCAGAAACGGAATCCGTTTCCTTCACCGATCTCTCCCGCAATCCCAAGGGCGTTGCCGCCAGAGCCGCTGCCCTGGGACGGCTTCGGGTCACCCATCGGGACGCGCCGGACATGGTGCTGACCACGGCTGTACGCGCGGAGGGTGCGGAGGAGAACCTGACCACCGCCTCGCGGCTCTTCCTCGCGCTGATGAAGCAGGACGACGGCGCCAGGGCGCTCCTCCTCGCACTGCCCGAAGTGTTTCCGTGGGCACGGCACCTGGACGCGGAAGAGATTCGGGCTTTCACCGTCGAGCTGATTGAAGCGTTGTCGGACGCCGCCGAACTGGGGGCGGGGGAGACCGTGCACCGCGCGATCGTCTCCTGGCGAGCCACGGCACGCATCAATGCCGATCCCGAGCAGCTCAGGGAATCGCTGCGTGCGCTCGATGGTGATGACCTCGGCCAGGTCGAGGTGCGTGGGTGAGCCCGAAGAAAGGAGACCGAGTGAGCGTTCCGCCCCTCAACGGGTGGAACGTCGTCTTCGGGACCACAGAGGCGGTGACGGGCTGGGAGGAACTGTGTCGCGTGGCCCTGCCGAGCGCGCATCGCTGCCTGGACGCTCTCCGGAGCGACCCTCTGACCCGGTCCAACTGGAATCGCCAGCATCAGTTGCGCGGCAGGCACGCCACCAAAGTGTGGAAGGGCTCCGACCTGGACCAGTGGGAGTACGAGGTCACCAGCGGTGGTCGAGTGCGCTACCTGGTCAGCGTGGAGACTTCCACCGTGATCCTCGTGTACGCCTCTCCGCGGCATCCGAAAGACACCGAGTGAACTGTGGTCGCTTCGGGAGCGGGGCTTGAGCAGGTCCCGCCCCCCGGAGCGAACCGGCGGCGCTCTCTTCGCGCCCTCTGTCAGACCGCCAATCGCTTGAGGCGGGCAACCGCCTCTTCCAGCACACCCTCCCGCTTGCAGAACGCGAAACGGACCTGGGTGCGGCCGGCTTCCCGGTCGTCGTAGAAGACGGCGTTGGGGACGGCGACGACCCCCGCGCGTTCCGGGAGGGAGCGGCAGAACGCGATGCCGTCCTTCTCGCCCAGGGAGGCCACGTCGGTGGTGACGAAGTAGGTGCCCTGGGGGCGGTAGACCTCGAAGCCGGCCGCGGTGAGGCCGTCGGCGAGGAGGTCGCGCTTGGCGCGCAGGTCCTCCCGGAAGCCGGTGTAGAAGGCGTCGCCAAGCGCCAGGGCCTCGGCGACGGCGTACTGGAGGGGGCCGCCGCTGACGAAGGTGAGGTACTGCTTCGCGGTGCGGACGGCGGTGACGAGGGCGGCGGAGCCGGTGACCCAGCCGATCTTCCAGCCGGTGTACGAGAAGGTCTTGCCGGCCGAGGAGATGGAGACCGTACGGTCGCGCATCCCGGGCAGGGAGATGAGGGGGACGTGGTCCCCGTCGAACGCGAGGTGCTCGTAGACCTCGTCGGTGACGACCAGGAGGTCGTGCTCGACGGCGAGTTCGGCGATGGCGGCCAGTTCCCCGGGGGTGAGGACCATGCCCGTCGGGTTGTGCGGGCTGTTCAGGAGCAGCAGCCGGGTGCGCGGGGTGACGGCGTCCCGGAGCGCGTCCAGATCGGGCCGGAAGTCCGGGGCCCGCAGGGTGAGCGGGACGCGGACACCGCCGGCCATGGCGATGCAGGCGGCGTACGAGTCGTAGAAGGGCTCGAAGGCGATGACCTCGTCGCCCGGCTCCAGGAGGGCCAGCATGCTCGCGGCGATGGCCTCGGTGGCGCCCGCGGTGACCAGGACTTCGGTGTCGGGGTCGAAGTCGAGGCCGTAGAAGCGCTGCTGGTGGCCGGCGACGGCGGTACGCAGTTCGGGGACGCCGGGACCGGGCGGGTACTGGTTGCCCTTGCCTTCACGCAACGCCCGGACGGCGGCCTCGCGGATCTCCTCGGGGCCGTCGGTGTCGGGGAAGCCTTGCCCCAGGTTGATGGCGCCGGTCGTGAGCGCGAGGGCCGACATCTCCGCGAAGATCGTCGTCCCGTGCCCGTCCAGCCTGCGGTTCAGCAGCGGCCTGGTGTTCATGTCTCCACCGTTCTCACTCGGGTGTCCGTCGAGCCTCTGGGGCCCATCCTGGCCCATCGGCCGCCCCGCGCCGGCGGCTGCGCGGTCGGTTCCCGCGGACGCCTCCGGACCGGGGCGACGGGAGGAGCGTACGGGGCGGCGAAGAGCCTGCCGGCAAGCTCTGGAGTTGCTCAAGTCCGCTTTGGCGTGGATGCGGCCGGGGCATCCAGTGGGCAACCGGACAGGTCCGGTGGGCGGCGGGGGCCGCTCGGGGGACGAAAGGATGTGAGGGCGTGACGTACGTCCTGGTGGGGCTGATCGTGCTGGCGGTGGCGGGGGTCGTCGTGACGGCCGTGCGGTGGTCGGGGAGGACCCGGCCGGTGTCCTCCGCGCGCGGCGGACGGGCCGGCGGTGTCGCGGCGCGGGGCGGACCGCGCGGGTACTCGGTGAGTACGCGGAAGACGCGTCGCTCGTCGTCGGGCAGGCAGTCGTCGGGGGACAGCAGCTGGTGGGCGGGTGACTCCGGCGGTTCGTCCGACAGCGGCCACTCCGGGCACTCGGGCGGGCACTCCGGCGGCCACTCGTGCGGCGGCGGCCACTCGTGCGGCGGCGGCGGTTGCGGCGGCGGCGGCGACTGACGCGTGTGCGACCCGCCCGGTGAGTCCGGGTGGAGGGGAAGGGCGGGTCCCGGCCGGAGTTGATCAACTCCGGCCGGGACCCGCCCTGTTGTGGATCTTCGATGCGGCCGGGTGGGTCGGGAGGCGCGCGGGGGCGTTCTGGTTGAACAGTTGAGCTGTATTGCCCCCCAGGGGATGGAAACCACGTCAAGTTGGTCAAAAACGCGGTGAGTACGGCGTAGTTCGTGATTCCCTCGTTTGACAGAACATTTCAGCCCACGGACCCCAGTTGGGCCGGATCGGGCGCTTCCCACCTCCTCCACGTCAGTCCTCCGGTGGCGCCCCCTGCTCATGTGTCCCTGCGTTTGCGGAGCCGACCCATGCTCACGTCCCTTCAGACGGCCTATTCCGACACCCGCGCTGCCGATCTGGCGTGGGCGCTCGGCAGGGAGCCGCTGCCCGCCCTCGCCGTGCTGGATCTCCAGCTAGGCGGCGCCACCATGCAGTTGAGGCTGCTCGGCGCCTCGCATCAGGTCCTGCTGGAGGAGGGCGGCGGCACCTGTTCGGAGACCGTGGCCTGTCTCCCGGGCAGCCGCACCCCGCTGCCCCTGGGGGTGGCCGAGCAACTCGGCGACCGGGAGTACGAGTTCGCCGCACGCGTGGAGACGCTGGGCGAGGTGCAGTTCGCGGCGCGGGCACAGGAACTGCTCGCCCTGGTGGCCGAGCACCCGCACGGTCTGGCGGGCACTTTTCCGGGCAGCCCGTACGCCTTCACCGCGATGCTGGCACAGCGCTCCGAGGGGCAGGTGCGGTGGCGTACCTGGCACGCGTACCCGCAGGAAGGGCAGTTGGTCGTCACGAGGACCCGGTTCGGGGTGCGGATTCCGGCGCTGCCCGGGGGCGCGGTGCGTCCCGGGGCGGTGGCGGGAGTGCCCGGTGTCCCGGCGCTGATGGCGCAGCCGACGCGCGGCAGGACGGCGGTCTTTCCGGTCGCTTCCACCGTCGCGGCGGCCGGTGCCTCCGCGTCCGTCGCCCCGGCCGTCTCCGCCGCGTCCGGTGTGCCCGTCCTGTCGCTCTGAGATGACCGAAAAGCGTGCGGCGTGCGGGGCGTTGGTGCACGCCGGTGGGCTTTCGGCGCGCGCCGGGCGCTCGCTCCGGAGCCTCATGTGCACCCTTGCGGGTGACAAGGTGCGAAGGAATCGTGACGTAGCGTTTTGGGCATGATCGACCAGCAGGTGCCCCTTGTCCGGGGTGCGGCGCCCCTCCCCGTACACCCGCGGACCGGCCGCTTCCTCGTGCTGGCCTCCGTGTTCGTCTGCGCCGCCTGCGGCCTGGTGTACGAACTCGAACTGGTCGCCATGGCCTCGTACTTGATCGGCGACTCCGTGACGCAGGCGTCGGTGGTGCTCTCCGTGATGGTCTTCGCGATGGGGATCGGCTCGCTCCTCGCGAAACGTTTGCGCTGTCACGCCGCCGTGGGATTCGCCCTCATCGAGGTGGCGCTCGCGCTGGTCGGCGGGTTCTCCGCGCTGGTGCTGTACGCCTCCTTCGCCTGGCTCGGGGAGTCACGCGTCGCGCTGGTCGGGTTCTCGGTGGCGATCGGCGTCCTGATCGGGGCGGAGATCCCGCTGCTGATGACGCTGATCCAGCGGGTCGACCGGCAGGACGCGGGCGGGACCGTCGCCGACCTGTTCGCGGCGGACTACGTGGGTGCTCTGGTGGGCGGACTGGCCTTCCCCTTCCTGCTGCTGCCGATGCTGGGGCAGCTGACCGGCGCGCTGTTCACCGGCGCGGTCAACGCGGCGGCGGGCGGGGCCCTGATCCTCTGGCTCTTCCGCCGCGACCTCACCGCACGGTCCCGCTGGCTCCTCGTCCTCGCCGGGCTCTGCGCGATGGCCCTCCTGGCCACCGCCACCCTGCTGGTGGACGACTTCGAGAGGGCCGCGCGCCGGGCGGTGTACGGGAACGAGGTGCGGGTCGCGGTGCGGACCGGGGTGCAGGAGGTCGTCCTCACCGGCGCGGGGCGCGACTCCCTCGACCTCTACCTCGACGGCCGGCTGCGGGTCAGGGCGCGCGACGAGTTCCGGTACCACGAGGCCCTCGTGCACCCCGCGATGAAGGGGCCGCACGCCCGGGTGCTCGTCCTCGGCGGCGGTGACGGGCTGGCCGCCCGCGAGGCGCTGCGCTACCCCGACGTGACCGGGGTGACGGTGGTCGAGCTGGACCCGGGGGTCACCCGCCTGGCCCGCACCGACCCCGCGCTCTCCGCTCTCAACGGCCGCGCCTACGAGGACCCGCGGCTGACGGCGGTCACGGCGGACGCGTTCAGCTGGCTGAGGACCGCCCACGAGCGCTACGACGTGGTCATATCCGATCTGCCGGACCCGGGCATCACGGCGAGCACCAAGCTCTACTCGGCCGAGTTCTACGGCCTGGTCCGGCGGGTGGTCGCCCCCGGCGGCCGGTTCGTGGTGCACGCGGGGCCGCCGGGGAAGCGCCCGCACAGCTACTGGACGGTGGACGCGTCCGTACGCGCCGGTGGCATGGCCACCCGCCCGTACCGGGTTCTCGGGCGGCGGTCCGGGTTCGCGAGCCCGGACCGGGTGCCGGGCCACACGGACGCCGCGGAGGACTGGGGCTTCGTGCTGGCGGCTCCGGGCGGGGCGGCGCCCGTGCTGGGGCTCGGCCCCGGGACCCCCGCCCTGCGGTCGCTCGACGCGGAGAGGCTCGCGGCCGCCGGACGGGCCGCGGAGGGGATCCGGGTGCCGGACCGGCCGCCGTCCACGCTGCTGCATCCGCGCTACGCGTCGGAGACCTGACGCGAGGGCCGGAGCGTGAGTAGGCTCGGTTTCATGGAGCATGAGGTGTTCGTTCCGGTTCCGGTCGCGTCCCTGCGGAGCGCGCTCGGCGACCCCGCCCGGGTGGCACGCTGCGTCCCGTCCCTCCAGCAGGACGCGGGTGCGTCCGAGGCGCTCGCCGGCCGGCTGAGGTTCCGGGTGGACGGCCACACGATCACCTACCGGGGCGCCCTGGAGCTGACCGCGACGGACGAGTACACCGTCTCGGTCACCGGGGAGGGCGCGGCCGCCCGGGGCGCCGGCTCGGTGAAGCTGGCCCTGACGATCACCCTCGACGACTCGGCCGGGGGCGCCGCCGCGAGCGAGACCGGGTGCGCCGCCCCGGGCGCACCGGGCACGACGATTCGCTACACCGGCACGGCCACGGGGGACGGACGGCTCGCCGAACTGGACGCCGAGGCCGTGCACGCCGCCGCCCGCCGACTGCTCGACCGCTTCACCCAGCAGCTCGTCACGGAGAGCCTGGGCACCCACGAGACCCCTGAGGACCATGCGGCTCAGGCGTCCGATGAGACCGGGGAGGGGCGCGAGGCTCCCGGGGCATCCGGGACGCCCGGCTCGTCCGGCGGTGAGGGCGGCAAGGGCTCCGGCGCTCCCGCCGGCACAGCCCCCGGCACCGCTCCGTACGAGGACACCGACACCAGCACCGGCATCGAGGCGCGGGCGGACGCCGAGACACGTCCGGACCGGGGCGAGGCTGCTTCACCGTCCGACGAGGGTGCCGGGCCGCTCTTCGACGCTCCGGTGCCGCCCTCCTCGCTCGACGCGGGCGCCGACATCGAGTTCGCCGTCCCGGACGAGCCGCCGGCCGAGGCCGCGCACGCCCGGCGCACCATGATCGGGCGGAGCGCCGAGGAGGTGGACCACGCGCCGCCGCGCGGCCGGTACGCGCCCGTGCCCTCGCCGGAGACCACCAACGCCTCCACCACCCTGCGGTGGGCGGCCCCGGCGGCGGTCCTCGCCCTCGCCTCCGCCGTGGTGGTGGGGCGGGCACTGCGGCGGAGGCGATGAGGCGCCGGTGCGGTCGCAGCACCTGACGCCGGGCATCGATCCGCCACGAAGGGCGGGTCGACCCCTTAGGGTCGTTCCGTGAGTAGTGAGAAGAGCGTCCGGCTGACAGCCGGCGACGCCGAGTTGACCATCGACCCCGTCCGAGGGTGCCGTATCACCAGCCTGCGGATCGGGGGCACCGAACTGCTGCGGCAGGGTGAGCGGTACGGCTGCTTCCCCATGGTGCCGTGGGTCGGCAGAACCGCGTACGGCGAGTTCCGCAACGGCGACACGGTGCACACCCTGCCGCTCAATTCGCCGCCGCACGCCATCCACGGCACCGGTCGCGACACCTCCTGGACCACCGCGCGGGAGCTGGAGGGCGAGGCCGCCTTCTACTACGACCTCGCCGAACCATGGCCGTACCAGGGGCGGGTGACGCAGACCTTCGAACTCTCCGGGGACGCTCTGACGCTCCGGATGTCCGTGGAGACGGCAGGCGACTCCTTCCCGGCGCAGGCGGGCTGGCACCCCTGGTTCCTGCGCAACATCGGTGGCCAGGACGCCCGGCTCTCCTTCGACGCCGCCTGGCAGGAGGAGCGCGGTGCGGACCACATGCCGACCGGACAGCGCATCGAACCGCTCCCCGGCCCCTGGGACGACTGCTTCGGGATGCCGGACGGGGTCAAGGCCACGGTCACCTGGCCGGAGCAGCTGGAGCTGACGGTCACCAGCCGCGACGAGTGGGTCGTGATCTACGACGAGCAGGACGAGGCGCTCTGCGTGGAGCCCCAGTCCGGCCCGCCGAACGGGCTGAACTCCACTCCGCGCCTGGTCACACCGATCGAGCCGCTGGAGATGGCGACCACCTGGAGCTGGGCTCGGCTCTGAGGAAGCCGGCTCCGCCACGTACTCTCGACGGTATGACTGACGTACGCGCTGACCTGCTCCAGCAGATCAAGGACAAGGCCGTGGTGCACGGCAAGGTGACCCTCTCCTCGGGTCTGGAAGCCGACTGGTACATCGACCTGCGCCGGATCACGCTGGACGGCAAGGCCGCGCCGCTGGTCGGCCAGGTCATGCTCGACGCCACCGCCGAGCTGGACTTCGACTGCGTCGGCGGTCTGACCCTGGGCGCCGACCCGGTCGCCACCTCGATGCTGCACGCCTCCGCGGCGCGCGGGAAGTCGCTGGACGCCTTCGTCGTCCGCAAGGCGCAGAAGGCGCACGGGATGCAGCGCCGCATCGAGGGCACCGACGTCAAGGGCCGCCGCTGCCTGGTGGTCGAGGACACCTCGACCACCGGTGGATCGCCGCTGACCGCCGTCGAGGCCGTCCGCGAGGCCGGTGGCGAGGTCGTCGCCGTCGCCGTGATCGTGGAGCGGGGCGCCGCCCCGGCCATCGCCGAGGCGGGACTGCCGTACCTGCACGTTTACTCGGTCGCCGATCTCGACCTGGCCTGAGTCGCCGAGGGCGAGTTGATGCTCTGACCTGCGCTTTTCTCCGGGGTGCACTGTTTCACGTGAAACAGTGCACCCCGGTCCCGTTTCTACGGGGGTCCTCCGGGTGGAGTCCCCGCAGGAGTCTGGGAAGATGGGCACGACGATGACGTCGCCCCCAGGTCAGGGACCAGCACTGCACACCCGCACATCCCAAGGAGCGGACAGATGCCCATCGCAACCCCCGAGGTCTACGCCGAGATGCTCGACCAGGCGAAGGCAGGCAAGTTCGCCTACCCGGCCATCAACGTGACCTCGACCCAGACGCTCCACGCGGCTCTGCGCGGTTTCGCCGAGGCCGAGAGCGACGGCATCGTCCAGATCTCCACCGGTGGTGCGGAGTTCCTGGGCGGTCAGTACAACAAGGACATGGTGACGGGCGCCGTGGCCCTCGCCGAGTTCGCGCACATCGTCGCTGCCAAGTACGACATCACCGTCGCGCTGCACACCGACCACTGCCCCAAGGACAAGCTGGACGGCTACGTCCGCCCGCTGCTCGACATCTCCGCCGAGCGCGTCGCCAAGGGCCTCAACCCGCTGTTCCAGTCCCACATGTGGGATGGCTCGGCCGAGACCCTCGCCGACAACCTGGCCATCGGTCAGGAGCTGCTCGCGAAGGCCGCCGCCGCGAAGATCATCCTTGAGGTCGAGATCACCCCGACCGGTGGCGAGGAAGACGGCGTCACGCACGAGATCAACGACGAGCTGTACACCACCGTCGACGACGCGCTGCGTACCGCCGAGGCGCTCGGCCTGGGCGAGAAGGGCCGCTACCTGCTGGCCGCCTCCTTCGGCAACGTCCACGGCGTCTACAAGCCGGGCAACGTCGTGCTCCGCCCCGAGCTCCTGAAGGACCTCCAGGAGGGCGTCGGCGCCAAGTACGGCAAGACCTCCCCGTTCGACTTCGTCTTCCACGGCGGCTCCGGCTCCACCGCGCAGGAGATCGCCACCGCGCTGGAGAACGGCGTCGTGAAGATGAACCTCGACACCGACACCCAGTACGCCTTCACTCGCCCGATCGCCGACCACATGTTCAGCAACTACGACGGCGTGCTGAAGGTCGACGGCGAGGTCGGCAACAAGAAGACCTACGACCCCCGCACCTGGGGCAAGTCCGCCGAGGCGGGCATGGCCGTGCGTGTCACCGAGGCCTGCGCCAACCTGCGCTCCACGGGCACCAAGCTGAAGTAAGCGCGGACGGGGCCGGGCCGTGTCGGACACGGCCCGGCGGTCCCGTCCCGCGTGCGTGGCGGGCCCGACGCTCCTGGGTGATCCCCGGGAGGTCGGGCCCGCGGCGTGTGCGGCTCCGGGCGGAGCACCCTGGTCCGGTCGCGGGCGAGGGACCGCACCCGGACCGTACGGACCCCGTGAACGACCGAACCGTGTGAGGTACCGCTGTGAGTCCGTCCTACGACTTCGACGCCGTCGTCGACCGCCGGGGTACCTGGAGCGTGCAGTGGGACGGGGTCGCCGACCGGTTCGGGGTGGACGGGCTGCTGCCGTTCACCATCTCCGACATGGACTTCCGGACCGCGCCCGAGGTGCTGGACGCGCTGCGTGCCCGGATCGACCACGGGGTGTTCGGGTACACCGACTGGCAGCAGGACGACTTCCGTTCGGCGATCGCCCACTGGTACGCCACCCGCTACGGCACCGCCATCGACACCGGGCAGCTCGTCTACGGCCCCTCCGTGCTCAACCAGCTCTCCCAGTTGCTGCGGATGTGGACCGGACCCGGCGACGCGGTGGTCACCCACACCCCGACGTACGACGGCTTCCGCAAGGCGATCCTCGGTCTGGGGCGGGAGATGCGCGGGGTGCCGGTCGGTGACGACGCGGCCCTGGAGCGGGAACTCGCCCGCCCGGACGCCAAGGTGCTGCTGCTCTGCTCGCCCCACAACCCCACCGGGCGGGTGTGGACGGAGGCAGAGCTCACGCGGACGGCCGAACTGGCCGCACACCACGGGGTGCTGGTGATCAGCGACGAGATCCACGCGGACTTCGCGCACGACGGGTACCGCCACGTGCCGTGGACCCGGGTGGCGGACCGGGGGCCCGCGCGCTGGGCGCTCATCACCTCCGGGTCCAAATCCTTCAACTTCCCCGGGCTGACCGGCTCGTACGGGCTGATCGGTGACCCGGCGGACCGCGCCGAGTACCTGCGGCGGATGGCGACGGCGGAAGGGCTGGAGTCTCCGGCGGTGCTCGCGCTGACCGCCCACATCACGGCGTACCGCGCGTGCGGGCCGTGGCTCGACGCCGTCCGCGCCTACATCGCCGGGAACCTCGCCCTGGTCGAGGAGCGGCTGCGCGCCGCCTTCCCGGAGCTGGGCTGGCGCCCGCCGCAGGCCGGTTACCTCGCCTGGATCGACCTGAGGCCGCTCGGCCTGGACGACGACGCCCTCCAGCGGGTGCTGATCGAGCGGGAGAAGGTCGCCATCATGCCGGGCGGGGTCTACGGCGCGGACGGCTTCGTACGGCTCAACGTGGGCTGCCCGCGCACCAAGGCGGAAGCGGGCGTCGACGCGCTGGTCCGGGCGATCCGCTCGCTGCGGTAGCCGCTGCGGGCGTACGGGGACGCGGTCGGCGGCGGCCGGTGCCCACTGGCCGCTCCGGCGGGCAGCGGCGATGCTGCCCCCATGGGTGAGACACCCGAGGAACCCCGCACGCCCCGAGACCACCGACCCGCCGAGGACCTCCCGCCCGAACAGGCGGGCGCCACGGGCGAGGCGGGGGGCACCGGTGCGCCGAAGGCCGCCGGGGCGATCCGGGCCGCCTCGGCCCCGGGGCGGTGGATCGTGCTGACCACCGTGCTCGGCTCCGGCATGGCGATGCTGGACTCCACCGTCATCAACGTGGCGCTGCCCCGGATCGGCCAGGACCTCGGCACCGACCTCGCGGCGCTCCAGTGGACCGTCAACGCCTACATGCTGACCCTCGCCGGGCTGATCCTGCTGGGAGGGGCGCTCGGCGACCGGTACGGGCGGCGGCGGGTCTTCGTCGTCGGTGTGGTCTGGTTCGCCCTCGCCTCGCTGGTCTGCGCCGTCGCACCGAACGCCGCCGTGCTGATCGCGGCGCGCGCCTTCCAGGGGATCGGCGGGGCGCTGCTCACCCCGGGATCGCTGGCGCTCATCCAGGCGAGCTTCCACCCGGACGACCGGGCGCGTGCGGTCGGGCTCTGGTCCGGCTTCGGCGGGGTGGGCGCGGCCATCGGGCCGTTCGTGGGCGGCTGGCTCGTCGACGGGCCGGGCTGGCGGTGGGTCTTCCTGCTCAACCTGCCGGTCGCCGCGCTCTGCGTCCCCGTCGCCCTGCGCCATGTGCCCGAGTCGCGGGACCCGCGCGCCCACGGGCGCTTCGACGTCCTCGGGGCGGTGCTCGCCGCCGTGGCGCTGGCCCTGGTGACGTACGCGCTGATCGAGGCGCCGGGGAGCGGTGCCTCGCCCGCGGTGATCGGGGCGGCGGTGGGCGGGGTACTGCTGGGGGCGGCGTTCGTCCGGGTGGAACGGCGGCGGCGGGACCCCATGGTGCCTCCGGCGATCTTCCGCTCTCGGCTGTTCACGGTGGTCAACCTGGTGACGTTCTGCGTGTACGCGGCGCTGGGCGGGTTCTTCTTCCTCTCCGCGATCCAGCTCCAGGTCGTCGCCGGATACTCGGCGCTCGGTGCCGGCACCGCGCTGCTCCCGACGACCGTGCTGATGCTCTTCTTCTCGGCCGCCTCCGGCGAACTGGGCCACCGCATCGGCCCCCGCATCCCGCTCACCGTCGGCCCGCTGCTGGCTGCCGCGGGCATGCTGCTCATGCTGCGGGTCGGGCCAGGGAGCGCTTCCGTGACCGGGTACCTGAGCGAGGTGCTGCCCGCCGTGGTGGTGCTGGGCCTGGGGCTGGTCACCCTGGTCGCGCCGCTCACCGCGACCGTGCTGGCGGCGGTGGACACCGGGCAGGCGGGGCTGGCCAGTGGCATCAACAACGCCGCCGCCCGTGCCGCCGGGCTGATCGCGGTCGCCGCGCTGCCGCTGCTGGCCGGCATGGGCCCGGAGGCGTACCGGCAGGCGGGGGAGTTCGCCGCGACCTTCCGGCGGGCGATGCCGATGTGCGCGGGGCTCCTGGTGGCGGGGGCGGTGCTCGCCTTCTGCGCGGTACGGACACCGGCGGCAGCCCCGGTACCGGCCCCGGACACGGACACCGGCCGGGGCGTCGGCAGGGACACCGGCAGGGAACGGCCCGAGGGCGGCGGGGCCCATCCGGCGCAGGGACCCTGTCGGCCGGAGTGCACCGTGCACTGCGGGGTCGTGGCGCCGCCCCTGGAGCCCGCCCGGCGACGGCCCGGGGAGTGACGGGGCGCAGCGCCCGCGGGCGTACCGGTGGGGGTGCGGGCGCGGCGCCGGGCGGTGTCCCACGACGGCGGGGTGCCAGGCACACTGGGACCCATGTCCATCCACGAGAACCTGCTCGGGGGCCCCGCCCCGACCCATCTGCCCGACGACCCGGAGCCGCGCGGGCTGCTCGCCGGCGGCACCCCGCCCGCCGAGGTCGCGGCGAAGTACCCCACCTCCTCGCTCGCTTGGGCGCAACTGGCCGACGACGCCTTCGAGGGCGGCCGGGTCATCGAGTCGTACGCCTACGCCCGCACCGGCTACCACCGCGGGCTCGACGCCCTGCGCCGGGCCGGCTGGAAGGGCCACGGGCCCGTCCCGTTCGAGCACGAGCCCAACCGCGGCTTCCTGCGCGCCCTGCACGCCCTCGCGCGTGCCGCCGGGGCCATCGGGGAGCAGGAGGAGTACGAGCGCTGCTCGACCTTCCTGCGCGACTCCTCGCCGACCGCCGCCGACATCCTGGGCTGATCCCACCAGGAGGCGCTGGCGCCCTTTCGTGCCCGCTCACCGGCCCGCAGCCCGCTTTGTCGGCTGCGGGCCGGTATGCGTACGGGAGCGTCCGGACCGCGGCCCCGGCCTCGCGATCGAGGAGGTCCCGGCCGAGCCACCAGCCCGCTTCCGGCTCTGGGCCGTGCCTGCCCGTTCCGCCTAGGATGCGCCGCAGGGGACCGGAGCCCACCCAGCTAGGACGGGGCGGACCGCTACCCGGAGGCTCGTGCCGAGGAGACAGAGATGTCGGCGAAACACCCCGACCCCGAAGAGACCGGTGCGGAGACCCCGTACCTCGACTTCGCGGGAACGACTCCCTACGAGGACTACGTCCAGGCGGACGTCCTCACCCATTTGCAGCAATTGCGCTCCGACGATCCCGGCGAGATGGTCTTCCTCGTCACCACCCAGGTCATGGAGTTGTGGTTCACCGTCCTGGTCCACGAGTGGGAGACGGCGGCGCTCGCCCTGCGCGAGGACCGGCTGCCGGTCGCGCGGGACGCCCTGAAGCGCTCGCTGCGCCAGCTGGAGGCCCTGAACGCGTCCTGGCGCCCGCTGGCCCAGCTCACCCCCGCCCAGTTCAACTCCTACCGGAGTTCGCTCGGCGAGGGCTCCGGCTTCCAGTCGGCGATGTACCGGCGGATGGAGTTCCTGCTCGGTGACAAGTCCGCCTCCATGCTCGTACCGCACCGGGGTTCCCCGCGCGTGTACGCCGAGCTGGAGAAGGCGCTGAGCCAGCCGAGCCTCTACGACGAGGCGCTGGCGCTGCTCGCGCGGCGCGGCCACCCGGTACCGCGGTCGGTCCTCGACCGGGATCTGCGGCAGAAGTACGAGCCCTCCCCGGTGATCGAGGCCGTCTGGGCGCGGATATACGCCGACCCGGAGAAGTACGACGAACTGGTGCGCCTCGGCGAGCTGCTCACGGACGTCGGCGAGCTGGTCTGGCGCTGGCGCAACGACCACTTGGTGGCGACCCGGCGCGCCATGGGCTCGAAGACCGGAACCGGCGGCTCAGCCGGGGTGGCGTGGCTGGAGAAGCGCGCGCAGAAGACCGTGTTCCCCGAACTCTGGACGGCCCGCAGTCATGTCTGAGACCAACCACCGCCTGTTGGCGGACCGTGCGGCCAAGCTGGACGCCGCCGACGAACTCGCCGATCTGCGCGAGCTGTTCACCCTCGACGAGGGCGTTTATCTGGACGGCAACTCGCTCGGCGCGCTGCCCGTCCACGTGCCCGACCGGCTGCACGACGTCCTCACCCGCGAATGGGGCGAGCTGCGCATCAGGTCCTGGGACGAGAGCGGCTGGTGGACCGCGCCCGAGCGGGTCGGCGACCGCATCGCGCCGATCGTCGGCGCGGCGCCGGGCCGGATCGTGGTGGGCGACTCCACCAGCGTCAACGTCTTCAAGGCGCTGGTCGCCGCGACCCGGCTCGCACCGGGCGGGCGGGACGAGATCGTTGTCGACGCCTCGACATTCCCCACCGACGGCTACATCGCCGGATCGGCCGCCCGGATGACCGGGCACCGGATCGTCCCGGTCGACCCCGCCGACGTGCCGGGTGCCGTCAACTCGCGAACGGCGGCGGTGTTGTTGAACCATGTCGACTACCGCACCGGCCGGCTGCACGACCTGCCCACGCTCACCGCCGCCGTGCAGCGCGCGGGGGCCGTCGTGGTCTGGGACCTCTGCCACAGCGCCGGTGCGCTGCCGGTCGGCCTGGACGAGCACGGCGTGGACCTGGCGGTCGGCTGCACGTACAAGTACCTGAACGGCGGCCCGGGTTCGCCTGCCTACCTGTACGTCGCCGAGCGCCACCAGAGTGTCTTCGACTCCCCGCTGCCGGGGTGGAACTCGCACGCCGACCCGTTCGGCATGACCGCCGGTTTCGAGCCCGCCGAGGGCGCCGTCCGGGGCCGGGTCGGCACGCCCGACATCCTCTCGATGCTGGCGCTGGAGTCCGCCCTCGACGTCTGGGACGGGGTGCCGATCGAGGCCGTACGCGCCAAGTCCCTCGCCCTGACGGACTTCTTCCTGGAGTGCGTCGAGGCGTACGCCCCCGGGGGCCGCGTCGTCTCGGTGACCCCGGCGGCGCACGGCGAGCGGGGCAGCCAGGTCGCGCTGCGGTGTGCCGAGGCCGAGCCGGTGATGCGCGAACTGATCGCCCGGGGCGTCGTCGGCGACCTGCGCCGTCCCGACGTGCTCCGGTTCGGGTTCACCCCGCTGTACGTCGGCTTCGCCGATGCGGAGCGGGCCGCCCGGGTGCTCGCCGGGGTGCTGGCGGACGTCCCGGCGGGGGCCGTGGCGAAGGGGTGACGGCGCCGGAGCGGCTCCGGACGGAGCCGGGGCGGACCCGCTCCGTCCGGAGACCGCTCCAGGGCCTGGTACGGTCCCCGCAGGTCGGACAAGTGGGGCAGCCCAAAGGATGGTTGGAGCAACAATGTCGGATTCCGCCGCGCGCGATCGGGACGCCGTAGAGGAGAAGTCGGCGTTCGCCCATGCGGAGATCGCCCCCGACCGGACCGTCGCCTACGGGGACCACCCCGACCAGGTCATCGACCTCTGGGCTCCGGCGCACGGGTGGACCAACATGCCGCTCGTCGTCCTGCTCCACGGCGGCGCCTGGCGCGCTCCGTACGACCGCCGTCACGTGTCGCCGCTCGCCGCGTTCCTCACCGACCGCGGCTTCGCCGTCGCGAGTGTGGAGTACCGGCGCGGAGCGGACCCGTCCTCGGCGGGGGAGGGGAACGCGGCGGGGGAGGGGAACGCGGCGGGCCGCTGGCCCGAGACCTTCGACGACGTGGCCGCCGCGATGGACGCCATCCCTGCCGTCGCGGCACGGGAGTTGCCGGAGGCGGACCTGCGGCGGATCGTCGTCACCGGGCACTCGGCGGGCGGCCACCTCGCGCTCTGGGCGGCTGCCCGGCATGTGCTGCCCGAGGGGTCGCCGTGGCGGCTGCCCGAACCTCCGCCGCTGCGCGGGGTGGTGGCGCTGGCACCGATCGCCGATCTGCTGACCGCCGCGAAGCTCGGCATCTGCTCCGGGGCCGTCCACGAACTCCTGGGTGGTGAGGAGGGGTTCGCCGAACGGCGCCCGCACGTCGACCCCGCAGTGCTGCTGCCCACCGGGATCGCCACCCACATCGTGCAGGGGTGCGACGACATCGTCGTGCCGCAGTCGGTCGCGGAGGCGTTCGTCGCGGCGGCGGCGACGGCGGGGGAGACGGTCGGGCTGACCCTGCTGGACGAGATCGGCCACTTCCCGCTCATCGACCCCTCGACGGACGCCTGCGCGCTGGTGGCGGAGGAGCTGGAACAGCTCGCCTGGTGACGTGCGCGTCCGGCGGACTCCGGCGGGGTGGTCCCGAACGGCGGATCAGCGCTCCGGGCGCAGATGGGTCCGCCGGCCGTCACGGTCGAAGATCGCGAGGATCTCCGCCGGGCCGCCCCGCGCGCCGAAGGCGTGCGGGACCATCGTGGAGAACTCCGCCGCCTCGCCCGTCTCGACCGTGATGGTCCGCTCCCCCAGCAGCAGCACGACGGTGCCGGAGAGCACGGTGAACCAGTCCTTGCCGCCCGGGTGGACCTTCAGTTCGTCCCGCCCGTGCCGCGGCTCGGGCGCAGTGACGCTCATCCGGACCACGGTGACGCCCGGCTGTCCGCCCTCCCGGTTCAGCAGCCAGGTGGTCGTCCCGCACTCCGTGTCGTGCTGCGGGCGGATCACCACGTCCTCGTCCGAGACCGACTCCACCAGCGTGTCCAGGGTCGTCCCCAGGGCGCGCGCGATCGAGCCGAGCTGATCGAGGCCGATCCGCCGGTGGCCGGTCTCGATGCGGCTCAGGGTGGACGGGCTGAGGAAACAGCGCGCGGCCAGATCGTCGAGCGACCAGCCCTGGGCGGTCCGGAGGCCGCGTATCCGTTTGCGGACCAGGGAGTCGAGTGCGCCGTCTTGCGTCATACGCAAGATGCTATGCCTTCGACGCAAGGCGTGCGTAGGCTCGACGCATGGACGACAACAACGCGCACCAGCACGGGCACGGCCACCGGCAGGGCCACCAGGGCGGACACGCCCCGGGCCACCAGCACGGCCACCAGCACGGCTCCGGTCATGGGCACGGCCCGCAGGACGCCGACTTCTCGGTACTCACCGAGATGCTCGACCTCGACGCCGAGGTGCTGCACGAGCACCTGGACGAGCTGACCGGCTGGATCGAGGAGCTGTCCGGCGGGACGGCGGAGAAGCCCGGCGGGCGGGACCTCCGGGTGCTCGACCTGGGCAGCGGCACCGGCGCGGGCACCTTCGCCCTGCTCCAGCGCTTCCCCGGCGCCGACGTCACCGCCGTGGACGCGTCGCCCGCGATGGCCGCCCGGCTGGAGGAGAAGGCCGCCGCGCTCGGGGTCGCCGACCGCGTCCGTACCGTGGTGGCCGACCTCGACACCGAGGCCCTGCCCGCCGGGCCCTTCGACCTGGTGTGGGCCTCCGCCTCGCTCCACCACCTGGCCGACCCGGCCGGCGTCCTGGCCCAGGTCCGCGAGGTGCTGAGGCCCGGCGGGCTCATGGTCGCGGTCGAGCTCGAAGGCTTCCCCCGCTTCCTCCCCGACGACCTCGGCATCGGCCGCCCCGGTCTGGAGGAGCGCTGCCACACGGCCCAGGCCGAGGGGCGGAAGGCCGCCGGGATGCACATGAGCGAGGACTGGGGTGCCCGCCTGCGCGGGGCCGGGCTCGACGTGGTGGCCGAGCGGGTCGTCGCCATCGACCTGGCCGCCCCGCTGCCCGCCGCCACCGGCCGCTACGTGCTGGCCTCCCTCACCCGGGTCCGGTCCGCGCTGGAGGACGTACTCGACGCCCAGGACCTCGCCACCCTGGACGCGCTCACCGACGCGGACGGCCCGCACGGGGTGCTGCGCCGCGACGACCTCACCGTGTGCACCGAGCGGAACGTCTGGGTGGCCGCCCGCGGGTGAGTCCGTAGGCGGGTCCCGTGGGCCAGTCAGTAGTCCCTGAGACGGAGGCGTGCGGATCCGCTTCCGTGGGGACGACCCCGGCCCGCGCCTCCCCCTACCGTGAGCACGTGACCGAGACCCGAGCCCAGACGAAGACCAGAACACCGGAGTTCCAGGCGGCGGCGAGTGCGCTGGGCGGCCTGCGGCAGGATCTCCTGAAGGACGTGTTCGCCTACCGCCCGCTGCCCCCGCTCGACGACCACGGGCCGCTGATGGGCCTGCTCCCGGCGAATGTGCGGAAGAAGCTGGTGTGGACCCCGCACGCGCTGGTCCTGGGGGCCGCGCTGATCTGCGTACTGCTCGGAACAGCCTGGTCCGGCAGCGAGTCGATCGTCGGTGTGGTGCCGGCCATCCCCGTCGCGCTGACGCTGGTCCGGCCCGTGGCCGCTTTCTGGGGTTCCATGGCGGCCACGGTGGTGGTCGCCATGGCCGGTGACGTCTGGCCGTGGGGAGCGAGCAGCCTGTGGGGCCATCTGGTGGTACTCGTGGTCGTCGCGGCCCGTACCCGGCGGCGTACCGCGCCCTGGATGTGGACGCTCACGCTGCTGTTGGGCCTCATGATGGAGTACTTCGGTGGGTACCACGCCAATTCGACCGCCTTCCCCATGGTCGTCACGTCCGCGCTCGCCCTGCTCGTGGTGACCGTCGTCCAGGTCCGGCGCGACGCGCGGCGCGAGGTGAGCGAGGCCGAACGGGAGGTGACGGTCCAGCGCACCGTCACGGCCGTCGAACGCGACCGGCGCACGCTGCTGGAGGAGCGCACCACCATCGCCCGCGAGCTGCACGACGTGGTCGCCCACCACATGTCCGTCGTGGCGATCCAGGCCGAGGCCGCGCCGTACCGGGTGCAGAACCCGCCGCCCGAG
Organism: Streptomyces sp. NBC_00247; assembly: GCF_036188265.1. NCBI lineage: Bacteria > Bacillati > Actinomycetota > Actinomycetes > Kitasatosporales > Streptomycetaceae > Streptomyces > Streptomyces sp. NBC_00247. The sequence goes on along the minus strand of NZ_CP108093.1, from coordinate 3,156,052 downwards.
CTGGAGCAGGCGTTCGTCACCATCCGCGAGAACGCGGTGGCCGCGCTCACCGAACTGCGCCGGGTGCTCGGTGTCGTACGGGCCGAGGACCAGGAGGCGCCGGACGCCCCGCAGCCCACGCTCGCCCGGCTCGACCGGCTGCTCGACAACGTCCGCGAGGCGGGGCTGGAGACGGAGAAGACGGTCACCGGGGCGGTCCGCGAACTGCCCCAGGGCGTCGAGCTGTCGGCCTACCGGATCGTCCAGGAGGCGCTGAGCAACACCCTGCGCCACGCGCCGGGCGCCCCCGCCGTCGTCGAGATCGCCTACGTCCTCGGCGGGCTCGGGGTACGGGTGGTCAACGGGCCGCCCGCCGAGCCGGTCAAGGCCTCCCCCGGCGCCGGGCACGGCATCACCGGGATGCGCGAGCGGATCGCCATGCTGGCGGGCGAGATGACCGCCGGGGCGACCGAGGAGGGCGGTTACGAGGTCGCCGCCTTCATCCCCGTGCCCCGGGCGGCGGAGCCCGCCGAAAGCGCGGACGGACCCGTCGACGAGGACCGGGAGGCCGCCGCGTGAGCGACATCCGGGTCCTGATCGTCGACGACCAGATGCTGGTCCGCGAGGGCTTCTCGGTACTGCTCAACGCCATGCCCGGGATCGAGGTCGTCGGCGAGGCGGTGGACGGGCGCCAGGCGGTCGGGCGCACCGCCGAACTCGCCCCGGACGTCGTGCTGATGGACATCCGGATGCCGGAGATGAACGGCATCGAGGCCACCCGGGAGATCGTCGCCGCCGACGCGGACGCCAAGGTACTGGTCCTCACCACCTTCGACCTCGACGAGTACGTCTACCAGGCCCTGCGCGCCGGGGCCTCGGGCTTCCTGCTCAAGGACGCCTCCGCCCGCCAACTTGCTGAAGGGGTACGGGTGGTGGCCTCAGGTGAGGCGCTCCTCGCGCCCACCGTGACGCGCCGGCTGATCACCGAGTTCGCCAAGCTGGCCCAGGCACCGAGACCCCCGGCCCTGGCCCGGATCGGGGACCTCACCGAACGCGAGACGGAGGTGCTGGTGCTGGTCGCGCAGGGGTTCTCCAACGCGGAGATCGCCGCCCACCTGGTGGTCGCCGAATCCACCGTCAAGACCCACGTGAGCCGGGTCCTGGTGAAGCTCGGGCTGCGCGACCGCACCCAGGCGGCGGTCTTCGCGTACGAGGCACGGCTGGTCACGCCGGGGTGAGGGCTGCCCGCACGTGCGTCGCGCAACCGCCAGGAATCCCGGGACAGCCCTCAGGGGTCCGGCCGCTCGGTGGGCCGGCCTGCCGGTAGCGTCGGGCCATGCACGTGTCCTTCGACCCCTGGTCACCCGCGTTCGTCGCCGACCCGTACCCCGCCTACGCCGCCCTGCGCGCCGCCGGCCGGGTCCACTGTTTCGAGCCGACCCGGCAGTGGCTGATCCCGCACCACGCCGACGTGTCGGCTCTGCTCCGCGACCGGCGGCTCGGCCGGACGTATCTGCACCGCTTCACCCACGAGGAGTTCGGCGTCACCCCGCCGCCCGCCGCGCACGAGCCGTTCACCACCCTCAACGGCCAGGGGCTGCTCGACCTGGAGGCGCCCGACCACACCCGCATCCGGCGTCTCGTCTCCAAGGCGTTCACGCCCCGCACGGTGGAGCGGCTCGCGCCGACCGTGCGGCGGCTGGCGGCCGAGCTGGTCGACGCGTTCGTGGCCGAGGGCGGCGGCGACCTGCTCGCGGCCGTCGCCGAACCGCTGCCGGTCGCCGTGATCGCCGAGATGCTGGGCGTCCCGGAGTCCGACCGGCCGCTGCTGCGCCCCTGGTCGGCCGCGATCTGCGGGATGTTCGAGCTGAACCCGTCGGAGGAGACCGCGCGGGCGGCCGTCCTGGCGTCCACCGAGTTCTCCGCGTATCTGCGCGAACTCATCGCCGTGCGGCGGGAGAAGCCGGGCGAGGACCTGATCTCGGGGCTCATCGCCGCCCACGACGAGGACGAACGGCTCACCGAACAGGAGATGGTCTCCACGTGTGTGCTGCTGCTCAACGCGGGCCACGAGGCGACCGTCAACACCACCGTGAACGGCTGGCGCACCCTCTTCCACCACCCCGGGCAGCTCGCCGCGCTCCGGGCCGACCACGGCCTGTTGTCCACAGCCGTGGAAGAACTCCTGCGGTACGACACCCCGTTGCAGATGTTCGAGCGCTGGGTGCTGGACGACATCGAGATCGGCGGCACCGTCGTCCCGCGCGGCTCCGAGGTCGCGCTGCTCTTCGGCTCCGCCAACCGCGACCCGGAGCGTTTCACCGACCCGGACACCCTCGACCTGACCCGCCCGGACAACCCGCACGTCACCTTCGGCGCGGGCATCCACTACTGCCTCGGTGCCCCACTGGCGCGCGTCGAACTGGCAGCTTCCTTCGGTGAGTTGTTGCGCAGGGCGCCGGGGATGCGGCTGGTCGAGGAGCCTGAGTGGCACCCGGGGTACGTGATCCGCGGGCTGAAGGGCCTGCACGTGGAGGTGTGATCCTCGCGGGCCGAGGTGCCTGCGGGGAGGGGTCTCACCCCCGCAGGTCCCGGCGGCGCAGCGCGGTGAGGCCCGCCGCCACCAGGGCCGCCGCCCCCGCGGTCAGGCCGGACAAGGCCCATCCCCGCAGCCCCTCCCCCGGGAGCTTCGGCAGATGGGCGAAGGGCGACACGTCCAACACCGCCTGGGGAAGCCCGGCTGCCGGGCCGATCCAGCCGAGGACCAGGCAGAGCCCGGCCGCACCCCAGGAGCCGGCGGCGGCGATCCGGGGCGCCGCCCCGTACAGCAGCACGGCCACCCCGCCCAGCAGCCAGATCGCGGGGAGCTGGACCAGGGCGGCGCCGAGCACGGCAGGCAGGCGGTGGCCGTAACCGGCGGCGAGGCCCAAGCCGCCCGCGCCCACCACGGCGACCGCGCCGCCGAAGGCGAAGAGCAGGTGCCCACCGGCCCAGGCGGTACGGGAGGCGCCCGCCACGAGCACGGGCTCGGCCCGGCCGCCGGTCTCCTCGGCGAGCGGCCGGAGCGCCGAGGAGACCACGTACAGGGCGGCGACCATGCCGAGCATCCCGGCCATCGCGGCGAGGAACGCGTCGGTCAGCCCGGCCGCGCCGCCCATCCGCCCGATGATCTCCCGCGTCTTCTGGTTGTCGCCGACGAGATCCGCCGCGCCGCCCGCCAGCCGGCCGAAGACGAGCCCGACCACCGCGAAGGACGCCGTCCATCCGGCCAGTGGGCCGCGTTGGAGCCGCAGCGCCAGCCCGTACGGCGTGGCGATCCGGCCGGTCGCGGGTCCCGGGCGGGTCGCGAACAGGCCGCTGCCCAGGTCCCGTCGGGCGGCGAACGCGAAGGCGAGAGCCAGCAGCGCGGCGGTACCGGCGGCGAAGAGGAGGAGTACCCACCAGCGTTCGCCGGCGTACGCACGGGTGTTCTCCACCCAGCCGAAGGGGGAGAGCCGGGTCAGGGCGGAGGAACCGCCGGTGCTCGCCGCGTCACCGGCGGCCTTCAGGACGAACGCGGCGCCGAGAGCGGCGGCGGTCACGCCCTTCGCGGCACGCGCGGTCCCGGTGAACTGGGCGGCGACGGCGGCGAGGGCGCCGAAGAGCAGCCCCGTCCCGGCGACCGCGAGGCCCAGCGCGTACGCGCCGGTACCGCCGCACCCGGCGGCCGTCAGGAGGAGCACCACGAGGGCGGCGAGCGCCAGATCGGCCACCGTGGCGGCGAGGAGCGCGGCGGTCAGCGGGGCACGGCGGCCCACCGGCGCGGCGGAGAGCATCTCCTGGCGTCCGGTCTCCTCCTCCTCGCGGGTGTGCCGCACGACGACGATCAGCGACATCACCGCTGCCAGCCCGGCCCCGAATCCGCCCATCCGCCAGGCGACGAGCGCACCGGCCGAGTCGCCGAGGACGGGGCCGTACAGCGCCCGGAGGCTCCCGTTGGCGTTCGTCGAGGCGGCGAGGCCGACGCGGTCGGCGACGGTCGGGTAGAGGGCGGCGAACGAGCCGGCCACGGAGGCGAACGAGCCGCCGATCGCCAGCAGCCACACGGGGACCATCACGCGGTCGCGGCGGAGTGCGAGGCGCAGCAGAACTCCGGTTCCGGCGAACCGGACCGAGTGGGCGTGGTGGTGGGTGCCGGTGGCGCCGGGGCGGGGGAGCGCGCCCGAGGCGTCCGTGGCCGTCGCCGAGGTCATCGCCCCGCCGTCCCGTCCGCGTCGCGGTCCCGAGTGGGGTGTCCGGTCACGGAGTCGGCTGCCGGGGCGTTGTCCACCGCCTCGCCGTTCGTCGCCTCGCCGTTCGTCGCCTGGCCGTTCGTCGCCTGGCCGTCCGTCGCCTCGCCGTCCGCCGTGTAATGGCGCAGGAAGAGTTCCTCCAGCGTCGGCGGGGCGCAGTTCAGAGCGCGTACTCCGGCGGCCGCGAGGGCGGCGAGTACGGCGTCGAGCTTGTCGGTGTCCACCTGGCAGGTGATCCGGCCGCCCCGCGCCTCGTACCCGTGGACTCCGGGGAGAGCCGCCAACCCGTCGGGTACGGCGACGAGTTCGGCGGTGATGCCGGTACGCGTCAGATGCCGCATCCCGGTCAGTGATCCCGTCTCGACCGTGCGGCCCCGGCGGATGATGCTCACCCGGTCGCAGAGGGTCTCGACCTCGCTGAGGAGGTGGCTGGAGAGCAGCACCGTGCACCCCCGGTCGCGTGCCCCGGTGACACAGTCGCGGAACACCGACTCCATCAACGGGTCGAGTCCGCTGGTCGGTTCGTCCAGGATCAGCAGTTCGGCGTCGGAGGCGAACGCGGCGACCAAGGCGACCTTCTGACGGTTGCCCTTGGAGTACGTACGCCCCTTCTTCGCCGGGTCCAGCTCGAAGCGGCGCACCAGCGCGTCGCGCCGGGTGCGGTCGAGTCCGCCGCGCAGCCGGCCGTAGAGGTCGATGACCTCGCCGCCGGTGAGGTTCCGCCAGAGCGTGACGTCGCCCGGGACGTACGCGAGCCTGCGGTGCAGGGCGACCGCGTCCTGCCAGGGGTCCTGGCCGAACAGCCGCGCGGTGCCGGAGTCGGCGCGCAGCAGGCCGAGCAGGACACGGATGGCGGTGGACTTCCCGGCGCCGTTGGGGCCGAGGAATCCATGCACCTCCCCCTGGTCCACGGTGAGTTCGAGACCGTCCAGTGCGGGGGTCCGGCCGAACGACTTGTGCAGTGCGGACACGGAGATGGCCGTCGTCATGGCTCTGAAAATACGCGGGTTTCACAAAGTTCTGAAGTTAAGGAACCGTATAAAGTCGAGATGCGCCTGACACCGGGAGCCAGGGCGTGCGGAAGTGGGCGGAACACCCTCGGGAGTGGGCGGAACACCCCTGACATCCCCTGGAGGACCGGCCGGAGGGCCGGATCGGGAGGACGGAACGGCGATGGGCGAGAGTGCGGGCGGTACGGGCGGCAGCGGCGCCGGACCGGATTCCGGAGAGCGTCCGGGCGCGGGTGCCAGGGACGGGGAGGCCGTCTCGCGGTTCGTCGAGCGGTTCGCGGCCGACATGACGGAAGCCGGCATGCAGCGCATGGCCTCACGGGTCTTCGCCGCGCTCCTCGCCGACGACGACGCCACCATGACCTCGGCCGAACTCGCCTGCGAGCTCCGGATCAGCCCGGCCGCCGTCTCCGGCGCGATCGGGTACCTCACCCAGGTCGGCATGGTCGGCCGGGAGCGCGAACCGGGCTCCCGACGCGACCGGTACCGGCTCCACCACGAGATCTGGTACACCACCTTCGCCGGACGCGACCGGGTCATGACCCGCTGGGAGCAGACCCTCCGCGACGGGGCCCGCTCCCTCGGCGAGGGCACCCCGGCGGGCGCGCGGCTCGCGGAGACGGCGGAGTTCTTCGCGTTCGTCCAGGACGAGATCGTCACGATGATGGAGCGCTGGAAGGCCCGTCAGGAGTCCCGCCGGGGAGCCGCCGGGCCGGAGGCGGGATTGACCGCCGACCGCTGAACCGCCGACCGCTGAATGTGGCCCGCTGAACGTGGCCCGCTGGAACGTGGCTTGTTGGACCGTGGACGACCGCCGTGGAGGCATCGCATGAAGACTTGGCCCGCGCGGCGACGCACCGCCGTACTGGGCGGCGCCGTCCTCGCCGGAGTGCTGGCCCTGGCCGGCGGCGCCGAGGCGTTCGCCCGGCACGTGGTGGACGGGCGGGTGGAGAAGCTGGCCGGTGAACGGCTCGGCGCCGAGGTGACGGCCGACACCGACGGCTGGGGTCTCGTGGCGCTCACCCGCGGCGAGCTGGGCACCCTCACCCTGCATGCGGACGATGCCACGCTCGACGGTTTCGACGGAGTCACGGTCGACGCGGAACTCACGGACCTCACCGCTCCCGAGGGAGGCGGCCGGGCCTCGGTGTCCGGCAGCAGCGCCCGCGCCGAGATACCGGCCGAGGCCCTGCGCGGCCGGGTCGCGGCGGCCGGCGGCGCGTTCGGAGCGATGGTCGGCGGTGTCGAACCCCGGCCGGCCGACGGGACGCTGCGGATCTCCCTGGGCGGGGGCGGCCTCGGACGGGCCGACATCCGGCCCGAGCTGCGCGACGGTACCGTCCGCTTCACCCTGACCGGCGCGTCGATGTTCGGTGTCGCCGCCCCGAAGTCCGTGACCGACACCATCGAGTCCGCCCTCACCGCTCTGACGGCTGACGGTACGGGCGGCGGTACGGGGGCGACCGCCTCGGATCGCGCGGCGGACGCGCTGGGCCTGCGCCCCACCGCCGTCACGGTCACGCAGGACGGGCTGCGGGTGGATCTGCGGGGCGGACCTGCCGAGTTCGACACGGCCTAGAAGGCTTCGACACGGCCTAGAAGGCAAGGGGCGGTGAGCCCGTCCCTGTCGGTCGCCGGGCCCGCGTCCTCCTGGGTTCAGGCCGCGGCCTCGGCCGCCGGGACCATCAGCCCCCAGGCGTTCGCCCACACCGTCCACGTCCGCCGCCGGACCGGGCCGTGGAGCTCTATGTCGGCGCGGTAGCGGAAATCGGGGCCGGAGACCGTGACCGCCTTGGCTTCCGCCGTCACGGTCTCGCCGCTCGACGCGCGCACGACCACCTCGGCCAGGCCGCCGCCGTTCAGCGAGGTCACGGTGACGGCCTCCACAGCCCGGTCCAGATCGTTGAGGAGGACGCCGTCGGCCTCCACCCGCAGGCGGTAGCCGGTGACCCCGGTCGTGGCCGTCGGCGGGAGGGGACGGACCAGGGTGCGGACCAGCGAGACGCAGCTGTCCCAGACGGCCGTGACGCCCGAGTGGGCGGGAGACGCCGTGCCGTCCGTGCCCTGACCGGGGTCGGAAGGCGGCGCCGGGACGTCCACGGCGCCCAGGACCACACCGTCGCTGTCGTCGACGAGCAGGTCGAGACGGTGCACCGCCCCGTCCAGCGCCGTCCGCGCCGCCGCCACCGCGCCGCGCGGCACACCGAGGGAGTGGGCGAGCCGCAGAGCGGGCGGGGCGCCGACGGGGACGAGCGCCAGGGCGCTGTCGGCCAGCTCCCGGTCCCGGTGCAACTGGGCCACCGCGCGGAGCAGGGCATGGTCGTCGCCGATGACCACCGGCCGCCTGCTGCCCCGCCGGGACAGGGCGCGGGCGAACTCCTCCGGGGTGTCCGGAAGGGAGATCTTGGCGTGCGCTCCGGCGTTCAGCACGTCCTTCGCGATACGGACGGACTCGCCGTCGGTCCGGCGGGCAACCGGGTCGATGACCACCAGCAGCTGGTGGCCGTCGTCGCCGGGGGGCTCTGCAGCCGACACCTCGGTCCTTCCTCGGGTAGCATCTTGGTGCAAGAGCCCCTTGCGCTATTGCGCCAGGGGCTTCGTCTATTCCGGGGCACCCGGTTCGACGGCTCAGGCTTTGTCGTACATCGTCGTATGGCAAGTACGACCTTTACGTACGCCCCTGACCTTGGACATGCCCCGCCCGGAAGGGGTGTACGCCTGTGCCCGCACTTGTGCTGCTCGGTGCTCAGTGGGGTGACGAGGGCAAGGGGAAGGCCACCGATCTCCTCGGTGGATCCGTCGACTATGTGGTGCGATACCAGGGCGGCAACAACGCCGGTCACACGGTTGTCGTAGGCGACCAGAAGTACGCACTGCATCTCCTCCCCTCCGGAATCCTGTCGCCGGGTTGTACCCCGGTGATCGGTAACGGTGTCGTGGTCGACCCGGCCGTGCTGCTCTCCGAGCTGAGTGGACTGAACGACCGTGGCGTCGACACGTCCAAGCTCCTGATCAGCGGCAACGCTCATTTGATCACTCCGTACAACGTCACGCTCGACAAGGTGTCCGAACGCTTCCTCGGCAAGCGGAAGATCGGCACGACCGGCCGTGGAATCGGCCCGACGTATGCGGACAAGATCAACCGTGTCGGTATTCGCGTCCAGGACCTCTACGACGAGTCGATCCTCGTCCAGAAGGTCGAGGCGGCCCTGGAGCAGAAGAACCAGCTTCTGGCCAAGGTCTTCAACCGCCGCGCGATCGAGGCCGAGGGCATCGTCGAGGAGATGCTCCAGTACGCGGAGCAGATCAAGCCGTACGTCGCCGACACGACGCTGATCCTCAACAACGCCATCGACGAGGGCAAGGTCGTCCTGTTCGAGGGCGGCCAGGGCACTCTGCTCGACGTCGACCACGGCACGTACCCCTTCGTCACCTCGTCCAACCCGACCGCGGGCGGCGCCTGCACCGGTGCGGGCGTGGGCCCGACGAAGATCAGCCGGGTCATCGGCATCCTGAAGGCGTACACCACGCGCGTCGGCTCCGGCCCGTTCCCGACGGAGCTGCTGGACGCGGACGGAGAGGCGCTGCGCCGCATCGGTGGCGAGCGCGGTGTCACCACCGGCCGTGACCGTCGCTGCGGCTGGTTCGACGCTCCGATCGCGCGGTACGCGACCCGGGTCAACGGCCTGACGGACTTCTTCCTCACCAAGCTCGACGTGCTCACCGGCTGGGAGCAGATCCCGGTCTGCGTGGCGTACGAGATCGACGGCAAGCGCGTCGAGGAGCTGCCCTACAACCAGACCGACTTCCACCACGCGAAGCCGATCTACGAGAACCTGCCGGGCTGGTCCGAGGACATCACCAAGGCGAAGACCTTCTCCGACCTGCCGAAGAACGCGCAGGCCTACGTGAAGGCGCTGGAGGAGATGTCGGGTGCACCGATCTCCGCGATCGGCGTCGGCCCCGGCCGCACCGAGACGATCGAGATCAACTCGTTCCTGTAGGGGTTCTCGCGGGAGCACCGTACGACGACGGCCGCGGGCCGGGACACCTTCCGTGCCCCGGCCCGCGGCCGTTCCGGTTCCCGGTACGTTCCGCTTTCCCGGTCCCGGCGGTGGCCGTCAGGGGCCGTCGCCGCACAGCGGGTACGCCTGCGGGGCCGAGCAGGGCAGGTGGCCGTGCTCGCGCAGGGCCTGCTGGCCGTGGCTGTTCACGTAGTCGAGGAAGCGGGCCGCGAGCGAGTCGGCTGCCGGTTCTCGGTAGGTGTACGCGTACTCGACCACCCAGTACGGGTAACCGTTCGTGGTGATCTTTCCGGGGGACGGTTCCTTGCCGCCGATGGTGACGCGGTGCAGCCCCTTCGGCGCGGCCGCCCCGGTGCGCAGTTCGCTGTAGCCGATCGCTCCGTCGACGGACCCGACCGTGCGCAGCACCTCGTCGGTGCTGCCCAGTTCGCACCGGGTGACCAGCGCCTTCGGGTCGTCGGAGGTGCGGCAGTCGCGGGAGGACGTGGGGATGGGCTCGTTGCCGTCCAGCACCCGGCGCTGGAGAGCCACCCGGGTGCCCGAGTTCGCGTCCCGGCTGACGAGCCGGATCTCCAGGTCGGGGTTGCCGGGGAAGTGGTTCCAGTTCCGGATCTCGCCCCGGTAGATCCGCCGTACGTCGTCGAGCGACAGATCCTTCAGGCGCACCTTGTCGTTGACGACGAGGGAGAACAACACCACGGCGACCCTGCTGTTCTCGCTCAGTCGCGGGTAGCCGCCGGGCTTCGGGTCGTCGGAGAAGACGACCGTGGCGGGTGAGGCGCCGCGTTCGGCGAGGAGGCGGACCCCGGCGTCGCTGCCGTGCATGTCCACGTCGATCGAGGAGCCCTCGCACGCCTGCGTGTAGAGCTTCGCCAGTTCGGTCACGGCCGGCTGGAAGGCGGTGGATCCCGCCACCCGCAGGGAGCCCTTGGCGCATTCGACCGGCGGCGGGGTGCGGTCGAGCACCAGGATGATCGAGGAGAGCGTGACGACCCCGAGGGTCAGGGCCACGGTGATGAACCGGGCCGCCCGGCTGAACACCGGCGGCTTCTCGTCGGGGCGGGCCGCGCTGTTGACCCGTACGTCCCCGTCCCGGATGCCGCCGACGACCCGGATCGGGCTGCCCACCTCGCCGCCGGTGAGCAGCACGAGGAGTTTGAAGTGCTGGTGGCGGTTGAGGGGCACGCGCGGAAGCCGGATGAGACCGCCCTCCTGACGCATCCCGGCGGCCGGGGTGAAGTGCTCCATCAGATGGCCGGACTCGACGGGCTGAGTGACGGCTGTCCCGCGCACCGTCCGGTCGCCGAACTCCACGGTCAGACCGTGCCGGTCGATGCCGGTGTAGTCGTCGCGGGAGATGGACTGCGAACCGTCGTTCTCGATGCGCAGCAGGACGAGGGTGGCGTCCGACATGTCGGGGGTCTCGTCGAAGAGTCCCAGCCGGACGTTGACGCCGCTGCCGATCGGGGTGTCCATCTGGACCCGGTACCCGATGCGCCGCTGGGCCGGGACGCGTCGTTCGTACCAGATCACCCCCACGGAGACCAGCACGCCGACCGCGGCGGTCGCGACGGCCACGACGTTCTCGGCGGTGAACCAACTCACGGCTGCCTCGCACTCCTTCGTGCGTACCGGCGGGGCGCGCACCGGCGCGCCCTCGGGCGGCCCACCGTACGAGGGGGAGAGCGGGGGCGGGGGTGCGGAGCGAGTGTTGTCGGCCGGTGTTCGCCTCTTGTTCAACTGGCGCCCGGACACGGTCCGTTCGCCCCGGCACTGGCCCTGCGTGCGGCGACCGGGGGTGGATCGGAGGGCTCTCGCGGGAGGTCAGAAGACCCGGTAGTACTCGCCGGGTTCGTCGTCCTCGCCGACCGCGCTCATGCCGTGCACCAGCAGCCGTTCGCGGCCCTGATAGGTGTCGACCCGCAGGTACTGCGAGCCGTCGGAGAAGCAGTCGGGGTCGGAGCGGTCCACCGGCGAGAGCGTGTCCGGCCCGGCGATCAGCAGGCCGCCCACGCCGCCCACGCCGCCCACGCCGCCCACGCCTCCGACGCGGGCAGTGCTCGCGCAGTCGACGGGGTCGGGGGCCGGGAGCCCGGTGTCGAAGTCCAGCTTGGGAGTTCTCGATACGTACCGGACGAGCGGTGCGCCCACCGGCCCCTGCGTGACGGTGAGGTCGTACTGGTACGGACGCCTGGGCCGGGGGCCCGGCTCGGGGGCGCGCATCCAGTGTCCGAGGAAGGTGGCCGGAACGGCGCGGGGGCCGCCCGCGGCGCGACGGAACGTCGCGTGGACCGCCCCGGACGTCCACTCCATGACGTCGGGCGAGCGCACGGCCAGCGTCTGACGGCCGACCGGAGTGCACCGGCCCGCGGGGACGCCGGTGGTCACATCGCTCTCGTCGAACACGATGTGTTCCTCGTCGGCGCCGACGAGGACGGACCGGCCCACGCAGAGGCGCTCGCCGAAGACCTGGACGTAGGTGGCGGTCCGGTGGCCCCTGGTGCCCTGCTCGATCTCGATCCGGCGGGTCTCGTACGGGGCGTTCTCGGCGCCCCTGAGCACGCCCTCCCAGGCACCGAGGTAGACCTCGGGGACGTCTCCGGGGCCGGAGTTTCCCCGGGGGCGGGGGCCATTGTCGCCGAAGTCGTCGCTGCTGCCGTGGTCGCGGGCGTCGATGTCGCGGGTGGCGGTGTTGTCGGTGTTATTGGTGTTGTCGTCGTCCTTCGCGAGGTCGGCGGATTCGCCGAGACCGACGAATCCGCCCAGGCTGCCGAACCCGCCGGAGGCGTAGTAGTGGAGGGCCAGGCCCGAGCCGAGGAGTCCGGTGACCGCACAGGCGGCGACCAGTGCGGAACGCCTCCGGAGGTGGCCGTTCCCCTGAGCCTGGGGGCTGGACGCGGGGTGCGCTTCCGGCTTTGGTACCGGGGGCGTCGGCCGGGGCGCTGCCCGGGGTGTTGGCCGGGGTGTCGGCCGGTCGTCGGGCGGGGTGGGTGTGGGGTCGACGCTCTCGGGGACGGGCGTGTCCGTGTCCAGCAGGCGGGCCGCCTGGGAACCGAGTACGGCCAGGAGTTCGGGCGGCAGCCAGGCCTCGGGCTGCCCGTCCCGCCGAGCCGGAGCCGACCGGGCCAGCGCTTCGGCGGTGGGGCGGCGGCCCGGGTCCCGGTCCAGACAGGACCGCACCAGTGGGACGAGCTCGGCGGGCAGCGCGGTCAGGTCCGGCTCGTCGTTCGCGATCCGGAACATGATCGCGTGCACCCCGCTGTCGGATGCTCCGAAGGGCTGCACCCCGGTCGCCGCGTACGCGAGGACCGCACCGACGCAGAAGATGTCCGAGGCGGCGGTGACCTTCTCGCCCCTCACCTGCTCGGGCGACATGAAGCCCGGGGAGCCGATCACCGCGCCGGTGCTGGTCAAGCCGCCGTCCGTGACCGTCTCCACGGCACGGGCGACACCGAAGTCGATGATGCGGGGGCCGTCCACGGTGAGCAGGATGTTGGACGGCTTCAGGTCGCGGTGGACGAGGCCCACCGCGTGGATGTGGATCAGCGCCCGCCCGAGCCCGGCGGCCAGGAAGCGCACGGAGGCCACGGGCAACGGCCTCGCGTCCGGCTTGGCTTCGGGTGTGCCGTGCTCGGCGGCACCCCGGCGCTGCCCGCCGTCCTGCGCGTGCTCGTCCTGGACGGGTCGGTCCTGGACGGGTCCGTCCTGTCCGAGTCCGTCCCGCGTGAGTCCGTCCTGGGTGAGCCCACCCCGTGTGAGCCCGTCCGGTGCGCGTTGGTCCCCCATGTGCTGGTCCCACCCGTGCTGATCCTGTGCGGGCTTGTCCCGTCGCGGACGCCGGTCGCCCACGACGGTGCGGAGCGAGGGGCCGGGTACGTACGCGATCGCCACCCACGGCAGCGCGGCTTCCGTGTCCGCCGCGATTACCGGAGCGGTGCCGGCGTCGCCGACGCGTTCCAGCGCGGCGACCTCCCGGGCGAACCGGATCCGGAACTCGTCCACCACCGCGAACTGGGCGTGCACGACCTTCACCGCCACGGTCCGCCCGCTCTCCGAGCGGGCGAGATAGACGCGTCCCATACCTCCCGTGCCGAGCCGCCCCAGCAGCCGGAACGGGCCCACACGAGGGGGATCTTGCGGAGTCAGCGGGTCCACGTCCGGGATACTCGCACACCGGTCGGCCGAGCAGCGCGGTCCCGCGCCCCGATGGCCGAAGCGGAATCTGCCGGGCGTGCTCCGCGTCCAAGGGAATCCGCTCGGATGATCGAGCTTCGGAGCCGATCGTTCTCTCGAACTGAGTTGCGGTGGAGGGGCTCCGGTGGAGGTGGAGCGGTCCGAATTCTTTGGTGTCATGGAGCACCGCCCGGCGGCGGGCTGCCCTCAACGCACGGACGTATAGGGCCTGTTGGGGACGGGTGCAAGGCATCTGGTGAACCGGTGGTCCGGCGCGGGGCTCCCCGGCGAGGGGTGGAGGAAGCTTGGTCCAGACCTTGACAGGTCCAGACCATTCTCGCTTGAGTGTCCGCACCCCCACAACACGGCGCGCCTCCGGACCGGTCAGAAGTCAGGACGCAGCGTCGCACCGAAGGAGTGATCACGTGTTCCGACGCGTCATGGGACTTCTCGCCGCAGCGGCGGCCGTAGCGGCAACAGTCGTCGTCCTCCCCGCAGGTACGGCCTCCGCGGCGACCTGTGCCCCCGCCTGGAACTCCTCGTCCGTCTACTGGGGTGGCGACTCGGCCTCCCGAGGCGGACACAACTGGACCGCCAAGTGGTGGACCCAGAACGAAATTCCCGGCACCACCGATGTCTGGTCCGACGCCGGCACCTGTGGCACCGGCGGCACCACCGACCCCGGCACGCCGAGCACCTCCGGCTTCGTCGTCAGTGAGTCGCAGTTCAACCAGATGTTCCCGAGCCGGAACTCCTTCTACACGTACTCCGGTCTGACCGCCGCCCTGAGCGCCTACCCGGGCTTCGCCAACACGGGCAGTGACACGGTCAAGCGCCAGGAGGCGGCGGCCTTCCTCGCCAACGTCAACCACGAGACCGGCGGGCTGGTGTACGTGGTCGAGCAGAACACGGCCAACTACTCGCACTACTGCGACACCTCGCAGTCCTACGGCTGCCCGGCGGGCCAGTCCGCGTACTACGGCCGCGGTCCGATCCAGCTGAGCTGGAACTTCAACTACAAGGCCGCGGGTGACGCCCTGGGCATCAACCTGCTGTCCAACCCCAACCTCGTCCAGACGGACGCAGCCGTCGCCTGGAAGACCGCCCTCTGGTACTGGAACACCCAGAGCGGCCCGGGCACGATGACCCCGCACAACGCCATGGTCAACGGTGCCGGGTTCGGCGAGACCATCCGCTCCATCAACGGCTCCATCGAGTGCAACGGCGGTAACCCCGCCCAGGTCCAGAGCCGCATCAACTCGTACCAGTCGTTCACCTCGATCCTGGGTGTCACCCCCGGCTCGAACCTGAGTTGCTGATCCCCTTCTCCCTTCGGGGCCGCCCCCCGAACCGCTTGCGCTCCACCGTCTCCACCTCCTCCTTCGCATGACCGGGCGGGGGGTGCGACCGGCCACCGGCCGTGCCGCACCCCCCGCTTCGGCGTTCCGGAGGCAACGTTGGCAAGATCCGTGTGCATGACACCCGAGACGTCCGACCACGGCAGCCTGCCCACCCCCACCACGACCGCCGAGCGCGTCGCCCTCGTCGACCGTGTGCTCGGCCTGCCGTTCCCGCAGGGCGACGAGGCGGAAGACAGCGGGGTACGGAGCAGCGGTCCCGGACATCACCTGCTCATCCTGCGGGCGAGCGAGGACTTCTGGGACGGGCCGCACGAGGAGACGGCGGAACCGGCCGAGGAGGAGATCGAGGCCGAGTTCAGTGCCGTGGCGACCGCACTCACCGAGCGCTGGGGCGAGCCCGAGACGATCGACCTGTGGCCCTGGCTGGCGGGTGACGACGAGACGGAGATGGCTTCCACGGCTCCCGAACCCTTGGGGCAGCTCTGCAACCTGGCCGGCAGCATGCAGGTCTGGCGCATTGCCGGCACCAGCCGCTGGCTCGGCCTCACGGTGGGTCAGGCCGACCCGGAGTTCCCGATCTGGCTGCTTGCCGCAGTCGGTGAGGTCGAGGTCCTGGATGCCGGGGCCCCGGGCGAGGAGACGTCCGGGGGCGGCGAATCCTCCGCGCTCTGAGCCCGCGCCCGGGGCCGCCCGGCGGGGGAACCCGGCCGGGCTCTCGACCTGTTGACGGCGGTGGAGAGGTGCCAGGGCCGGCCTTTCAGGACCGGCGCTCGCCGAACTGCCACAGCACGTGTACGACGCGGAGCACCGCGAGCACTCCCCCGACCGAGACCCCGGTGATGAGCAGGATCTTGTCGATGGTGGGTGAGAGGTCCCAGACGGCTGCGGGGCCGGCGATCGCGGCGAACACGACGGCTCCGAGGAAGCACGCGCTGAGCAGCGCGTAGCCGATCTCCACGGTGATCTCGTCCCGGTCCTGCTGGCTGCGTCTCCCCGTTTCCATGACCAAAGAGTGGCAGCGGGCGCGGCACGGGTCCAGTGCTTGGGGCCGGCGCTGAGGCCTGGGCCAGGGCCGGGGCCCGGGCCGAGGCCGGGGCTGACGCTGGGGAGGAGGGGCGGTGGGGCGCCGGGGCGGTGGCCGCTGGTGAGCCCTCCGGTGAGGGATGGATTCCGGAATGGCGTCAACGGATGCCCCGTAAATTCCGCGAGAAACAGATGAGATCGCGTGTGTGGGGCGGAGTTGCTGGGGCAACAGAAGCTCTGGAGGTTGATAATCATGGTTCCCCTGCTTCTCGTTCTTCTTCTGGCCGTCATTCTTTTCGGTGCGGGATTCGCGCTCAAGGCGCTGTGGATCGTCGCAGCGATCGTCCTTGTTCTCTGGCTGATCGGGTTCGTGGCCCGTCCGAAGGGTGGCAGCCACCGCTGGTACCGGTGGTAGTTCGTACGAACCACCGGAATGACGCAGGTACTGAACGAAGAGGGTCCACTCCCGATGGGTGGGCCCTTTTCGGCGTTCTCCCTGTCTCAAGCGGTGAATGGAAGGGCAATCCGGGTGTCCGTAAAGCGATATGGGTTGGCGTCGGACGAGTTTGTTGAAAATGAGGGGAGAGTGGGGCGCATGAGCTCCGGGATGCCGGGCAGGCGAAGTTCAGGACGGGAGCCGCTCGTAGGGCGGAGGATCCCGTCCCGCTGAGCAAGTCATCACCTTCCGGCAACGAGAGAGGAAGCCGTAGAGATGAGCGAGAACATCTGGGGCTACCAGCCCACGGCCGGCCACACCGCCGGCGTCGATCTGATCGGCTACAAGGTCGAAGCGACCGACGGCAGCATCGGCAAGGTCGACAAGCACTCCGACGAGGTCGGCTCCTCCTACCTGGTCGTCGACACCGGGGTCTGGATCTTCGGCAGGCACGTACTGCTTCCGGCAGGCACGGTGCGCCGGGTCGATCCGGAGGAGAAGAAGGTCTACGTGGACCTCGACAAGGAGCAGATCAAGAGCGCTCCGGAGTTCGACAAGGATTCCCACTTGGGGAACCCCGAGTTCTTCGAGACCACGGGCGAGCACTACGGGCGGCACCGTCGCATCTGACGCCGGCGTGCGTCAGAACGCGAACGGGTCCCCGCGCCACGTGACTTCCTTCCGTCCGGGAGATCGCTCCCGACAGGAATTCGCGGAAGTGAGACCGCCGCACGCGGTCACCGGAACCCAGCGGGTCGGATCGGGCAGAACCACTCTGCCTGGTCCGGCCCGCTTTCCGTGCGCCTGATTGGTTCGCCTGGGGGCCTGTTCCGGCGAGTGCGCGCCGGGCCGAATTCCTCGACTGCGAGAGCGGTGCGATCTTCTCTCGCGGCGATCCCCCGGGGGGATGCGTTCCTTCCTGTCGGCGTTCGGAATGCGGGATGCGTACGGCCGGTCTCGATACGTGGTGGAATTCGGGCGCGGATAGGGCGGCTGATTGGTTCAGGTGAGGCCCGTCGGTGAGCATCTCCGCGATGGGCACCACCGATTCGGGCGGCCCGGGTACGGCGGGGACGGGGCGCGGTCTCCACCCGGGGCGAATTTCCCCATGAAGTGCGCTCCGGCCGCTCCCTTTTGCTCGGAGCGTGCCCAAACTCCGGAACCTGCCCGAAGGGCTGAGATCAAGGTGCGGTCCGATGTCCGCGAAGACGGTTGTCGGCTCCCCCCGTGTGCCTGGGACGAGATGACTCCGCACGATCCCGCCGGGGTATTCGCCCGGCCCGCTGCTCGGCGCCATGCCCGGCGCCATGCCCGGTCTGCCACTGCCGGACGCCCTGGCCATTCCGCCGTACGACATCCGCGTGGCGAGCGCGCCGAGCAGCGTGAGGGCGACGGCTCGGATGAGTGCCGACGAGCCGGACGCCGTTGTGCTCGAACTCTTCATCGTGGTGCCTTTCCTTCCCGTCGGCCGCCTCTGACGAGGGGAGCCGACGTGCTTGGTCCGTCACTCCTTTACAGAGCGACGCCCAGTGGGAAAGGTTGAGGAACCGGAAGCCCACATCGCACGAACGAGTGACGCGCACACGGCGCGACCTCGCCGTGCCTGTGCCTTCGCCTGTGCTGTGGCCTGGGCCTATGCCGGGGGCTGGGCCCCGATGCCGACACCGATTCCGTTACGGGTGCCGGATCTGCCGCGAGTTCCTGGGCGCCTGGGCGGTCAGTCGATCAAATCGCTGAGCGTCACGTACAGCACGACCCGGTCGGTGCGGTGGGTGTTCAGGCCGACGCACAGGTCCCGCCGGTCGAGCAGCCAGCCGTTGGGACGGCACTTCTCGTGGGTGATGCCGAGACGGCGGACTATTTCCTGGTAGGACAGACCGTTCTCGCTGCCGATCGTCAGCAGGCGGTAGCAGTTACCGGAACCGCACCCCTCGCTCTGTGACTCAACGGTCAGCCCTGCGGGCAGTGCCGGTACGGCGGATGCGGCTGGTGTCGAGGCCCCGGTCAGTACGAGGGCGTAGAGCAAGGAGGCGACCAGGGTGACCGCGAACTGTGTGCCCAGGACGCCGATCGCCCCGCTGCGGCGGGTCGCCCAGGTGTGCTGATCGGGCGCCGTCCCCTCCTGCGAGCGCTCCCAGACAGCCCCGGCCGCGACGATCAGCGGCGCGACGGCCGCGAAGACGAGGTGGGCGTCGGGCCTCGGTGGCCCCGTCAGCCAGAGGTGCTGGACGGCCACGAGCAGCCCGCCGGCTACTGCCAGCGCCAGGGCGACGGCTGTCCTCACGAGAGGGGTTCGCGCGATGCGCCACCACACCATCAGGGGGAGGACGGCATAGGCGAGACCCACCAGTGTCCATGCGAGGGCTTGCACGAGGTGGCGGCCTCTCTGGGCGAGTACCGGTACGACAACAGGTCGAGCGGCGGTACGACGGATGCGGCTGTGGCTCCAGCCGACTGGGGGACGCCGTAGGACGGTTGCCCGGTTCCTACAGGTGCGGGGGCCGGCAGGCGCAACTGATGGCAACGGAGTGGGGGTTTGGCCGGCTCGGCCGTGCAGGGTGTGGTGAACCGGCCGGGACGCGAGCGATGTTGACGGGTGTGGGGGTGTGTGGCTGCCGAGTCTGAGCCGGTGAGGCCGGCCCGGAACCCGACTGGTGCCGGACGAACCCGCAGGTCAGGAAGAGCGCTTCCCGCTCGTGCGGGGATGGTCCCGTGCGCAGGACGTGGAGGCGGTCCAGGTCGGGATGCTTCCTGCTCGTGCGGGGCTCGGTCCGGGAGCTACCCGTACCCGCGCGCCCCGGCGGGACGCCCCCGCGGTCCGCCGACCCGTACCACCGACTTCGTGCACCGTGGTCATGGAGTGCCGCAGCTCGCACCCCCTACGCTCACCGGCATGACCGCTGAAGCCCCTCGTGGCCCCCGAGACCCGTTCGTCGACCAGGCCGCCGGTGCGGCCGTGAAGGCTGCCGATCGGGCGCACGTCTTCCATTCCTGGTCCGCGCAGGGCCTTCTCGATCCGCTCGCCGTGGCGGGGGCGAAGGGCTCGTACTTCTGGGACTACGAAGGGAACCGGTACCTCGACTTCACGAGCGGTCTCGTCTTCACCAACATCGGCTATCAGCACCCGGTCGTCGTGGCCGCGATCCAGGAGCAGGCGGGCAAACTCGCCACCTTCGCGCCCGCGTTCGCGATCGAGGCCCGGTCCGAGGCGGCGCGGCTGATCGCCTCCCACACCCCGGGCGACCTGGACAAGATCTTCTTCACCAACGGTGGAGCCGAGGCGGTCGAGAACGCCGTGCGGATGGCGCGGGTGCACACCGGCCGTACCAAGGTGCTTTCCGCGTACCGCTCGTACCACGGAGCCACCTCGGCCGCGATCAACCTCACCGGCGACCCGCGCCGTTGGGCGTCCGACAACGGTTCGGCGGGGGTGGTGCGGTTCTGGGCGCCCTTCCTCTACCGCTCGTCGTTCCACGCGACGACCGAGGCGGAGGAGTGCGCCCGCGCCCTTCAGCATCTGGAGGACACCATCGCCTTCGAGGGCCCCGGCACGATCGCGGCGATCGTGCTGGAGACCATCCCCGGCACGGCGGGCATCATGACCCCGCCGCCCGGTTACCTTCCGGGCGTGCGCGAGATCTGCGACCGGTACGGCATCGTCTTCGTGCTGGACGAGGTGATGGCCGGCTTCGGACGTACCGGGGAGTGGTTCGCGGCCGACCACTACGGGGTGGTGCCCGACCTGATGACCTTCGCCAAGGGCGTCAACTCCGGGTACGTGCCGCTCGGCGGGGTGGCGATCAACGCCGAGATCGCGGCCACCTTCGAGACCCGCCCCTACCCCGGCGGGCTCACCTACTCCGGCCACCCGCTGGCCTGTGCCGCCGCTGTCGCCACGATCCGGTTGATGGAGGAGGAGAAGGTGGTGGAGGGTGCCGCGCGGCTCGGCGAGAAGGTGCTCGGACCGGGACTGCGTGAGCTGGCCGAGCACCACCCCTCGGTCGGCGAGGTACGGGGCGTCGGCGCGTTCTGGGCCCTGGAACTGGTACGGAACCGGGAGACGCGCGAGCCGCTCGTCCCGTACAACGCGACGGGGGAGGCCGCGGCGCCGATGGCCGCCTTCGGGGCGGCGGCGAAGGCGCGGGGGCTGTGGCCCTTCATCAACATGAACCGCACCCACGTCGTGCCGCCCTGCAACGTCAGCGACGCCGAGGCACTGGAGGGTCTCGCGGCGTTGGACGAAGCACTGACGGTCGCGGACGGCTACACGGCATGAACGGGACGTGACCGGAGCCGCCGCCGACTCCGGGCTCCGGGTTCCGGGCTTCGACGGCAAGCGTCCGAGTCGGCACCCATGGCGAACGGGTCGGTGCCAGACCGGAACGATCCGGCACCAGCCGATCCCGCCCCCGGCACCCGGCCGATCCAGCACCGACGCTGACGCCGACTGAGCTATTGGCGGGAGAAATGCCTGATATCGGTGCGACGTACAGGAGAATTTCCCGCCAAAAGCGACGCGACCCCGCACCTGTCCCCGTATCACCCACTCTGCCCGCCCTGCCCGGATCCGGGCAGGGCGGGCCTGCCTTAAGGTGTCCCGAACAGAAAAATGGGGAGGGAACGGGATGAGCCCGAGCGGAGGTGTGACCCGCAACACGCTGCGCCGCCAGATCTCCGGTGCGCTGCGTGACGAAGTGCTCGCGGGGCGTCTGCCGTCGGGCAAGGAGTTCACCGTCAAGCAGATCGCCGAGCAGTACGGGGTCTCCGCGACGCCCGTCCGCGAGGCGCTCTTCGACCTCGCCTCGCAGGGCCTCCTCGTCTCCGACGAACACCGTGGATTCCAGGTACGCGCCTTCAGCGCCGGGGATTACCACTCCATCGTGCAGGCTCGTTCTGTCATCGTGGAGGGCATCTTCAGCGGCTGTCATCCGATCACGGTCCGGGGCGACGCGATGACCTCTCTCCGGCGCCGCGCCTCCGAGGCCGCACGTGCCGCGAGGGGCGGCGACCTCGACGTGCTGGTCGGCTACGACCTGCGATTCTGGCGCGAATTGAGCGCGTTCGTCGGCAACCCGAACATCAGCGACTTCCTCGCGACCCTCCGCGTCCAGGGCTGGGTTTTTCTGGTGCACCGGCTGCGGACGAGCGCGGAACGGGACCGCCTGCTCTGGCTCGACCACGAGGCACTCGCCGAAGCCGTCGCCGCCGGGGACCGGGCGACGGTGCTGGCGATCCTGCGCGCGTACTACGCACGGGAACAGGAATGGGCGGACCGGCTCCTGATCGCCGAGCTGAGCGCGACGGACGGTCGCTGAGGCGTCCCGGCCCCGGCCTCACCTGGTTCCGGGCCTCGGCCCCACCCTGCGCCGCTCCCTGAGGCGGCGGGGCCTCTGTGACTTCCTGCGGCCCCTGCGACCCCTGGGGCAGCGCGCCCCCGTGGTGTCCGTATCCGTCCCGATCCCGTGACCGCAGAGACCCTGTGCGCGGCCCACCTGCCGCATTACGCTGTCCCGACGAGCGCCCAACCCCGTGTGAGAGCGAGACTTCGTGGCCTGTGATCTGTGGCTCGTCCCCCTCGTCGATGTGCTGTGCCACAGCCCCGACAACCCCTTCGCCGAAGAGATCGCCGTCTTCGACAACGCGCTCGGGGAGGCCGGTCTCCCGCCCGTCCCCGTGTTCGCGTACATGCCGGGCCTCACCGGGGACGTGGCCCCGGTCGCGGGCTTCGACTACGAGGCGCTGCACTTTCTGCGCCGGGCCTATCTGCTCCAGCTCAGCGGCCTGGCGGTCACTCCCGTCGACGCGCTGGGCGGGGACTACGAGCAACTCCTGGAGATGTTCGAGCAGAGCGCTCAGCAGTCGCACCTGGTCTGGCACTTCGACCACGCGGGGGCGTACGTCCCGGTGGACTTCCCCGCCCCCCTCTCCAACGACGCTCTGCTGGAGGGCGGCGGTCCGCTCGGGTCCTCGCACGGCCTGCTGCGCGAACTGGAGTTCGTCGCCGCGTCCCTCGGCATCGACCCCGGGAACCCGCCGGCTCCGCCCACGCCGCCCACCCGGCCCACCGAGCTGGAGGAGCCGGCCGAGCCGATCGCGTACGACGAGAGCCCGTTCGCCCGGGAGCGGCACGTCTGGCTGGGCCTGCACGCGGCGGCGACCCGCAGCCTCGCGCAGGGCTCGATGATCATCTTCAGCTGACGGCGACGACGGCAGCACCGACCGCACCGACCGCACGGGCAGTACCGGTTGCACGAACCAACAACGACCACGGCGACCACGGTGACAGCAACGACCACGGCGACCCCGGTGACCACGGCGACCCCGGTGACAGCGGCGACCCCGGTGACAGCGGCGCCTTCACCGGGGCGGCTCCGGCGGTCGCTGCCGGGGCATGTTCGGCCGGGTCACCGAGGGGATCGAAAAGCGGCCCGGCGGCCCGGTCTGCTCGCCCCGGCCGATGCCGGCGCCCGTCGCCAGCGACTGCATCCCCATGGGGGCGGGCCCGGCGCGGAACTCCACCATCCAGTCCGCCGTCTCGGACCGTACGAGTTCTGTGATGTCCTCGGAGAACCGGCGCAGTACCCCGAGGCAGCGCTCGGCCGCCTCGCTGGCGGTGCCCTCGGTCGGGCCCAGTACCTCGCGTACGGACTCCGAGGCCCAGTCGAACTGGAGCACCTGGAGCCTGCGCTGTACGGCTTGCGCGGTGGCCAGATCCCTTATCCAGCCGGAGGTCAGGCCGAAGTACCGGTCACAGGCCATGCAGGCGGCACCGAGCAGCAGCGAGAAGTAGCCGTACCCCGCCGAGCCGTTCAGCGCGCCCGTCAGGTCGAGCAGCGGCAGCGTCGCGCCCGCGACGACGCCGACCGAGGTGCCGACGCGCAGCCCGCGTGCGCCGCGCCGCTTCCCTGCGCGGTCCTTCAAGTACCAGGCGGCCGTCTCCAGCGCCCCCGTCTCGACCCACCGGTACAGCTCGTCGAGGCGTTCGGCGGGCTCGCCCCAGTCGCCGAGCGGAAAGGGACGTGCGGCGAGATCGCGCCCCGGTCGCGCCGGGCTGCCCGGGTCCGGGGTGGAATGCGTAATTCCGGCGCTGTCACCGGACGTCCCCGCAGCGGATTCCTTACGGGGCGGCCCCTCGGGCGGCATCTCCGGCTGGCTCACCGGGGCACTCCTCTGCACTCTGCGTGGAACTACGGAGGGTCTGTCTCGGGTATCTCCACTGACTTCCATCGACTCCGCCGACTGGCTCGCTGCGCCGGCGCCGACGACCGGTCGCGCTGACTCTGCGTTACCGGCGGTGCGATTGTGTGTGGCGGTACGCATGCCCTTCCTACCGCCGAATGGTGGGCCGTGGGAGCGAAAACGCGGCATTACAGCGTGCTGTCGGCCTCTGGTCAGGTATAGGGCGTTCTCTCAGCGCCGCAAATCTCACTCGAAAGAGTTGCGTCCGATGGGTGGAGCGGGGCACCCGGCGAGCACGTAGGCTCGTTTTAACCAAACATCCGCCCTCGAAAAGCCCAGGAGTGACCATGATTCCCGGTGGTGGTCAGCCCAATATGCAGCAGCTGCTCCAGCAGGCCCAGAAGATGCAGCAGGATCTCGCGGCGGCCCAGGAGGAGCTGGCGCGGACCGAGGTGGAGGGGCAGGCGGGTGGTGGTCTGGTGAAGGCCACGGTGAACGGCTCCGGCGAGCTGCGCGCCCTCGTGATCGATCCCAAGGCGGTGGACCCCGAGGACACCGAGACCCTGGCCGATCTCGTCGTCGCGGCGGTCCAGGCGGCCAACGAGAACGCCACCGCGCTCCAGCAGCAGAAGCTGGGCCCGCTGGCGCAGGGCCTGGGCGGCATGCCCGGACTTCCGTTCTGAACCGACGTACGAGCGGGCCGAACCGGCTCCCGGGCGGGCCGAGTCGGCTCCCGGTCGAGCCCAGCGGGCTCCCGCGCTGAGCCGTCCGGCACCTCTATTGGTACCCGCGCGTACCCACTACGGTACGAGCAGGGTTTGAAGGAAAGGCGTTCCGTTGTACGAAGGCGTTGTTCAGGACCTCATCGACGAACTGGGCAGGCTCCCGGGCGTCGGTCCCAAGAGCGCGCAGCGGATCGCCTTCCACGTTCTGCAGGCGGAGCCGACCGATGTGAGGCGCCTCGCCCATGCCCTCCTGGAGGTCAAGGACAAGGTCCGCTTCTGTTCGATCTGCGGCAATGTCGCGCAGCAGGAGCAGTGCAACATCTGTCGCGACACCCGCCGCGACCTGACGGTCATCTGTGTGGTCGAGGAGCCGAAGGACGTCGTCGCGATCGAGCGGACCCGTGAGTTCCGGGGGCGCTACCACGTGCTCGGCGGCGCGATCAGCCCCATCGAGGGTGTAGGCCCCGACGATCTGCGCATCCGCGAGTTGCTGGCGCGGCTTGCCGACGGTTCCATCACGGAGCTGATCCTGGCGACCGACCCGAACCTTGAGGGTGAGGCCACCGCGACGTACCTGGCGCGGATGATCAAGCCGATGGGGCTCCGAGTCACCCGTCTCGCCAGTGGTCTGCCGGTGGGCGGCGACCTGGAGTACGCGGACGAAGTGACCCTGGGCCGCGCCTTCGAGGGGAGACGGCTTCTCGATGTCTGACGCGGGTACGTTGCAGAGGTTCCAGCCAACCGCCGTTCGTGCAGGTGCCCACGGGAGGTTCCCTCGATGTCTGACGCCACGCTGAACTCCGTCACGCAGGACCCGGACGACTTCGCCGTCCAGATCGCGGACCAGATCAAGACGTTCATCGTCGCGGTCACCGAGGTGTCCAAGGTCCAAGAGCCGGAGGAGGCCGTTCCGGTACTCCTCCTCCAGGTGTCGCAACTGCTGCTCGCGGGCGGCCGGCTCGGAGCGTACGAGGACATTCTCCCGGACGAGCGGTACGAGCCCGACCTGGGCGCCGAGCCCGACGCGGACGGGCTGCGGGAGCGTTTCGCCGCGCTGCTGGAGCCCATCGACGTCTACTCCGAGGTCTTCGACCCGTACGAGCCCCGCAAGGCACCCGTGCCGCACCGGATCTCCGACGACCTGGCGGACCTGGTCACCGACCTCGGTCACGGTCTCGCCCACTACGAGGCGGGCCGTACGGCCGAAGCACTGTGGTGGTGGCAGTTCTCGTACTTCTCCAACTGGGGCTCGACGGCCTCCGCGACCCTGCGGGCGCTCCAGTCGCTGATCGCGCACATCCGTCTCAATCAGCCGCTGGCGGAGCTGGACGGGCTGGACACCGACCAGGACCCGGGCGACGACGACCTCGCCGAGGCCGCGGGTCTGGTGATGGTCCAGGAGATCGCGGGCCCGCTGGGGCTGCGCCCCGTGAAGTAGCTGCCGGAGCCGGAGGGGCTGGGACGCGGAAGCGCGCACCGGCCTCTCGGTCCGGGCGGCGGGCCGGGGACGCGGAAGCGCGCACCGGCCGCTTCTGGCTCCGTGTCGGGGGCGCGGTAGCCCGCACCAGCCTCTGGTGCGGGCCGGGGCCCGGCGGGTCAGACCGCCGACCAGCCGTTGTCCACGGCGAGGATCACGCCGTTGATGTTGCTGGCCGCGTCCGAGGCGAGGAAGACGATCGCCGCGGCCTGCTCCTCGGCGGTGGCCGGCTTGCCGACGTTGCCCATGTAGGAGCCGAGGACGGCCGGGCCGAGCGCGTCGCGGTCGGCGTTCACCTGGATGTTGGTGATGGTGCCGCCCGGGGCGATGGCGTTGGTGCGCACGCCCTGGGCGCGGTACATGACGGCGGTCGACTTGGTGAGGCCCGCGATTCCGTGCTTCGACGCGGTGTACGCGGCGCCCGCGGCCGAGCCGCGCAGGCTCGCCTCCGACGCGGTGTTCACGATCGCGCCCTTTCCGGCCGCCAGCATGTGCGGGAGCGCGGCCCGGGTCAGCAGGAACGGCGCGGTGAGGTTGATGCGGATGACCCGCTCCCACTCGGAGTCCGTGACGTCCGCCGCCGCCGACATGGAGTCCATGATCCCTGCGTTGTTGACGAGCACGTCCAGGCCGCCGAAGGTCTCCACGGCGGTGCGCACGACCTCGTCCACCACGGTCTGCTCGCTCAGGTCGCCCACCACCACGACAGCCGTGCCGCCGTCCGCCGCGATGTCGGCGAGGGTCTGCCCGGCCCGCTCCTTGTCCAGGTCGGCGACGAGGACCTTCGCGCCCTGAGCGGCGAACCGGAGGGCGGTGGCCCGGCCGATGCCGCTGCCCGCGCCGGTGACGACGACGCTGCGGTCCTGGAAGTCGGTGGTGCTCATGGTGGTGCTCCCTTGCCTGGATGTTCCCTCTCGGACTGTACGGTTTTTTGGCGCGTGGTGCCAGAAAGTCGCTACGCGCCATATTGCGGAGATCGTTAGGGTGGTCCCATGGGAGACGCTCCGACCTCTGCCGCGCGGTCCGCCCGCCCGGGCCGCCCGCCCCTGACCGAGCGCCGAAAGGCGGCCACCCGGCTGGAGATCGCGGAGGTCGCGGTGAGGCTTTTCGCGGAGAAGGGCGTCGCGGCCACCTCCGCCGACGAGATCGCCGCAGAAGCCGGCGTCTCGACCCGCACGCTCTGGCGGTACTTCCCGACCAAGGAGGCGTGTGTGCAGCCGCTGCTCGCGGTCGGCGTCGACTCGCTCGCCGAGGCGCTCCGCGCGGGCTCCGGACACGAACCGCTCATCGACGCGCTGGAGGCCATGCGGCCCGACACCATGCGCCCGACCGCCGGTTCGGCGGACGTACTCAGCCTGGTGCGGCTCACCCGCACCGAACCGGGGCTCCGGGCCGTGTGGCTCCAGACCCATCTGGAAGCCGAGCCGGTCCTCGCGGAAGCCATCGCCCAGCGCACCGGGGAGTCCCCGGACGCACTCGCGCCCCGGGTCGCCGCCGCGATGATCAACGTCGCGCTGCGGGTCGCCGCCGAGGACTACGCCTGGAATCCGGAGCGCTCGGACCGCGCCCTGGACGAGGTCGCGCGCGAGGCGTTGCGGATCGCGGCGGAGGCCCTGCGGCAGGGCTGAGGCTCCGGCTCGCTCCGGAAGGGCCGGCGGAATCCGGGCGCGGTGGGGGGCCCGGCCCGTACGGTCGGCCCATGAAGAGGACCACGCCGGGCAGGCCGGTGTCCGTGGAGGCGGTGTTCCCCGAACTGGCCGCGTGGCGGGGCCGGACGACGCGTCTGCACCCCAGGCCGGGGCGCCCCGGTGCGCGGGACAGCCATGTCGGCGGGCCGATGCTGTGGCCGGACGGCGATGCGTGGCCGGTCTGCCGCGAGCCGCACCTGCCGGAGGCGGAGGGGTATGCGCCGGACGAGATCCGCAGGGCGCGGGCTGCGGGTGTGCCCCCGTCCGGCCGACCGTGGCCCCGCGTCGGAGCGGACGGGCCCGTCCCGTTCGTCGGGCTCGCCCAACTCTTCCGCCGTGACGTCCCGGGGCTGGCGGCAGGGCCCGGCGGCGCCGACCTGGTGCAGCTCTTCCGTTGTCCCCTCGCCCACGGGCCGCACCACGAACCCCGTTACCGCCTGCACTGGCGACGGGCCGAGGAGGCCGAGCGAGCGGGGCGGTTCCTCACCGCACCACCCGAAGTGGCCCTGCTCCGCTGGGAGCACGAGCTTCCCGAGCCGTGCGTCCTGCACCCGGAGGAGGTGGACACCTATCCCTGGGCGGAAGAGGGCTCGCTGCCCGCCGAGTCGATCGCGCGCATCGACGCCTGGGACGAGGCGCAGGAGCGGGAACACGGTCCGGACGCCCTCAGCTACCAGTACGACCTCTCGATACCGCCCGGCTGGCGGGTCGGTGGCTTTCCCAGTTGGGCCTCGACGGGGCCGATGGTCGTCGAATGCGCCTCGTGCGGGGCCCCGATGCGCCTGCTGCTGACCGCCGAGGGCTACGAGACGCAGGGGCCTTCCTGTAGCTGGGTGCCGCTGGAGGACCGCGACCGGTTCCGGCGGGACGGGGCATCGAGCCGGGTCGGGATGTCGATCCGGGGCGGCGATGCCGTGATCCGGCCCACCCGGCTCCGCTTCGGCCGGGACCGGGACCTGATGGTCTTCGTCTGCCCGGCCGATGGGGAGCATCCGCCCCGGTGGGCGCTCTCCTGACGGTCATTCGGAACATGTGTCGCCCCCCGCCCCACGGACGAGTGATTTCCAGGGCAGTTGGTTGCCGTTCGAATCTGACGGTGTTTTCGCAGGTCCGCCCGGAGCTCAAGCCCCGAGCCCCGGGCTCCGAGTTGCGGGCTCCGAGCCTCGAACTCCGAGCCGCCTTTTGTAGGAATGGGTGGTCAGGTTCAATCCCACCCACCCACCCTCCCTTCCCGCCAAGGCCCGCGCGTCCGGGCGCGGATGGGGTGCGGCCGGAGGGGGACGGGAGCGCGGATGACACCTGAGGGTGGCTTTCCGTGATCGGCTTGCGCCGGAGCGTAGTGAAGCTCTACGTTCGCGATGAGCAACCTCAAACCTCAGAAAACGGACGACCCCGGCGGTGTGGCAACACCGACCCGGGGTCTGACCGCAACCAGATCGAGAGGATTCGATCCGTCATGGCTAGCGCCAACATTAGTGCCGCCCTGCGCCCACCTGCCCATCCCATGGCGAAAGCCGGGTACGGCAAGCGCCACGCACCCGACCAAGCGCCCCGGCATGCCCGCGACTTCAGGCACCTGGCGCCCCGGGAGGCGGCCATCGGTGCGTACATCGACCGGTTGCCCGAAGGTGCCGCGATCGGCTACAAGACCCTCGCCGAGGAGCTCCCCGACTACGGCCAGCAGGCCTGCCGCAGCGCCCTCGACCGGCTGACCCGTGAAGGCCATCTCCGTCGCATCAAGGTCCACTTGACCGGCGTCAACGGCACCAGGCACTGGGTGACCCGGACGTACTTCTCCCGTACCGCGCGGAACGCGGCCTGGTGGGCGGAGCTCGTACGGTTCGTGCGCGGCATCGACGTGACCGGCCAGCCGGCCGCCCCGACGACGGTGCCCCCTGCGGGGGTTCCGGAGGTGGATGCCCCGAGCGCGGGCGCTCCGCACGCGGAGGTCCCGGGCGCGCGGGTGCCGGGCGCGGCGCCCTGGCACTCCGCGCGGCCGGCGGATGCGGGGGCCCCGATCGAGCCGGCCACCGGTGCGGTCCCGCCGCCCGCCGGGTTCCCCGCTGCCGGGCTCCCCACGGCTGAACTCCCCGATGGTGCCGCCTCTGTGTTCGCCTCGCTCGGCGACCTGATGGCGGGCCGGATGGACGCCCCGCCGCCCGGCTCCGCCGCCGCCCTGGCCCGGGAGGCCGGGTCGAGGGCGCCGCGCTCCCCGGCGTACGACGTACTCGCCGCGCTCGGCGCCCGCGACCCCCGGCTCCAGCTCTCCGACGGTGAGTGCGTGGAGCTGGAACCCCTGGTCGGCGAGTGGCTGGACCGGGGCGTGGACCGCGACCGGATCGCCCACGCCCTCGCGGCGGGGCTCCCGGCGTCGGTGCATTCCGCCGTCGCCTTCCTGCGTAAACGACTGGAGAACAAGATGCCGCCCACCCAGCAGCCCGGCCCGCACGCGTCGTACCCGGCGCACGAGGAGATCGCCGGGGCCGTGATGATGTGCCTCTTCTGCGACGAGGACGAGACCACCACCACCCTGGTCGACGGGATCTGCGCGGACTGCCGCGCCGACATCGACCGCGACGAGGCGAGCGGTGCCACCGGCGACGTCCCCGACACCTTCCTCGCACGCCCCCGGCAGCAGCCGGACGTCGCCGCCCGGGTCGCGGAACTGCGCGCGGCGTCGGGGCGCCCGATGGCGGTGCCGGTACCGCGCCGGAGGTGAGGGAATCGCCGATCTTCCGCTGACCTGCGAGATCTTCCCGTGTGGCGTGCATCGAAATTCTGAGCGCCCGTCAGCGAGCGTTGGTAGCCTCCCTCGACTCGTGATCATCACGGGTGGAGGACCGGGGAGGGGCGGCGGACATGCCGGAGAGCATCAGACGGAGACACTTCGTGGGGAGAGGCGGTTCACGGTGGCTCGCAGGAGCGGCCTGCGGAGCCGTACTCGCGTTGACGGCCTCGGGGGTGGCCGTCGCTGTGGACAACCTGCCACCGCTCCAGCCGGGCGCGGCCGACCTGGAGACCGGTTCAAAGCCCTGCGTCTCGGGCGCGGACCGTCCCGTCGTGACGTGGGCACCGGCGCTGCACGCCGTACTCAACGACCCGGCCGAGGACAACGCCCCCGGCCGGGACGACACCGTCAACGCCGAGTTCGAAGTGTGGTGGACCGACCCGGACGGAGTGGAACAGCGGCTCCGTGACGTCGCCTCCCCCTACCTGCCGTCCGGCTCCACGTTCTCCTGGGACACCTCCTTCGACGGCCCCCTGCCCGCCGACACCGTCATCTCCTGGCACGTACGTGCCCACGACGGCACCGCCGTGTCCGAATGGAGCGACGAGGGCACGAGTGCCTGCGAGTTCGTCATCGACACCGTGGCGCCGCAGGCCCCGGTGGTGACCTCTGCGGAGTTCCCCGAGAACGTGTTCCGCAGCGGGGGAGTGGGTACGTACGGCACCTTCCGGTTCTCGTCCCCGGTGGACGACGACGTCGTCTCTTACCGCTACACGCTCCTGGGGTACCCCGGTGTGCACGTCGCTGCAACGGGCCCGGAGCACACGGCGGAAGTGCGCCTGCTCGCCACGGATTCGAATCAAAGGCTCGAGGTCGAGGCGTTCGACAAGGCGGGACACGGCAGCGGCACGACCAACTACAACTTCTATCCGTCGTTCGCGAGCGCCCCTGTCGCCGAGTGGCAGCTCGCCGACGTGGCGGGCACCCGGTCCGCCGCAGCGGTCAGCGGAACGGCCGCACGCGCCGGAACCGGCGCCGTGTTCGGAGCACCCGCGCCGGAAGGCACCGCGCTGACCTCCACCGTCTCGCTCGACGGTACCGGCCACGGCTTCCTCACCCCGGGCGCACCGGTCGTGGACACCACCAAGACCTTCGCCGTGGGCGGCTGGGTACGCCCCGGCGCCACCGACCGCACCATGACCGTCGCCTCCCAGGACGCCGACGGCGCCCCCGCCTTCACCCTCGGCCTGCGGCCCGGTGACGACGGCGCACAGTGGTCCTTCGGGGCGGGCGCACACCGTGTCACCGGCGGCACCCCGGAGGCCGACAGCTGGTCCTACGTCCTCGGGCTGTACGACGCCGAGACCGGCCTCGCGCACCTCTACGTCAACGGGAAGGAAACGGGCATTCCCGCCGCGATCGACCCGGCCCGGGTGACCGGTGCCTTCCAGATCGGCCGCGCACGGGGCAAGGCCGGATACCGCGACCGCTGGCAGGGCGAGATCGGCGACCTCCGGGCCTGGGACCGGGTCGTCGTGCCCGCCGAGATCACCCAGCTCGCCCTGGTCGAGGTGGTCCGGGCGACGGAGACCGCCCGTTGGTCGATGGAGACCGGCACGGAGGGCAAGACCCCCTCATCGGTGGGCGCGGACCAGCCGCTGAGCCTGGAGGGGGGCGCTCACCTCTACCGGTGGCCGTCGCCGGACGACTGGTGTGATCTCTACCCGGAGTGCTTCCCGGACAAGGACCCCCTTCGGGGCTACGCCGACCTCGCGCTCGACGGGGTGGACGACTACGCCGCCACCGCCCAGCCGGTCGTCGACACCGCCCGCAGCTACACCGTCGCGGCCGTCGTCATGCTCGACCACGTGACCGCCGACGACGCCGCCATGACGCTCTTCTCCCAGGGCAACGACGACGGAACGGCGGCCTTCGAGGTCCGCTACGTGCCCGCCACCCAGCAGTGGGAACTGCGCGTCTCTCACGCGGGGACCCCCGAAGCCGAGGTGACGACCGTGAGCGCCGCTGCCCCGCCCGGCGGCCTGCACCGGGTGGGAGTGGTGCACGACACGGTGAACGGCCGGGTCGCGCTGTACGTGGACGCCCAGGAGACCGGTGCGAGCGTGGCCTTCCGTTCCGGCTGGACGAGCACCGGCGGCCTCCAGATCGGTCGGGGCCCGGTGCAGGGCGGCTGGGGCTCGTACCTGCGGGGTTCGGTGGACGACATCCACGTGTTCGACGGAGCGCTCCCGGGCCTCGAGGTCCGCGACCTCGGCTTCGGGTGACCCCGTGCGGGTTCGGGCGCGAGGCGTTCCCGGCTTGCGGAGCCGGTACGGAACGTGTGGGCTGGACCACAGACGCGCGTGACGGCCGGTGAGGTGGGCATAGGCCCCGTACGAGCGGCCCGGGTCGACACGCCGGACCAGGTGGTGGGCGGGACATCTCACCATCTGGTAAGGACGGGGAGATTCCGGGCCGCTCGTTAAACTGAGCCGACCGCAGTAACGGAATGAGCGAGGAGCGCACGTGGGCCTGGTCGTGCAGAAGTACGGAGGCTCATCCGTAGCCGATGCCGAGGGCATCAAGCGCGTCGCCAAGCGAGTCGTCGATGCCAAGAAGAGCGGCAACCAGGTGGTTGTCGTGGTGTCCGCGATGGGCGACACGACGGACGAGCTGATCGATCTCGCCGAACAGGTGTCTCCGATGCCTGCCGGGCGTGAGTTCGACATGCTACTGACCGCCGGAGAGCGGATCTCCATGGCCCTGCTGGCGATGGCGATCAAAAACCTGGGCCACGAGGCCCAGTCGTTCACGGGCAGCCAGGCCGGTGTCATCACCGACTCCGTCCACAACAAGGCGCGCATCATCGATGTCACGCCCGGCCGCATCCGGACCTCGATCGACGAAGGCAACATCGCCATCGTCGCCGGGTTCCAGGGCGTGAGCCAGGAGGGCAAGAACATCACCACCCTCGGCCGCGGTGGGTCCGACACCACCGCCGTCGCCCTCGCCGCGGCGCTGGAAGCCGAGGTCTGCGAGATCTACACCGACGTGGACGGCGTCTTCACCGCCGACCCCCGGGTCGTCAAGAAGGCCCAGAAGATCGAGTGGATCTCCTTCGAGGACATGCTGGAGCTGGCCGCGTCCGGCTCCAAGGTGCTGCTGCACCGCTGCGTCGAGTACGCACGCCGATACAACATCCCGATCCACGTCCGCTCGTCCTTCTCCGGACTGCGCGGTACCTGGGTCAGCAACGAGCCGCAAGGGGACCAGCAGGTGGAGCACGCGATCATCTCCGGAGTCGCCCATGACGTCTCCGAGGCCAAGATCACCGTCGTCGGCGTCCCCGACAAGCCGGGCGAGGCCGCCGCGATCTTCCGCACCATCGCCAACGCGGAAGTCAACATCGACATGGTGGTGCAGAACGTCTCCGCCGCCGCGACGGGGCTGACGGACATCTCCTTCACCCTTCCCAAGGCCGAGGGCCGCAAGGCCATCGACGCCCTGGAGCGGGCCAAGGGCACCATCGGCTTCGACTCGCTGCGCTACGACGACCAGATCGCCAAGATCTCGCTGGTCGGCGCGGGCATGAAGACGAACCCGGGCGTCACCGCCGGATTCTTCGAGGCGCTCTCCGACGCCGGTGTGAACATCGAGCTGATCTCGACCTCCGAGATCCGCATCTCGGTCGTCACCCGCGCCGACGACGTCAACGAGGCCGTGCGCGCCGTGCACACCGCCTTCGGTCTCGACAGCGACTCCGACGAGGCCGTCGTCTACGGAGGCACCGGCCGATGACCGCACGCCGTCCCTCGCTCGCGGTCGTCGGTGCGACCGGGGCGAGCGGCGGCGTCATGCTCCAGATCCTTTCGCAGCACGCGGACGTCTGGGGCGAGGTGAAGCTGATCGCCTCACCGCGTTCGGCCGGCCGCAAGCTGGCCGTGCGCGGCGAGGAGAAGGAAGTCCTCCCGATCACCGAGGACGCCTTCGACGGCGTCGACATCGCCGTCTTCCTGGTGCCCGCAAAGGTCGCGGCCCTCTGGGCGCCCGTCGCCGCGTCCCGGGGCGCAGCCGTGGTCGACGGCTCCGCCGCCTTCCGCCTCGACCAAGACGTGCCCCTGGTCGTCCCCGAGGTCAACCCGCACGCGGCCCGCACCCGCCCGCGCGGAATCGTCGCCTCACCGGACTGCACCACCCTCTCGCTGATCGTTCCGGTGGGCGCACTGCACGCCGCCTTCGGCCTCCGCGAACTGACCGTCTCCACCTACCAGGCCGTGAGCGGCCGGGGCCGCGACGGTGTCGCCGCCCTGCGCGAGGAACTCGGCCTCGTGGCCGCCGGCCTCGCCGCCGGTACGGAGCTGGGCACCCGCCCCGGAGACGTACGCCGCGCCCTCGGCGACCGGCCCACCAGCCCGTTCCCCGCCCCCGTCGCGTTGAACGTCGTGCCCTGGGCCGGCACGGACGCGGGCGACGGCTGGTCCTCCGAGGAACTCTCCATCCGCGACGAATGCCGCAAGATCCTCGGCCTGCCCCAACTGCGTACCGCCATCACCTGCGTGTACGTCCCCGTCGTCACCACGCACTCGATGTCCGTCCACGCGCGCTTCGAGAACGAGGTCACCGTCGACCGGGCGCACGAGATCCTGGCCACCGCCCCCGGCGTCGTCCTCTTCGACAGCCCCGCCGCAGGCGACTTCCCGACCCCGGCGGACGTGGTGGGCACCGACCCCACCTGGGTCGGCCGGGTACGCCGCTCCCTGGACGACCCGCAGGGTCTGGAGATGTTCCTCTGCGGGGACAACCTGCGAAAAGGCGGGGCCCTGAATGTGGCCCAGATCGCCGAATCGCTGGCGGCTTCCATGGCCGGCTCCTGAATCCCGTCCCCGGTTTCCCTCCCGGGTTTCTCCTCTGGCGAATCTCGCGCGGGTTCCCGCGAGGATCTTCCGGCGGATCTTTCTGACGGTGTTCGGCTCTTCCTGACGGTGTTACGGGCGGAGTTTCGCCGTGTGTGCGGGGTGAGGCTCCAGCTGCTTCCAGCTGCTTCTGATGCGGATCCGCCGGTCCGTGCTGTTCCGCGCCGGTCCGCGCTTTGCACGCCGGTCCGCGCTGGTCCGAGGCCGGTCCTGGGCTGTTTCCGGGGCGGTCCGGGGCGGTCCGGGCTGTTTCCGGAGCTGTTTCCGGGGCGTCGAATTTGCTACGGCATCGAAATGTCTGGTCGAAAGAGTTTTGTGGGATCTGTGAAGGTCACATGTTCAATTCGGCTCCCTTAACCCCTTGAGCTGGGGCGTTGTCGTATCCGACGATGACTCTGTGGTCCTGTGCAACCGTGAGTCGGCTGTTCGGCGTCTTCGTCGTCACTTCTTGCGCGACGGGCGCACCAATAGGGCAATTGGGGAAGAGCGGGTACGTATGAGGGCGAGTCGCAGAGAGCTGAACGCGCTGCCGCACGCGTACAACCCTGATGGGGGGCAGCGTGTCCAACTTGCGTGGCAGAGGTTCTCGAAATTCCGGTGGTCGGCTCGCTGCGAGGGCTGTCCGTGCGCCCTCCCCGCAAGCCCCGTGCGGTCGGCGGCATGCCGGTGATCGCCCCGCTGACCGCTGCGAGCGCGACGAGCCCCGTAAGGCTCCCCTCGCAGCGCGAGGGTGCTGAAGAGGCGGTGGTGGCGGGAACGACGGTCGACCATCTGACCGAGACCTACCGCGCCCACTACCGTTCGCTGCTCGGCCTCGCCGCGCTGCTGCTGGACGACACGGCCTCCTGCGAGGACGTCGTACAGGAGGCGTTCATCCGCGTGCACTCGGCCCGCACCCGGGTGCGGGAACCCGAGAAGACGCTCGCCTACCTCCGGCAGACGGTCGTCAACCTCTCCCGCTCCGCGCTCCGCCGCCGCATCCTCGGGCTGAAGCTGCTCTCCAAGCCCATGCCCGACATGGCCAGCGC
Organism: Streptomyces sp. NBC_00247; assembly: GCF_036188265.1. Taxonomy (NCBI): domain Bacteria; kingdom Bacillati; phylum Actinomycetota; class Actinomycetes; order Kitasatosporales; family Streptomycetaceae; genus Streptomyces; species Streptomyces sp. NBC_00247. Next base: position 3,120,036 of record NZ_CP108093.1, on the reverse strand, counting down.
GGAAGAGGGGGCGTACGACCAACTGGAGCGGGACGCGCTGATCAAGGCGATGAAGGGCCTCCAGCGGCGTCAGCGGGAAGTGCTGGTGCTGCGCTACTTCGCGGACATGACGGAAGCGCAGGTCGCCGATACCCTCGGTATCTCCCTGGGCTCGGTCAAGGCGTACGGTTCGCGCGGGATCGCCGCTCTGCGTCTCGTGATGGAGGCGCAGGCATGAGTGGTCGCCCCTTCAGCCACGAACCGGACCGGACGGGAAGCGGAACTGTGAACCACGGGCCGAACACGAGCCACGGGCCGAGCGTGAATCCCGGCCCCGAGCGCTCTGCCGAGCCGTCCGGAAGCGCCGGCCCGAGCGGGCGGGCCGGTCAGGCCGAGCCGACCGCCGAGCAGGCCGAGCCGGCTGCCGAACAGGCCGAGCCGGCTGCCGAACAGGCCGAGCCGGCTGCCGAACAGGCCGAGCCTGCCGAGCCGACCGGCCGTACGCGCGGAGGCGACGAGGAGCACCGCCCTCCGGTACACACACCGTCCGGCCGGTATGCGGGGGTCCCCGGTCCTGCCCCGACCGACGAGGCCGACGACGCGCGTGGCGGTGGCGGCGTGACTGGCGACGCGACCGGCGAGGTCACCGGCGACGCGACCGGCGAGGTCACCGGCGACGCTTCCGAGCAGCACGACCAGGCGCCCCGCTCGCGCGACGACCTGTCCCGCCCCCGCGAGAAGGCGCCCAGCTCCTACGACGGCGCCCCCGTCACCGGCACCCTGACCCAGCTCTTCCCGGCCCGCACCCCGGCCGTCGGCTTCGGCCGGGGCATCGGCTCCGTCGCGGCGAGCGGCGACGGCATCGACCTGAGCGGCATCGACATGAGCGGCGGCTTGAACGGTGGTGGCTTGAGAGAGGGTGGCTTGAGCGGTAGCGGGTCGGGTGGCCGCCTGTTGCGGGGCAGCGGTCCGGGCGGGGGCCCGGTCGAGGCAGGAGACGAGGACGACACGACCGACGAACAGGTGCTCCGGCGCCTGCTGCGGGGAGCCGTCCACGACCTCGAACCCGCCGAGAACGCACTGGACCAGCTGCACCGGGCCGTACCCGCCCGCCGTGCGCGACGCCGCCAGGCCGTCGTCGGCGCGGCTGCCGCGGCCCTGCTGATCGGTACCGCCGTGCCCGCCCTCCTGCACGTGGCGAACTCCGGGAGTGTCGCCACCGCGGCCCCCTCCCTCGCCGGGCACGGCCAGAACTCCCAGAGCCAACAGGGCGACGCTTCCGGGGCAGCCGTGGGGGAGAAGCCGAGCGCGGGACAGCCCGCGCAGGGCGCCGACGGCCGGCACGAAGGAATACCGGACCCCAGCGGCACACCTACCGCGACCGACGCCCCGGCGGACTCCGACAGCGCTCACTCCGGGGCCGTCAGCGAGGAGGAGCTCGCCTCGATCGCCGCCCTGCCCGCCTGCGCGCCCGATCAGCTCGGCGTCGCCTCGGCGTCCACCGGGTCGGCGGACGCGAACGGCACGGTCTACGGCAGCTTCCGGATCTCCAACACCTCCGCCACGGACTGCTCGGTCAGCACCGCGGGCACGGTGGCCTTCACGACCACGGGCGCCGCGGACGCGACGAAGATCGCGGTCGTGCAGCACGTCGCGGGCGACCCCGCAGCCGGGCTGCCCGACCCCGCCGCCGAGGCCGCGGCCATGCTGCTGAAGCCCTGGATGTCCTACGAGGTGAAGTTCGCCTTCGTGCCGAGCGACACCTGTCCCACCGCCACCGCCCCCACACCCACGCCGACCGAGAGCCCCACCGGTACGGGTACGGGGGAGGACCAGGCGTCGAGCGTCGAGACCCAGTCCCTGACAGCTCAGTCCCTGACAGCTCAGTCCCTGACAACTCAGTCGCTTACGGCGGACGCTGTCCCGTCCGAGGGGACCATCGCCGTGACACACACCCCCGAGGCGGGTGCGCCGGCCGCGGAGACCACGATCACCCACGCCTGCGCGGGCACGATCTACCGGACCGGCATCCTCGCCGCTTCGTAACCGACGAGGCCGGGGCCTGGGCCGACGAGGCCGGGGCCTGGGCCGACGAGGCCGGGGCCTGGGCCGACGAGGCCGGGGCCTGGGCCGACGAGGCCGGGGCCTGGGCCGACGAGGCCGGTGCCGGGCCCGATGAGCCCGGGCCCGATGAGCCTGTGGGGCCCGCGCGGGGTCACCCGCTGCGGGGCGTCGTCCCGGAAGAGGTGCCGACGGGTTCACCCGGTCCGGCGGTGACCGCCGTTGACCCGGCTACGGCGTCCATGGTGGCGGCGGGGTCGGGGACCAGGCCCAGCGCGACGTCCCGGGCCGCTTCGGCCTCGCGCCGCAGCAGGCGGAACCACATGAAGAGCACGAACGCCGCGAAGACGAACCACTCCCCGGTGTAGCCGAGGTTCTGGAAGGCCTTCAGGTCCAGCCCGTTGCCCTCCACCGCGGCGGCCGGGACCGCCCGCATTCCGTTGCCGGAGTCGTCCGCGCCTCCGATGCCGCTCGCGGGGAGCGTCACCCAGGCGTCGTACACGTCGTACGGCACGAGGTTCACCAGCGACGCCGCGCTGATGATGCCGAGTTCCCCCTCGGGGAGCCCGCCCGCGCTGTTCACACCCTGGCTGGTGGCACTCTCCGAAGCCTGGAGGTCGCCGGTCACCGTGATCTCGCCGGTGGGGGCCGGAGGGACCGTGTTGTTCTTCCGCGCCTGTTCCGTCCCGCCGGGCATCCAGCCGCGTACGACGGGCAGCGCCTTGCCGCCGTCCGTACGCAGCAGGTCCAGGACGTAGAAGCCGTCGCGGTCGTCCAGTTCACGCCCAGGGACCAGGAACTGGTCCGCGAACGTCCCCGTCGCCGTGGCGGGGCGGCCGGACGTGACGGTGTCCACGGGCAGCAGAGAGTCCAGCGGCTTCGCCCGGCGGGTGCCCGGGTCCGGCTGCTTCTCGGCCTGTTCGTGCGACTGCACGCGGTCCTCGAAGCGGCCGAGCTGCCAGGTGCCCATGAACACGCAGAACGGAATGGCCAGCACGACGAAGAGGTTGATCCCCCACCATCGCGGGGTCAGCAGGAACCGGTACACCCCATTACCGTACGGTCCCCGCTCCGCCGACCGGGAGCGGGGGCCGACCATTTATCCGGCCCTTACGCGTGTGCGGCGGTGTCCGCCTCCGACTTCCGCGCCTCGGGGAGATGGCGCAACGCGAAGTCCAGCTCCAGTCCCACCTGCTTGATCCGCTCCTCCACCACCAGCGAGCCATGACCCGCGTCGTAGCGGTAGACCTCGTGCACCGCGCCCCGGGCCTTCAGCCGGTCCACGTAATTCTCCACCTGGCGGATGGGGCAGCGCGGATCGTTGACGCCCGCCGAGATGTACACCGGGGCGCGCACCGCGTCGACGTACGTCAGCGGCGACGACGCCTCGAACCGCTCGGGCACCTCCTCCGGAGTGCCGCCGAGCAAAGTGCGGTCCATCGCCTTCAGGGCCTCCATCTCGTCGTGGTACGCCGTGACGTAGTCCGCCACCGGGACGGCGGCCAGGCCCAGCGCCCAGGCGTCCGGCTGGGTGCCGAGACCGAGCAGGGTCAGATACCCGCCCCAGGACCCACCGGCCAGGATCAGGCGGTCCGGATCGGCGAGGCCCGACCCGACGGCCCACTCCCGGACCGCCGCGATGTCCTCCAGCTCGATCAGCCCCACCCGGTGCTTCAGAGCGTCGGTCCAGGCCCGGCCGTACCCCGTGGAGCCCCGGTAGTTCACCCGCACGACGGCGAAGCCGTGGTCCACCCAGGCGGCCGGGCCCGAGGCGAACGCGTCGCTGTCGTGCCACGTCGGTCCGCCGTGGATCTCGAAGATCGTGGGGAACGGGCCCTCGCCCGAGGCGGGCGTCTGCACCAATGCGTGGACGCGCCCGCCCGGCCCGTCCACCCACACGTCCCGCACCGGCACCGAGGAGGGAGCCTTAGGACCCGGCGGGTCCAGGACCACCGCGCCCGTGGTGGAGCGGACGACCGGTGGCAGGGCGGCCGAGGACCAGAGGTACTCCACCGTCCCGTCCGGACGGGCCGTGGCACCCGACACCGAACCGGCGGGCGTCTCCACCCGCACCGGCTCCGGCCCGCCCGGCTCATGGCGCCACAGCTCGCTGCGGGCCTCGAAGTCGTGCTCGACCAGGATCGCGGAGCCGTCCGGATACCACTGGGCGCCCACGTCCCCGGGGAGATCGATCTCCAGCTCCGTCTCCGTCCCCGCGACCGGGTCCCAGATCATCGGCTCCCAGCGCCCCCGCCGCTGGTGCCCGATCAGCAGCCGGGTGTCGCCGGCGACCGGAGCGAACCCCATCACCGCCAGACCCAGCTCCTTCGTGCCGCCCTCGGTGTCGTCGAGCTCGGCCACCGTCGACCCGTCCGGTCGCACCACACGCAACGCCGAATGCATCGCGTCGCCGTGCTCCGTGTGCTCCAGAGCGATCAGGCTGCCGTCGTGCGACAGATCGCCCACCCCGGCCGACTCCCGGTGCCGGTAGATCTCCACGATGCCCGCGCCGCCCGGTCGGGCCAGATGGATCGTCGTGCCGTCCTCGTCGGTGGAGCGGCCGACTACAGCGGTGCCGTCCCGCCCGATCGCGAGACCCGCCGGATACGACGGTTCCAGCCCCGGCACCGCCGGAACGTCCTCACCACCGCCGAACGGCTGCCGCATCCAGATGCCGAACTCGTCGCCGTCCTTGTCGCTGAACCACCAGATCTCGGAGCCGTCCGGGGTCAGCGTGCCGTCGGTCGTGCCGTTCGGCCGGTCGGTCACCTGCCGCTGCTGACCGGTCGACCGGTCCCACGTGTACAGCTCGTACGTGCCGGTCGCGTTGGACACGAAGAGCGAGCGCTCCGGGGCGTCCTCCGCCCAGTCGGGCAGGGAGACCCGGGGTGCGCGGAACCGCTGCTCCCAGTCCGGAGAGGTCGAGGCGTTCTGTGTGTCGCTCATGCCCCCATCCAACCCGAAAGGCGGTCCTGGACGCACGGCCCTTCGTCTCCCCGCGAAATCATCCGGAACCCCGGCCCGCGCATGTTTCGCTCGTCGGACATCACCGACCTGTGTTCCCCGGCCGGCATCACCGAGCGGACAGTGCGGCGACGCGCGGTGTTCCGCACTGCCGCGCGGCTCTTTCAGCCCGCGAGCAACGTCCTCGCGGCCTTGATCACCGGCAGCCCCGCTTCGCCGACCGGGGCAGCGGTGCCGGTGATGCTCCGCACCAGGGTCCGCCGCGCTTCCGGGGTCGGCTCCGTGGCATCGACCCGGCCGCCGCGTCCACCTCGCATCAACCAGGCGATGGTCCGAACGATGAACTTCCGTACGGCCGCGCCCTTGTCGGCCGTCAGCTTCCGCCGGGTCGACCGTCAGCTTCCGCCGGCCGACCGTCAGCTTCCGCAATGCCGACGTGGGACATGCTGCGCATGTGGATACGCCCAGCCCCCGCCCGTAACACGCCTTCGTCGGCTGTCACTTGGTCCGCCACCGGACCTCCGGCCCATGGCGGGCACGGGGCCCGGGGCGTAGCGAAAACGACGCGCGAAGGGAGAGGGAAGTGACCACCTCCGTCGTCTTCCGGTCACCCGGGGTGCGGAGTGCGCGTCTTCCGGGCCGGTCGAGGCCGGAACGCGCGCGCGGTGGGACGCGCGCCGTGCCTGCGGCAGGGAGGGGCCGGCGCAGGTCGCCGCTCTTGCCGATCGGCGTTTTCGCAGGTCGGAGCGATTGTCAGTGGCGGGGTCCAGACTCGTTCCATGACTGCAGAGATGAGCGCGGGCACGGTCTCGACCGCTGTTCTGCGCAAGGCCGTGGAGACGTACTGGACCGCCGCCGACGCCCGCGACTGGGAGGCGTTCGCGGCCACGCTCGACGACGACGTCGTGTTCGAAGTGCCGCAGACCCGCGAGGTGGTCCGGGGCAAGGAGAGATGCGTGCGGTTCAACCGGGAGTACCCGGGCGACTGGCACGTGCGGATCGACCGGATCGTGGCAGACCTGCCCGAGCACCCGGCCGGCGCGGGTGGGTCCGGACTCGGTGGGCAGGCCGCCGCGCGCACGCTGTTCACCGTGGGGGGCGCGGAGTTGGACGGCATCCACTTCTTCTCGTTCGACACCAGGGGCCGCATCACCGCCGTCACCGACTTCTGGCCGGAGCCGTACGAGCCGCCGACCGGCCGCGAACACCTCGTCGAGCGCGTCTGATCCGGGATTCGCCGCGCGCCCATGGCCGCCGCGTACCCGCCCGAGGGAGGCGCAACGACACAGGGCTCCCGCGCCGGCCTGCGGCGGAGGAGCCCTGTGCGTGTGGGGGGTGGCGTCCTGGGAGGGCTTTGGGCTTGGTCAGGCTGGTGCGGGGGAAGCGCGGCCGGCGCGGGGTCCAGTGCCGCGGGAAGAGCTAAACCGCCGAGCGGAAGGCGGGCAGGTAGCCGCTCGACTGGCCGGCGGCCTTCGGGTGGTAGGAGTTGTAGACGGGCAGCGTGACGCTGTTGAGCCAGGGGTCGCCGGAGCAGAGCTCGTGGCCGGTGAACTCGTCCACCACGCTGGAGTAGGTGAACCCGGCGTTGGCCGCGCGCTTGGCGATCACGGAGTTCAGCACGTCCGCCCCGTTGTTGATCGCCTTCCGCGAGTTCTCGCTGAGGCCCAGGATGCAGCTGCCCGCCAGCTTGTAGAAGTGCGGGTAGCCCAGGACCACCACGTGCGCCGAAGGCGCCTTCGCGTGGATGGAACCGTAGAGGGAGTCGAGGCTGCCCGGCAGGACGTTCTGCGCCTTCGTGATGGCCGCGTTCACGCTGCTCACGCAGGTGGCCTCGCTCGACAGCACGCAGGTCTGCATGACATCGGCGAAGCCGACGTCGTTGCCGCCCGCCGAGATGCTGACCAGCGCGGTCGATGAGCTGAGCGCACTCAGCTGGCCGCTCGCGACGGTCGACGTCGTCGCACCCGAACACGCGACGAAGGCGAAGGAGGAAGGCGAGTTGGCGGCGGCCCAGAGGTACGGGTACGCCTTGGTCGAACGGTGGCAGTCGCCACTGTCCGAGATGTAGCTGCCGGCGCCGACCCCGGAGGAGTAGGAGTCGCCGAGAGCGACGTAACCGCCCGTAGCGGCGGAGGCCGGCTGAGCGGCTCCCAGCGCGGCGACGGCTGCGATGGCCAGAGTGGATACGGACGCCCAGAATCTACGCACTGACATGGCCGGTGGCCCCTTCGGAGGGTGGGGGGTGTGAGGGGAGTTCGTGGAGCAGACAGTTTTTAGCAGCTCGAAGTACCGGCCGGTAATGGCTGTGCGAGAAGTCGTCTGATATGCCCGAATGATCGTTCGGTAGCCGTAGCTCCGCGCGTAGATAAACCCTGAACACTGGTCAAAATCGGGGCACTTGCGGGCGCAGCGCGAGCGCGCGTGCCGTGGGGCGGGCTGTCACTGGAGGGGGCGTTGGGGTGGGTCGGTGGTCCTCCGACGCGGCTGACGGTGCGCCGAAAACCACTCGCACGGGTGGGGTGGGCCCCGCCTGCGACGACGCCCGCAGGTGACGTCCCGCATCGGGCGCATCCCTGGGGGCCGCGGTACCGGGGTCACTCTCCGTCGTCGCGCGCCCGTGTGCCGCCCTTCGACCGAACCGGCGACCCATCGCGCTCCCGGCGCAGGCGGGGCCTGCCGCAGGACCGGTCGTGGCCTGCTCCTGCATCGGCAGGAGTCCGCGGCGGATGGCCGCGGCCCCCGAGAGCACCTCGACCGGCGCTCCCGAGGCGTGGGCCTGGGCGGAGCGGTGCCGCTCGGCGAGGGCGGCCATCAGGGATTCGACCTGGTGCAGGGATGGCCGCCGTGAGGGGAGCGGCCAGTTCCTCGGTCAGCGGCGCGGGCTCGCTGTCGGGGCGGTCCACGAGGAGGCGGTGGAGGGAGTCCTCCGGGCAGAGGGAGTCCTCCAGCAGGTCCGGTGGTCCGCCCCCTTGCCGTCGCCCTCACAACTGTGCTGATCGCGATATCCGTTGATCATCTTGCGGAGCAGGTCTGTGGATAACAGCTGCTCGCCCCTCACGGCACGTCGGTAGGGTGGCCGGTATGTCTGATGCTCCGGTTCGTGTCCGTTTCGCCCCGTCCCCCACCGGCATGTTCCACGTCGGCGGCGCGCGCTCCGCCCTCTACAACTGGGCGGTCGCCCGACAGACCGGTGGCACCTTCGTCCTGCGCGTCGAAGACACCGACGCGGCCCGGAACAAGCCCGAGTGGACCGACGGGATCATCAACGCCCTGGCTGCCATCGGCATCCACGAGGACGACCCGGCCTTCGAGGGCCCCTACTTCCAGTCGCACAACGCCGCTCGCCACACCGAGGCCGGACTGCGGTTGTACGACGCCGGCCGCGCGTACTACTGCGACTGCACGCGCGAGCAGCTCAAGGAGCGCACCGGCTCGGAACACCTCGGATACGACGGCCACTGCCGTGAGCGGGGTCTTGTCCACGAGGAAGGGCGGGCGCTCCGCTTCCGTACCCCGGACGAGGGCGAGACCGTCGTGACCGACCTGGTGCGCGGCGCGCCCGCGTTCCCGAACAGCGCCATCGAGGACTTCGTGATCGCCCGGGGCGACGGCTCCCCGGTCTTCCTGATCGCCAACGTCGTCGACGACTTGGACGAGGGGGTCACCCTGGTGGTCCGGGGCGAGGAGCACCTCTCCAACACGCCGAAGCAGCAGCTGCTGTGGGAAGCGCTCGGCGCCGAACCGCCCCGCTGGGCGCACCTTCCGGTGATCGTCAACGAGAAGCGCCAGAAGCTCTCCAAGCGCCGGGACAAGGTGGCGCTGGAGGACTACCTCGCCGAGGGCTTCCTCCCCGCGGCGATGGTCAACTACCTCATGCTGCTCGGCTGGGGCCCCGGCGGGGACCGGGAGATCCTCCCCTACGAGGAGATGGAGCAGCTCTTCCGCATCGAGGACGTCAACACCTCACCGGCGTTCTTCGACGTGAAGAAGCTGACCGCCTTCAACGGCGAGTACATCCGCGCGCTCGCACCGGAGCAGTTCGCCGCAGCCTGTGCGCCGTGGCTGGTCGCCCCGCACGCTCCCTGGGACCCGGCGGCCTTCGACACGGCCGTCTTCGAGGCGGCGGCCCCGTTCGCGCAGACCCGGCTGGCGATCCTGTCCGAGATCACGGCCTGCGTCGACTTCCTCTTCCTGGCCGAGCCGGTCCGCGACGAGGCGTCGTGGGCCAAGGCGATGAAGCCAGGTGCGGACGCCATCCTGCGGGACGCCCGTGCCGCCCTCGCCACCGCCGCGTGGCAGGCGGACGACCTGAAGTCGGCACTGGTCGAGGTCGGCGAGCAGCACGGACTGAAACTGGGCAAGGCCCAGGCACCCATCCGCGTCGCACTCACCGGCCGCACGGTCGGGCTGCCGCTCTTCGAGTCCATGGAGCTCCTCGGCCGCGAGCGTGCCCTCGGCCGTCTGGACGCGGCTTACCAGAAGTTGGCCGTCCAGTCGTCATCCCGTAATGGATGAGGGCTCACGATCTGCCCGTCCTGGTTGTACCGTTGCGTTCACGTAGCAACCATCTGGGCCGGGCGGGCGGCGTGCGAGCGTCCACGGCTGACACGAGGAAGGCGGGCTCGGCATGCTCCGCAACGGACTGGAACCCTGGCACCTGCTGATCCTGGCGGTCATCGTCATCGCCCTCTTCGGATCGAAGAAGCTCCCGGAGGCCGCGCGGGCCCTGGGCAAGTCGGCGCGCATCCTGAAGAGCGAGGCGCAGGCGATGAAGAACGACAACGCCCCCGCGCCCCAGGTCACGGTCACCGAGCCTGCCCAGCCCGCACCGGCGCCCGCCGCCGCGATGACCGAGCCGCGCCCCGCCGACCTCTGACCGCGCCCACGCCCCCTGCCCGCCGGTCCTCGTGACCGCGGGGCAGGGGGCGAGGTCTGCCCGGTTCCTCGATGCCGCCCGTACGTATCAGGGGCTGGCGGCGTCGAACCCGTACGCCACGGGCTCGTCCTGCGCATAGGGGTCGCGGCGGTACACGTACAACGCGTCCACCATGAATTCTTCGCCGTCCGGGGATTCGACGCGGCAGGGACGCGTCACCTGAAGGACCGGTGGCTGGTCGGGAACCCGCATCCGAAGACCATCAGCAGGTCCTCCGGCGAGTTCGGCTGTCTCCCACATCGTCGCAGTGTGAAGATCCATGCCCACGACTTTACGGGCTCTCCCGCACCCCTTTGGTGAGCATCGAACAACCGCTACGTCTTCTTACTGTGCAGGTCACCGCTACCGTCGCTGCCGTCGCCCCCGCCCCAGTCGCCGCTGCCGTCACTGTCTCGCAGCTGTCCGCTCGTGCGGCGACGGAGTTCCCGCGGTCCGGCGTCGAAGGCCGGGGCCCGAACCTTGTGAAGGCGGGGCCGTCGCGCTCGCGTCCGCAGCAGTTCGGCGTCCGTGATCACTGGGTGACCGAGAGGCTCCCGTCGACGCCGTCGCTGCGGTGGCCCGCGGGCGACCGGGCGTTCCACCCGGGCCACCGAGCGCCTCGGCCGGCCCGCGTGTGCCCAGCGCCGTGAAAGGCTGTGGCATGCCCCGTCACCTGCGGTTCTTCGTCGAATACGGCGTCGACACCGCAGTGGCCGGGCCCCTCGGGCATGCCTGATGTGGACAGCCCCTTCGGGTATCCCGCCGCCCCGGGGAGTCTGCCCCTCACTCCGGGTACCAGCCGTGAGCTCACCAGGCTCGCCGACCTGTACCAGTCCTCACTCGCCTGGAATCACCCGGCGGGCCCCTCGCCCTGGACCCGCGAGCGGCAGGAATCGTTCCGGCGTGAGGCCGACGGGGGATTGGAGACGTTGCGCCGAGAGCTGGGGGACGACTGGACGGCCGGGGACCTACGGCACTGACGGAAGGCGTGGTGGCCGACTGGCCGACGGGAGCGCGCGGTCGCATCGCACCGAGGTCGCTGCGTCGCAGGGCCAGCCGTGTCCAGGCGTTCCAAGATCACACCCAGCTCACACCCAACATCTGGACCAGGAAACAAGCAGGGCCGGTCTCCCCGAAGGGAAACCGGCCCTGACCTGGTGTTTCAGCTGTCGGGGTGGCGGGATTTGAACCCACGACCTCTTCGTCCCGAACGAAGCGCGCTGCCAAGCTGCGCTACACCCCGATGTCCACCGGTCTCCCGGCGACATCGATTACTTTAGCCCACCCGCGCCCGGAGACGAAATCCGGTTACCGGCGGGCCCCGGTCCGATCTCGGAGGCGGGGGCGCACGTGGTCCAGGGCGATGAGCAGGGAGGCCAGGACCACGAGGAGCAGGGAGAGGGCGAAAGCGTGGGCGAGGACCTCCGAGTAGCCGTACGTGTCCACGTTCAGGAAGGGGTACGGGTAGCGGGGGCCGGCGTCGGGGGCGAGCAGGGTGCCCCGGGCCAGCACGAAGGCCAGGTACGCGACGGCGCAGAGCAGCCACTGCGGCAGGAAGCGCAGGCGCAGCGTCCGGGCAGGGGTCAGCAGGAGCCAGTCCAGGGTTACGGCGACGGGCAGGGCCGTGTGCAGCAGCGCTTGTGAGACGGCCCGAGCGCCCGTGGGCGGGGCGGCGGGAGAGCCGGCGGCGGAGTAGCCGAAGCTGTTGTCGGTCAGGATCAGGTGGTACGTCAGGCCGATGATCACCGCGACGAGGAGTGCGCCCCCCGTGAGGTGCGGGGACGCCGGTCCGCGACCTGTCCAGGAGCGGAACGAGGACCACCCGAAGACCCCGGCGACCGCGACGTTCGCCTGGAAGGTGAACCGGCTCAGCAACTCCAGCGGCGCACCGGTCGTCGCCAATTCGATCGTGAGGCCGCAGATCGCCGCCGCGCACACCAGCGCCCGGAACACGGCGGCCGTCCGGCGGGGGGTGCGGGCGCCCCGCAGAAACGCGTCCTCCGCCCGGGGTCTGGGCAGCGTCGCGGTTTTCGGGGCGGCGGTCATGGCCTCACCGTAAAGGCGGGTTTCCCGGGCCGCGATTCATCCGTGGCGGATGGGCCCGGGCTGATCCGCCACGGCTGGGAGTCGAGCGAATCAGGCTCCGCCCGTCACGCCCGCGGGGTCAGCGTGAGCAGGGTCGCCTCCGGGGGGCAGGCGAAGCGGACCGGGGTGTAGCGGTTCGTGCCGCAGCCGGCCGAGACGTGGAGGTAGGCCCGGTTGCCGTCCGCCGTGTGGCTGGAGAGGCCCTTCACCCGGTCGGTGTCCAGGTCGCAGTTGGTGACCAGTGCGCCGTAGAAGGGAATGCAGAGCTGCCCGCCGTGCGTGTGACCGGCCAGGATCAGCGGGTAGCCGTCCTTCGTGAACGCGTCCAGCGAGCGCAGGTACGGGGCATGGACCACGCCGATGGAGAGGTCGGCACCCGTCTCGGGGCCGCCGGAGACCTCGGCGTACCTGTCCCGCTTGATGTGGGGGTCGTCCAGGCCGGTGAACGCGATGTCCAGACCGTCGAGCTTCAGCCGTCCGCGGGTGTTGGAGAGACCGATCCAACCCGCGTCGTCGAACGCGTCGCGCATCGGCTCCCACGGGTTGTGGACCACGTTCGTCGCCGGGGCGTTCCCGTTGAGCCCGTGCTTCCCCGCCGCCTTCTCTTTGAGATAGCGCACGGGGTTGCGGAGTTTGGGGCCGTAGTAGTCGTTCGAGCCGAAGACATAGACCCCCGGGAGCTCCATGAGGGGGCCCAGCGCGTCCAGCAGCTCGGGCACCGCCTCGGGGTCCGAGAGGTTGTCGCCCGTGTTGACGACGAAGTCCGGGCGGAGCCCGGCCAGGGACTGGAGCCAGGCGCGCTTCTTGCGCTGGCCGCTGACCATGTGGACGTCCGAGATCTGGAGTACGCGCAACGGGCGTGCACCGGGCGGGAGTACCGGTACGGTCACCCGGCGGAGGCGGAACGAGCGGGCTTCGAACCCCGCGGCGTAGGCGAGACCGGCGGCGCCGACCGCCGCACCGGCCGCAGCGACTTTCAGGGGAACTCCGTAGCGTGCGCGCATGCGCCCATCGTCGCAGACCCGGCCCGGTGGGGGTCCGGCGGAGGAGGGAAAACAAACGGGCGCCCCGGACCGCGTACCTGACACAATCGAGTCATGACCACGCTCAAGTCCAAGCTCAAGGAAGACCTCACCACCGCCATGAAGGCGCGCGACGAGCTGACCTCGTCCACCCTTCGGCTGACCCTCACCGCGATCACCAAGGAGGAGGTGAGCGGGAAGACCGCTCGCGAACTCTCCGACGACGAGGTGCAGAAGGTCATCGCCAAGGAGGCGAAGAAGCGCCGCGAGGCGGCGGAGGCCTTCGCCCAGGGCGGGCGGACGGAGCAGGCCGAGCGGGAGAAGGCCGAGGGCGAACTGCTCGACGCGTACCTGCCCAAGCAGCTCTCCGACGAAGAGCTCGACTCGATCGTCGGCTCCGCCGTGGCGGAGGCGAAGGCCGCCGGTGCCGAGGGCCCCCGCGCCATGGGCGCCGTGATGAAGATCGTCAGCCCGAAGGTCGCGGGTCTCGCCGAGGGCGGCCGGGTCGCCGCCGCGGTGAAGAAGTCCCTCGCGGGCTGAACCACTCGCGGGTCGAACCCTCGTGGGGCGAACCGCCCGTGACTCGAAGGCTCGTGGGCTGACCTTCGCGGGTGGGACTTCGCGGGCTCCCCGGGCCGGGCCCCGAACGACAGAAGGTGGGGCGCCCGTTGACCGGGGCGCCCCACCTTCTGTCGTTCGCCGGACGGTAGGCGCCTGTCTGCCGCCTACCGTCCGGCCATGGCGCGGGACGGGGTGGGTGGCCCGAGGCCGCCCCTCCGTCACGGCCCGTTGCCGCCTGCGTCCTGACCGCCGTGCCGGCCGCCCTGGTTGCCCTGGTTGCCGCCGAGGAAGTCCGGCAGCACGGTGATGCCGGGCGTCGGGGTGGAGTCGTCGCCGGTGTCGTCGCCTTCCTCGTCGCGGCCCTTGTTCTTGTCCTTGTCGCCCTTCTCCTCACCGCGCGGGACCGCGACGGTGTTGAAGGAGGGGGTCTCACCGGCATCGAGGGCGCCGGTCATCGCGATCTTCCAGATCGGGCCGGGCAGACAGCCACCACAGACCTTGTCGTAGTACTGTCCGCCGATCGTGATGTCGTACATCGGGATCTTCTTGCCGATGTCGGCACCGACCCAGACGGCCGTCGACAGGTTCGGGGTGTAGCCGACGAACCAGGCGTCCTTGCGGTCGTTCGTCGTACCGGTCTTGCCCGCGTTGTCACGGTCACTCAGCCCGGCCGCCGTACCGGTGCCGTCCTCGACGACACCCTTCAGCATCTGGTTGACCGTGTCCGCGGTCTTCTCGCTCATCGCCTGCGAACAGCTCGACTTCGGAACGGCGAGCTTCTTGCCGTTGGCGTCGGTGATCGACTGGATGGCGATCGGGGTGCAGTACGTGCCGCGGTTGGCGAACGTCGCGTACGTGGCGGCCATGCCGAGCGGGGTGCTCTCCGCGCCACCGAGGGTGATCGAGGGGTCCTCGCCGAGGGTCTTGCCGTCCCCGCGGGCGTAGCCGACCTTCTTCGCCATCTGGACGGTGTTGCAGAGGCCGGCCTTCTGCTCCAGCTTCGCGAAGTAGGTGTTGATGGACTTGCCGAGGGCGCTGGTCATGTCCCAGGTGCCCTTCTCCTCGTCCGTCTCGTTCCCCACGAGCCAGTCCTTGTCCATCGCGATGGCGCCCGAACAGGTGGTGAAGGACTGCCTCGGCAGCGTGATCTCGTGATCCGTGGTGAAGGACTGGGCCGGGCTGATGCCCTTCTCCAGAGCCGCCGCCGCCGTGATCGGCTTGAAGGTCGAGCCGACCTGGAAGCCGTAGGTGGAGCCGCCCATCGCGGAGCCGACGGCGAGGTTGAGAACCGTCTCGTGCTTCTTCTGGTCCAGGCCGTAGGGGCGGGACTGGCCCATCGAGAGGATCTTGCCGGTGCCGGGCTCGACCTGGACCACCGAGGCGGCGACCTTGTCGGTCTTGTCGACCTTCGCGGTGGCGGCCTCGTCGGCGGCCTCCTGGGCGCGCGGGGAGAGCGTGGTCTTTATCGTCAGACCGCCGAGGTTCCAGAGCTTCGACCGGTCCTCGCTCGTCTTTCCGAAGGTGGGATCGGAGAGGATGACCTTGCGTACGTAGTCGCAGAAGAAGCCCGCGCCGCTGACGGCGGTGATGCAGCCGTTCTGCGGGGTCTTGACCTTCAGCTTGATCGGCGCCGCCATGGCCTTGTCGGCCTCGGCCTGCGAGACGCTGCCGGTCGCGGCCATGCGCGCGAGGACCGTGTTGCGGCGCTTGGTCGCCTCTTCCTCGTCGTTGACGGGGTCGTACCGGCTGGGCGACTGGACGATGCCGGCGAGGAGCGCGGCCTCCTCCAGCTTCAGGTCCTTGGCGTGCTTGGAGAAGTACCGCTGGGAGGCGGCCTCCACGCCGTAGGCCTGCTGTCCGAAGAACGTGATGTTGAGGTAGTTCTCGAGGATCTTCTTCTTGCCGAGCTCCTCTTCGACCTGGATCGCGTACTTCAGCTCACGGACCTTGCGGCCCAGGGTCTGCTGGGTGGCCTCGGCGACCTTCTCCGGGTCGTCGCCCGCCTCCTCGACGAACACGTTCTTCACGTACTGCTGGGTGAGGGTCGACGCGCCTTCCGCCGTCCCGCCCGACTGCACGTTGCGGTTCATCGCGCGCAGGATGCCCTTGAGGTCGACCGCCCCGTGCTCGTAGAAGCGGGAGTCCTCGATCGCGACGATCGCGTTCTGCATGTACGGGGAGATGTCCTTGAGCGGCACGACGGTGCGGTCGCGGGAGTACACCGTCGCGATGGCACCCCCGTCGGCATCCAGGATCGTGGTGCGCTGGCTGAGCGGTGGTGTCTTGAGGTTGGCGGGGATCTCGTCGAATCCCTCGACCGTCCCCTTGGCGGCGAGGCCCAGTGCGCCCGCGGCCGGCAGTGCGATGCCTGCCAGCACAGCTCCGGAGAGCGCGGCGACACCGAGGAACTTGGCGGCCTGCTGGGTCGTGGTGAGACCCCCGCCCGAGCGCTTTTTTGGCATGGGGGCAGCCTAATCCGTATCCCTGTACGTTCCGATGGAGCAGGCTCCGCTCGGGATGTTCAGGTACCAACCCGTTACGAGAAGCGGGTTTGAGAGACCGATTCCGCACGTCACAAGCGTGCGGGCGGGGCGGCGGAGGTCTGGGGGCGCGCTGCGGCGCAGACCTGTCACGCAGGCGTGCGCCGGCGTGACGGCACGGCGTAGTGGCTACGTTGTCATTCGCCGGACACGCGCGCATCCCTTGGCCTAAGCTGCACTCAACTGTCACAGCAGTCCGGCCCCGTATCAACCCCCACGCACGCGCTGTATGCGTCCCCCCGCTCGGTGCCCGTGCATGAGGACCACGCGCAAGGCGTCCCCGAAAACGCCTGGTGTGTCATGGAGAGTCCGTTGCAACTCGGGTGTACTGTCCCGATTTTGCACAGTTGGCCTCGCATGTCCTCGCGTCACTCCCCTGGGTGATCTGCTGCGTACGCATAGTCCGTTCGGGCCATTCAAGATTGGGCCCGAAGGGGGTGTTGTGCTCGTGGCCGCTTCCGTAACGTCCTCAACTGGCAGCGGTGAATATGCCGCTGCCGCCGTGGGGGAGCCTCAATTCGGGAGAGGACGGCGCCGGCATGGGCTGGGTAACCGACTGGAGTGCGCAGGCAGCCTGCCGCACTACCGATCCGGACGAGCTGTTCGTACAAGGGGCAGCACAGAACAGGGCCAAGGCGGTGTGCACCGGATGCCCGGTGCGGACGGAGTGCCTGGCCGACGCGCTCGACAACCACGTCGAGTTCGGCGTGTGGGGCGGCATGACGGAGCGGGAGCGCCGGGCACTGCTGCGCCGCCGCCCCACCGTCACGTCCTGGCGGCGTCTGCTGGAGACCGCGCGCAGTGAGTACGAGCGCTCGACCGGCATGCTGCCCGGGGTCATCGAGATGGACGACGACGACTTCCAGGAGACGTACGCCGCAGTGGGGTAACGCTCAGGGCCCGCAACCCGGTTGGGCTGATGGGCCGACAGGGGGACACAGCTGTCGATGTCCCCGTACGGAGTCGCGCGAACGCGCCGTACGGGGGATGCTCCGGGCGAACCGGGGCCGTGCCACGGTCGGGCGTGCCCGCTTTCCGCTCCCGTGCCACGGCCGACCGGTGCCGGTGCCAGTGAGGCGAACGCTTCCGCGCGGGCGCGTACGTGCCCGGCCTCGTGTTTCCGCAGACCCACGAGGTCCTGCGCGCCTGATCACGGGTGCGCGATCGGCACGGTCGGGCGGTGGCCCGGGTGCTCAGGCCGGCCCGGCGGGATCGCGGCCCGCGGCGCCGGCCGCGAGGCGGTCGCCCACGGTCCGCAGGCCCGCCAGATCGTGCACGTCGCCCGGCAGCGCGGCCACCTCCGTCACCAGGACCTCCGGGTGGGCGGCGGTGAAGTGCTCGCGGGTGAGCCGCTCGCGGGCCACGACCTGCATGCGTTCGGCGTGCAGGCGCAGCAGTCCTTCGGTGAGTTCCTCGATCGCGACCACGGGGACCGCCGGTGCGCCGTCCTTGCCGGTAAGGGGGGAGGACTCAGCGGATTCGGGGGATGCCTCGGGAGAGAGGGCTACCGCCGGGTCACGAAGACCAGTCTTCCCGGCAGCCTGATCCACCATGCTCGCCGCCTCAAGATTTTCGGCGGCGGCGAGCGCCTGCTCGGCGGTCAGGCGCGAGGCCTCGCTGCCGTGCGCCCGGTTGAGCACCAGCCCCGCCAGTGGCATGCGTTCGGCGGCGAGCCGCTCCACGAAGTACGCCGCCTCGCGCAGCGCGTCCCGCTCCGGAGTCGCGACCACCAGGAACGCGGTCCCCGGGGCCTGGAGCAGCTGGTAGGTGGCGTCCGCCCGCGTACGGAACCCGCCGAACATCGAGTCCATCGCGGCCACGAACGTCTGTACGTCCCGGAGGAACTGGCCGCCCAACAGCTTTCCGAGCGTGCCCGTCATCATCGACATGCCCACGTTGAGGAACTTCATCCCGGCCCGGCCGCCCATCTTCGCCGGCGCCATCAGCAGTCGGATGAAGGTGCCGTCCAGGAACGACCCGAGCCGTTTCGGCGCGTCCAGGAAGTCCAGGGCGGAGCGCGAGGGCGGGGTGTCGACGATGATCAGGTCCCATTCGTCGCGCGCCCTCAGCTGCCCGAGCTTCTCCATCGCCATGTACTCCTGCGTGCCCGCGAACCCGGCCGACAGGGACTGGTAGAAGGGGTTCTCCAGGATGGCGCGGGCCCGCTCGGCGTCCGCGTGCGCCTCGACCGTCTCGTCGAAGGTCCGCTTCATGTCGAGCATCATGGCGTGCAGTTCGCCCTCGCCGGCGATGTCCTCGACCCGGCGCGGGACGTTGTCGAGCCGGTCGATGCCCATGGACTGGGCGAGCCGTCGCGCCGGGTCGATGGTGAGGACGACCACCTTGCGCCCGCGCTCCGCCGCCCGTACACCGAGCGCCGCGGCCGTGGTCGTCTTGCCGACACCGCCGGAGCCGCAGCACACCACGATCCGGATGCCGGGGTCGTCGAGCAGCGCGTCGGTGTCGAGGCCCGGCGCGCGCACCGGGCCGCTCGCCGCTTCCGTACCGTCCACCGGCTCGGTACCGTCCACCGCTTCCGTGCCGCCCACCGCTCGCGCGCCGCCCCCGCCCGTCGGGCCGGGTGCGGCGCCGGACGCCCGCGTCATGATGCCTCCTCTTCCCCTGCGCCCTGTTTGCGGAGCTCCCCGGCCAGGACGTGCAGTGCGGCGAGGTCGATGCCCTCGCCCATCAGCGGCAGCTCGTCCGTGGGCAGCCCGAGCCCGGCCAGTACGGCCCGCTGCTCGCGTTCCAGGCCGACCCGCTGCGCGTGCTCGGCCGCCTGCGCGATCAGCGGGCGGACCAGGGCCGCCGACCCGGTGACGCCGGCCCGGGTCAGCGTCTTCGCGATCTCCTTGCGGCGCGCGCCCGACGCGGTGCTCAGCGCTTCCTCGTCGAGCAGGTGGGGGCGGACCATGTTGACGATCACCCGGCCCACCGGGAGCTGGGCGCCGCGCAGTTCCTCGATGCCGTCCGCGGTCTCCTGCACCGGCATCTCCTCCAGCAGGGTCACCAGATGGACCGCGGTGTCGGGGGACTTGAGGACCCGCATCACGGACTGCGCCTGGTGGTGTATCGGGCCGATCCGGGCCAGCCCGGCCACCTCGTCGTTGACGTTGAGGAAGCGGGTGATCCGGCCGGTGGGCGGCGCGTCCATGATCACGTGGTCGTAGACGAAACGACCCTGCTTGTCCTTACGGCGCACGGCTTCGCACGCCTTGCCGGTCAGCAGGACGTCGCGGACTCCGGGCGCGATGGTGGTGGCGAAGTCGATCGCGCCGAGTTTCTTGAGTGCCCGGCCCGCGCTGCCGAGCTTGTAGAACATCTGGAGGTAGTCGAGGAGCGCCTGCTCGGCGTCGATGGCCAGCGCGAACACCTCGCCACCACCCGGCACGTCGGCGATCCTGCGTTCCTCGTATGGAGTGGCGCTCGCGCCGAAAAGCTCGGCGATGCCGCCGCGTCCCTCCACCTCCACGAGGAGGGTGCGCCGGCCCTCGGCCGCGAGGGCGAGCGCGAGGGCGGCGGCCACCGTCGTCTTACCGGTGCCGCCCTTGCCGCTGACGACCTGGAACCTGCTCACGCTTCGAGCCTAACCAGTAGGTCGCCGGCCTACGCACGGGAGCGCCCGTGCCAGGCATTACAGTCGGGCCATGACCAAGTGGGAATACGCGACCGTGCCGCTCCTCGTGCACGCGACCAAGCAGATTCTGGACACCTGGGGCGAGGACGGCTGGGAGCTGGTCCAGGTCGTGCCCGGGCCGAACAACCCCGAGCAGCTCGTGGCCTACCTGAAGCGGGAGAAGGCATAGTGGCGGGCACCGTCGAGGCGAGGATCGCCGAGCTCGGGCTCGCCCTGCCGGACGTCGTTCCGCCGCTGGCCACTTATCAGCCGGCCGTGCAGTCCGGGGTGTACGTGTACACCTCGGGCCAGCTGCCGATGGTCGAGGGCCGGCTCGGTGTGACCGGCAAGGTCGGCGGCGAGGTGACGGCCGAGGAGGCCAAGGACCTCGCCCGGGTCTGCGCGCTCAACGCCCTCGCGGCCGTGAAGTCGGTCGTCGGCGACCTGGACCGGATCGCCCGGGTCGTCAAGGTCGTCGGGTTCGTCGCCTCCGCCTCCGACTTCACCGGACAGCCCGGCGTGATCAACGGCGCCAGCGAGCTGCTGGGCGAGGTGCTCGGCGACAAGGGCGTGCACGCCCGCAGCGCCGTCGGCGTCGCGGTACTGCCGCTCGACGCTCCGGTCGAGGTCGAGATCCAGGTCGAGCTGGTCTCCGCCTGACCGCAGGTCCCCGCTCTTCCGTCCCGTCCGGTCCTTCGGGGCCGGGCGGGATCTTTTCGTACCCGCTGCGGGATTCGAGAGGGATCGTGCATTCCCCTCTCGAACAAATCAGCCGATCCGGATAGCCTCCGGCCATGTCCCAAGGTCAGTGGTACCCACCGGAATGGCCCGACCGGATCAGAGCCCTCGCCACGGGCGAGCTGACGGCCGTGGTTCCCCGGCGCGCCGCCACCGTGATGCTGCTGCGGGATTCCGCGGACGCCGGCACCGGGGCGGGAGCCGGCACCGGGGCGGAGGCCGCCGGCGCCGGGCCGGCCGTCCACATGCTGCGACGCCGTACCACCATGGCCTTCGCCGGAGGCGCGTACGCCTATCCGGGCGGCGGGGTGGACCCGCGCGACGACGACCACGTGGTCGGCTGGGCCGGACCGTCCCTGGAGAGCTGGGCCGCACGACTCGGTGTCCCGAGCGCGGCTGAGGCCCAGGCCATCGTGTGCGCGGCCGTCCGGGAGACCTTCGAAGAGGCCGGCGTTCTGCTCGCGGGCCCCACCCCCGACACCGTCGTCGGCGACACCACGGGCGCGGACTGGGAGGCGGACCGCGCGGCGCTCGTCGCCCGGGACATCTCCTTCGCCGGGTTCCTGGAGCGCCGGCGGCTCGTCCTGCGCTCCGACCTGCTGGGCGCCTGGGCCCGGTGGATCACCCCGGAGTTCGAGACCCGGCGCTACGACACCTGGTTCTTCGTCGCGGCGCTCCCGGCGGGCCAGCTCACCCGGAACGTCTCGACCGAGGCCGACCGGTCGGTGTGGATCACCCCCGCCGACGCCACCGCGGGCCACGCGAGCGGCGAGCTGCAGATGATGCCGCCCACCGTGACCACCCTGCGTTCGCTCCTGCCGTACCGGACGGCCGGAGAGGCGCTGAGGGCGGCCGGGGCCCAGGACCTCGCCCCCGTGCTCGCGCGAGCACGGCTGGAGGGCGACGAGCTGGTGCTGATCTGGCCGGGACACGACGAACTCACCACCCCCGTCCCGCCCGCGGGACCCCGAGCCGGAGGAACGGCATGAGCGACGCCGCACTGCTGCCCGGACAGCCCCGCGGGCAGGTCGTCTCCGGCCCCGCCACTGCCCGCGCGGTCAACGTCCTGGCCCCCAACGCCTCCGCGATGACCCTGGACGGCACCAACACCTGGATCCTGGCCGAACCGGACTCGGACCTCGCGGTCGTCGTGGACCCGGGACCGCTGGACGACACCCACCTGCGCGCCGTGATCGACACCGCCGCCCGGGCCGGCCGGCGCATCGCGCTCACCCTGCTCACGCACGGCCACCCGGACCACGCCGAAGGCGCGGCCCGCTTCGCCGCACTGACGCGCACGAAAGTACGCGCGCTCGACCCCGCGCTGCGGCTCGGCGATGAAGGACTGGCGACCGGGGACGTCGTCACCACCGGAGGGCTCGAACTCCGGGTCGTCCCCACGCCCGGACACACCGCCGACTCGCTCTCGTTCCACCTGCCCGCGGACGGCGCGGTGCTGACCGGCGACACCATCCTCGGCCGGGGTACGACCGTCGTCGCGCATCCGGACGGACGGCTCGGCGACTACCTCGACACTCTGCGGCGGCTGCGCTCGCTGACCACGGACGACGGGGTCCACACGGTCCTGCCGGGCCACGGTCCGGTGCTGGAGGACGCCCAGGGGGCGGTGGAGTTCTACCTCGCGCACCGTGCCCACCGGCTGGCCCAGGTGGAGACGGCCGTGGAGTCGGGGCTGCTCACGCCGTCCGAGGTGGTCGCCCGGGTCTACGCGGACGTGGACCGGTCCCTGTGGCCTGCGGCCGAGCTGTCCGTACGGGCACAGCTGGAGTACCTGGGCGAGCACGGGCTGATCTGAGCCGCCCCGGCCGGTGGGCCCGTCCTCCGCCGAGGGACCACCATTCCGGGAACGGCCGAGAGGCCCTGCCGTGACGGCAGGGCCTCTTCGAGCGGCTTCAGTGGGTGCGGTCGCCGCCCCTGCGCGGTACGGCTACGGGAGCCGCCGGGGCAGTACGTGGGGTCAGCGCGAGCGCTTCGCCAGACGCTCGACGTCGAGCAGGATCACGGCGCGGGCCTCCAGGCGGAGCCAGCCGCGGCCCGCGAAGTCCGCGAGTGCCTTGTTGACCGTCTCGCGGGAGGCGCCGACCAGCTGGGCCAGCTCCTCCTGGGTGAGGTCGTGGACGACGTGGATGCCTTCCTCGGACTGGACGCCGAAGCGGCGCGACAGGTCCAGGAGGGCGCGGGCCACACGGCCCGGCACGTCGGAGAAGACCAGGTCGGACATCTGGTCGTTGGTCTTGCGCAGGCGGCGGGCGACGGCGCGCAGCAACGCGGTGGCGACCTCCGGCCGGGCGTTCAGCCAGGGCTGCAGATCGCCGTGGCCGAGACCGAGCAGCTTGACCTCGGTGAGCGCCGTGGCGGTGGCCGTACGCGGACCCGGGTCGAACAGCGACAGCTCACCGATCAGCTCACCCGGACCGAGGACGGCGAGCATGTTCTCGCGCCCGTCGGGGGAGGTGCGGTGGAGCTTCACCTTGCCGTCGGTGACCACGTACAGGCGGTCGCCGGGGTCACCCTCGTGGAAAAGCGCGTCTCCGCGCGCGAGGGTCACCTCACTCATCGAGGCGCGGAGTTCCGCGGCCTGCTCGTCATCGAGCGCCGCGAAAAGCGGGGCGCGTCGTAGAACGTCGTCCACGAGATCTCTCCTTGTCGGCCTGCTCAGGGAACCGTGGTCCCCATCATGCCGGACGGTAAAACAGTGCGATCAATCACAAACCAGTTTGACGCACGAGCGGCCCGGATCGTACGGCAGGGGGCCGATCGGGGGTGGAAACCCGCTGACAGGGGCGAATCCGAGGGGCGGGCCATAGGCTGACCGGGTGTCCGGAAAGCTGCTGGGAGCGAAGGCCGAGGGGGCCGCCGAGGTGTCGGAAAAGCGAGATTCAGCTGTGGGCGAACACGCCTCGGGGGCGCCGCGGAAGGCACGTCCGGCTGGGCAGAAGCCCGCCGGACCGTCGAAGCCCGCCGTGCGGAAGCCTGCCGCTTCCAAGCCTGCCGTGCCGAAGTCCGCGGCGTCGAAGTCCGCGGCGTCGAAGCCTCCGGCCTCGAAGCCCGTACGGGCCAAGCAGGCCAAGCCCGAGTCGCATCTGGCGATGGTCCGCCGTGCCCGGCGGATCAACCGTGAGCTGGCCGAGGTCTATCCGTACGCTCATCCGGAACTGGACTTCCGCAATCCCTTCGAGCTGCTCGTCGCCACCGTGCTCTCCGCGCAGACCACCGACCTGAGGGTCAACCAGACCACCCCCGCGCTCTTCGCCGCCTACCCCACCCCCGAGGACATGGCGGCCGCCGTCCCGGAGGACATGGAGGAGCTGATCCGGCCGACCGGGTTCTTCCGGGCGAAGACCAGGTCGCTCCTCGGCCTCTCGGCGGCGATCCGGGACAACTTCGGCGGCGAGGTGCCCGGTCGGCTCGATGACCTGGTGACCTTGCCCGGCGTCGGCCGCAAGACGGCCAACGTGGTCCTCGGCAACGCCTTCGGGGTCCCCGGCATCACCGTCGACACCCACTTCGGCCGACTGGTACGCCGGTGGAAGTGGACCGACGAGGAAGACCCGGTGAAGGTCGAGGCGGTGGTCGCCGAGATCTTCCCGAAGAGCGAGTGGACGATGCTCTCGCACCGGGTCGTCTTCCACGGCCGCCGGATCTGCCACTCCCGCAAGCCCGCGTGCGGCGCGTGTCCGATCGCGCCGCTCTGCCCCTCGTACGGCGAGGGGGAGACGGACCCTGCGAGGGCCGGGAAGCTGCTGAAGTACGAGAAGGGTGGCTATCCCGGACAGCGCCTGAGCCCGCCCGCCGACTATCCGGGCGAACCCGCGCCGGGATTGGGCGGGCGGGAGGCGGCCGCGCAGGAAGCCGCCCTGGCGTCCGCGCGGGAGGACGCCGGCGGGGACGCGGCGGGCCGGGCCGCGCGTGGATCGAAGACCGCGCCGGGTGCGGGAGCCGAATGAGGGAGAACCCGCCCCGTGCTTTACGGCGGGCCGGTCCCGGCGCGGCAGGCAGCTCCCGCGCGCCCGGCGGCCGTCGTCGCGGAACGCGCCGCTCGTCCCCCGTACGGATGAGGCCGGAACGAATTGGCAGATGACAGGCGTTGTGAGAAACCGGGGGTGCCCATGACCTGTACACCGAGCACGACGCGGCCGACGAGTGCCGCGCAGACGGACGGCGGGACGCACCGGCCGGGCGAGCGACTCGTCCCCGGGGACGCGGTCGCCGTCACCACCCGGGGCATGCCGTCCTGGCTCGACCCGGTCGCCGAGGCCGCGCGCGATGTCCGGCCGCAGCAACTGAGCCGCTTCCTGCCGCCGGAGAGCGGTGCCGGGCGCCAGTCGGCCGTGCTCATCCTCTTCGGCGAGGGCGAACGCGGACCCGAGCTGCTGTTGATGGAGCGCGCCGGAACCCTGCGCTCGCACGCGGGGCAGACGGCGTTCCCGGGCGGCGCCCTCGACCCCGAGGACGGCGATCAGGCGACCATCGGCCCGCTCAGGGCGGCGCTTCGGGAGGCCGAGGAGGAGACCGGTCTCGACCCGCGGGGTGTCCAGATCTTCAGCGTGCTGCCCCGGCTCTACATTCCGGTCAGCAGCTTCGTGGTGACCCCGGTGCTCGGCTGGTGGCGGACGCCGAGCCCCGTCCGTGCGGTGGACGCCGCCGAGACGGCCCGGGTCTTCACCGTCCCCGTGGCCGATCTCACGGACCCGGCCAACCGGGTGATCACCAAGCATCCGAGCGGCTTCATGGGCCCCGCGTTCCTGGTCGAGGACGCCCTGGTCTGGGGGTTCACCGCAGGTCTGATCGACCGGATCCTCCACTTCGCGGGCTGGGAACGCCCCTGGGACAGGACCAGGCAGGTGCCGCTCGACTGGCACGCATGACAGGCTGGCTCCCCTGCTGGGCTGTTCCGGGCCCCCGGACCCCGTCACCCGACGGGCCAGGTGACGAATCTGTGAGGCTATAGACGGTGAACGTGCTGGACATCCTGCTGCTCGTCGGCGCCGTGTGGTTCGCGGTCATCGGCTACCGCCAGGGTTTCGTCGTCGGCATCCTGTCCGTGATCGGCTTCCTGGGGGGAGGACTGGCCGCGGTCTACCTGCTGCCTGTCCTCTGGGACAGGGTCACGGCCAACTCCGAGGTCTCCTCCACGGCGGCCGTGGTGGCGGTCGTGATCGTGATCGTGTGCGCGTCGGTCGGTCAGGCGTGCACCACCCACCTCGGCAACAAGCTCCGCGGCCACATCACCTGGTCGCCCGCGCGCGCCGTGGACGCCACCGGTGGCGCGCTGGTCAACGTGGCCGCGATGCTGCTGGTCGCCTGGCTGATCGGATCAGCGCTGGCGGGCACGTCACTTCCCACTCTGGGCAAGCAGGTCCGCAACTCATCCGTCCTGCTCGGAGTCTCCCGCGTGATGCCCGAGCAGACGTCGACCTGGTTCAACGACTTCTCGTCGGTCCTCTCCCAGAACGGCTTCCCACAGGTCTTCAGCCCGTTCGCCGACGAGCCGATCACCGCGGTCGAGCCCCCGGACCCGGCCTTGACGGGCAGTCCCGTGGTGGCCCGCGCGAAGAAGTCCGTCGTCAAGGTCGTCGGCATGGCCCCGAGCTGCGGGAAGGTCCTCGAAGGCACCGGCTTCGTCTTCGCGGACGGGCGTGTCATG
The DNA here is from genome assembly GCF_036188265.1 of Streptomyces sp. NBC_00247. Classification (NCBI taxonomy): domain Bacteria; kingdom Bacillati; phylum Actinomycetota; class Actinomycetes; order Kitasatosporales; family Streptomycetaceae; genus Streptomyces; species Streptomyces sp. NBC_00247. The sequence goes on along the minus strand of NZ_CP108093.1, from coordinate 3,093,887 downwards.
ACCAACGCCCACGTCGTCGGCGGCGTCGACGAGCCCACCGTGCAGGTCGGCGGTGAGGGACAGGTGTACGACGCGAAGGTCGTCCTCTACGACTGGCAGCGTGACATCGCCGTGCTCGACGTTCCGGAACTCCGGGCAACCGCACTGGAATTCACCGAGACCGACGCCAAGACAGGTGACAGCGCCATCGTGGCCGGCTTCCCGGAGAACGGCGGATACGACGTCCGCTCCGCACGGGTCCGCGGCCGCATCGAGCCGGACGGCCCCGACATCTACCACCGGGGCACCGTCCGCCGCGACGTGTACTCGCTCTACGCGCTCGTACGCGAGGGCAACTCCGGCGGTCCCCTGCTCACTCCGGACGGCCAGGTGTACGGGGTGGTGTTCGCCAAGTCCCGCGACGACGCCGACACCGGTTACGTGCTGACCGCCGACGAGATCAGCGAGGACATCGACGCCGGCCGCACGGCCTTCCAGCAGGTCGACACCCAGGGATGCGCCCTCTGAGAGCTTCCCCCGAGGCGGGTCTCCCGCCGCGTCGGCCGAGGCTTGCCCGTCACGAGGGGAGACCTCGGCCCGGGCGCCGCGGTCGCCCGCCTCCCGCGCGGGAGGCGGTCATCGCCGGGTAGCGGCCGGTGGGTGCGCCGTGGTCGGGCGCGGGGTGCCGGCTATGTGCGGGGTGCCGGCTATGCGCGGGGTGCCGGCTATGCGCGGGGATGGCGCAGACGCGCCGATACCCAGCGGGCCCGGCGGCGAAGGATGCGGGGAATGCCGAGCCGAGGATCGTGTATGACCTGCACGGTATGCACCTGGCCCGTAGGGCCGCCCCCCTCATGAGTGCTCACCGCGGCAGTGGCGGTCGAGCGGCGGTTGCGTGCTGCGTCACCGAAGTCGTGCGTCCAGCCCATACCCCGACGTCTGCCCGTGACCCATGGTCGGTAATCGTGGAGAAGCAAGCCAATTGGCCTATGCGCGCGGCACGTGGCCGTTCGCCGCACACCTGTACGCATCGGGTCAGCGATCGGGCTCGGGATCCTTGAGCCAGTTGATGAGTTCGGCCGAGAAGGCCGCCGGATCCTCCTCGTGCGGGAAGTGCCCGAGACCGTCGAAAAGTCGCCACCGGTAGGGCGCCTCGACGTACTCGCCTGATCCCGCCGAACTCCGGGTGCGCATCGCCGGATCGAGTGAACCGTGAAGGTGCAGAGTGGGTACCCGGACCGGCCTCTTCATGCGCCGGTAGAACTGCACGCCGTCCGGCCGGGCCAGCGACCGCACCATCCACCGGTACGGCTCCACCGAACAGTGTGCCGTCGACGGGACGCACATCGCGCGGCGGTAGACGTCCAGCGTCGGCTCGTCCGGGAACGCGATGTCGTTCGGTCCCGCCCACTCCTCGATCAACCGGCCCACCAAGCCGCCCTCGTCCGCGACGAGCTGACGTTCCGGCAGCCAGGGCCGCTGAAAGCCCCAGACGTACGACCCCGCCCTGGTCTGGGCGGGGTCCGAGAGCATGGAGGAACGCCAGCGGCGCGGGTGCGGCATCGAGGACACCACGAGGCGCCGCACCAGCTTCGGCCGCATCACGGCCGCCGTCCACGCGAGGTATCCGCCCATGTCGTGGCCGACCAGGGCAGCGTCGGGCTCACCGAGCGAGCGGATCACGCCGGTGACGTCGAGTGCCAGGTTGGCAGGGTCGTAGCCCCTGGGCGTGCGGTCGCTTCCCCCGACGCCCCGCAGGTCCATCGCGACGGCGCGGAAGCCCGCCTCGGCGAGCGCGGGCAGTTGGTGGCGCCAGGTCCACCAGAACTGCGGGAATCCGTGCAGCAGGAGCACGAGCGGGCCCGAGCCCATCTCCGCGATGTGGAACCGCGCTCCGTTGGCAGCCACGTCACGGTGCGTCCAGGGGCCGTCCAGCCGTACCGGACCGCCGGACGTCGAGGGGCGGCCGCCACCGGTCGGGACGACCGGAACCGCCGGACCGGGCGCCGCGGCGCCCGTCGCGCGGCCGGGCCCGGAGCCGTCCGGGGTGGACCCGGACGACTCCGGCGCCGGACGCGCGTTGCCTGCCGTGCCGAATGCGCTGCTTTCGGGGACCGTCATGCCGAAGAGCGTCCCACAGCGGACGACTTGTCCTGAACCGGGCTCTTCTCGACGGCCTTGTCCGCGAGGGAGGAACCGCCGATCGCGGCACGGGACGGACCGGGCGCCACGACCGGGCGGGGGTGTGGCTTGACGCCCTGAAGGACGGCCGCGCTCTGCTTCGCGGACGCGATCGACTTCTCCGGGGGCTTGACCTTCTTGAACTTGGCGACCGCGAACAGCGCCAGGAGTACGCCCAGCAGGATGAAGGCGCCACCGACGATCAGGAACGACCAGGCGAGCCCCAGGCCCAGGTTGTGGATGCCGTACGCCGCCGCGAAGCTCAGCGTCGGGATCGCGAACAGGAGCAGGACGCCCGCGATGATGCCGGCGGCGCTCCCCATGACGCCGCGTTTGACGTCCTGGCGTACCTCGGCCTTGGCCAAAGCGATTTCGTCGTGCACCAGTGCGGACATCTCGGCGGTCGCCGAGGCGACCAGCTGTCCCAGACTGCGGTCCGCGCTGCCCACGAAATTGCCGGGGTCGCTCATCCCTGACTCCCTCTCCTCTTCAACACATCCGGTGACAGATCATGCCGGACTGTCCGGCTTGTTGCGCGCTGCCCCCGCCCGTTCGGCGAGACGGCGGTGTTCGGCAGCCCTCCGTTCGTGGAGGGCTGCCATCCGCAGGTGGTACCCGGGATCGTCCTGCTCGTAGATGTCGGGAATCCCCGACGCGTCCTCGTCCCGCTCCTCCGCCTCGTACAGAGCCCGGTGGACGCGTACCCGGAGTTTGAGCAGTACACCGGAGATTACGGCGGCGAAGAGCGAAGCGAGCAGAACGGACGCCTTGACCTCGTTGATCGTTTCCTCGTCGCCCGCGAAGGCGAGTTCACCGATGAGCAGGGAGACGGTGAAACCGATGCCGGCCAGCGAGGCGACCGCGAAGACGTCCGCCCAGGCCAGGTCCGGGTTGAGCTCGGCCCTGGTGAAGCGGGTGGCGAGGCGGGCGCCGCCATAGATGCCGACGGTCTTGCCGACGACCAGACCGAGGACCACACCGATCGTCTCGGGCCGGGTGAAGACTTCGGCGAGCACGTCGCCCCGCAGGCTGACCCCGGCCGAGAAGAGGGCGAACAGCGGGACCGCGAGCCCGGCGGAGAGCGGGCGCACCAGGTGTTCGACGTGCTCGCCGGGAGAACGCTCCTCGCCCTCGCGCCGGGTACAGCGCAGCATCAGCCCCATGGCGACGCCCGCGATGGTGGCGTGGACGCCGCTGTTGTACATGAGCCCCCAGATGAGGAGGGCCAGCGGTACGTACACCCACCAGCCACGGACCTCGAAGTGGAGCAGGGCCCGGAAGAGGACCAGCCCGAGCGCGGCGCCGCCCAACGCCAGGAAGTCGACCGAGTCGGTGAAGAACACCGCGATGATCAGAATCGCGAAGAGGTCGTCCACGACGGCCAGCGTCAGCAGGAACGCGCGGAGCGCCGCCGGCAGCGAGGTGCCGAGGACGGCCAGTACGGCGAGCGCGAAGGCGATGTCGGTCGCGGTCGGTACGGCCCAGCCGCCCAGGTTGCCCCCGCCGAGGGCGTTGGTGGTGACGTAGACGAGCGCGGGCACCGCCATGCCGCACAGCGCCGCGACGACGGGCAGGGCGGCCGTCCTGGGATCGCGGAGTTCGCCCGCGACCAGCTCGCGCTTGAGCTCCGCGCCCGCGACGAAGAAGAAGACGGCGAGCAGGCCGTCGGCGGCCCAGTGCTCCACGGAGAGGTGGAGACCGAGAACCGCCGGGCCGAAGTGGTAGTCGCTGACGGCCGTGTAGGACGCGCCGAGTGCATTGGCCCAGACGAGTGCCGCGATGGCCGCGACCAGCAGGACGACTCCGCCGACCGTCTCCGTGCGCAGCGCGTCCGTCAGGTAGGTCCGCTCGGGCAGCGACAGACGGCCCAGCAGGGTCGGCCGTGGGGCCGTGGGGGCAGCGACGGACGGGGGCGCGGGGGCAGGTCCCGACGATCCGGATGCCGACGATCCGGATGCCGGGGAGTCGGATGCCGGGGAGTCGGATGTGTCCGCCGGGTTGGGTGAGTCCGGTGAGTCCGGTGAGTCCGGGGACTGCGGGGTATGGCGGGGCTCGGCCACGGGAGAAACCTCCGGTATCGGGGCGGCGACGAGGACATGGCTGACGCACTCGCCGACCAGACTTCCCGGCACCCCTATGAAGATCTTCTCCGCTTCTGCGCGGACACGGCCACTGTAGACCGCCTTGTCCCAAGCCGGAGGGGCATCCCGCGCGTCGCGGGATGCCCCTCGGAGCCGTACAGCTGTTTCTTGCCCTCAGGCCCTCTCGGGGACCAGGCCCTCTCGGGGGCCAGGCTCCTTCTGGAGGCCAGGCCCCTCGGGGACTCAGTCCTCGGAGGCCGCCTTGGGGAACTCGGCCTGGATGAGGGACATCACCGACGGATCGGTGAGGGTGGTGACGTCGCCCAGCTCACGGTTCTCGGCCTTGTCGCGCAGCAGGCGGCGCATGATCTTGCCGGAGCGGGTCTTCGGCAGCTCCGCCACCGGCAGCACGCGCTTCGGCTTGGCGATCGGGCCGAGCACGGTACCGACGTGGTTGCGCAGCTCCGTCAGCAGCTCGTCGGAGGAGGTCGCCGTCCCACGCAGGATGACGAACGCGACGATCGCCTGACCGGTCGTCTCGTCGGCCGCGCCGACCACCGCCGCCTCGGCGACCGCCGGGTGCGACACGAGAGCCGACTCGACCTCGGTGGTCGAGATGTTGTGGCCGGAGACGAGCATGACGTCGTCGACCCGGCCGAGCAGCCAGACGTCGCCGTCATCGTCCTTCTTGGCGCCGTCGCCCGCGAAGTACTTGCCCTCGAACCGCGACCAGTAGGTGTCGATGAAGCGCTGGTCGTCGCCCCAGATGGTGCGGAGCATCGACGGCCACGGCTCGGTGAGGACGAGGTAGCCGCCCCCACCGTCCGGGACCTCACGGGCCTCGTCGTCGACGACCGTGGCGGAGATCCCGGGCAGGGCGCGCTGGGCGGAGCCGGGCTTCGTCGCGGTGACGCCGGGCAGCGGCGAGATCATCATCGCGCCGGTCTCGGTCTGCCACCAGGTGTCCACGACGGGGCACTTGTCGGCGCCGATGTGCTTGCGGTACCAGACCCACGCCTCGGGGTTGATCGGCTCGCCGACCGAGCCGAGGACGCGCAGGCTGCTCAGGTCGAACTTGGCGGGGATGTCGTCCCCCCACTTCATGAACGTCCGGATCGCGGTCGGCGCGGTGTAGAGGATCGACACGCCGTACTTCTGCACGATCTCCCAGAACCGGCCCTGGTGCGGGGTGTCCGGGGTGCCCTCGTACATGACCTGGGTGGCGCCGTTCGCCAGCGGCCCGTAGACGATGTACGAGTGGCCGGTGACCCAGCCGATGTCGGCCGTGCACCAGTAGACGTCGGTCTCGGGCTTGAGGTCGAAGACGGCGTGGTGGGTGTAGGCCGCCTGGGTGAGGTAGCCGCCGGAGGTGTGCAGGATGCCCTTCGGCTTACCCGTGGTCCCCGAGGTGTACAGGATGAAGAGCGGCTGCTCGGCCTCGAAGGCCTCGGGGGTGTGCTCGGCGGACTGGCGGCCGGTGATCTCGTCCCACCAGATGTCGCGGCCCTCGGTCCACGCGGTGTCCTGACCGGTGCGGCGTACGACCACGACGTGCTCGACGCTCTCGATACGTGACACGGCGTCGTCCACCGCGGGCTTCAGCGCGGACGGCTTGCCGCGGCGGTATCCGCCGTCGGCGGTGACGACGACCTTGGCGTCGGCGTCCTGGATACGGGCGGCGATGGCGTCGGCGGAGAAGCCGCCGAAGACGACCGAGTGGGCGGCGCCGATGCGGGCGCAGGCCAGCATCGTGATGGCGGCCTCGGGGATCATCGGGAGGTAGACGGCGACCCGGTCGCCCTTGCCGACGCCCAGCTCCGTCAGTGCGTTGGCGGCCCGGGAGACCTCGTCCTTCAGCTCCGCGTAGGTGATCGCCCGGCTGTCGCCCGGCTCGCCCTCGAAGTGGATGGCGACCCGGTCGCCGTTGCCCGCCTCCACATGGCGGTCCACGCAGTTGTACGCGACGTTGAGCGTGCCGTCCGCGAACCACTTCGCGAACGGCGGATTGCTCCAGTCCAGCGTCTCGGTCGGCTCGGTGGCCCAGGTGAGGCGGCGGGCCTGCTCGGCCCAGAAGCCCAGCCGGTCCGCGGCTGCCTGTTCGTATGCCTCCGCCGTGACATTGGCGTTCGCGGCCAGCTCGGCCGGCGGCTCGAACCGGCGCTCTTCCCGCAGCAGGTTGGCCAGGCTTTCGTTGCTCACGACATCTCCCATTCCCAGGGTGACCGTTGTGTCCCGGGGCATAGCTCATCAGGCGAAAGGCCGAGTGACAAGTGTCTGCCGGGAATTGGTTTAGACCTATCCATCGTGTATGGAGGAGATCCGCCGACCGCCCCGCCGACGCGGCAGGGCACCGGTACGGGACGCCGTACCGACTCCTGCCGCGCCTGCGGACGGGAAGCTGAACCACAAGGTCTCACGGGCCCGGGGTGCCGCTGGTTCAGACGAGGCTGTGTCTGGCCTCCTCGTGCCCGGAACCGTCCTCAGGAACCCCCGCCGCAGGGCGTGACGCAACCGGATCCGCGCCCTCCGGATCGGCTGTCTCCGGACCGATGCCGATCCCCGGAGCCACCCGCTCGAAGACCTCGTCCGGGCCCGAGCCGGAACTGACTCCCTCCGTCAGGAGGTAGGCCTGCGCCTCGCCGACGTGGAAGTACATCCCCTGCAGCTGGAGGGTGCCGTCCGCCAGCCGGCGCGCCACCGACTCGTGCGCGCGGAGGTGGTCGAGCTGCTGGACGACATTGGTCAGGCAGAGCTGCTCCACCGCGTCGGTGGGCATCCGGCCGGAGATGCGCGCCCACGGCTGGTCGCGGGAGGACATGCGGTCCAGGCTCGGCAGCCCGTGCCGCAGCCACCGCCACAGGGGCGTGGTCCTCGGCGTCCCCGGCTCGGCGCCGAGAAGTGCCTGCATGGCGCCACAGCCGGAGTGCCCGCAGACGGTGATGGACCCGACCCGCAGGACGTCCACCGCGTACTCGATCGCCGCCGCCACCGAGTCGTCACCGCCGCCGTCGGAACCCGCTCCCGGTGGGGGCACCAGATTGCCCACGTTGCGCACGGTGAACAGATCGCCAGGCCCGCTCGACGTGATCATGCTGGTGACGAGGCGGGAGTCCGCACAGGTCAGGAACAGCTGGGACGGCCGCTGGCCCTCCGCCGCGAGGCGGGCGAGCTCCTCGCGGACCAGCGGGGCCGTATTCAGCTGGAAGGAACTGATACCGCTCAGCAGGCTGTGCGCGCCGCCGCGCCTCACCGTTCCGACGGGCTCCGAGCCGGGTCCGGCCGCTTCGGCCGAGAGCGAAGCGGTTGCAGCCCCGGGGCGCCCCGGATGCGTGTGCGGGCGTTCCGCCGCAGTGGTGGGCTGGTGGGGACGGTCGTGGCAGTGGTGGTTGCGCCAGGGTGTCCACGGGCGGCAGCAGGAGTGCGCCGCCGAAGCGGGTTCCGCGATCCGCCCTCCCGATCTGCCGGTGAAGACGATGTTGCCACCGTGGGCGACCTGAGTGGTGCGCCAGTCCTGGATGGCCTCGTAGGCCGCGTGGTCCATGAAAAAACCGTCCAGTTCGACGATCGCGTCGACGCCTTGGGGGAGTTGGTTGAGTACGCGGCTGAGTCTCGGCACCGCGAGGAAGGTCAACTGACCGCGCACGATCACCAGGAAGCGCCCGTCGCTCTCGGTCACGGAGATGCGGGTACGGGCCAGCCGGTGCAGTGCCATTCCTACGGCCGCCGTGATGCCGATCGCGACGCCGGCCAGCACGCCGAACACGACGACACCGGTGATCGTCGCCCCGTAGACGAGGAATTCGCGGTGCCGGTGGACATTCCTGATGTGGGCGTAGTTCACCATCTGAATGCCGACGACCATGACGAGGGCGGCCAGCGCGGCGAGCGGAATCCACTCGAGCACGGAGACCAGGAAGCCGGCCGCGAGCAGCACCCAGACACCGTGCAGCACGGTCGCCGCGCGGCCGGTGGCACCGGCGCGGACGTTCGCCGAACTGCGCACGGCACCACCGGAGATCGGGAGTCCGCCGAGCAGCCCGGCCAGCGTGTTGGTGATGCCCTGGGCCCGCAACTCGCGGTCCAGGTCGGAGCGGGCGACATGGGCCGGGGGCATGTCCGGCTGCCGCGAGGAGTGTTCGGCCGTGCGGTCGGCGGTCAGCTTGTCCACCGCCACGGCCGCCAGGAGCGATTCGAGGCTGCCCACCAGCATCACGGTGAACATGGCGGTGGCGAGGGCGAGTACCGGACCTCGGGGCATCTCGGGAAGGGCGTGCGAGCTCCACGAGGGCAGGTCCACCCGGCTGATGCGGGGCGCGGCGACGGCCGCCACCGCCGTGGCTACGGCGACCGACGCGAGCGCGGCCGGAATCTTTCGGAGCGCACGACCGGCGGCACCGGGGATCCGTGGCCACAACACCAGCAGGGCGATGGTCAGGGCTCCGATCAGGGGGGCGGCCGGGCTGATCCGCGCCAACTGTTCGGGAAGGGCGAGGGCGTTGTCCATCGCGGAGCTCTGCGGAGAACCGCCGAGGACGATGTGCAACTGGGCGAGTGCGATGGCCACGCCGATCCCGGCGAGAGTGCCGTGGACGATCGCGGGGCTGACCGCGAGGGCCCCGCGTGCCGCTCTCACGGAACCCAGCAGGATCTGGAGCAGCCCGGCCCCGATGGTGATGGCGCAGGTCGTGCGCCAGCCGTAGATCTGGATCAACTCGGCTGTTACGACGGTCAGTCCGGCGGACGGTCCGCTGACCTGGAGCGGGGTGCCGCCGATCAGGCCGGCGACGATGCCGCCGATCGCGGCGGAGATGAGGCCGGCCTCCAGTGGTGCGTCCATGGCGACGGCGAGACCGAGCGACATGGGGACGGCGATGAGGAAGACCGTGATCGACGCGGAGAGGTCGCCCGCGGTGACGCGGAAGCGAGGGCCTCGGCGCGGCGGCGGGCTGTGGGGCCTCTTCTCCCCCGAGGTGCGGGGGAGGTGAGAGCCGAGGTGGTTTCGGATGTTTCGGATGGGTACGCAGGCAGGCATTCCCGTCTCCTCCGGGGCAGCGCGGTCGCGGAACGTGGGGACGCGGCCGTGGGTCACGGCGTGCAGCGGCGGGATTTCTCAACTCTAGGTAAACGAATCGTAATGCAGAGTAAAGAATTGTGGTCCACATATCAGGCAAATGGCCGACAGGATCACCCAATGCAGTGAATAAGCATCTTTTCATTCGGCCTGTCGCTCTGAGGCATTCGGGCTGCGTGTGAACGTGACCGCGCCAGTCGGCACATTCCACGCAATCGAGCCGCAAGGAAGAGGTGGGCGGATGATCGCCGCCACGAAGAGAGTCGCCCTGGGGGTCACCACCGCAGCCGTGTTCGCCGCTCTGGCCGGGTGTTCCGGCGCCGGAGCCGGGGCGTCCGGAGCCGGAGCCGAGACGGCGCACGGCGCCAAGGAGAAGCCCGACGGGCAGAACGCGCCGGCGCCGGGCGCCGCCGCCCAGCTGATCGGGGACGGTTCCACGGCGTTCACGGGTGCTCAGCCCCACCTCCCGGTCGCCAAGCGTCTCGCGCCGGGGCAGAAGCCTCCGCAGTTCGTGGTGTTCTCCTGGGACGGCGCCGGCGAGGACAGCCAGAAGCTCTTCTCCCACTTCCGCGGCGTCGCCAAGAAGTACGGCGCGAAGATGACGTACTTCCTCAGCGGGGTCTATCTGCTGCCCGAGGAGAAGAAGGGCCTGTACGACCCGCCCCAGCACTCGCCCGGCAGCTCGGACATCGGCTTCAACGACACCAAGGGCATCCACGACACCCTCAGTGAGGTGCGGGCGGCGTGGGCGGAAGGCAACGAGATCGGCACCCACTTCAACGGCCACTTCTGCGGCCCGGACGGTGGTGGCGGTACCTGGTCGGTGGACGAGTGGAGGAGCGAGATCCGCCAGGCCAAGTCCTTCGTGAAGAACTGGAAGACGAACGACCCGGAGCTCAAGTCCGAGGCCCCGCTCCCCTTCGACTACGACAAGGAACTCGTCGGCGGCCGCACTCCGTGCCTCGAAGGTCAGAAGAACATGGTCGCCGCCGCGCGGGACCTGGGATTCCGCTACGACTCCAGCGGCATCAACAACCAGGTGTGGCCCGCGAAGAAGGATGGCCTGTGGGACCTCTCGCTCCAGCTCGTGCCCGTCCCGGGGCGCGACTTCGAGACGCTCTCCATGGACTACAACTTCATGTTCAACCAGTCCGGCGTCACTCAGGGCGACCCGGCGGAGCACGAGTACTGGGGCGACCAGATGCGTGACGGCCTGCTGGAAGCCTTCGACCGGTCCTACGACGGGAACCGCGCGCCGCTGATCATCGGCAACCACTTCGAGTCCTGGAACGGCGGCACCTACATGCGCGCCGTCGAGGAGACGATCGCGTCCGTCTGCACCAAGCCGGACGTGCGGTGTGTCTCCTTCCGCCAGCTCGCCGACTGGCTGGACGCCCAGGACCCGGCGGTGCTGGCCAAGCTCGGAACGCTCGGTGTCGGGGAGGCTCCGAAGGGCGGCTGGCCGTCCTACCTCACGGCACCCGCGGCCGCCGCCGGCGGCGAGCCGATGAACCCCGCAGGGAGGGGTGCCGCGAAGGGCACGGCGAAGGACGCGAAGGAGAAGTAACGTTTCTTCGTGCGCCGTAACGTTGCGTCATGCGTCATGCGTCATGCGTCATGCGTCGTGCGTCGGGCCGTGCGAGGGCGGGACCGCTGCGGGTTGTCCGCGCGGGTCCCGCCCCTCGTTGTGGCCGTACCGGCCGGACCGCGGTCGTCGCTCGTCACACGGGAGCGACCGCACCCGTCACCAGGCGGTCGTCGAGCGTGAACGCGGGATCGACCTGGGCGGCCAGATCGGCGCCCGTTTTCTCATTGCCCCAGCTCTCCGCGTTCTTCAGATGGAAGTGGACCATCTGGCGCGTGTACCGCTCCCGGTCGCGCAGTTCGTACGAGTCCTCGGCCGCGTCCTGGAGGGCTTGGAGCGCCATCCTGTTGTCGGCCTCCAACAGTTCGAAGCGGTCCGGCCGGCCCTTCTCCATCGCACGCACCCAGTCGGAGTGGCCGACTCCGACGAGCAGGTCCTCGCCGACCTCCGAGCGCAGGAAATCCAGGTCCTCCGGGCCCTGAACCTTGTTGCCGACCACCCGGAGCGTCACGCCGAAGTCCCGCGCGTACTCCTTGTACTGGCGGTACACCGATACGCCCTTCCGGGTCGGTTCGGCGATCAGGAACGTCATGTCGAACCGGGTGAACATCCCCGAGGCGAACGAGTCGGATCCGGCGGTCATGTCGACCACGACGTACTCGTCCGGGCCGTCGACCATGTGGTTGAGGCAGAGCTCCACCGCGCCCACCTTGGAGTGGTAGCAGGCCACCCCGAGGTCCGCCTCGTCGAACGCACCCGTGGCCATCAGGCGGATGTCGCCGTCGTCGAGGCGCACCGTGCGCGCGCAGGCGTCGTAGACCGGGTTGTCCTCGCAGACGCGCAGCAGGCGCGACCCCTCGCCGGGCGGCGTGGTCTTGATCATCGTCTCGGCGGAGGCGATCCGCGGGTTGCTGCCGCGTAGGTAGTCCTTGATCAGCGGCAGTTCGGCACCCATCGACGGGAGCGCTGCCGCCTCCTGCTCGTCGAGGCCCAGCGCGGCCCCGAGGTGCTGGTTGATGTCGGCGTCCACGGCGATGACATGGGCTTCGTTGGCGGCGAGGTGGCGGATGAAGAGAGAGGACAGCGTGGTCTTGCCGCTGCCGCCCTTCCCTACGAAAGCGATCTTCATGTTCACCTAGGGTAGTCGCAGCATCGCGCAAAGTCGTCGCGCTTCGTGAAGAACAACACGTGGGGGTGGCGAGGGTGTATGGGGCGCGTAGCCTCGCTACTTATGAGTACGACTGCCTCGGACCCGCTCGCCGCTCTCGCCGCCCTGCCAGGGGTCCCCGACTCCGTGGGCTCGGTCCGCAAGGCCGTGGACCAGGTCTACGGCCACCGCGTGATGCGCCGCCGGAGCAACGAGGTGACCTCGGAGGCCGCGCTGCGCGGAGCGCGTGGTTCGGCGGCGCTGTCGGGCGCCGACTGGAACCTCGAAGAGGTGCGCCGCCGTACCGACTTCAGCGGCGATTCCGAGGCGCGGACGGTGGGCGCTGCGCTGCGCCTCACGGCCGAAGCCGGTCAACTGCTCTCCATCTGGCGGCAGTCGCCCCTGCGGGTACTGGCCAGACTCCACCTGGTGGCCGCCGGAGGCGCGACCCCCGACGACGCGGTGGGCCGGCCCCGGCTGGCCGGGGAGACGGTGGACGAGCCACTGGTGGAGGCACCTCTGCCGGATGCCGACGAGGTGGCCGGGCGACTCGAAGGGCTGTCGCGGCTCATCATCGACGGCAGTACCGCGCCCGCCCTGGTCACCTCCGCGATCGTGCACGGCGAACTCCTCGCGCTGCGTCCCTTCGGTTCGTGCAACGGGCTGGTGGCCCGGACCGCCGAGCGCATCGTGCTGATCGGCAGCGGCTTGGACCCGAAGTCGATCTGCCCGGCCGAGGTCGGCCATGCGGAGCAGGGCCGGGCCGCCTACGTGGCGGCGTTCGAGGGGTACTTGTCGGGTACGCCCGAGGGGATGGCGGCCTGGATCGCGCACTGCGGGCGTGCGGTGGAACTGGGCGTCAGGGAGTCGACAGCGGTCTGCGAGGCGCTGCAGCGCGGCGCTGCCTGACCGTCTGCGCAAGGGTGGGCCCGGTGGGCGAAGAGTTGCGGCGGTACCGGAAACCGGTACCGCCGCTGGCACGTCCGCCGGGTTACCAAGCGTCCTCGATCTATGCCCATCAGGTCGGGTACTTTGCCCGTCACCTGGTGCGGCTGGCCCGTAATCGACGGGTCGACGTCGCGTGGGTGCCCAACTTCGATGCGCGGTCCGTGGGGCCTTGCTGCGTGAAAGGTCATCCTCTCGGATGTCCTCGGTCTCGCGGGCCGTTGACTCCTTTGTACTCCTGGAGCGGGGTAAGCGGTACCCCAGGCTCCACTTCTTTACTTTCGCGTTCAAGCACTCACCGACGCGGATGGGGAATCGACCGGCGGATACGAGCTGTCTGAGCCCTGTCCGCGCCGAGGCCTCCGTGCCCCGGGCGGCAGCCGGGCGTCGGTCAGGCAGAGGCGGTGGCCGCCGCGCGTCGCCGCGTGGCGTACCAGACGAGCCCGGCGGTGGCGGCAGCCGCTCCCACGGCCGCGGCGGCGACGAGCGCCGGACGCGGCGGCAGTGAGAAGGAGGGCAGCCGCTGCTTGAGCCGGACCGGGCGGTCGAACACGAGAACCGGCCACTGTCTTGCGCCGGCCTCACGTCGCAGAGCCCGGTCCGGGTTCACGGCGTGGGGATGGCCGACCGACTCCAGCATCGGGACGTCGGTGGCGGAGTCGCTGTAGGCGTAGCAGCGGGAGAGGTCGTACCCCTCCGACGCGGCCAGTTCCTTGACGGCCTCGGCCTTGGTCGGGCCGTAGGCGTAGTACTCGACCTCGCCGGTGAAACAGCCGTCGTCGCCGACGACCATCCGGGTCGCCACCACCCGGTCGGCCCCGAGCAGTTCACCGATGGGCTCCACCACCTCGGCGCCCGACGTGGAGACGATCACCACGTCACGTCCCGCGGCGTGGTGCTCCTCGATGAGCGTGGCTGCCTCGTCGTAGATGATCGGGTCGATCAGGTCGTGCAGGGTCTCGGCGACGATCTCCTTGACCTGTGCCACGTTCCACCCCTTGCAGAGCGCGGAGAGATATTCACGCATCCCCTCCATCTGATCGTGATCCGCGCCTCCGGCGAGGAACACGAACTGTGCGTACGCCGTGCGCAGCACTGCGCGGCGGTTGATCAGACCGCCTTGGTAGAAGGACTTGCTGAAGGCCAGCGTCGAAGACTTCGCAATGACCGTCTTGTCCAGGTCGAAGAAGGCGGCGGTGCGCGGCGAGAAGCGGTTTTCCACAAGGCTGAGCATAGGGGGCCTCCATTCGGCTCAAACTCCGGTGCGTGGGTTTGCCTGGCCAGGTGGTCGGGTACACCATGGAAGTCACGGATCGTTCGCGACCGTGCTAACCCGGTCCGGCTCCTCCCCCCCGAGTCGGCCGTGGGCACGACCCCCGCTCTCCCCCCCGGCGGGGGTCGTCGCACGTCCAGGTGTTTTTCCCCGGAATCGTGCGGCATTTCCCTCTTGTTCTCCGGGATCGCGGTCCTGAACGAGCGCGTCTGCTCACAGCCTTGCATGTGACTGTGCGTAGTGAAAGGGGTGCGCTCCGGATATCCCCGATTCGGGTGACCGAGTTATTCACAGCGCGCGAGTTGTCCACAGTTCTCCATCAAGATCCACATCTTTTTCCGTGAGATCGCAAGGTGATTCCACCCGTGAAGTCCGCGGGTTCCGGAATCGCCTGTCCCGGATTGTTGCGGGGCTGGCGTGAACGGTGCTCAAGGAGCTGTGAGAAGGGGGTGGGGATCGTGAACCGTTCCCATGCGCGACAAGGACGAGGAATCCCGGTCGCCGAAGGGCGATGCGGCGTACCGCTGATCGTGACCGAAGACGTCGATCTGCTCGACGATCTGCTGCGTCTCTGCGCGGCAGCGGGAGCAGAACCGGAAGTTCTCCACGGCGCGCCGGAGGACCGTGAGGTGTGGCGGCAGGCGCCGCTGGTCCTGGTGGGCGACGACGCGGTCAAGCGGTGCCGCGGACTCGTACGGCGCCGCGGAGTGATGCTGGTCGGGCGGGATCAGGACTCGCCCGACGTCTGGCGGCACGCGGTCGAGATCGGCGCCGAGCACGTACTGGGACTGCCCGAAGCCGAGGGCTGGCTCATCGAGCAGCTCGCCAACGCGACGGAGGGGGCAGGACGCCCCGCGCTCACCGTGGCGGTCGTGGGTGGCAGGGGTGGGGCAGGTGCGTCGACGCTCGCTTGCGCGCTCGCCGTGACCGCCGCCCGGGCGGGACTGCGGACCACGCTGATCGACGGCGATCCGCTGGGAGGCGGCCTCGACGTCCTGTTGGGAGGGGAGCGTGCCGAGGGCCGGAGATGGCCCGACTTCGCCCACACCAGGGGCCGGCTCGGCGGTGGGGTCCTGGAGGACTCGCTGCCCGCCCTGCACGGACTGCGTGTGCTCAGCCGGGGGCGCGAGTGCGGCGCTGTCGTACCGCCTCAGGCGGTGCGGTCGGTGCTCGCGGCCGCTCGGCGGCCGGGCGGGGTGGTGGTCGTGGACCTGCCCCGCCAGGTGGACGAGGGGGTCGCGGAAGCGCTCCGTCAGGCGGACCTCGGGCTGTTGGTCGTGCCAGGTGAACTGCGCGCCGTGGCAGCAGCGAAGTGCGTGGCGTCGGCGGTCGGCACGACCCTGGACGATCTGAGGGTGGTGGCCCGGGCACCGTTCGCCCCTGGCCTGGACGGTCCCTGGGTGGCCCGCGCGCTCGCTCTGCCGCTTCTGGGAGAACTCCCGGTGGAACCGGGGGCGGCGGCGCATCAGGACGGTCTCCTTCCACCGGGGGCGGGGCCACGAGGTCCTCTCGCCCGGTTCTGCACCGCGTTCTGGGAGAAGACGTACGTCGGCGGTCGTCCCGTTCCTGCAGGAGGGGTGTCATGACCGAGAGGCTGCTGGACGCCGTGCGGCAGCGGCTGGCGCTCAGTGGGGAGGTGCCGACCCCGGCGGGCGTGGCCGCCGCCGTCCGGGCGCAGGACCTACTGATGGGGGACCAGGAAATCCTGGGTGCGGCGGCCGAGCTACGCGGTGAGCTGGTCGGCACGGGAGTGCTGGAGTCTCTGCTGGCCGACTCGGAGGTGACCGATGTCCTCGTCTCCGCGCCCGATCGGGTATGGGTGGACCGGGGCGGTGGCCTGGAGTTGACCGGTGTCACCTTCTCCGACGCCGCAGCGGTGCGGAGGCTCGCGCAGCGTCTCGCGGCGGTTGCCGGCCGACGACTGGACGACGCCCGGCCCTGGGTGGACGCGCGGCTGCCGGACGGGACGCGGATGCACGCCGTACTGCCCCCGGTGTCCGTGGGGTCGACCTGCCTCTCCCTGCGTGTCGTCCGTCCGCGGGCGTTCAGCCTGGAGGAGCTCGTCCGGGCGGGGACGGTGCCGCCGGGCGGCGACCGGATGCTGCGAAGCCTGGTGCGTGCCCGCGTCTCCTACCTCATCAGCGGGGGCACCGGCGCGGGGAAGACCACCCTGCTGTCGAGTCTGCTGGGAGAGGTGGGCGCGCACGAACGGATCGTGCTGGCCGAGGACTCGGCCGAACTGCGTCCGGACCACCCGCACGTGGTGCGGCTGGAGTCCCGGCCCGCCAACCAGGAGGGGGCGGGTCTGGTGACACTTCGGGACCTGGTCCGCCAGGCGTTGCGCATGCGTCCGGACCGGCTGGTCGTGGGCGAGGTGCGAGGAGCCGAAGTGACGGATCTGCTGGCTGCGTTGAACACGGGGCATGAGGGCGGGTGCGGGACGGTGCACGCCAACGCCGCGTCGCACGTGCCCGCTCGCCTGGAGGCGCTGGGGACGGCGGCAGGGCTCGACCGGCCTTCGCTGCACAGCCAGTTGGCCGCAGCGTTGTCGGTGGTGATCCACCTGGCGCGTGACCGGACGGGGCGTCGGCGTCTGGCCGAGGTCCATGTGCTGGAACGCGATTCCGACGGGCTCGTGTTCACCGTACCCGCGCTGACGGGCGGGGCGGACGGCTTCGTGCGGGCCGCGGGCTGGCAGAAGCTGGCCGCGCTCGTCGGGGGTGCCTGGTGACCGGGGCGGAGCCGGCCTGCGCGACGTGGGGAGCGGCGGCCTGCGTGGCTCTTGCGGTCTGGTTGGTCGTACGCCGTGGTGGCGGCGGGACGGCGAGGGCGAGGTGCGCGGAAGCGGTACGCGGTGCCTCGGGCGTCGGTGGTGGAAACGCGGTCAGGCCGGCGGCAGTGGCGCCGAGCGCGGCGATGCGGCGCACACGGCCGGGTGAGCTGCTGACGCGGCGGCGCGAATGGGTCTGTGTCCCGGCCGCCGTGGCACTCGCGGTCCTCGGGGAGTCGTGGCTGCCGCTGGTCGCGGGCGCCGCGGCCGTGCCCCTGGTACGGCGGTGGCTGCGGGGGCGGGCCGAGCGGACCGCGTACGAGCGGTCGGACGAGGCGGTCACGGCGCTCTGCGGGGCGGTCGTCGGTGAACTGCGGGCCGGTCGCGAACCGGTACAGGCGTTGATCCGTGCGGTACGCGAGACGCGTGGTCTGGGTGCCGCCGAGCCACTGGTGCTCGCCGCGGCGCGGTTCGGCGGCGATGTACCTGGTGCGCTGCACCGTGCGTCCCGGAAGCCGGGGCCGGCGTCGCTGGCCGGGATCGCGGCGTGCTGGCGGGTGTCGGCGGACGGCGGCGCCGGACTCGCGGCGGGGCTGGACCGTCTGGACGGGGCGCTGCGGGCGGAGCGACGGCGCAGGGAGGAACTGCGGGCCCGGCTCGCCGGAGCCTGGTCGACGGTGGTGGTGCTGGCTCTGCTGCCGTTGGCGGGGCTGGGGATGGGTGCCGCGCTGGGGGCCGATCCCCTCCGCGTCCTGCTGCACACTCCGGCGGGACTGTTCTGCCTGGCGGCCGGGCTGTTGCTGGAGACGGCCGGGCTCTGCTGGGCCGGGCGGATCGTGCGGGCGGGGGCCGCGGGATGAACGCCGCATCCGGAGAAGTTGTCCACAGCCTGGGGATCTGGCTCGGTGCAGGTGCGGCGTCCCTGTGCGCGGGGCTGTCCGCGACCGGGAACCGTCGGGAACGGACCCGGCGGAAGCGATGCGCCGTGCTCCTCGGAGAGCCGGACCACGACGAGGGCTCGTCGGGCGGGGAACGGGCACAGCGAGTGCTGTCCCGACCGGCCTCGGGGCTCCGTGACGCTGTGAGGCGGTGGGGAGAACCGGTCGGTGCGGGGCTGGTGGTGTGGATTCTCGCGGGCGGGGTCATGGGAATCGTGGCCGGCGCGGGGGCGGCCGCTTCCGTGTGGCGCTTCCGGCGGGGCGCACGGGCCCGGCGCCCGGAGGGCTCCGGGGAGCCGGCCGCGGACGAGCTTTCGGCGGCCCGGCAGCTTCCGCTGGCAGCGGATCTCCTGGCCGCCTGCATCTCCGCCGGTGCCGGCCCGCAGCAGGCCGCCGAGGCCGTGGGGGAGTCGCTCCGGGGACCAGTCGGCGAGCGACTGGTCCGCGCCGCCGCCGAGATCCGCCTCGGCGGCGACCCCACCCGGGCATGGGGCCTTCTCGGGGAGATCCCGGGGGCGGGTCCGCTGGCCCGCTGCCTGGACCGTGCCAGTGAGACCGGGGCTCCGGCCGCGGAGCCGGTCGCCCGGCTGGCCGACGCCATGCGATCCGCTCGCGCCGACGCCGCCGTGGCGAGGGCCCAGCGCGCGAGCGTGCTGATCACGGCTCCGGTGGGGCTCTGCTTCCTCCCCGCCTTCCTGGCGGTGGGGGTCGCCCCGGTGATCGTCGGCCTGGCGGGAGGGATTCTGCACGCCGGCTGAAACGGCGCGTGGGTCTGTTTTTCTCACGGGCGCACCGTCGGTGCGCCGGTTGTCCGACCGTGCCCGTCGAAGGGCGGCACGAGAACTGAGATGAGTGTCGCCATGGGCATCGAAACGAGTGGAGAAGTCTCCGGGACCACGCTCGGTGGACGGGAGCGGGGACGGGGACGTGGCCGACACGGACGGCACGTCCTGGGCAGAGCGGCGCGGCCGGTGCGATGTCGGTTCCGCCTGCTCGTGCAGGAGTTCGGGAAGAGAGGCGTCGAGTGGTGGGGCTGGTGGTCCCGCCGGTTCGGCCGGTCCGACCGCGGGATGACCACCTCCGAGTACGCGATGGGGACGATCGCCGCCTGCGCGTTCGCCGCCGTGCTCTACAAGGTGGTCAACAGCGCAGCGGTGCAGGACGCCTTGCAGTCGCTGATCAAGGGCGCGCTCGATGGATCGTTCTGAGCGGGGATACGGCGCGGAACGGGAGCGGCGGAGGGGCGGGATCGTTGTTCGGGCCCGGTGCGGTGGCGGGGACACGGGCTCGGTCACCGCAGAGGCGGCGATGGCGCTGCCGGCGCTGGTGGCCCTCGCCCTGGTGCTGGTCTGGGCTCTGGTGGCGGCCGCCGACCAGATCCGGTGCGTGGACGCGGCCCGGGCCGGTGCGAGGGCCGCTGCGCGTTCGGAGCCGGAAGCCGTGGTGCGGGAGGCTGCCCGCACCGCGGCGCCCGCCCGGGCGCGGGTCGTCGTACGGAGGGAGGGCTCGCTCTGGCGCGTACGCGTGGAGGCTCCCACACCCGGGCCGCGCGCCCTGGCGCTCACCCTGAGCGCCGAGGCGGCAGCCCTGGCCGAGGACACGGTGGGGGTCGGTGCCGGGAACGCGCCTCCCGCGTCCGGAGGCAGCGGGGACGCCGCCTCGGACGCGGGAGGCGGCGGGTTCGCCGGGGACGCCGTCGGGACCGCGGAGACCGATGGAGGCGCGCCATGAACCCCCTCGGTGGCCGTCACCGTGATCGGAGGCGCGGTGATCGAAGGCGCCGTGATCAGGGAGTGGCGACCGTGTGGGTGGCCTTGACGGTGGCCACGCTGTGCGCGGTGTGCCTGGTGATCCTCGCGTTCGGCCAGGCCGTCGCGGCCCGGCACCGTGCCGGTGGGGCGGCGGACCTGGCCGCCCTCGCCGCGGCCGACCGCGCTCTCCACGGAACCGGTGCCGCCTGCACGGCGGCCCGGCGGGTAGCGGGCGCGCAAGGCGCCACGCTGGTGCGGTGCTCGGTGCGGGGAGAGATCGCCGACGTGACGGCCCGGGTGGCTTTCGGGCCGTACGCGCCGGAGGTCAGGTCCCGTGCGGGTCCTCCAGGGCCTCTGGGCTCTCCGGGGCTTCCGGGTCCTCCGGGGAGCCTGGTGGTGCCGATCGCCCCTCCGGCGCAGGGAGGCCCTGCGGCACGGGAGGGCCCGCGGGGGCGGCCCTGAGCAGTTCGGTCAGGAGACGTACCGCCCCCCGCTTGTGCAGGGGCTCGTTGCCGTTGCCGCACTTGGGGGACTGGATGCAGGAAGGGCAGCCCGCCTCGCATTCGCAGGACGCGATGGCTTCGCGGGTCGCGGTCAGCCAGGCGCGGGCGGTGTGAAAGGCGCGTTCGGCGAACCCCGCGCCGCCGGGGTGGCCGTCGTACACGAAGACGGTGGGCAGCAGGGTGTCCGGGTGCAACGGTACGGAGACTCCGCCGATGTCCCAGCGGTCGCAGGTGGCGAACAGGGGGAGCATCCCGATCGAGGCGTGTTCGGCGGCGTGCAGCGCACCGCCGAGGATCTCCGGATTGATCCGTGCGGCGTCGAGCTGGTCCTCGGTGACGGTCCACCAGACGGCCCGGGTGCGCAGGGTGCGGGGCGGCAGTTCGAGCTTGGTCTCGCCCAGTACCTCCCCGGTGATCAGCTTCCGGCGCAGGAAGGAGACGACCTGGTTGGTGACTTCGACGGAGCCGTAACAGAGACGGCCGTCCCCCCAGGGGATCGCGGTGTCGGTCTCCAGGACGGTGATGGCCGTGGTGTCGCGGGCGTTGGTCGAGTACGGCGGATTCGCTTCCTCCACGAGAGCGACGGAGTCCTCCAGATCCAGCTTCCGGACCAGGTAGGTGCGTCCCTGGTGGAGGTGGACGGCTCCCTCGTGCACCGCGGTGTGGGAGGCGGCCTCGTCGACGGTACCCAGCAGCCTGCCGGTGCCCTCCTCGACGATCTGCACCGGCCGGCCTCCGCCGCCCCGGATGTCGGTGAGGTCGGCGGCGCGTTCGCGGCGGGTCCAGTGCCAGCCGGCCGCCCGTCTGCGCAGCAGTTTCGCGGCCTCCAGCTGAGGCAGCAGTTCGGGCACGGTGGGACCGAAGAGTTCGATGTCGCCGTCGGTGAGAGGCAGTTCCGCGGCCGCCGCGCACAGATGGGGGGCGAGTACGTAGGGGTTGTCCGGGTCCAGCACGGTCGACTCCACCGGCTGGTGGAACAGGGCCTCCGGATGGTGCACGAGGAAGGTGTCCAGCGGATCGTCCCGCGCCACCAGTACGGCCAGGGCGCCCCGGCCCGAACGGCCGGCGCGGCCCGCCTGCTGCCAGAGGGAGGCCCGGGTACCCGGGTAGCCGGAGATGACGACGGCGTCCAGACCGGAGACGTCGATCCCCAGTTCGAGGGCGGTGGTGGCGGACAGGCCCAGGAGTTCGCCGGAGTGCAGGGCACGCTCCAGCGCGCGCCGTTCCTCCGGCAGATAGCCACCCCGGTAGGCGGCGACCCGTCCCGGCAGCGAGCGGTCGACCTCGGCCAGCCGCTCCTTGGCGATCACGGAGATGAGCTCCGCGCCCCGCCGGGAGCGGACGAAGGCGACCGTACGGACACCCTGGAGGGTCAGGTCGGTGAGCAGGTCGGCGGTCTCGGCGGTGGCGGTACGCCGCACGGGCGCACCCTTCTCGCCACGCATCTCGGTGAGCGGTGGCTCCCAGAGGGCGAAGACCAGTTCGCCGCGGGGCGAGGCGTCGTCGGAGATCTCCTTGACCGGCAGGCCGGTGAGCCGGCCTGCCGCGACCGAGGGCTCGGCCGCGGTCGCGGAGGCGAGCAGGAAGACCGGATCGGAGCCGTACCGCGCGCACAGCCGGCGCAAGCGGCGCAGGACTTGGGCGACGTGCGAGCCGAAGACGCCCCGGTACGTGTGGCACTCGTCGATGACGACGAAGCGCAGAGCGCGCAGGAAGGAGGCCCAGCGGGGATGGGACGGCAGGATTCCCCGGTGCAGCATGTCGGGGTTGGTGAGGACGTAGTTGGCGTACTGGCGCACCCACTCACGTTCCTCGACGGGCGTGTCGCCGTCGTAGACGGCGGGCCTGACCGCGTTGCCGAGCGGCGAGGCGAGGCTCTTCACCGACCGGCGCTGATCGGCCGCGAGCGCCTTCGTGGGCGAGAGGTAGAGCGCGGTCGCCGCACGTCCGTTCGGGGCCTCGGAACCGTCGAGCAGCGCGCTGAGGACCGGGGCGAGATAGGCGAGCGACTTTCCGGACGCCGTGCCGGTGGCGATCACCACGGATTCGCCGTCGAGAGCGGATTCGGCCGCAGCCGCCTGATGGACCCACGGATGGTCGATCCCGGCGCGCCCGATCGCCGCGATCACTTCTGGCCGGATGCGATCCGGCCAGATGGCATGGGTTCCCGGTCGCGGGGGCAAGTGCTCCGTATGAGTGATGCGCGCGGCCCGGCCCGCCCCTGCGGCGAGCCGGGCGAGGATCATGTCGGGAGAGGGGCGGGAGTCTCCGCTCTCGGTGGGTCCGCTGGGGCGGTGATTCTTGGCCATCGGCACCGAGTGTGTCACTGGCGTGACGGACAATGGTCCCAAGGCGTCGTGCATGGCTGCTGGTAAGTGATTGAATGCCATCGCGGCTGGCGATCCGTCCCCTGGCTCCGTCGGGGAGACCGAGGGGCGACCGCTCGATAGCAAGGTGCTGGAGGATCCGTGGACCTGTCCCTGTCGACTCGCAATGTGTCCGGCCCTGGTGGCGACCGTACGGTCGTCGAGGTCGGTGGCGAGATTGATGTGTATACCGCGCCCAAGCTGCGCGAGCAGTTGGTCGAGTTGGTGAATGACGGCAGTTACCACCTGGTTGTCGACATGGAGGGTGTCGACTTCCTCGACTCCACCGGTCTCGGCGTGCTGGTGGGCGGCCTGAAGCGTGTCCGGGCCCATGAGGGCTCGCTGCGCCTGGTCTGCAACCAGGAGCGCATTCTCAAGATCTTCCGGATCACGGGCCTGACCAAGGTGTTTCCGATTCACACCACGGTCGACGAGGCTGTCGCCGCCACCGACTGACGTCGGAACGGACCGTCGGCCCCGGTCGGCGGACCGTGGACGGCCCGGACGGCGGCAGCCGCGCCGGGCCGCGCTGAGCGGACGGCCGACCGAGAGGTCGGCCGTCCGCTCAGCGGGCTCCGGAAGGACCAGGGGTGCGGGCGCCACGCCCGGGCCCTCTGAGACGCACGCCCTACGTTCGAGGGGGATCTCATGGCCACCGTTGAACTCCGCTTCAGCGCACAGCCTGAACATGTCCGGACGGCCCGCCTGGTGGCAGCCGCAGTGGCACGCCGGGCCGGCGTCGACGAGGCGGTGCTCGACGAGGTCAGACTCGCGGTCGGCGAGGCCTGCAGCCGTGCTGTCGGGCTGCACCACGCTCACGGCATCGACACCCCGGTGGCCGTGGTGCTGACGGACGAGGAGAAGTCGTTCTCCATCGAGGTCGGCGACGATGTGCCAGGTTTGGGAAGCGATGCCGCAGGCGCTGTTCCCGGCGCACGCCGGGCCGCGTCGGTCGTACCGGTAGGGCTCGACGAACCGGAGCCGGATCCGGACGGTGAAGGTGAGGACGAAATGGGTCTTGCCGTCATCAGGGGCCTGGTCGACGACGTGGAGGTCCGGTCGGGGGCGAACGGCGGCGTGATCCGGATGACCTGGCCCACCGCACACGCGGTGGTCTTTCCCTGATCGATTCTCCCGGCGGCCGCCCACATCGCGCACGGGCCTGTCGGGGTCGTTGAGACCGTCGAAGCCCGATGTGCGCGAAGGCCGCGATGTTCGCGCAGGCGGCGCCTCGTTCCCCGGGTGCGAGCGCTCTCTTTCTGGTGCCTGTCGCGGCTGCGAGGGCGGGTGCAGGTGCTGGCTGAGCACGGGGCTCACCCCTCCCATCTCCCCTCGCCTCGTGGCGCATTCTCTTCGGCGGGCCTCGCGCTCCCGCACCCCACTCTCCCGCCCCGTGCGCCAGGTATCTCCGCGACGCCGTCCGCGACCTCATGCCCATCCGTACTGCCGCCCCATCCGTACTGCGGCCCTGTCCGTACCGGGGGCCCCATTCGTACCGGGGGCCCTATCCGTACCGTGACCCCGGCGGGACGCGAACCCCTGCGGAATCACCAGGGACCGCGAGGGACCGCGAGGAATCACAGGGAGCCACGAGGACCGCGAAGGACCACGGGGAAGCCATGAGGGACCGTGCGGAACCTTGGGTGATCGGTGGGGAATCCTCAGATGTACCAGCGACCGAAAGGTGATGCGCGGTCACGTGTGCTGTGCGGAACGAAGACTGACGCACGAACCGCCGTACGGGCCGGGCGCGGGCTCCGCGCGCGTGGGACCTTCATCCGTTCGGGTGAATATGTGGTTGCTGTCCGCAGGGCCGTCCGCATGGTCGGCGCGGCCGCGGAGGGTGAGTTGAATCTCCTCCGCTCCTCTTGATGCAAATGGCTGCAAATGTGCACGTAGCGGGAGACCGCCGCCCGGATGTCGCCCACTTGGCGTGTAAGTTCCGGGGCCGAGAGCCTTGGAAGGGACCGATTCGGTGAACAAGAAGCTTGCGGCCGCACTGTCCGGCGGTGCGGTACTCGTACTGGCGCTGACGGGTTGCAGCGACGACAGCAACGACGAGGTCGACGACTGGGCCAAGAAGGTGTGCGACCAGATCCAGCCGCAGTTGCAGAAGATCGCGGACGCCAACGCCGCCATCCAGGAGCAGACCGCGGACAACAGCCAGCCCGCCGACGTGCAGAGGACCGACTCGGCCGCCTTCCAGCAGATCTCGGAGGCGTACAAGGCGCTCGGCTCGGCCGTGGACTCGGCCGGCGCCCCGCCCGTCGACGACGGCGAGGCCACGCAGCAGGAGGCGGTGAAGGGGCTCAACGCCTCCTCCGCGGCGTACGCGAAGCTCAAGAGCGAGGTGGACGCGCTCGACACCGAGGACCAGGCGAAGTTCGCCGACGGTCTCAAGGACATCGCCGACGAGCTGAAGAACACCAGCAGCAGCGGTGCCGACGCCCTGAACAAGCTGCAGTCCGGCGAGGTCGGGAGCGCCATGGCCAAGCAGGACAGCTGCAAGAGCCCCGCGGCCTCCTCCTCCCCCGGATCGGGCGCCCCGGCCTCCAAGGCCAAGGCCTCGTAGTCGTCGTAGCCCGCGTGGCTTCCGTGCGTCGTCGGACGCGTGGGCCCGGTCCGCCGTCGTGGTGGCCGGGCCGCTGCCGTTGTCGGTGGGAGCGGCGACAATGGGGGCGTGAGTACGAAGAGCCCCTCAGCACCGACAAGCCCCTCGGGGCCCCGCCTGCCGCAGTCCGAGCACGTTCCCGCGCTCCGTGAGGCACTGCTCGCAGCCGCGTTCACCGCGGACGGACTCCTGGAACTGCTCGGCGCACCGGCCTACGCGGCCCTCGCGCGGGCCGAGACGGTCCCCGCGCTGCGCGCCACCCGGGGCGACACCGCGCTCGACACGCTGGTGCGGCTCTTCCTTCTTCAGCGGCCCGTTCCGGTGGCTCGGGCGGAAGCGGCGCTTCCCCTCGCCCTCTGCCTGGCGGACGGCTGGGTGCGCGAGGCGGACGGCGAGGTGCGGGCGACCGTCGACGTCCGCCCGTACGGCGGCCCCGAGGGCGAGGACTGGTTCATCGTCTCCGACCTCGGTTGCGCCGTCGGAGGCGCGGGCGGCATCGGATCGCACGAGGAAGGAGTCGTCCTCGGGGTCGGTGGCGCGTCCACGACACTCGCCGGGATCACGGTCCGTACCGCGGTGGCCTCCGCCCTCGACCTGGGAACGGGCTCCGGTATCCAGGCGCTCCACGCGGCGCAGCACGCCACGCGCGTCACCGCCACCGACCTCAACCCGCGCGCCCTGGACTTCACACGGCTCACGCTCGCCCTCTCCGGCGCCGCCCCGGCCGATCTGCGGGAGGGCTCCCTCTTCGAGCCGGTCGCCGGGGAGACCTACGACCTGATTGTCTCGAATCCGCCGTTCGTCATCTCTCCCGGCGCCCGCCTCACCTACCGCGACGGCGGGATGGGCGGCGACGACCTCTGCCGCACCCTGGTCCAGCAGTCGGGCGACCGGCTGAACGACGGCGGGTACGCCCAGTTCCTCGCCAACTGGCAGCACGTGGAAGGCGAGGAGTGGCAGGACCGGCTCCGTTCCTGGGTGCCGGTCGGCTGCGACGCCTGGATCGTGCAGCGGGAGGTGCAGGACATCACCCAGTACGCCGAGCTGTGGCTGCGCGACAGCGGTGACCATCGCTCCGATCCGGCCGAGTACACCGCCCGGTACGAGGCCTGGCTCGACGAGTTCGAGGAGCGCGGGACCACCGCGGTCGGATTTGGCTGGATCACCCTCCGCAAGTCCGCCGCGGCCGTCGCCGGGAATCCGTCGGTCGTCGTGGAGGAGTGGCCGCACTCGATCGAGCAGCCCCTCGGGCCTGCCGTCCTCGCGCACTTCGCCCGCCAGGACTATCTGCGCGCCCAGGACGACGCCTCGCTGCTCGCGGGACACTTCACACTCGCCGAGGAGGTCGTGCAGGAGCAGGTCGGGCTGCCGGGCGCGGAGGACCCCGAGCACGTGGTGCTGCGTCAGCACCGCGGCATGCGACGGGCCACCAAGGTCGACTCGGTGGGCGCAGGGTTCGCCGGCGTCTGCGACGGTTCGCTGCCGGCCGGCCGCATTCTCGACGCCATCGCCCAGTTGATGGGTGAGGACCCGGTGCTGCTGCGGGACCGTACCCCCCGGGCGATCAGGCTCCTGGTCGAGGAGGGCTTCCTGGAGCCGGTGAACCCGGGCGCCGACAGGACCGGAAGCACGGCCTGAGCGGGCGCACCCGGCCTGAGCAGGCGCGTGGCCGAGGACGGCGCCCGGCGCGCCCGGCTTGAGCGGACGGCGCCCGGCGTGAGCGGACGGCGCCCCGCATGAGCGGGCGCACCCGGCCTGAGCAGGGGGTACGCGCCGGTCGCGTCGTGCGTTCCCAGCGGGGGCCGACCGTCCGGCGCCCCCCGGCGGCTACCTCGGGCCCGTTGTTCACCCTGGGTTCGCGTGGCCGACGCCCGGGGGTGGCAGCCTCCCCCTGCGCGTCCCGAGGGCGAGCCGGCCCCGTTCGGGTCCGGCCGACCGGGGCCACCGGGCCCGGTGTGCGGGCCAGGACAGGGGTGCGGAGCCATGGAGAGCGGACCGGCGGCCATCGGGGGATCGGTCTTCGCGTTGTTCGGCGCCGCGCTACTCATCTGGACGGGGGCGCGCACGGCCCGGCGCGCGCCGGTGGCCTTGGGAGTGAGCCCCGTACCCGCCGCCGTGCTTTCGACGGTCTTCGGCCTACTTTTCCTCGTCCTCGGCGTGTGGATCCTCACCGGCTTCTGATCGAATCCGGCGTGTCGGTCGCGCGGGCCGGGAGTCCGCAGGACCGCCCGGACCGGACCCCGCAGCACCTCTCTTCACGTCTGCTCCGCACCTTCTTCGCGCGGCCTCCGCACCCCTTTTCCGGTGTCTCGAAACCCGCGGGCAGCGGCCGCACCCGGTGGGGAAGGGACAGTCCGGGCGGCAGGAATGCCGGAAGTCGGGTTACCGTTCGAGTGGCCGTTGCGGGCTTTTGCCGTTTGACACGGGGGCGGGTTGTACCGTCACACTCCGCAGCGACAGCACCTTCAGTGGCTTCCGAGCCGCCGTGTGGATGCGCATCGAGTGCCGACCGGAGAGAAGAGCGAAGTTGTCCCCGACCAGCGAGACCGCAAAGGGCGGCCGCCGACTCGTCATCGTCGAGTCGCCTGCCAAGGCGAAGACGATCAAGGGCTATCTCGGCCCCGGATACGTCGTCGAGGCGAGCGTCGGGCACATCCGCGACCTCCCGAACGGCGCGGCCGAGGTTCCCGACGAGTACACCGGCGAGGTCCGGCGGCTCGGGGTCGACGTCGAGCACGACTTCCAGCCCGTCTACGTCGTCAACGCGGACAAGAAGGCCCAGGTCAGGAAGCTCAAGCAGCTGCTGGCCGAGTCCGACGAACTCTTCCTCGCCACCGATGAGGACCGCGAGGGCGAAGCCATCGCGTGGCACCTGCAGGAAGTCCTCAAGCCCAAGGTCCCGGTCCACCGGATGGTCTTCCACGAGATCACCAAGGACGCGATCCGGGCCGCCGTCGCCAACCCGCGTGAGCTCAACCAGCGCATGGTCGACGCCCAGGAGACCCGCCGCATCCTCGACCGCCTCTACGGCTACGAGGTCTCGCCGGTCCTGTGGAAGAAGGTCATGCCCCGGCTTTCGGCGGGCCGCGTCCAGTCCGTCGCCACCCGGCTCGTCGTCGAGCGGGAGCGCGAGCGCATCGCCTTCCGCTCCGCCTCGTACTGGGACCTGACGGGCACCTTCGCCACCGGCCGCACCGGTGACGCCTCGGACCCGTCCACCCTGATCGCCCGTCTCAGCGCGGTCGACGGGCGGCGTGTCGCCCAGGGCCGCGACTTCGGTGCGGACGGACAGCTGAAGGCCGCTTCCGGCCAGGTCATGCACCTGGACGAGACGAACGCCCGCGCCTTGGCCGCCGCCCTCGCCGACTCCGCCTTCGCGGTCCGCTCGGTCGAGTCGAAGCCGTACCGCCGCTCGCCGTACGCCCCGTTCCGTACGACCACGCTCCAGCAGGAGGCGAGCCGCAAGCTCGGCTTCGGGGCGAAGGCCACCATGCAGGTCGCGCAGAAGCTGTACGAGAACGGCTTCATCACCTACATGCGTACGGACTCCACGACCCTCTCGGACACGGCGATCACCGCCGCCCGGGCGCAGGTCACCGAGCTGTACGGCGCGAACTACCTGCCGGAGAAGCCGCGCACCTACGCCGTGAAGGTCAAGAACGCCCAGGAGGCGCACGAGGCGATCCGCCCCTCCGGCGACCGCTTCCGCACCCCGGCCGAGACCGGCCTGAGCGGTGACCAGTTCCGTCTGTACGAGCTGATCTGGAAGCGGACCGTCGCGTCCCAGATGAAGGACGCGGTCGGCAACTCCGTCACCGTCAAGATCGTCGGCCGGGCGAGCGACGGCCGGGACGCCGAGTTCTCCGCCTCCGGCAAGACGATCACCTTCCACGGCTTCATGAAGGCGTACGTCGAGGGCGCCGACGACCCGAACGCCGAGCTCGACGACCGCGAGCGCAGGCTGCCGCAGGTCGCCGAGGGCGACGCGCTCTCGGCCGAGGAGATCACCGCCGACGGCCACTCCACGAAGCCGCCGGCCCGCTACACCGAGGCTTCGCTGGTCAAGGAGCTCGAAGAGCGCGAGATCGGCCGCCCGTCGACGTACGCCTCGATCATCGGGACGATCCTCGACCGCGGTTACGTCTTCAAGAAGGGCACGGCGCTCGTCCCGTCCTTCCTCTCCTTCGCCGTCGTCAACCTGCTGGAGAAGCACTTCGGCCGGCTCGTCGACTACGACTTCACCGCCCGCATGGAGGACGACCTCGACCGCATCGCGCGGGGCGAGGCCCAGTCCGTGCCGTGGCTGAAGCGTTTTTACTTCGGCGCGGGCGAGGACACCACCGGTGCCGGTACGGCCTCCGACGCGGGCAACGGCGACGGCGACCACCTCGGCGGCCTGAAGGAGCTCGTCACCGACCTCGGCGCCATCGACGCCCGGGAGATCTCCTCGTTCCCCGTCGGCAACGACATCAAGCTCCGCGTCGGCCGGTACGGCCCGTACATCGAGCGCGGCGAGAAGGACTCCGAGGGCCACCAGCGGGCCGACGTCCCCGACGACCTGGCTCCGGACGAGCTCTCCGTCGAGTACGCGGAGGAACTGCTGGCCAAGCCGAGCGGCGACTTCGAGCTGGGCGCCGACCCGGTGTCCGGCAACCAGATCATCGCCAAGGACGGCCGGTACGGCCCGTACGTCACCGAGGTGCTGCCCGAGGGCACGCCGAAGACCGGCAAGAACGCGGTGAAGCCGCGTACGGCCTCCCTCTTCAAGTCGATGTCGCTCGACACGGTGACGCTGGCCGACGCGCTCAAGCTGATGTCGCTGCCGCGCGTCGTCGGCCAGGACGCGGAGGGCGTCGAGATCACCGCGCAGAACGGCCGCTACGGCCCGTACCTGAAGAAGGGGACGGACTCGCGGTCGCTCACCTCCGAGGACCAGCTCTTCGACATCACCCTCGACGAGGCCCTCGCCATCTACGCGCAGCCCAAGCAGCGCGGTCGGGCCGCCGCCAAGCCTCCGCTGAAGGAACTGGGCACCGACCCGGTCAGCGGGGCCCCGGTGGTCGTGAAGGACGGGCGCTTCGGCGCGTACGTCACGGACGGCGAGACGAACGCGACCCTGCGTACCGGCGACAGCGTCGAGGAGCTCACACCCGAGCGCGGGTACGAGCTGCTCGCCGAGAAGCGTGCCAAGGGACCCGTCAAGAAGAAGACGGCCGCGAAGAAGGCACCTGCCAAGAAGGCCACCACGGCGAAGAAGGCCCCGGCCAAGAAGACGACGGCCGCGGCGAAGAAGACCACCGCCGCGAAGAAGACCACGACCGCGAAGAAGACCACGGCGGCGAAGAAGGCGACGAGCGCCGCCGCCCCCTCCGCCACGTCCACGGAGGACTGAGCCGGCCCTCCGCGCGGTACGGCCTGCCCCGCACCCGCGACACGCCCGTCCGCCGCCCCCGGTTTTCCGACCGGGGGCGGCGGACGTGTGTCCGGGGCTCCTCCCCCTCAGGGGTGGTTTCCGGACGGCCCGGGGGACAGGCGGCGGCGCGAACCGGGCGGCTTCCGTCCCGGAAATCACAGAGTTGGCACATGGTCGTATGTTCGACCGGGGCAACGGCGACCGTACGGCTGCCGATAGGCTGGACGGATGACGCGAGCCGAGCAGCCAACGGTCGTGAGCCCCACCTCCGACACACTTGCCGCAGACTCACGCGAGCGCGCCCTACGGGCCCTGCTGCGCATCCAGCCGCTGAGGCGGTTGTGGAGCGCCCAGCTCGTCGGCGGGATCGGCGACGCACTCGCCGTCCTCGTGCTGGTGCTGTTGTCGCTGCAAGCAGCGGTCCTGGAGGGCTCATTCGGCACCGGATACCGCGGGGCGGCCTTCGCCGTCGCCGCCGTCTTCGGTGTCCGGATCTTTTCCGCCTTGCTCTTCGGAGCCGTACTCCTGGGGCCGTTGACGTCGCTCACGGCACCGGGCGGGGTACTGGACCGGCGATGGCTGATGATCGGCGTCGACGGGCTACGACTCGCGCTGCTGGTCATCGCGCCGCTCTGGATCGACTGGACGCCGGACAACGCGCTCCTGATGATCCTGATCACCGTCTTCGTGACCGGGGCCGGGGAACGCCTGTGGGCGGTGGCCAAGGAGAGCGCGGCCCCCGCGCTGCTGCCGGCCCCGCCGATCGAGGGCGCGGCGGTACGCCCGCTCCCCGACCACCTCGACGCGCTGCGCCGGCTCTCCCTGCGTACGGACTTCCTCGCGGTGCCCGCCGCCGCTGTCGTCCTGCTGGTGGCCACCCTGGCCGGCAACCTCCTGGGCGCGGGGCTGGACTGGTTCTCGGTGCACCAGGCGGCTCTCGGCTCGTACGTCGCCGCCGGACTGTTCTCGGCCTCCATCTCGACCCTGTACTTCCTCGAACTGCCGGGCTTCCCCACGCCCCGGCCGCGTTCCCCGCTGGAGGGACTGCGCCGACGGACCGCCGGGGCGGACGGGGCCGGTGGCGGCAGGGGCCGTACCGGCGCCCTCCCGCTGACCGTCGCCGCCAGCGCGGCCGTCGCCGGAGCGATCGCGGCTGCCGCGGGCGCCGCGGTGCTCCAGGCGGCGGACCTGGGCGGCGGACCCGCCACGTACGCGCTGCTGATCCTCGGACTGACCGGCGGCACCGCCCTCGGTGTCCGTACCGCCGTCAAGGTGCTGCCCGCACTGTCGCGTCGCCGGCTGTTCGCCCTCGCGCTCGCCCTCACCGGCGTGGCGCTGCTGGTGCTCGGCCTGGTGCCGGACACGGCGACCGGGCTGATGATCGCCCTGTTCGCCGGCTGGACCGCCGGAATCGCCGCCCACACCGGCCACGCCCTGATCGACCAGGAGACCGAGGAGCCGCGGCGGGCGAAGACCACCGAGCACCTTCAGGCGGTCGTCCGGGTGGCCGTCGCGTTCGGCGCCGTCGCCGGACCGCTGCTGGCCGCCGCGTTCGGCCGGCACCGCCTCGTCGCCGGGGACTTCGTCTTCGCTCACGGCGGCGCCGCCTTCGCCCTGATGCTCATCGGCGCCCTGCTGCTGCCCGTCGCCGCGCTCGTCCTCGCCAAGACGGACGACCGGGCGGGCGTCCCGCTCCGGCGCGACCTGCGGGAGGCGCTGCGCGGAGGCGACCCGGCCGTCGCACCCGCCGCCACCGGATTCTTCATCGCCCTGGAGGGCGGCGACGGTGCCGGGAAGTCCACCCAGGTCGAGGCACTCGCCTCGTGGATCCGGGCCAAGGGCCACGAGGTCGTCGTGACCCGCGAACCGGGGGCCACCCCGGTCGGCAAGCGGCTTCGTTCGATCCTCCTCGACGTGTCGTCGGCCGGACTCTCGAACCGTGCCGAGGCCCTGTTGTACGCCGCCGACCGCGCCGAGCACGTCGACTCCGTCGTCCGCCCGGCCCTGGAACGTGGCGCGGTGGTCATCTCGGACCGCTACATCGACTCGTCCGTCGCCTACCAGGGCGCCGGACGGGACCTCTCGCCCGTCGAGATCGCCCGCGTCTCGCGCTGGGCGACCACCGGGCTCGTCCCGCATCTGACGGTGCTGCTGGACGTCGACCCCGCCACCGCGCGCGAGCGGTTCACCGAGGCGCCGGACCGGCTGGAGTCCGAGCCCCCGGAATTCCACGCCCGGGTGCGTTCCGGCTTCCTGACCCTCGCCGCCGCCGACCCGGTCCGGTACCTCGTCGTGGACGCGGGCCAGGAGCCGGCGGCCATCACGACCGTCGTGCGCCACCGGCTCGACCGGGTCCTGCCGCTCTCCGAGGCCGAGATCAAGGCCCAGGAAGAGGCGCGCAAGGCGGCCGAGGAGGAGGCCCGGCGCAAGGCGGAGGAAGAGGCCGCCCGCAAGGCGGAGGAGGAGCGGCTGGAGCGCGAGCGCCAGGCGCAGCTCGCCAAGCTCCGTGCCGAGGAGGAGGAGCGCAAGCAGCGCGAGCTGGAGGAGGCCCGCCAGGCCGAGGCCGAGCGCCAGGCCGAAGAGGCCCGGCAGCGCGCCGAGGAGCTCCGCCTCCGCGAGGAGGAGGACCGCCGCCGGCGCGAGGCGGAGGAGAAGGCGCGCGAGGCCGAGCAGGAGCGGCTGCGCCTCCAGGCCGCCGAGGAGGCCCGGCTCCGCAAGGAGGCCGAGGAGCTCCGGCTGGAGAAGCAGCGCAAGGCCGAGGAGGCCTTGGTGCGTGCCGAGGCCGCCCGCCGCCGGGCCGAGGAGGAGGCCGCCGAGCGCGCGGCGGCCGAAGCCGCCGCCCGGGCGAAGGCGGAGGCCGCGGCCCGCGCGGAGGCGGAGCGGGTGGCCGCCGAGCGCGCCGAGGCCGCGCGCAAGGCGGAGGCGGCGCGTGCGGAGGCCGCGCGTGCGGTCCGGGACCCGTGGACGAAGTCGGGATCCGTGGGTGCGGGCGGCGCTTCCAGCGCGTCCGGCACCTCTGGTGGCTCCCGTGCCTCGGGCGACGAGCTGACGGTGCCCACACCGATGGTGAACCCGAACGAGGTCACCCAGCAGGTCCCGAAGGTGCGGCCGGCCCAGGGCGAGCCGGACTCGTCCTCGGGCGGTGCCGCCGGCCGGGACGGATCGCGCGGCGCCGAGCGGCGGGCGGGGTCCGCCGGGACGGCGGAGAACGACGAGACCACCGTGCTTCCCGCGTACCGCGAGGAGGCGGACGAGGCGGACGAGGCGGACGAGGCGGACGAGGCGGACGAGACCACTGTCCTTCCGGCTTACCGCCCCGACGCTCCGGCCGACCGTGTTCCCCGGGGCGTCTTCCGGGACGAGGACCCGGCGCCCTCCGCCGCGGAGAGCGAGGCCGAGCGGACCCGCGAGCTGCCGCAGATCAGCGGCGATCCGGCCGCCGACCGGGCCGCGTACGAGCAGGCGGCCCGTCCGCGCCGGCCGCGTCCGGACTGGGCCGAGGAGACCCCGCTGGACGATCTGCCGACGCTCGCCGACGAGCTGCTCGGCGGACATGACGACGACCCGGACGGTTTCGGCAAGGGCCGTCGGCGCCCGCGCCGCTGACGGTCGCCCCGCCGTACGAGTACGGCGGGATGGACGCCCCCCGGACCGGATCACCGGACCGGGGGGCGTTCGCGTCTCCCGGGAGGGGCCCCGGAATCGGTACGGCGTCGGGATTGTCGGTGGGGTCCGCCACAATGGAAGCGCGCGGTCACGCCTCCTGCTTCTCGCACAGCAGGACGGCAGGCGCGCCGTACGCCTCCGGTTCTCGTCACCGCAGGACCGCACGACACCACCGGAAGGGCGGTGACCATGTCCGTATGGGACGACCTGGTCGGTCAGGACCGGGTGCAGGAGCAGCTCTCGGCTGCCGCCCGTGACGCCGACGTCCTGGTCACCGCGACGGCCCTGCGCGAGCCCGTGCCCCCGGGCTCGAAGATGACGCACGCCTGGCTGTTCACCGGACCGCCCGGTTCCGGCAGGTCCACCGCCGCCCGGGCCTTCGCCGCAGCCCTCCAGTGCACCAGCCCCGACCGGGCCCTGGGCGGCGCACCCGGCTGCGGGTTCTGCGACGGCTGCCACACCAGCCTCATCGGCACCCACGCCGATGTCGAGGTGATCCGCACGGACCTGCTCTCCATCGGTGTGAAGGAGACCCGTGACCTGGTGCGCCGCGCCCAGCTCTCGCCCGCCGTGGGCCGCTGGCAGGTCATCGTCCTGGAGGACGCCGACCGCCTGACCGAGGGCGCGGGGAACGTCCTGCTCAAAGCCGTGGAGGAGCCCGCCCCGCGCACGGTGTGGCTGCTCTGCGCGCCTTCGCTGGAGGACGTGCTGCCCACGATCCGTTCCCGCTGCCGCCACCTCACGCTGAGCACGCCCCCGGTGGAGGCGGTGGCGGACGTCCTCATCCGCCGCGACGGCATCGACCCGGAGCGCGCCCACTCCGCGGCCCGTGCGACCCAGGGCCACATCGGGCGCGCCCGCCGACTGGCGACGGACGAGCGGGCGCGGGCCCGTCGGGCCGCCGTGCTCAAGGTCCCGCTGCGCGTCGCGGACGTGGGCGGCTGCCTCAAGGCGGCGCAGGAGCTGATCGACACGGCCGCCGAGGACGCCAAGCAGGTCGCCGAGGAGGTCGACGTCAAGGAGACCGAGGAGATGAAGGCGGCGCTCGGGGCGGCCGCGGGCGGCCGGATGCCGCGTGGCACGGCGGGCGTGATGAAGGATCTGGAGGACAAGCAGAAGCGGCGCAGGACGCGTACCCAGCGCGACAGCCTCGATCTCGCCCTCACCGATCTCACCGGCTTCTACCGCGATGTGCTGGCCCTTCAGATGGGCTCGCGGATCGCCCTCGCCAACACCGACGTACGGGACGCGCTCGACCGGATCGCCGAGTCCTCCGGGCCGTCGCAGACACTGCGCCGTATCGAGGCGGTGATCGCCTGCCGACGCGCGCTCGACCGGAACGTCGCGCCGCTGCTGGCGGTCGAGGCGATGACGATGGCGCTGCGCGCGGGCTGAGCGCGGGCTGAGCGTGCGGGCTGGGCGCGGGTGGGGGCGCACGCGCACCGCGTCGGATGCCGCACCTCCCGTTCACCCGAATGAGGAGGAAATCAGACGACTCGTCACCCCTCGACTACGCTCCGGGCATGGACTCCAGGCGCCTGCTCCAGACCCTCGCCATCGGGCTCGGCACTGCCGGGCTGCTCGTCTCCGGCTGCACGAGCGGTGGTTCGACGCCCAGCGCGTCCGCCGTCGGCTCCTCGGCGACCGTGGCCGCCAAGGACCTCGCCCCCTACTACGCGCAGAAGCTGAAGTGGGGCGAGTGCGGCGTCGAAGGCTTCCAGTGCGCGACGATGAAGGCGCCGAGGAACTACCAGAAGCCCGGTGACGGGGACATCGATCTGGCCGTCTCCCGGAAGAAGGCGACCGGGCCGGGTGAGCGGATCGGCTCCCTCCTGGTGAACCCGGGCGGCCCCGGCGGCTCGGCCGTCGAGTACCTCCAGGGGTACGCGGCCCTCGGCTACCCCGCACAGGTCCGCGCCCGGTACGACATGGTGGCCGTCGACCCGCGCGGAGTGGCCCGCAGCGAGCCCGTCGAATGCCTGACCGGCAAGGAGATGGACGCGTTCACCCAGGTGGACCTCACGCCGGACGACGAGGCGGAGACCGAGAAGCTGAGCGCCGCCTTCGAGAAGTTCGCCGACGGCTGCGAGAAGCGCTCCGGCGAGATCCTCCCGTACGTCTCCACCGTCGACTCGGCGCGCGACATGGACATCCTGCGCGAGATCCTGGGCGACGAGAAGCTGCACTATGTGGGCGCCTCGTACGGTACGTACCTGGGCGCGATCTACGCCGACCTGTTCCCGGACCGGGTGGGGCGCCTGGTCCTGGACGGGGCGCTGGACCCGTCGCTGCCCGCCGTCGACGTCAACCGCGACCAGACGGCCGGCTTCGAGGGCGCCTTCGAGTCCTTCGCTGCGGA
Organism: Streptomyces sp. NBC_00247; assembly: GCF_036188265.1. Classification (NCBI taxonomy): domain Bacteria; kingdom Bacillati; phylum Actinomycetota; class Actinomycetes; order Kitasatosporales; family Streptomycetaceae; genus Streptomyces; species Streptomyces sp. NBC_00247. The sequence continues at coordinate 3,057,248 of NZ_CP108093.1, read as the reverse complement.
CTGCGTGAAGCAGAAGGACTGCCCGCTGGGCACGGGGAGCACGGCCGACGCCGCGGCGGAGCTGAAGAAGCTCTTCGAGGACCTGGACGCCCATCCGGTGCCGACCGGCGAGGACCGGAAGCTGGGCGAGTCCCTCGGGACGACGGGTGTGATCGCCGCCATGTACGACGAGTCCGCGTGGCCCCAGCTCCGCGAGGCCGTCGCGGGTGCCCAGCACGGCGACGGCTCCGGGCTGCTCGCCCTCTCCGACAGCTACTACGAGCGCTCGCCCGACGGCTCGTACGCCAACCTCATGTACGCCAACTACGCGGTGAACTGCCTCGACCTGCCCGCCGCCTTCTCCGACAGCTCCGCCGTGGAGAAGGCCGTCCCGAGCTTCGAGAAGGCCTCCCCGGTCTTCGGCAAGAACTTCGCGTGGGCCGCCCTGAACTGCGCGTACTGGCCGGTCGACCCCACCGGCACCCCGCACGCGACCCACGCGAAGGGCGCCGACCCCATCCTCGTCGTCGGCACCACCCGGGACCCGGCCACCCCGTACAAGTGGGCCGTCTCCCTCGCCGACCAGCTCACCTCCGGCACCCTGCTCACCTACGACGGCGACGGCCACACCGCGTACGGCCGGGGCAGCGACTGCATCGACACCGCGATCAACCGGTACCTGCTGGAGGGCAACGTCCCCAAGAAGGGCACCACGTGCACCTGAGTGGGCCCCCCGCGTCCCGCCCCGCACCGGCACTCCCCAGGACCGCCCTGACCTGCGAGGAGGGCCTGTGGGGCGGGTGGTACGGAGCACCGTCGGAAACTGTGTAGACTTGGCCCCGCTGCTGATCGCACCATGGTGCGACAGGGCGTGCCGCCTTAGCTCAGTTGGCCAGAGCAACGCACTCGTAATGCGTAGGTCTCGGGTTCGAATCCCGAAGGCGGCTCTGTGAAAGCCTCAGGACTCACTCGCCGTGACCTGGGGCTTTTGCTTTTTTCCGCGCTCTCCTGGGTGGTCGCTCCCTCGTGTCGCGGGCGCCACGACCGCCCCGCCGGGCAGCCGTTGGCCAAGCGGCCCGGACGGGGGCGGTTGCAGCGGTCAGCGCGCGTGGCACTTGTTCACACGATCTCTCTCGGGCCGTGTACGCGGCTCAGCCGAGGACTTCGACCTGCGCGGTGAGAAGCAGATCGCGGCTGGAGCGGCCGATGCGCAGCCGGTGGGCGCCGGGCGTGGTCCGCCATGTGCCGAGGACGGCGTCCCACGTCTGAAGGGCTCGACGGGGGACGCTGACGGTGGCTTCCACGGATGTGCCGGCCGCGCAGTGGACGACGGTGAATCCGCTCAGCGTCCTGACGGGGCGGGTGGGGTCGTCGACGGGTGCTTCCAGATACACCTGTACGACCTCGTGGCCGTCCCGGGGGCCCGTATTGGCCAGCAGCACCCGGACGTCGATGTCCTGGCCCGCCGCCACGGTGCGGGGGGCGTGGACGCGTTCGTAGGTCCATGTGGTCCACCCGAGACCGTGCCCGAAGGGGTACGCGGGAGTGGCGTCGGCGCGGTCCCAGCCGCGGTGCCCGACGTGCAGGCCCTCGCTGTAGTCCACGAAGCCGTCCACGGGGATCGCGTGCGGTACCGGACTGTCCTCGGCGCGGCTCGGCAGCGTCCACGGGAGCCGCCCGGTCGCCTCCGCACGCCCGAGCAGCACGTCCGCCAGGGCGTGGCCGGCTTCCTGGCCGGGAAGCCAGGCCCACAGGATCGTGTTCACCTCCGTCGCCCACGGCAGCAGTACCGGCGCTCCCGCGTTCACCACCACGACGGTCCGCGGGTTCGCCGCGGCCACTCTGCGGACCAGCTCGTTCTGGTGGCCCGGCAGGTCGAGGGTCGTACGGTCCCACCCCTCGGACTCGGACTCCTCGTTGGTGCCGACGACGACGACGGCGATCTCGGCCCGCTCGGCGGCCAGGACCGCCTCGGCGATCTCCGACTCCCGCGAAGGGCCCGGCGGGAGGTGGCGGAACCTGGCACTGATGAGACGGCCGAAACCGCCGGCGTCGATGACGGAGAGTTCGGCCTCCAGCTCGACCCGGCGCGTCCCGCCGTCCACGACGATCTCGATGACCGGACCCGTGGGGTGGTTGACGCTGGAGTCCAGCATCAGTTCCACGCCGCGATCGTCCTCCGCGTGGTCGCGGAGCTCTCCGTCGACGCGTACCCGGTAGCGGCCGACGGCACCGATCTCCAGCTGGTGCGTTCCGGGCTCGGAGAGGCTGAGCACCGATCGCAGGACGACGCGGCTCGTTCCCGGCGGGAAGCCGTAGTGCGGGGCCCAGTCGCTCGCCGCTCGGAGGTCACTTCCCAGCAGCCGTCCGGAGGGGTCGAAGAAGGAGGCGCGGATGCCGGGGCCGGTGCCGTCCGGGTCCGTGGCGAGGTCCTCGACGGCCAGCAGGGGCAGGTGGTCACGTGCGTCGCCACCCCGGTGAACGCTCAGTTCGACGTCCGGTGGCAGTGCGGCCCGCAACCCGTCCACGAAGTTCACGGTCCGCTGCGGAGTCACGTAGGCGCTGCCGCCCCCCTGGAAGTAGGTGGCTTCGGCGTTGTGCCCGATCAGGGCGATCCGGCGGCCGGCGACGGGGGACAGCGGTACGAGATCTCGCTCATTGCGCAGCACCACCATGCCGCGGGCGGCGGTCTCGCGGAGCAGGGCGATCTCCGACTCCGAGGGAGCGGGCGGGGGCGGGTCCGCCGCCACGGGGGCCGTTCCGGGTTCCCAGGGATCGGTCAGGCGTCCTACCCGGGACGCCAGGCGCAGGAGGCGTACCACTTTGTCGTCGATGACCGACTCGTCGACCTTGCCCGCCCGTACCGCCTCGGCCAGGGCGGGCCCCCAGGGGCCGAGGGGCCCCGGCATGACGAGATCCAGGCCTCCGTTGGCGGACTCCACGGCGGACTTGGTCGAGGCCCAGTCGCTGATCACCACGCCGGTGAACTCCCAGTCGCCCTTGAGGACCCCTCTGAGCATGCGTGAGTTCTCGGTCATCGGGGCGGCCTCGACACCGTCGTCCAGCCCCGAGTAGGCGGCCATGACGGTCCACGCCCCGCCGTCCAGGACGGTGGTCTCGAAGGGGTTCAGGTAGATCTCGCGAAGGGTCGGCTCGTCGAGCCGCGCGAGGTATCGGGTGCGGTCCGTCTCGGACTCGTTGGCCACGAAGTGCTTGACGCACGCGGCCACCCCACGGGCCTGGAGGCCCCTGACGAGTCCGGCGGCCAACTCGCCGGTCAGCAAGGGGTCCTCGGCGAAGTATTCGAAGTGCCGCCCGGCGACGGGGGTGCGCTGGAGGTTGACCAGGGGCGCGAGCAGTACGTGGACACCCTTGCGGTGGGCTTCGGCGGCGAAGAGACCTCCCATCCGCTCGGCGAGTTCCCTGTCCCAGGTGGCGCCCAGGGCGCTCGGTGCAGGGGCGAGCAGCGAATGGCCGGGACCGACGCCGTGCTGGCCGCGTACTCCCTGGGGGCCGTCGGTGACGACGATCCGCCGCAGACCCAGCCGGGGTTCCTCCGCCAGAGCGGAGTGGCTGACCCCGGTGAGCAGGGCCACTTTGCGGTCCAGGTCGAGTCCGCCCACCCGGCTTCGCAGTTCCACCTCGTCGTCGGGGAGGACCGGCAGAGGGGGACGGGGCGGGCCGAACGCAGAGACCACGGTGAACCTCCGTAGGAGAAGGGGATGGAAGGAACGCGGTGCGGGAGAGTCCGTGACGCCGGTCCTTCAGCCGCCCGGACTGCGGTACATGCGCAGGCTCCGCTTCCAGAGCGATTTCGCGGCGAAGAAGGCGAGAAGCCCCACGAGCGGGGACAGCAGAGTGAGCGGTGCGCTGATGCCGGAATCGTGCACGTCGCCGACCAGTACAGCGGCCGGAAGATACGCGACGAAGGCCACGGGGAGGACGAAGGTGAACGTCAGCCGGAGTGCGCCGGGAAAGATGGTGAGGGGGTAGTTCCCGAACGTCGCCATCAGGTCGCCCACCCAGCTGCTGAGCGTGTCCGAACCGGGAAAACGGAGCGAGACGCAGGCCAGGGCCGTCTGGACGGCCGCTTCGAGCAGCACTCCACCGAGCAGGGCGGCCACGAGGAACAGAATCGCCCCGGGTGTCCATGCGAGGGAGAGCCTCTTCGTGGCGGCCACGAACAACGCGACGGCCACCGTCATGTCGCCGAAGGCGTTGATGCAGCACGAACTCAGCAAGACCTGGCTGTACACCGGGAACGGGCGCACGAGAAAGCCGTCGATCTTCCCGTCGTGCACCAGGAACGGGACCCTCATCACGTTGAAGAAGAACAGGACGAAGAAGGAGTGGCAGAACATCCGCATGCTCACGATGAGCAGGAGTCCGCCGGCCGACCAGCCGCCCAGGCCGGGGAATTGGGTGATCAGCACGGAGGTGAAGATCACCACTGACGCCTGCCAGGCGATCCCGTTGCACACTTCGAGGGCGAACTCACCGCGGTACTGCAACCGCGCCCGGAGGTTCAGGGCGGTGATGCGGCCGTAGATGCGCAGATAGCGCCGGAAACGCCGCACGGGCGAGGCGCGGAACTCGGTGACGGCCATGGTGTTCAGCCTCCTTGGATCTCTAGCCGCCGGGAGGCGAACCACCAGATCACGCGGACGAGCAGTCCCAGGCAGACGCACCACGCCAACTGGACGGAGAGCTGGTGGGGGGCGCTGCTCAGATCGGTGCGGCCGATGTAGAAGGACAGCGGTGTGGAGATGATGGCCTGGAAGGGCAGGACGGACGACAGGGTGGCGAGCCACCCGGGAAAGAAGAAGACGGGGACGAAGACACCCGACATCAGGTCGTGGACGAAGTTGTACATCAGCGTGACGCTGTTGTTGGCGGTGAGCCAGAAGCAGAGCAGGTCGACGAGGGTCGCCAGGTAGTACGCGATCACCTGGCCCAGGAGGGCGCTGGTGAGGAAGACCGCGGCCACCGCCGCGGAGGAAGGCGGCGAAGCCAGCCCCGCCAGCGTCGCGATCACGAGTCCCGCCAGGGCGAAGGAGCCGCCCATGACCATCTCTCCCGTGGCCCGGAGCCGGTGGAACCGGTGTGCAGGCAGCGGCCTGACGAACCAGTAGAGGATGGAGCCGCTGCGTACGAGGTGGGAGACGTTGTCGTCGCTGTACGCCCTCGCGTTCCAGCGGACCCGGCTGAAGAGAATGGCGACCGTCGAGTAGGTCACCACGTTCGCGACGTCCATGTCCGCCACGGTGTCCCGGGCGGCATAGGCGGCGTTCCAGAGCCAGTAGAAGAGGAGGACCTGGACCGACGTCATGACCATGCCGCCGAGGATCCGGCCCGACCGGGAGAGTTCGGTCAGCGGAATCAGCCGGACGGCCTTCCACGCGGCGGGGCGCCGGGGCCGCGGGGCCGTGCGGATCGCGTTCGTCATACGGGGTTGTCCTCCAGCCTCAGGTGTTGCTGCGAGGCTTCCCGGTACACCGTCCGCATCAGATCCTCCAGACTCTGCTCCTCGACGGAGAAGTCCGCGACCGGGTACCGCTCGATCAGCGCGCGGATGACCTCTCTCCGCGTGGTGTCCGGTGCGAGCTTGAGGGTCGCGCGCCGTCCGTCGTGGGTGACGGTGTGCGCGTCGGCGACCACGATCTCGCCGACGGATTCCGTGAACGTCACGTGCACCAGCGCCGTGCTGCCGTAGGCCTCGCCGAGTTCCTTGATCCCGCCGTCGAACATGATGCGACCGTGGTCGATCAGTGCCACCCGCTGCGTGAGGTGCGCGACTTCGGTCATGTCATGGGTGGTCAGCACCACCGTGCGTTCCCGCTCGGAGACCTCGCGCAGCAGGAACTCGCGTACCTGCTCCTTCACGACCACGTCCATGCCGATCGTCGGTTCGTCGAGGAACACGATCTGCGGATCGTGGAGGAGCGCGGCGGCGAGGTCGCAGCGCACGCGCTGGCCGAGCGAGAGCTGACGCACGGGGGAGTCCCAGAAGCGCGAGAGTTCGAGGACGTCGTCGAACTCCCGCATGCGTGCGCGGTGATCGTCGGCCGGCACGTCGTAGATGTCCCGGAGGATTTCGAGGGACTCCCGGGCCGGCAGGTCCCACCACAACTGGGTCCGCTGGCCGAAGACGACGCCGATGCTGCGGGCGTTCCGCTCACGGTCCGCGTGCGGCACCCGGCCGGCGACCCGGAGTTCCCCGGCGGTCGGGCGGATGATTCCGGTCATCATCTTGATCATGGTGGACTTCCCGGCACCGTTGGTCCCGAGGAAGGCCAGCAGCTCACCTCGTTCCACGGTGAGGGAGACGTCGTCGACCGCGGTGCGAAGCTGCCGCTCCGGTGCGAAGAAGGAACGGACACGTGCCCCGAACCCCTTCGCGGGCTGGACCACGGAGTACACCTTGGACACGTTGCGGGCCACAATCGCGGCGTCGTCATTGACACGTGGCATTACTGAAGCACCCCGTCGAATCGGCGATCATGCATGAGTCGTCCCCTCGGCCGGCCGTCCCGCTACGGCAGGACGGCGATGCCTCCGGACGTCGGCCGTGGGTGCTGGAGCGCCACGAGATCGATCTCCGCGGCCACCCTGGGACCGGCCGGGAACGAGGTGGTGGCCCGGCGGAGCACCATATCGGCGTAGGCCGTCCGGCACCGGTCGTACGCGCGCCCGTCCGCCTCGTGGGACCCGCCGACCCGGTGCGGCGTCACCCACCGGGTGACTGCCGCCGACCGGTAGTCCTCCCAGGACCCGGCCCATGTGCCGGGATCCCGGCTGACGTTCAGCGCGAGCGGGTCGGCTTCCGACAGGGACGCGGAGACGGGCAGCACCAAGCGGCCGGTGGGCGCCGGGACGTCCGTGGCCCGGACGTCCCGCGCGGGCAGCGCGTCGAACCAGCGCTCGCAGCGGTCCAGCGCCTCGATCACCTCCGGCGCCAGGGCCTCTGCGCCCCGGTGGGCCGCCTCGCGCGCGGCTGCGGCGGCGCGGCTCACGAAGTCGTGGTTCCTGGCCCCGAACCGTTCGTTGACGCTGCCGATCACCATGAGCATCGAGACGGACACCCGCTCGCAGGCGAGCATGGTGAGGGTGGTCCTGGGGCCGGGCACCGGGGGGCCGGGCAGCGCGATTTCGAGGTCGCCGAAGGGGGAGACGGCCAGATACTCCCGCGTGGCCGCCTCGTCCGCCCCGCACACGGCGCAGCGATCGACCAGCAGATGGATCCGCGGAACGGTGGCGGTGAGCATGAGGAGGGTGCGCGCCTCGCGCAGGGCCATGCGCTCGAGGACGGACGCGGGTTCACCGATGGGGTCGGCGTACGTACTCAACTGAGCGCCTTCTTCCGCTGGTCACCGAGGGGCGGGAGGCCCTTCTCCTGTCCGGCCCGCCGGGTGGCGGCGGCCAGGGCGGCGAGCCCCAGTGCGACGAGTGCCGCGCGACCGGAAGGGCTCACGGTCCGGTCGTCGCGCGTACTGAGCCCGCAGTCGACCCATGAGGCGACCGCCCCCTCGCGCACCAAGGGGTCCGGGCGCAGCCCGTCGGGCGCACATCGCGCGGTGTCCAGCCCCAACAGGTAGCAGGCCGCCCACATCTCGGCCGCGGTCGCGGAGGGGACCCGGCCCTGGCACAGGTCGGCGGCGAGTGCCGGTCCCGCGCCGGTGGACAGGGAACGGTGCATGTCGTCGAGGACCAGCTCCGGGGGCGCTCCGACGAGGGACGACCACTGGTACCAGCCGGTCACCGTGTGCCGTGGCGGTTCGCCCGAGTGCGGGACGATGAACCGTACGACGCACGACGAACTCCGGAAGGAGACGACGTGCTGCCAGTCGGACGAGCCGCGGGCACGCATGGGTCCGCCCTTGTCGGCGACCGGTGCAGCCGTCCAGTAGCCGGGCGGGGCGGTCCAGCCCTGCGCGGGGACCGCGGCACGCCGGACTCCGTGACTCTCGTTTCCCGCGACGCTGACGTCGTCGCTGTGCTCGACGAGTTGCGGAACCGTGGCGAAGACGGGGTAGTCGCGTTCCCGGCAGAAGCGGTCGATGAGCGCGTCGTCGTCCCGTGTGGTGTCCGGGATCCGGCTGAGGTAGTCCGCGAGGTCGAGTGCCTTCTCCGTCGGCATCAACAGGCCCTGAGCAGGCACGAACTCGCCTGGCACCAGGGGTGCCCAGGGTGAGCCCGCGACGGCTGCCTGACGAGCCGCGTAGGAGTTGTTCGGAGATCCCCAGGGGACGAACAGGGAGATGATGTCGGTGGGGCGGGCCGCCACCGCGTCCCGGAGAGCGCCGACGCAGGCGGGTCCCATGGTCACGTCGTCCTGGAACACCAGATGGTGGGTCGCTCCCGGCGTGACTGCGGCCCAGGCCAGTTTCGCCGTCCGGAGCGGGCTCGGTGGTCCGGCCGGATCCGGATCGGTCACCGTCCGGGGGGCCAGTGCCCGCGTCGACCGCAGCGTACGGCGCAACTGCGGGACCCTGGACGGGTGATGCATCACGACCGAGCCGATGCGGACACCGGCCGGACCACGAACGTTCATGCGCACTCTCCGTGCTGTCGTGAACGGGTGCCTACCTTGAAACGGACCCTGAGTCCGCGAGCTCGCCGGCCAGCCGGGCGGAAAGGGCGAGGATGGTCAGCGCCGGATTCGCCGCACCGGTACGGGGGAAGGTCGCCGGGCCCGTCACATAGAGCCCGTCCACCGACCGCACGCGCGCGTGCTCGTCCACCACCGCGCCGCCGAGCGGAAGCGTCCCGGCCTCGTGCTGCTCCGACCCTATGGGGAAGGAGTAGGTCGCCGGGACCCCCGGAACACGGAGCGTGTCTCCGATGACGAGCCGTTCGGCCAGGTCCTCGGAACCGAACGGTTCGTCGAAGTGGAGTCGTGTGCCGCTGACACCCGCCTCGCCGCACAGCTCCTCGTAGAGGCGCTGCAGCTCGCGCTGCTGATCGAGCGTCATCCGCGTGTCCGCCTCGCTCAGGCCGCCGGCTACGAACGTGGGCCAGGGCAGGTCCGCCCCGGGCTCGCACCACACCCGGCCGGTCGCGCTCCGCGTCTGCTCGCCCATGCAGTAGCAGTCGACGACCATGAGGCCGTGCTCGTTCATGCGCGCGCCGAGGAACAGGCTCGACCGCAGATCCGCGTCCGCCCGGGACAGGAAGAGCCCGCCGGACTCGGCGAGTGCCGCCATCGACTTCGGGGCGGCGGCGGGGTCGAAGGCCACCACGAACCCCTGGGCGAGTTTGTCGACCAGGCCCGTCAGTTCCACGGGGCCCGAGGAGTCCGCGCGGTGCAGGGCCTGGAGGACCAGCCGGCTGTTCTCGACGGTTCCCGCCGCGAGCACGATCTTCGGCGCGGCGATCACCCGCCGGACACCGTTCTCTTCCACGAGCAGCCCGGTGATCCGGTCCTGGTCGGTCGCGACGGCGACGGCGTGGCAGTCGGAGACGACCTCGACGGACTCGGGCCAGTCGCCCAGCGGGGAGTACGCCTGCCAGCGCTGTCCGTCCGGTGAGGTGCGCACCGCCCGGGGCGCCTCGTCGAACCGGTGGCCGCCCAGGTCGACGGCCCGGCCGTCGGACAGCGCGGCGGTACCCGTCCACTGCCTCAGTTCTTCGGTGGCCTCGTGGTACAGGGACTGTCCGCCGCGCCACGACACGGTCAGGTCGTCGACCACCGAGCGCGGCCACGATCCGTCGTCCAGCGCCCAGGGCTCGATCGGCACCGCCACCCCGCCCCAGTAGAGCGAGCGCCCGCCGAGCCGGCGACGCAGGCCGGCGATCCCGCGGTACGCGGAGTCCGTGGCCTGGTACGGCTGCCAGAAATGGGGGTCCGCCGTCGGGTCCAGCCACATGGTGTGGGCCTGCTGAGGGTCGTTCACCCAGCGGTAGTGGTCCCGTCCCGCGTCGGGGCCCGACTCGATCACGAGGACCCGGCCCGCACGGGAGTCCGCCAGCCGACGGGCCAGCGCGAGTCCCGCGAGCCCTGCCCCGACGATGATCACGTCAGCCGATTCGGATATCCGGTGGTCGCGGTTTCCCGCTGAGCCGACAGGAGTGGACATTATCCCCCAATTCCGGTGTTAATCCTGGATGCGCGATATTGCGGATGCCTTAGGCGATTACCGTGAAGAAGTCTTTGGCGAGTACATTCAATCGAATTGCAGAATGTTTCCGGCGGTGATTCCTGATAATGCCAGTACGTTAACATGGGCTCTGCGGGCTTGGCTATAATCTTTCGGATTCCGCGCGGTCGGAAACGTGACCGTTCGGGACGGCAGGTGATCTGCGGCAAATGAGGACCGCGGGCGGGTATCGCGCTCTTGTCGCCTCCGTCCCTCCGTCGCCACCCTCGTACGAGGAGCCCGCCGGCCGGAGAAGGCCGCCCGCCCGAACGTGATACTCGATCACCGTCCGGCCGTCCGCGGTGGTGAGGGGAACGGTCCGGTCGGCGCCGCCGGTCAGGGCCGCCGGGCACCGGCTGTACCGGGCGGCCCGCGGATGTGGCCGCACGACCGTCGCCGCGGCGCCGGAGCGTCTCGCGGCGGCCGCGGTGCAGGGGCCGGCGGGCCGCGCGGCGCTCGCGTTTCTGCCGGTGTATCCGCATCTCCTCCCGCACGTCTGGCCGAAACCGTGTGAACCCCAAACGGTCACGTCAAAACTGTGCTTGTGTCCGATGCGCCCGCAAACCGGTCCGGTGTTGTCGACAAGGGCCGTCCCGCAATTCCTGGCGGGTGCGCGACGACAGCTACGGCACCTCGCCGCGTTGTCGGAACGTCCCGCTGCATCCCGTATGCGGACGCCCCTCCGCGTTGCGATGCACCGCATCTGACGCCGCGCATCGATCCACCACGAATTGCGGGTCAACCCTTGGTCTTTCGTAGCCCTCATTCCCCGTCCCGGAGAGTGAGTCATCGGCGCTCCGGTCGGGGCCGACGACTTCCGCGTGCCCCGCATCGCAGAGGCCGTGACCCCTGCTTCTTTACCTCGGGGTATATTTCTTGACTCGTGAACACCACTCTGAAGCGTTGGCATGTCGGCAGCCCCTCCGATGAGGTAATCCCGGACGGCGTCGTGGCATTCGGTTCGGCCGAGGCGGCCGAGGCGGCCGTGCGGGTGCCGCGGGTCGTCGGCTTCCACCAGGCGATGGCCGAGCCCCTCCCTCGTGCCGAGGAGGTCCACATCGGCCTGCCGACCTACCGGGGCAAGAGTTTCCAGCCGGTGCTGGCCTGGCTGGCGGCCACCCGGCTCGCGGCTCCCGGCGCCCGCGTCGTCTGGCAGGTGGACAAGCAGCAGGGGCCGGATTCGGTGCGCCGGCTGCTCGAGTCCCTGGGCTGGCGCATCGAGCAGGTCAAGCGGGGCAGGCAGCGGCTGCTGAGCGGGATCGCGCCCGCCGAGGCCGAGCTGCCCGAGCCCCGGCACTTCACCGCACGCGTGGCCGGCGCCGAGTTGACCTTCGCCGCCGACTACGGCGTCTTCTCGCCGGGAGAGGTCGACGCCGGCACGGCCCTGCTCCTCGAGGCGGCCCTGCGCTGCGACCCGGTGGAGAGCGTCGCCGACATCGGCACCGGTTACGGCCCGTTGGCGATCGGCCTGCTGCGGGGCGGGATCGCGCGCCGTGCGCTGGTCACCGACGTGGACTGTGTCGCCCTGTGGCTGGCACGGCACAACGCGCGGCTCAACGGCACGGAGATCGAGGCGAGGTGGACTCCCGACCCGGGCACCGTGGAGGCCACGCCGCTCACCGTGTGCAACGTCCCCACCCACATCGACGCGGAGGCGACCCGGCTCCTCATGGACCGCCTGCTGGAGCGCGCGAAGACGGGGCGGCTCCTGGCGGTGGTGCACGCCAGTCTCGAATCGCGGTACGTGGCGCACTTCCGCCGCGCGGGCATGGACCCGTCCCGGTTCCCCGGGCCGGCTCACGTCGTGCTCGGCGCGGGAGCCTGACCAGGCTCTCATCGGCCCGTGCGAGCCCAGGGCGGAGGGTCGCCCCGACACTGGACGTGTCGGGGCGATCCCGACGACGCGGCGAGCGTGCGTGCCAGGCGTCGCCGGACAGGCGGGACTTGCGCCACACGCCCTGACGTTCCCCCGTCCTGCCACAGGTGTTCACATCCCTCCGCTACACGTGGCCCGGCACGTCCGCCGGCTGAAGGCTCACCCCGTGAGACAGGGCGGCGGCCGCGTACGCGGTGAGGAGGTTCCGCTGCGGCCCCGTCAGGGCGTTGCGGAACCGCGCGTCGAGGGCTGCCGGGCCGATGGTGGAGACCGCGATCCTGCGGACCGGGTCGGTCAGCCATTCCTCGACGGTGAACGGTGCGGTGTCTTCAGGAGACCGTTGCCGGACGATCGATTCGACCTGCCATCCCAACAGAAGGCAGTGGATCCACAGTTCCCTGCCCAAGCCGTCGCCGAACAGGCGGGCCACCTCCTTCCACCCCTGCGCCGAGTAACGGCGTTCCGCCAAGGCCGAGACGCGGTCCACCACGGGTGACGAGGCGGCCGACAGGGCATCCCCCCACAGCAGGTGCTCCCTGCGGCGGATCCCTCCGGAATCGTGGTCCAGGAGGAGATGCGAGAGCCCGAAGCGCATGTACGGCAGGAAGGGCACGCCGGTCAGCGTCCATCCCCCGGCGAGCCGGCCGGCGGCGTCCGGAGCGGCGGTGTAGCAGGCGGCGCGGCGCATGCCCTGCGAGTCGTTGCCGACCAGGCTGGCGTCCCCCAGGTGCTCGAAGAGGTTGGGGACGGTGATCAACGCCCGGCAGCCGCTGGCGCGTACGAAGGAGGACAGGGCTTCGTCGTCCAGGCCGTGGTCCATCGACCGGGCGTGGGCGACGAACGCGGCGGCCAGGCCGGCCGGCATCACCACGGCCAGCGTGGGGAAGTACTCCTCCGGAACGGCCTCGGCCCAGCTCGCTCCGGCCAGGGCGGCCAGCCGTACCATCGCGCCGTTGCGCGAGTCCCAGTTCGCGTACAGCGCGATGACGCTGTCCGGGTGGCTCCTGACGGCGACAGCCAGTTCCGGCAGGATCGGCTCGGCCGCCACATCGTCCTGGACGAGGATCTGGTGTGTGCCGTCCACGGGGAAGGTGGACCAGGCGACCAGGGCCGTCCGCAGCGGAGCCGGCCCGGCGCCGGGGTCGGGGTCGAGAACCACTCGGTCGAATCCGAGGGAATGCGCGAGACCTCGCGCGTATGCCTCGCGCGCAGGATGCGCCATGACCACACTCTTGAGCCTGACTGTGGTCTCCATCGTCATCCTCCAGGGCTGCTGTACTGGTTGAGGCTCGCTTTCCACAGCACCTGCGTCAGGGAGAAGAGCGCGATCCCCAGCAGCGGCGAGAGAACGGCGCCCCAGTGCAGGATTCCGTCCGAGGGAATCTGTCCCAGGACGACCGACAGGGGAAGGAAGGCGACGAAGGCGAGCGGAAGCCCGAATGTGAGGGCGGCCTTGACGGGCACGGGAAAAATGCTGAGCGGATAGCTTCCGAAGGTCGACATGAGTTCGTCCACCCAGACGGAGAATCCGTCGGAGCCGGGTCGGCGAATGCCCAGGCACGCGATCGCCGTGTGCAGCGCGCCTTCGAGGAGCGCGCCCGAGACGACGGCGACGGCCAGGTACACCACGTGCAGCAGGGTCCACGTGATCGTGACGTGGCCCAGTGCCCAGGCCAGGAGGCCGCCGGCGACCAGCAGGTCACCGAGCGCGTGGACGCCGAAGGAGCTGGTGAGCACCTGGAGGTAGACGGGCAGCGGCCGCGTCAGGTAGCCGTCGAACTTCCCGTCCAGCACCATGAACGGGACCTTCACCACGTTGGAGAAGACGAGGGCGAAGATCGCGTGACTCAGCATGCGCATGCTCGCCATCATCAGGATCTCGCCGCTCGACCACCCGGCCATACCGGGAAATCTGGCCAGGATGACCGTGGCGAAAACGAGGATGGACGTCTGCCAGAGGATGCCGTTGAAGATCTCCAGCAGAAATTCTCCCCGGTACTGCATACGAGCCCGGATGTTCAGCACGGTGGAGCGGACGACGAAGCGGACGAGGGTGGGACAGTCCATGCCGTTCACCCGCCCTGGACCATGATGCGGAACGAGGCGCGGCGCCAGAGAACCCTCGCGCATACGGCGAGAACCGCGCACCAGAAGAACTGGACGGCGAACAGATAGCCGCTCGATGCGACCGGTTCGCGTCCTACGTAGAGGGAGAGCGGCGAGTAGATCGCTGCCTTGAACGGGAGCACCGACGCGAGTCCGTTCAGCCAGGAAGGAAACAGCCACAGGGGGAGCAGGGCTCCGGACAGGAGGTCCTGCGCAAAGGCGTAGATGTGTTTCATGCTGTCATTCGTGACCATCCAGAAACAGACCAGGTCGAGGAGGAGGCCCAGGTAGTAGAGAATGATCTGTCCCACAGCTATGCCGATCAGGGACAATACGCCGGCGGCAGCACTGTCGGGAGGGCGGACGATGCCTACGGCGAGACAGACGAGAAAACCCAGGAGCGCGATGGATCCGCCGAGGGCGATCTCGCCGACTCCGCGGATCAGGTAATACTGACGCGCTTCGAGGGGGCGGACGAACCAGTAGGCGATGGTGCCTTCGCGGATTCGGGCAGGAATCGACTCACGGGAATACGAACGGGCGGTCCAGCGTACTCGGCTCAGCAGTACGGCGAGCGCGGAGTAGGTCACCGTCTGCGCGCTTTCTGATCCGCCGGCCGTGTACAGCGCCTTCCACAGCCAGTAGTACAGACTGATCTGAATGCCGATCATGACGCATCGACCGACGATGCGGCCCGGGTACGAAAGCTCCGTGGCGGGAATGAGGCCGCTGACGCGCCATGAGGCAGGCCTCATGAGGAGATTGTCAGACACGCGAACGACTCCGGGCCTGGCTCCGGTACACCGACCGCATGAGCTCTTCCAGATCCCCGCCGTGGACCGAGATGTCCGTCACCGTGTAGGTCTCGATCAGCTGACGGATCACGCTCTGCGCGGTGGCGTCCGCGTCCAGGCGGAGGCTGGCGGCCCGCCCGTCCCACTCGGTCACGGTGGCACCGAGGACCGTCGGCTCGGCCGGCGCGTTCTCGAGGACCGCCTTGATCACCTGGGAGGGCATGTGGTTCGCCTTGAGTTCGCGGATGGTGCCGTCGAAGGCGATGGCCCCCTGGTTCACCAGGATCACGCGCTCGGTCAGCTTCTCCACCTCGCCCATGTCGTGCGTGGTGAGCACGACGGTACGCCCGCGGCTCTCCACCTGGTGGCGGAGGAACTCGCGGACCTGTTCCTTGACCACGACGTCCATTCCGATGGTGGGCTCGTCCAGGAAGACGACGCGGGGATCGTGGAGCATGGCCGCGGCCAGATCGCAACGGACCCGTTGTCCCAGGGACAGGTGGCGGACCGGGGTGTGCCAGAAGGCCGAGAGTTCCAGCACCCGGTCGAACTCGGCGATTCGCTTGTCGAAATCTGCCTCGGAAACCCCGAACACATCACGCAGGAGGCGGAGTGAGTCCAGGGCCGGCAGATCCCACCAGAGCTGGGTGCGCTGACCGAATACCACGCCGATCATCCTGGCGTTGCGCCGACGGTCTTCGGTGGGCGCACGGCCGGTGACGAGCAGTTCGCCCGAGGTCGGCGTCAGAATTCCGGTCAGCATTTTGATGGTGGTCGATTTCCCCGCACCGTTCGGTCCGAGGAGAGCGACGAATTCGCCGTACTGGACATCGAGCGAGACGTCGCTGACGACTTCCTTCCACTCGTGGGAAGGCGCTACCAGCGAGCGCAGCCGCCCCCATGCGCCCTGAGCGGGGATGGCCACCGGGAATGCTTTGCAGAGCCCACGGGCGTGGATGGCGCTCCCGGCTTCTCGGTTGTCCAATGCGTACTCCGACTGCTCGGCATCGGTGCGCGGCGTCCAGAAGGGGACACTTGCGGAACCTGGGCGATCTTGGTTGGGACAGACGATAGGTCAGGCGCGTCGGAGAGTGAACCCGATTACGCGTTCACCATCCTGCATGTCAGCAAGCTGTCGCGGGGAATCCGCCCTATCGCTTGAACCACTCGGAGCTGTAGCCTGACGCCATCCCTGGTAATTCTCTTGGGTGGTACGGAGGAAAAGACCCCAATGAAGATAAAACTGGACCATCTGCGCGTCGACGTGCGCGACATGGAGGTTGCCGAAAAGTTTTACCGCGAGGCTCTCGGCTTCGAGACCGTCGTGCGTTTCGAATTGCCTGACGGGGTGATTCAGCAGATGGGCCCGGGAGGCGTTCCGCCGGGGGTGGAACTCACCATGAAGGAGGGCCTGGAGCCCAAGCCGAGTGCCACCGAGCACATCTGCTTCCAGGTCGACGACGTGATCGCCTGGACGGAGCGGGTCCGGGAGGCCGGCTACACGGTCGACCGGGAACCCTTCAAGATCGGCGATGAAGGTCTGTCGTTCGTCCGGGACCCCGACGGGCACCTCATCGAGTTCAACGACTTCAACGGGCGTTAAGGGCTGTCCCGCCATTCCTGGCGGGTGCGCGACGACGGCTACGGCATCTCGCCGCGTTGTCGGGATCGCCCCGATGCGTCCAGTATCGGGGCGTTCCTCCGCCCTGTGCGCTCGCGCGCACCGGACGCCGCCTGACCCGCCCTCCGGGTGGACGGCGCCACTTCCGGAACAAGCCCATCGCCTGCCCGGCGCGCCGGGAGGTGGGACGGCCCGTGGCCCCGGCGGAACCGAAACCGCCGCGGCCACGGGCCGTCCTGCGTGCGCGCGCCCGCGGCGTCACCGTCCCGCCCCCCTCTCTCCGAGGTGCCTCTGGCATATGCCGATCCGGAGCCGACTGGTATAGACCAAGATGCACGCCCGTGAGTACTATCCCGACTGGCATGCCGTGTCGTCCATGACGTATGCGTGAACTGGGGATCAGCGATGCGTGAAACTGTCGGGCGCCGCTCCGCGCGGCAGGAGTCGTCGGAGGTACGACCGTCGGAGAACGGCGGCACATGTCCCGACGGTTTCGCTTCCGCCGGCGACGGCCGGACCCCTATGGATCCGGACGGCCCGGCGTCGTCGCTCGTCGACGACGAGATGGTGGCCGTGTACACGCTGCTTCTTGAGGGCCACCACAACAGTCTCCCGGAGCTGCAGCAGGAGTTGCGCTGGAGTGAGCAGGCGGTCAGCGAGGTTCTGACGCGTCTCATCGGCATGCGTCTGGTCCGCCTGCGGGAGACCGGCCACGGATACGTCGCCAACCGGCCCCACGCCGTCGCGGCCCAGGCGGTCAGTTCGCTGAAGTCGCGCGTTCACTCCCTGCAGAGCCAGGCGGAGCAGATCCGCGGCAACCTGGACCCGCTCATGCCGCTCTACCGGGCCGCCAGTGGTCACCGGCGGCCCGGTGAACTGGCGGACGTCCTCCCTGACCGGGAGAGCAGGCAGGCCATGCTGGACGAGGCCGCCGCCGCGTGCGACACGGGTCTGCGCATCATCCACGTCCACGACGAC
Source organism: Streptomyces sp. NBC_00247 (assembly GCF_036188265.1). Lineage (NCBI taxonomy): Bacteria > Bacillati > Actinomycetota > Actinomycetes > Kitasatosporales > Streptomycetaceae > Streptomyces > Streptomyces sp. NBC_00247. The sequence continues at coordinate 3,039,758 of NZ_CP108093.1, read as the reverse complement.
ACGGACCCGGAGGACGGTGGCCGCGGGCCGCTGCGGGAGGCGGCGCTCCTCGAACGGGGCGTCACCGTACAGGTGCTGTACCCGCACTCGCTCTGGTACAGCCGGAGACGCAGTGCGTACGCGGAGCGGCTCAAGGCCGCGGGCGCGGACGTCCGGACCTCGCGCGACGTGGTCAGCGGGGTCACCATCTTCGACCGTCGGGTGGCGTTCATCGCGAACGGCGAGGGGGCGGAGGGCGACGGAGGCGTCAGCCTGTTGCACGACGCCGGTCTGGTGGCACTTCTGCACGAGGTCTTCGACTTCTTCTGGGAGGGTGCCGCACTGGTCCACCCCGGTGGCGGCCAGGGACCCGAGGAACAGCAGGCGGTGGAGGCGACCAAACGAAGCATCGTCCGGCTCCTGATCCAGGGACACCGCGACGAGACCATCGCCCGCAGGCTCAGCATCTCCGTCCGCACCTGCCGTCGGCACATCGCGGAGATCATGGAGTCCACCGGGTCGAACAGCAGGTTCCAGGCCGGCTATCTCATGGCAGGCCGACAGCTTCTCGACGGCCAGGACTGAGGCCGTGGACGGCCCGCCCACCCTCCCCGCCCGCGAGCCGCAACGCGGGCGAGGGGGGTCCTGCGGTCAGCTCATCGGTCCGCCGGCGGTTGCAGCTCGATGACCCGGTGCTCCCACAGACTCAGCAGCTCTTCGGCCAGCGCGCCCCCGCCATCGGCTTCCGCGCTCACCCCGGAAGAGGCGAGCGAGCGAGGAGAGGCGGCTACGGAGGTGAGGAAGTCGAACATCTCCTCGGACACCGGAAGGGAACGCGCGCCGGCGTACTGGTAGGTCGCCACCAGCTCGACGGAGGGACGCGCGCCCTGTGCCCGGTGCGTTCCGCGTAGTTCGGCGGCGGGGTGGAAGGAGACCGCGCTGTTCAGCAGCGCGTCCGTCATGTCCGCCCGGCGCTTGATGAGGTGGCCCGGGAGGACGGCGGCGTCCAGCGTGGTCGTCAGCAGGCAGCGCACCACGTCCCGGACCGACTGGACTATCGGCTCGGCGAAGTTGTTGAACGACGTGTTCAGGACGACCGGGGTGCCCGTGCGGTCGCGGAACTCGGAGATGATGTCCCACATCACCGGATTGCGTTCCTGGAAGACCGTCTGCACGCGTGCGGTGCCGTCCACGTGCGTGACCGCGGGCAGCCGCTCCCGCCACTCGGGACGCACGTCGACGACGTACGACATCGATTCGAGAGAGGCGTCGGTGGCGGTCAGGTCGAAGACCTCTGCGGCGTCCTCGGCCAGCACCGCGGGGGCGAACGGCCGGAAGCCCTCCCGCTTCTTGATCATCGCGTTGACCCGGTCACGGTTCTCGGCCAGGCGGGGGTCGGCCAGGATGCTCCGGTGGCCCAGGGCCCGCGGTCCGAATTCGGAGCGCCCGTGGGCCCAGCCGATGACCTGGCCCGCGGCGATCGCGTCCGCCGCGGTCTTCGCCTCCGTACCCTCGGGCAGGTCCTCGGCGGTGAGGAACGGCTGCCAGCGCCGTACCTCGTCCGCGACGGCGGCCCGGTCTCCGAGGTCGGGGCCGAGGAACACGTTGCGGAGCCGCCCGCCCTTGCGGCTGCCCGTCAGTTGCGCCTGGCGGAACTGGGCGGCGCCGGCCGACGCGCCGGCGTCGTGGGAAGCCGGGTGCACGAAGACGTTCTGGAAGATCTCGGACTGCAGGACGCGTCCGTTGGCGGAGGAGTTGTGTGCCACGCCACCGGACAGACACAGACTCCGTGCTCCCGTCTCCTTCGCCCAGTGGCGGAGCAGGTGGAGTTCGACGTCCTCCAGGGCCCCCTGGAGGGCGGCCGCGAGATCGGAGTCCTGCTGGCGGATCTTCTCGCCACGACGGCGCGGCGAGAACCCGGTCGCCATGAGGTGCTCCAGGACACCCTTGCTGTCCATGCTGAAGTCACCGTCGTCGGACAGCGTGTAGAACTTCCGCATCTCGTCCCGGTACACGGCGGCGTCGCCGTACGGAGCCAGGCCCATGACCTTGTACTCGTCGAAGCGGCGGAAGCCCATCAACGGGAGGAGCGAGAGGTACAGGTGTCCGAGGGAGTCGGCCGCCGGATAGCTGCGCAACAGCTCCAGTTCGCCCTTGGAGCCGCTGAACACCGAGACGCTCTCCGCCTCGCCGTTGCCGTCGATGACCACGGCGAGACTGTCGTCGAACCCGGAATCCGAGTAGGCGCCGAAAGCGTGGGCCACGTGGTGGCGGACGAAGGCGATCTCGGAGTCCTCGAAGTCCCGGCCGAGCGCTTCGGCCAGCCGCGTGCGCAGCAGCTCCCGGGCAGAGAGGGCGGGAACACCCGGGAACTTCAGGTACTCGTAGCGGAGTTCGAGGTCGGCGTAGTCCTCCCCGAAGAAGAACGCGACCTCCTGTACCTCACTGGGCTTGATCCCCGCCAGGTCCAGGCAGGCGCGAGCGGCCTGCGCCGGGAACTTGTTGGAGTGCTTGATCCGGTTGAGCCGCTCTTCCTCGACAGCCGCGACGACGACTCCGTCGACCACGACCGCGGCGGTCGAGTCGTGGAAGAGCCACTCGGGTACATCCGGCATGAAGCTGCCGGAGAGATCGGCGAAACTACCGGTGATGCCGAGCGTGATCACGCAAAGTACCTTCCATCAGGGCCGGTCGGGCGGAGGCGGGGATTGGGGGTCACTGATCAGACGGCCGATTCGGTCAGTACGTCGAAACCGTCGTACCAGCGACGGGTGTCGCGGTCGCCCAGCGTGCGGGGGTTGAACCACTCCCAGCGGTACGAGCTGTCGTCCGAGGTCTCACGGTGGAAGGTGTGGAAGCCCTCGCGCTGCCTGCGTGCTTCCCGGAAGCTCTGGCCGAAGGCGCACTTGGCGCAGATGGCCGCCTCCTCGTTCCGCTCGCGGAAGGCGCGTGCCGCCGGCTTGTCCCAGATCTCCTCCAGCGTCTCCTTCCGGAGATCGCCGAGGACGAGTTCACCGTCGTAGTCGTGGCAGCACGGAACGACTCGGCCGTCCCAGAGCACCGCCACCGACTTCCACGGCCGGGTGCACGGGGCGGTGTAGCCGGGCGAGGTGTGCTCCCCCAGTTCGGCGACCGTCTCGTCGTCGAAGTCCCAGCGCTCCAGGCGGATCACGACCCCGCGGTCGACGCCCACGTCGGCGCAGTAGGCGAGGAAGGCGTCCGCCTCGGCCTGGTTGGCGCGCATGTTGATCATCTGGAGCGTCATGGTCGTGTTGTAGCCGTGCTCGTCGCGCATCCGCACCAGTTCGCGCAGGTTGCGGTCGGCGACGTCCAGGCGGGCTGCCCGACCGCGGATCGACTTGTACACCTCCGGGTCCAGGGAGTCCAGGGACAGGACCAGGTTGGAGATGCCGGCGGCCAGGATGGCTTCCGCGCGCTTGGGCAGCAGGCTCGGGGGATTGCAGGACAGGCCCGTCTTGATGTTGTGGCTCTGCGCGATCCTGATCGCGTCCGGGAGCCCCCGGTGCAGCAGTGACTCACCGAAGTGGTGCAGCGCCAGGAAGCTCGTGTGCCCGCTGATCTGCGACATCACCGAATCGAAGAGTTCCAGGCTCATGTCGCCCAGGTCGCGTTCCATCTCCAGCGTCCGGGGACACATCGTGCAGGTGTACGGGCAGCGATTGGTGAGTTCGATCTGCTCGATCTTCGGGAGGCGGTCCACCTGGCGTGACGCGTGTCCGCTGAGGAAGGTGTCCGAGGCGGCCCGGTCCGCGAAGGCGATCTCCAGCTCCTCGGCCACCCGGGGGACGGCGGTGGTCGCCGACGGCGACTCGTAGAGCGCCTGAAGGGCCTCGACGGAGTCCCACCCGGTGACGCTCTGCGCCCCGGTGATGTGGTTCTTCAGTACCGCCGTGTCGTCGACCCGGCGGTAGCTCCAGAACGGAAAGACGTAGGTCATGGGATCAGCCCTCCGCAGGGGAGTCGGACGGCACGACGCCGCCGTGGAACAGGCGCATGCGCAGCTCCTCCACCGTGGTCGGCGGCACGTTCTCGACTCCGAGGTAGCGCTGTGCGCGCTTGTCCAGGCCGGAGAGGACCGAGGCGGGGACAGCCCGGGTGAAGTCCATCTGCGGCCGGTACCAGTGGCTCGTGAACAGGGTCTTGATGAGGGTGCGCTGATCGTCGGAGTTGTTCGTGCCGGCGCAGTGCCAGATGCGCGCGTCGAAGACCACGGCGTCGCCGGGCTCGACCTCCAGCGGGACCGAGGCGGGTGCCATGGTGTCGGGGTCCGGCTCCTCGACCAGGCTGAGGTGACTGCCGGGAACGACCCAGGTGGACCCGTTCTTCTCGCGCACCTGGTCGACGTAGTAGAGGACGTTGACGCCGGGAATCTTGTGCGCGGGGAAGTCGACGCCGGTGACGTCCATCAGGTCGGTGTGGTAGTCCCAGGGGTACCGTCCCTGGCCGGGGAAGAGGGTCAGCGCGTCGAAGCAGTTGAGGATGGCCCGCGGGCCGAGGAGCTTGTCCACGATGTCCAGCGCGGGCGAGGTCTCCAGCAGCTGGCCGAAGGCGCCGTCGGCCGCCAGGTTCCGCAGCGCGCCGCGCTCCCTGATCTCGACCAGCCGGTCCGCTCCCCAGGTCTCGTCGTCCTCGCGCAGCATGCGGCGCAGCGCCGCGCTGATCTCCGTCGTCGATTCCTTGTCCAAGGCGCCCGGCAGGATGACGTAACCGCTCGTCGCTATTTCGGCCAAGGCGGATGTGATGTCTGTTGAACTCACGGTGATCCTGGTGCCTTCCCGTTGGAGGAGCCCTGTTCTGCGGCATTCGGTGACATGAGGAATGGTGAGGCCGCGGAGGGCGGCATGGGGATGCCGGAAAACAGGACGAGATAATTTCGCATCTGCTTCGGGGGTCGCCATCATCGGGCTGACATGCGGCCCAGCGCAGTGCGCCCGCAGTGCGCGGGCATATTGAGGCGGCTGGTGAATATCGTGCTAAGTCGACTTTCCAGAGTTCCACGGGAAATGCTCTTCGCCGGAGGTGGAACTGTCCATAGCCGGGGAACGTCACCATACTGCACGGCCACAAAGTGATGGCGGGACGGAACGACTGAAAGCGGGCCGCCCGTCAGGGCAGGGGAATATGCCCGTCGGCCGGCCCCGGAGGGTGCGTCAGCAGGGCGTACCGCTCCGGAAACGGCACCCGCGGACCGGGCGGAAGGCCTGCGTTCAGTTCCCGCAGCCGCCCCCACAGCGCCGCCGACCGCAGCTCCTCATAGCGCCGGTCCACCGCTTCGGGAAGCCTGTGCGGCGAGTGCGGCGACAGGAAGCCGGAAGCGTTCAGCTCCTCGACGTACCGCAGGAGGACCTCGGCTCCGTCCCCGCCGCCCGCCGACGGACCGACCGGCCCGGCGAACGTCTCGAACTGCGCGGGCAGGGTGACGGGAGCACCGGTGGGGAGAGGGCGGGCGCCGGTGTCGAGGAAGACGTCGAACCACCGCTCGGACGCGTCGAGTGCGCACAGCAGTTCCCCGGGCGCGGTGACGCCGTCGCGCGCCAGCAGACGGGCCGCGGCCGATCTGCTGCGCAGGACGGGCGGGGCCGCCGCACGCTCCCGCAGGTGGGCGAGGGCGATCAGTACGGAGAGCGGAAGGCGCTCGCAGGCCAGGCATTCCACGACGACGACGTCCTGCGCGGCGGTCGGCCACTCCCGCGGCGGACCGACGCTGATCCGGCCGAAGGGCTGGGCCCTCGCCTGGGCGAGCGCCTCGGCGGTTCCCGCGCCGCAGCCGGAACACGGGTGGGGCCGCAGGACGACCGGCGGGGGAGAGGCACGCGTGGTGAGTGCCAGGAAGCGCGCCTCGCGCACGGCCAGTCCCTCCAGGGACTCCTCGGCCGTCGGCGGGAGCGGTGCGGGATCAGCGGACACCGAGTGGCTCCCGCTCTGCCGCGTGGCCGACGCTCCGGCGGTGCGCCTGTCCGGCGGCGACGGCGGCCAGGCCGAGTTCGACGAGCAGGCCACGGATCTCCTCACGGTGGGAGGGCGGTACGGGGTTCAGGAATCCGGCGTCCGCCCAGCTGTCGATGGCACGTCGTCGTGCACGGCGTGCGACCTGGGCCGGTACGGCAGGACCGCCGGCGCCGCCCGGCGGGGCACAGGCGTCGGCACCGAGCAGGAATCCGGCGGCCCACATCTCCACCAGCGGCTCCGGCCCCAGGCCGGCCTCGGCGCCGCGCCGGGCGAGGTCCGCGCCGGAGGGGTCGCCGGACCGCAGGTGGCCGCTCAGTCCCTCCAGTACGGTCCGTGCGGCGACACCCACGGCGCCGCACGCCTGCCGCCAGGGAGCGCAGGGCTGCCGGAGCGGATGGTCGACGCTGGCGTGGATGAAGCGGATGACGCAGTGCGCGGCCCGTACGGAGACCGCGTAGCCCGGTTCGGCGGACCCGGCCGACCGCATGGGCCACGAGCGGGACGTGCCCGACACGGCCGTGCTCCACATGCCGGGAGCGGGTTCCCAGCGGGACACGAACACCGCCGAGCGGCGGACGCCATGACCGTCGTTTCCCGCCACGCTGCGACCGGCGCCGTGTTCGACCAGGTTGGGCACGGTGGCCACGACGGGGCGGTCGTGCAGCCGGCAGAAGAGGTCCACGTAGGCGTCGTCGTCGCGGAGTTCGTCCGGCAGCGTGTCGAGGAAGGCGGCGAGCGCCCGTGCCAGGCGGGCGGGCATGACCAGCCCGAGGGTGGGCACGAACTCGCCCGGTATCAGGGCGGCCCAGGGTGCCCCCGTGGCGGCGGCGTGCCGCACCGCGTACGAGTTGCTGGGTGAATCGGCGTTGACGTACAGGGCGATGACCGCGTCCGGCCGTGCCCCGACCGCCGCCCTCAGGTGCTCCCCGAAGCGGTCGCACAGCCGCACGTCGTCCTGGAGGACCAGGTGGTGGGTGGCTCCGGGGGCGATGGAGCGCCAGGCGCGTTTCGCGGTACGCAGAGGGCTGCGCACACCCCCGGGCTCCGGGTCGGCGACCACCCTCGCGGACGGGTCGCCCAGCGCGTCGATCACCCCGCGGGCCCCCGCGGCCCGGGAGGGATGGTGCATCACCACCGTACTGAGGCGTATCCCGTCGTCGGCTTCGGCATTCGGCTGGAGCTGAGCCATGGGACTCCGAATCGGTGCGTACGGCGAGGGGCGGACTTCTCGGGCTTCCCGGGCGCGCGTTCCAGCCTGCCGAGACGATTGAGCCCGCAGGCGTGGGCGACGGGGTCGTTTTCCATTGACCGTGACAAAACGCGCCTGAGCGGGCTGATGATATTGGCCGAAGCGGGCGACATGTCAAGGGTATTCGCCCACGGTCTCGGCCCGAGGACGGGGCCGGCATCGCTGCGCACATTGCTCACTTTTGTCTTGAGGTCATGTTGCGGCAGTGCAGCTTCGTGACGCTCTCGCGCTGTGGACAGAGTTGCCGTACCGGGCCAAGGATTGAATTGCAGCCAGGATGCGACCGACTAAAGAATTTCCCGGCACGCTTGCTCGGCTTGTCGGGCCAATAGCCAAGTGGCTGTTCCGGCCGTTGTGTGCACTTAGCCACCGACCGCGACGGAGACAGCGCCCCGCCGTCTGGTAGGCGCGGAGAGATGGATAAACGTGATCATTGCGGCAACGGTTCTCGAAACCGCTCACGGGAAGTTCCGAGTCTCCACCCATGGAGTCGAGGGCAGTCCCGAGCGATGTCTGACGATGTCCCAGGGCGATCTGAGTGAGCCCGGCACGGTCATCCGCCTGCACTCCTCGTGCATATTCGGCGAGGCCTTGCTGGCCTGCGACTGTGACTGCGGTCCGCAGTTGGCCACCGCCATGCAGGAGGTCAACCGCCGTGGCAGCGGGGCCATCGTGTACCTCTACCAGGAAGGGCGCGGGGCGGGCCTGGACCTGAAGATCGAGGGGATGGAGCGTCAGCGGCTCCGGGGGATCAACTCCTACCAGGCGTACGACTCCCTCGGGCTGCCCCGGGATCTGCGTGACTACAGTCTCGCGGGCGAGGCGCTCAACGATCTCGGCGTCGCCAAGGCCGTCACGGTGATGTCGAACAACCCCACGAAGCTCAAGGCGCTCGAAGAGCTCGGGTACACGATCCAGTCGCAGTTCGCGCTGAGCTACGAGGTGAGTCAGCGCGCGTACGACTATCTGCTCATGAAGCAGGTGGAAGGAGACCACAGCCTCGATTTCGGCAAGATCAACTTTGTCGGCTGACGGGGCGGGCACGCGGCGCATCCACTTCGTCGACTTCACGGGCCTGGGCAGCGCCGCTCTCGCGGTACCTGTGCTCCGGGCCATGGAGACGGCGGACCCCTCGGTCCGCTACACCTACCCGGCCAATCCTCTGCTGTCGGATCCGAGGATCCGGCGGGCGAGCGGGCTCCGGGGCCTGGTGGAGCTGACCGAGCCGGTGTGGCGGCGGTTCGACCGGAGCGACTGGGCCGCCCTCGCCGAGCACCTGGAGAGCCACCGCGTCACCGACGTGGTGAACTTCCGCAACCCCGACCTGACGGAGGACGGCAGGTACACCGACTTCCGGGCCTGGTTCGAGCAGTCGTTCCGTCCACTGCGGTGGCACGACCTCTACGGCATGGCCGACCTGGCATCACGCCACGTCCAGAGCAGGATGACGGGCCTGCTGACCGGGGCCGGCATCGGGTACGGGCCGCTGCGGCCGCAGTGGCTCGCGGTGGCCCGGGACTGGGCGGCTCCCGGGCCTCCCCGCCGGGCCGACGTGCCGAGGATCGGCTTGTTCTGCAGCGCCAGCGTGCCGTCCAAGCGCTGGCCGCACGGCTACTGGCGCACGTTGACCACCCTGCTCGCACAGCGGAGTGACGCGGAGTTCGAGGTCTTCTGCGGCACCAGCCGGGACGAGCGGGACGCGGCGCAGGCCTTCCTCGAAAACCTGCCCGAGGTGATCGGCGACCCCGGCCGCGTACGGCTGGTACGGCCCGGAACCGTCGGGGAACTGGCCGGCCGGCTCGCCGGGCTCTCGGTCCTCGTCGCCAACGACACGGGCGTGGCCCACCTCGCGGCGGCCTGCGCGGTTCCCACCGTCTCGCTCTTCCTGTCCACGGACGCGAAGGTCTGGGGGCCGGTCTCGCCGTCGGCGGTCACGCTGCAGAGCGGGACGGGTGTCCGTTGTCCGGCGCAACGCCCCTCCCAGGGCAACTGTTCGCGCCACTACGGCGACTGTGACGCGCCCTGCCAGTGGGATCTCAAGCCGGCCGATGTGGCGCGGTCGACGCTGGCCGCACTCGGCGAGGTGAGGCCGTGGGTACCGGCCCGAGCTAAGGAGTTGATGTGATGTCCGTGCCTCTGACGGTGGCAGGGCCGGAGCTGTTCGGTACCGGGCCGCTGCTGGGCAACCTGCGGCGGCTCGACACACTGCGCGAACTGGGCTTCGAGTCCCTGGAGCTGTGGTGCCCCTGGCAGATCGACGAGGGGAACGTCGACGAGGTGCACGCCGCTCTGAGCGCGGTCGGCATGTCGGTGACCTGCGTGTCGTCGCCGAGTTATCTGCACGGCGAACCCACGGGCGAGGGGCGCCGGCTGGTCGAGGCGAGCATCAGGATCGCCCGGCGGCTGGGTGCGACGCGCGTGAACACCTACTTCGGCCACGGGGGTGACGGCGTGGACAGGACCGCGGCGGCGACGTACGCCGGACTGGTGGCTCCGCTGCTGGAACAGGCCGAGGCGGCGGGCGTGACGATCGTCATGGAGAACGAGTTCGACGCCTTCGGCCACGATCCCGAACACTTCGACATATCGCGCCGTGCCGCTTCCCTCCAGTACCTGGCCACCCTCATCGACCACCCGCGGTTCCGCCTCAACTTCGACGCGGCCAACTTCGCCTGCGCGGGCGAGGACGTGACGAAGGCGGCAGCCCTGCTCGCACCGTACGTGGGGTACGTACACGTCAAGGACGTCGTCACGGTCCCGCCGGGGCACGACGGCGGAGCGGTCGGCTGGAACACCTACACCGATGGCGAGCTCAGCTATCGGACGGTGCCCCTCGGTACCGGCGAGGTTCCCTGGACCGAGGTCCTCAAGCTGCTCGGCGAGGCGCGTTACGAAGGCCCCTTCACCCTGGAGCCGCATTGCGCCGCCGACTCCCTTCCCGGGCAACTGGCCCATGCGCAGGCCTTCCTGTCCCGGATCACGTCATGAGCCCCCTCCCGCTCGACAGCACACCGGCGGCCGCGTACTTCCGCCTCCACGAGGACCTCACGCGGCACCGGGTCGACCGGCTCGACGTGCCGAGGCCGGCCGGGCCGGAGTTCTGGTCCTGGTACGCCGACAGGCTGCGTGGTCCGGGGACGGTGAAGATCCGGGTCACCGAAGGCCCGGCGGGCGGCTTTCCCGAACCCACCGGGCGACTGGCCATGTGGTCCTCCACGGGTATGGGGTCCACGCACACCCTGCGCCTGATCAGCCACCTCTCGCCCGACGTGCTGCGTTACGAGGACTTCGCCGCCGAGGTCGAACCCGTGCGCGCGGGCGCCCCCCTTCCGTTCGTGCTGGCCGTCCTCGGCGCCCATCTCGGCTACTCCTTCAGCTACCTGGGGGCGGTCCGCACCCGCGCGTGCGGGGCCCCGGACCGCTCCGGCGGCGAGGGGAACGAGGACGGGCCCGCGGGATTCGCCGAGGGCTGGAACGCGCACCACGACGACCACCGGCTGCGGCTGCCGACCGTGGACCTCACGAGGGACCGGCTGCTCGCCGCCCTCCCCGACGGCGCGGAGGCGCACCTTTCGAGCTGCGACCTGCTGCCCGGCGGCTGGTGCGGTGACTGCGCCACGTGCTTCGCGTGCTTCTACACGGCGAAGGCGGTAGGGCGGCCGCTGGGATTCACCCTCTCGGACCGGATCTTCGACGAGATCTATCTCCGCCGCTACCGGCCCTACCTGGAAGGGGAGTTCGCCTCCGACCCGAGCAACTCCCTGCAGTACCTGGTGTACCTGCAGATGACGTACGGCGTCACCTTCGACCGGGACGCCGACGTCGGCTGACCTCGGACGACGAGGTCTCCCGTCGTCCCCTCCCGACGAGCCCCACCACTTCGACGATGCGGAAGCGAACAGATGGACCGAACGTACCGAGCCGAAATGGCGATGCTGGAGGAGACCTTCGCCGCGTGGGAGCGGTGGCGGCGGGAGGCGCACTTCGACGTCCTCCGGGAGCGGATCGCCGGTCCTGTCGCGTTCGTCGCCTCCGGCGGCTCGCTGGCCGTCGCCCACCTGGGCGCCGCTCTCCACCAGCGGAGGTACGGCCACGCGGCGCTGGTCCTGACTCCGCTGGAACTCGCCTGCAACCCGCTCGCCCTCGGCGCCGTCTTCGTGATCTCCGACAGCGCGAGCCATCCGGACGCCCTGCTCGCGGTGGACGCGGCACGCCGGTCGGGCAGCGGCACGGTGGTGATCGTCTCGAACCGTCCCGAGGAGGACCTGCGCGAACGGTTCGGCACGGGGGCGGAGTACGTGTCCTGTCCACGGCCCGGCAACGACGGCTGGATCGCCACCAACTCGGTGCTCAGTCTCAGCCTCGGCATGCTGACGGTGTACGGCGCCGACTCCGGCGCGCCGTCGTTCGACGTCTGGCACGAGCGCTGGCTGAACCGGGACGGCACTCTGGCGGCAGGGCACGACAGTGACCGCGACTCGGTGCTGTGCCTGCACACACCGGGGCTGCGCAACGTCGCCGTGGACCTCGAAACCCGCACCGCCGAGGCCGGGCTGGGCAGCGTCACCGCCACGGACCTGCGCAATCTGGGGCACGGCCGTCACGTGGGCCTTCTCCGCAACCAGGCGACCACCGCGCTGGTGATCCTGGCGGAGCCGTCGTGGATGCCCCTGGTGCACCACTACGTCCCCGCCCTGCCGCCGGAGGCCGAGGTACGGATCTGGACCGGGGCGTCGGACGACTGGTCCCCGGTCGAACTCCTCCTGCCCAGCGCCGGGTTCCTGGCTTCCCGGGCCGCGGCGGCCGGTGCGGACCCGGGCAATCCCGAGGTCTCGCCCGGTGGCCTCGGGCTGTTCCGGATGCGACTGGACGAGGTCGTGCCGGACCTCCTGGGGAGAGGACTTTGAGCCGCGCCCCCGCCGTCCGGCGCGCGGAGGACCTGCTGATGACGTCGTGCGTGGTGGTGACCGCCATGACGGACGACGGCCCGATCGGCTGCCTGGTGGCGTCGGTCATGCCGGTCGGCTACCGGACGGGCACGGTGGTCGTGGCCCTGACCGAGGGGTCGCGGACCGAGAGAGGGCTTCGGGAGACCCCGGTCCTCGGGCTGACCGTGCTCTCGGCCCACGACATCGCGACCGCGCGCACCTTCACGCAACCCTGCCCGAGGCCGGCGGACCGGTTCGACGGGATCGAATGGTCCCTCGGCACCCTGGGCGTACCCGTGTTGAGCAGCGGGATCGCGACGGTCGAAGCGCGGGTGACCGACCGGTACCGCGCCGCCGGCTGCGCCCTGCTGGTGGCCGCGGTGGCCGCGCGGCACGGCGATCCGGTCGGTGACGCCGACCCGATGACGATCTCCGACGCCCGTAGGGCCGGACTTGAGTAGCCGAGGGCCGGCAGCGCCCCGCTCCCTCCCCGGCACGGGCGGCGGCCTCGGTCCGCGGACCTTCCGGCGACCACCACGGCCCCGGGCCGAACGGTTTCCCCCGGGAGCCGGCTCCGGCCGCCGCTCCCGCGACTCAACGGCCTCCCCGACCGCCACACCCTAGGGACCTTCCATGACCGACTCACCGGACAACACGCCGCGGTCCACCCAGCCGCTCGCTCATGGCCTCGGCCATGTCGGACGGCTCCAGGAGGCACTCACCACACTGGACGTCGGCACGCTCCAGGACTGGGGCCGTGAACTGGCCGCCGTGTTCCAGAACGGCGGCCGCCTCCTGGCGGCGGGCAACGGGGGCTCGGCGGCCGAGGCGCAGCACCTCACCTCGGAGCTCGTCGGGCGGCTGCGCGACGACCGCCGCCCCTTCTCGGCGATCGCCCTGCACGCCGAGAGCTCGGCCGTCACCGCCATCGGTAACGACTACGGCTACGACGAGGTGTTCGCCCGCCAGGTCAGGGCGCACGGCAGGGCGGGGGACGTTCTCGTCCTGCTGTCCACGTCCGGCCACAGCGCGAACGTCCTGCGCGCGGCGGAGGCGGCGAAGGAAGCCGGGCTCTCGGTCTGGGCGCTGACCGGCGCCACCCCCAACCCGCTGGCGGAGATCGCGGACCGGACCGTCGGCATCGACGCCCCCACGGCGACGGTCCAGGAGTGCCATCTCGTCGCCGTGCACCTCGTCTGCGCGACGGTGGACGTCGCGCTCGGCGTGTGCCCGCCCGATCCCCTGGAGAGCGCGGACCCCGCGCGGGACCCCGAGGTCAGGAGGGACGAGTTCGTGATCGTCGGCGACGCCCTCCTGGACCGGGACCTGACGGGAGTCGTGGAGCGGGTCTCGCCGGAGGCTCCCGTGGTGGCCGTCGACCAGGTCGAGGTGCGGGCCCGGCCCGGTGGTGCCGCGCTCGCCGCGGTCCTCGCGGCGCGCGGCGCGCGTCCCGTCACGCTGGTGACGGCGCTGTCCGCCGACGCCGAGGGGCGGGAACTCGGCGCTCTGCTCCGCGAGGCCGGTGTCCGCGTCGTCGATCTCGGGCTGGCCGGGCCGACCCCCGTCAAGAGCCGGGTCCGCGCCGGCGACCGGACCGTCCTCATGTACAGCCGCGCTCCGCAGCGCCCTGCCGCTCTCCGGCGCACGCTGACCGAGGGTGAACACGCCGTGGTGACGGGAGCCAGAGTGGTCCTCGTCTCCGACTACGGGCGCGGAATCGTCGAGGACACCCGGATACGCGAGGCCCTGACCACCTCCTCGGTGGCGAGACAGGTCGTGTGGGACCCGCACCCGCGCGGTGGCGCACCGGTCCCCGGGGTGCGTGTGGTCACTCCCAACAGCAAGGAGGCGGCCCTGTTCGCGCCCGGGACACCGGGCGAGGGACTGCGGCAGGACGTCGACCGGGGCCGGACCCTCGTCGAGGAGTGGGCCTCGGCCGGTGTGGTCGTGACCAGGGGAGCCGACGGTGCGGTCCTGCTGGACCTCGACTCCTCGTCGCCGCTGGTCGTGCCGGGTTCCCGGGTGACGGCGACGGACACCTGCGGAGCCGGAGACGCCTTCGCCGTCGCCGTGGCGGGCCTGCTCGCGGACGGCGCTCTCCTTTCGCAGGCGGTCACCGGCGCGGTCCGGGCCGCCGGGGAGTTCGTGGCCGCCGGCGGCGCGACGGCGGTCCTGGTCCGTCCCCGGGGGCGGACCCGCGAGGACGGACCCGCCGATGTGCTGGAGACCGTGGCCAGGACGCGGGCCGCCGGGGGCACGGTGGTGGCCACGGGTGGTTGCTTCGACCTGCTCCACGCCGGCCATGTCGGGCTGCTCGCCAACGCCCGTCTGCTGGGCGACTGCCTCGTGGTCTGCCTCAACGACGACGCCTCCGTACGGCGGCTGAAGGGGCCGCAGCGCCCTGTCGTCGCGGCTGGCGACCGGGCCTCGGTGCTGGAGTCGCTCGCCTCCGTCGACGGGGTCGTCGTCTTCGGCGAGGACACTCCGGAGGCGGTGCTGCAACGGATCAAGCCGGACATCTACGTCAAGGGCGGCGATTACCGGGTGAGTGACGTGCCGGAAGCCGCGCTGGTGGAGAGCTGGGGCGGCCGGGCCGTGATCCTTCCCTACGTGGAGGGACTGTCCACCACTTCCATGATCGACAAGATCACGGAAAGCGGCGGCATCGGATGACCGGCGCGGCGCCCCGCTGCCCGGCACGTCCGTGAATCGACTGAGAACACCTACACACGCGCGCCGGAACGACGTTTCGTTCCGAAGGGAGAATTCCATGGCCGGGCCCGGCTGGTACCTGATGGACGGGGCTGAGGAAGCCGAGGTGCTCGACACGCTCAGGGAAGGACACCTGAGCCGTTACCGGTTCGGCGACGAGACAGCGCTCTCGCGGACCATGCTGTTCGAGCAGCACATGGCGGGGGTCCTGGGAGTCCGGCACACCCTCGCCCTCAACAGTTGCACCTCCGGTCTGCTGGCGGGCCTCACCGCCCTCGGCATAGGTCCCGGCGACGAGGTGATCGTGCCCGGCTACACCTTCATCGCCTCCATCGCCGCGGTCCTGTTCACCGGTGCCCGTCCCGTCCTGGCCGAGGTCGACGAGAGCCTGACACTCGCGCCGGACGACGTCGAGGCCAAGATGTCCTCCCGGACGAAGGCGATCATGCCGGTGCACATGATCGGAGCGCCGGCGGATCTCGACCGGCTGACCGCCACGGCGCGGGCCGCCGGTTGCGCCGTGATCGAGGACTGCGCCCAGGCGCTCGGCGGCAGTTACCGCGGGCGGCGGCTCGGTTCCATCGGTGACGTCGGTGCCTTCTCGCTCAATACGGGCAAGGTGATCACCGCCGGCGACGGCGGGCTGCTGACCACCGACTCCACCGCACTCCACCGTCAGGCGTTCGCCTTCCACGACCACGGCTTCGCCCCGGACCGGGCGGGGCTGGTCGACGAAGGCCCGCGCATCGGCCTCAATCTGCGGCTCCACGAACTCGCCGCGGCCGTGGGCCTGGCCCAGGCGCGCAAACTGGACCACATCCTGGAGCGCTGCCGTGCCAACCAGGCGGCCGTCCGCAAGGAGCTCGACGGGCTGCCCGGCGTGCGGGAGCGGGTGATCCACGACGAGGGCGAATGCGGCACGGCCCAGGTGCTGATCTTCGACAGCCCTGAGGTCGCGGGCGCCGTCGCGGCGGCCCTGGGCGGGAGCCCGCTCGCCGCGTCGACGAAGCACAACTACGCGCGGATGGGCCAGCTGCACGCCGAGTTCGGCCGCAGGGACGCCGACGGGCGGACCGCGGTGGCCTGCGGGAGGCCGGGTGACCTGCCGCGCACCGACGACCTGCTCGCCCGGTCGGTGGCGCTCAGCGTCGGTGTGGTGGACGGGTACCTGGGCACCCTCGGTGACGTGACGGTGCTCGACACTCCCGAAGAGGCCGGCCGCAAGGCGGCCAGGGTGCGCGAGACCGTCGAGACCGTCACCGCGTCCCTCGGGGAGCGCGCGTGAACGCCGCGGCGCCGGGAGCGGCGGCCCCCCTCGAAGCGCTGGTCACCGGCTCCGCCGGTTTCATCGGCGGTCACACGGTCAGGGCTCTGCTGGACGCCGGCTGGGCGGTGACCGCCCTCGACGTGGCCGAGTGTCCGCCCTGGATGGCTTCCGCCGTCGGCGTGGTGCGCGCCGAGGCCGACGACCCGCGGACGCTGAACGACGTACGCGACGGCCGGTACGCGGCAGTGATCCACCAGGGGGCGATCAGCTCGACCCTGGCCGACGACTGGGACCGGCTCAGCGAGGTGAACGTACGCCAGCCGCTGGCCCTGGCGGAGGCCGCGGCCGCCGGCCGGGCGCGCTTCGTCTACGCGTCCTCGCACAGCGTGTACGGCACCATCCGGCGTCGGGTCGCGGTGACCGAGGCCCAGGCCACGGACACGTCCGTATGCACGGGGCCGCTCAATCTCTACGCGCGGTCGAAGCTGGTGCTCGACCAGGAGATGGTGCGCAGGTACGCCAAGGCCCCCCGGTGGTTCGCGCTGCGCTACACCAACGTCTTCGGCCAGGGCGAGGAGCACAAGGGCGGGATGGCCTCGATCATCTCCCAACTGCTCCGGAGTGCGGCCGAGGGCCGTCAACTGCGGGTGTTCGCCGACACGCTCAACGCCTGCCGGGACTACATTCCCGTCGAGAACGTGGCCCGGACCGTGGTCCGGTTGGCCGGGCAGGAGACCGAAGGCGGGATCTACAACCTGGGATCCGCCAGCCCCGTCAGTTTCGCCACCCTCCTGCAGTGGTGCGCCGACTTCAGCACGGCGGACGCACTCGACGTGCGGTTGGTCCAGAACCCCATTCCCGACCGGTACCAGTACTGGACCTGTGCCGACCAGAGCCGCCTGGAAGCGGCGCTGCCCGGAGCGGGGCCGGTCTCCCTCGACGAGGTGAAGGCGGCGGCTGCCCGGCTGTTCACCCACTTCCGCGCGCGGACTCTCGAAGGGGTCCACGCGTGAGCCCGGCGACCGCTCCCGGCGGCTCCCGCCAGGTGGTGCGGACCACCGGGACACCGGGGGACGCGGGCCTGCGCATCCGGCGGGGACCGGCGCCGGAACCGCCCGGCCCCGACTGGTGCCTGGTCCGGGTGACGATGGCGGGCATCTGCGGCAGCGACCTGCCGGACCCGGCCGGTGACCCTCCGGCCGGCCCGGAGGACGACGCGGCCCCTTCGGACGAACCGCTGAGTCACGCCGTGGCGGTGGGACACGAGATCGTCGGCAGGGTCGAGCACCCCGGCGCGGACAGCGGCTGGGCCGTGGGCGACCGCGTCGTCGTCCATCCCCTGGTGGCATGCGAGGCCCGCGGGGAGCCGCCCTGCCGTTCGTGCCGGGAGGGCTGGTACGGCCAGTGCCGGTCCTTCTGGGAGGGCGGCACGAAGTGGGGGAAGTCCCTGGGCTTCAGCAGGGAACTAGGCGGTGGATGGGGCGACGTCGTGGCCGTCCACCGATCCATGCTGCGGGCCGTGCCGGACACGCTGCCGGATCGGACGGCGGTGCTGGCGGAACCCCTCTCGGTCGCGCTGTCCGGCATGCGGCACCTGGCGGGTACCTCCGAAGAGGGCCCGCTGGTGATCCTGGGCGGCGGCACGATCGGCCTCCTCACGGCGGTGGCCGCGGCGGCGATGTTCCCCGATCGGCGGCGATGGCTGATCGCCCGTCATCCCTTCCAGGCCGAGGCGGCGAGATCCCTGGGCCCCGGAGTGGTGGAGCCGCTGCTCAGCGGCCCCGGCGGTGGCGCGGACCGGCTGCCGGCGAGCCCCACCGCCGTCGTCGACGCGGTGGGCAGCGGGCAGTCGCTGTCCGAGGCCCTGGCGGTGGCCGGCACCGGGGGCACCGTGCTGACGCTCGGAAACCCGGAGCGGTGCGACGACCTGCGGGCCCTGTGGCTGAAGCGGCTCACGCTGATCGGCCATCTGGAACACGGGACGCTGACCGCCCGGGACGGCCGGCGCGTGGACTCGATGGCCGAGGCCGTGAGGCTGCTGACCGCCATGCCCCGTCTGGGGGACGTCCTGACCACCCATCGGTATCCGCTGGAGGAGCTGCGTACGGCGCTGGCGGTGGCACGTCACCGAGCGGAGCACCGGGCGGTCAAGGTCGCCCTCGTCCCGTAGTCCCCGAACCCCCAAGGAGAGCCGCCGCCGCGCGAGTGAGGATCCGCTCGCGCGGCGGCGGCCCTGAACGGAGCCACACGTGATCGTCGTGTTCGACCTGATGGACACCCTGTTGTCCGATCCCTACCTCGCGGCCCACGAGAAGGCCAGCGGCATGACCTTCGCGGAGTTCGAAACGCTCCGTCCACCGGGCACGTACCACCGTCTGGAACGTGGGGAGATCACCGAGGACGTCTACTGGGATGCTCTGCGCGCGGCGGGCATCCCCTTCGATCACGCCCTGTTCCATCGGACACGGCGCGAGGGGTACCGGTGGCTGACGGGCATGGAAGAACTCGTGGCGGAGTGCGGTGCGGTGCACCGGACGGTGATCGGCTCCAACTACCCGGACTGGATCGAGGAGATCGGCCGGGAGTACCTCGCCCATCTCGACCTGAGGATCTTCGCGTCCTACCAGCTCGGCGCCCGAAAGCCGGCCGAGCGGTTCTTCCGCTGGATCTGCGAGAGCACCGGGGCGCGCCCCGACGAACTGGTGCTCGTCGACGACAAGTCCGAGAACACCGACGCGGTGAACCGCTTCGGCGGCATCGGCATCACGCACGTCTCGGCGGAACGCACCCGTCAACAGCTGGGCGAGACAGGCGTCCTGCCGTCCCCGCGACAACGAGCACAGTGAGGACGCGCGGCCGTGACGCGCGGCCGTGACGCGCGGCCGTGACGCGCGGCCGTGACGCGCGGCCGTGACGCGCGCCGAGGCGGATTCCGTGCGGCGCACGACCGGTTCACCCGAGAAGCAGAGAGACAGGAAAGACTGATGACGACTGGGACCGCCCCGCACCGGGCCTTCGTTCTCACCTCGGAGGGTGAGATCTCCCTGACCCGCCCCGACATGCCGCAGGCAGGACGGTCGCACGTCCTGGTCCGGGTCACCGCGGCCGGAGTGTGCGGGACGGATCTGACCGACTACCGGCAGCGGCTGGCGGCTCCCGGCACCCTGCCCGCCGTCCCGCTCGGGCACGAGGTGGCCGGTACGGTCGCCGACGCCGGCGAGTCCGGCTGGGCGGTGGGGACACCGGTGGTCGTCGACCCCGCCTTCTTCTGCGGCGCCTGTCATCACTGCGAGGCCGGGCGGACCAGCTACTGCACCGAACTGAAGCTGCTCGGACACAATTACGGCTCCGGCGGGCTCACCGATCACCTCGCCGTACCGGCCGACGCCCTCGTGGAGATTCCCCCGGGCATCGATCCCGTGGCCGCCGCGCTCATCGAGCCGCTCAGCTGCGCCCACCACGCCGCGCGCAAAGCGGGCGACGAGTCGAGCGAGGCGGTGATCGTCGGAGCCGGCGCCATCGGTGTGGGCATCGCTCTGGTGCTCAGGGCCCAGGGCTTCGAACGGTTGGTGCTGCTGGACCCGGTGGCCGAGCGGCGGGCGGCGGCCACTGCCCTGGGACTGGACGCGCGCGCCGAGCCCCCCTCGGCGCCCGCGGCGCTCGTGTTCGAGGCATCCGGCGTCGAGGGCGGCTTCCAGGACGCGTGCCGGCTGGTGTCACGCGGCGGTCACCTCGTGGTGGCGGCTCAGCACGCGCACCCGCTCACGCTGGATTCCTGGCTCGCGTTCGGCAAGGAACTTCGGTTGAGCTGGTCGCTCGGGGCGCTCCGGGAGGACTTCCGCGCGGTGATCGCCCTCGTACGGACCGGTCGACTGCGGCCCGAGGGGATGGCGACCGGCATCCGGCCGGAGGATTTCTCCACGCACACACTCGAAGCCATGGCCGCGGGTAAGCACCCCAAAGCGGTACTGCGCATGGGGCCGGCGACTTCCGGTGGCCCGTCGCCCCGATGACGTTCCCGCGGCAGGAATCCGGACGGGAAAACTCTTTCACCGGGGACGCCCCACGACTACCATCGGCGTGATCATCTGATGGTGCGCGAGAGTCTGCGGGGAACTCGATGCTGGCAGAAGACGAACACATGCCATTCCTGACGTCCGATGCCTGCCGCCTATATGAGTGGATTCTCGAACAGGGCGGTCTCGATATCGAGGCCGCCGGGGGAGCACTCAGACTTCCGTCCGCCTCCGTGGCAGCCGCCGTCGATCTCCTGGCCTGCTACCGGCTCGTCAAGCGCGCACCGGCCCGCGGCCAGTTCGTCGCCAACCGGCCGGACGTGGCCGCGGCCGAGCTCGCCCGGCCGCTGGAACGAGAGGTCAGCAGCGCCCAGCGGGTCGCCGAAGGGGCGCGCAACGCCTTCGAGACGCTGATCTCCGCCTACCAGTCGAGCGAACACAGCGAGCGAAGCGGGGCGAGGTTGCCCCGGTTCGTGACGGATTCCGCCCACATCAACTCCCTGCTCGACGAGTTGTCCGACCGGTGCGCCCACGAGGTGCTCATGGCCCGGCCGTCGAGCCCGCCCCTGCCCTCGTGCCTGACGGAGATCCTGCAGAGGGACCTCGCCATGCTCTCCCGAGGCGTACGTGTCCGCGGGCTCTATCAGCACGCCGCGCGCTTCGACGTCGGAATCCGCAGCTACGTCGAGGCGGTCACCAAGGCCGGAGCCGAGGTCCGTTCGGTCCGTGAACTGAGCCATGCGGTGATCATCTTCGACCGGGCCACTGCCTTTGTCTCCGCCGAGGGGGAGGAAGGCTACGGGGTGCTGATTGTCAGGGAAAGGGCAGTCGTCTCATTTCTCTGCGCAATTCTCGAACGGACCTGGACGAACGGTCTGACATTCGTGGGTGAGATCAAGTCGCAGAACGAGGAACGCGCGCTCGCCAATTCCGTGCGGGCAAGCATACTTCGGCTTCTCATTCAAGGGGTGCGAGACGAGGCGATTGCCCGGCGCATGGGAATCTCGGTCAGGACCTGCCGTCGGCACATCGCCGAGATCATGAAGATCGCGGGTGCCGAGAGCCGGTTCCAGGCCGGCTACATGGTCGCCGGACGTCAGCTCCTCGACGCCAAGGACGGGGCGGGCCGGAACTGAGCGCCGAGGGACGGCCGCCGGGGCCTGTCCGGCGGCCCGACGGCGTGGAACCGGGACCCGCGCGGGACGACCCCTGAGGAACCGCCGGCGTGCCGCCCTCCGGGCCGCCCGCGCGGGTCCGCTCCGGGCGGTGGACGCGCCGTTCAGGCCGAGATCGTGGGGACCGCCGGACCGAGGCCGTCCTCGTGGACCCGGTGGGCCAGGTCGATCTTGGTGTAGGCGGGTCGTCCGGCCAGCCGGTACTTGGACTTGACCCGGTTGAGGTAGTCCTTGGCCGTGTTCTGGGAGATGCCGGCCCGCCGGGCCGCGGCCTTGAGGGTCATGCCGGACACGTAGTCCAGCAGGACCTGGAGTTCCTTGGGGGCGATGCGGGGCCCGGGTCGGGCCGGGGGCCGGGGGCCGTTGCCGTCGAGCCTGCCGAGCCACCAGGGGAGCGCGGCGGCGGAGAAGTCGTTGCTGTAGACCGCCGGGGGCCGGCCGCAGTGGAAGACGTCGTCGCGGATGGAGCCGTGGACGCGGAAGCCGAGGCTGTTCACCAGGCCCTGGTACTCGGGGTTGGCGGTGGAGACGACCAGCTGGCCGCCGGAGGCGCGCTGGAGGAGGTGGCGCAGGAGGATGGCCCGGACGGCCGGGTCGGGGCAGTGCGCGGCTCCCAGGAAGTGGCCGCCTCCGGCCACCGTCGCGCTGTGCTGCTGGAGCAGCGGCTCCATGCCCGTGGTCGTCCGGTCGTCGATCGGTATGAGGCCGGCGATGCCGACGGCCTTGTCGTCCCGGTCGTACACGAGGTGGAAGGCGGAGATGTCGTCCCCGGCCCAGCGTTCGGTGAGCCGGTCGCAGCGGCGGGGGTCGAAGCCGCTGTGGTCGGCCCACTGGCGCATCAGCACGCCGATGTCGGAGGCGTCCGCGGCGACGGCGGAGCGTACCCGCACCGCACGGGTGTCGGCCGGGAAGAGGGTGCGGCGGACCAGGGGGCCGGCGCTGAGGAAGAGGCTTTCTTCGGCGAGTGCGGTCTGTTCGGCCTGGTCGCGGGCGCCCGCGAGCAGGGCGAGGCGGTAGTCGCGGGCGCGGATCCGGGCGCTTTCGTGCGAATCGGGCCGCCGCCACCGGTAGGCCAGTTCGAACAGGGTGCGGTACGGCTCGGTGATCCGGAGACCCAGCCCGCTCCGTTCGACGATGCTGAGCGAGGCGAGTGCGGCGAAGTGGTCGGGGCCACCGGGCAGGAGTCTCTCGTCCCCGGACCACACGGTGGCGAGCAGCCGCAGGGCGTGGCGCCACTGCCTGCCGGGGAGTTCGCGGCCGAGCCGCTCCAGGATCTCCTCGGACACCTGGTCGGCGACGGCTCCGAGGGCGTTCGGCGGAATGCCGGTGTTCAGCGCGCGGCGGGCCGCATCCGCGATCAGGGGTATTCCGCCGGCGAGTTGGACGACGACGGCGCGGCCGTCCGGATCGGCCACGGCGGCGGCCTGCGCGGTGATCCGCTCCTCGGGGGCGGGGGCCACGGTGACGGTGGCCGCGCCCGAGTGCGTCCACCGGGGGTCGGCGAGGAGCGGTCGACGGCTGACCACGACCAGGTTCGGCCACCGGTGGCCGGGGTGTTCGAGTTC
Source organism: Streptomyces sp. NBC_00247 (assembly GCF_036188265.1). Classification (NCBI taxonomy): domain Bacteria; kingdom Bacillati; phylum Actinomycetota; class Actinomycetes; order Kitasatosporales; family Streptomycetaceae; genus Streptomyces; species Streptomyces sp. NBC_00247. The sequence goes on along the minus strand of NZ_CP108093.1, from coordinate 3,016,897 downwards.
GGCGTACAGGGTGTCCCGGCGGGTCCGTCCGTCGACGCTGTCCACCACCAGCGTCGGATCGGCCGGTTCACAGAGCGCCCGGCGTAACGCGGCCGGTCCGTCGGGCTGGTCGAGGTCCACCCGGGCCGCGCCCCGGAGGCCGGCCGTGAGCGCGGATTTGCCGACTCCGAGCGGGCCGGTCAGGTTGACCAGTGGATGTGCGGCCGCGGCGGCGCGCAGTTCCCGCAGAACCGCCTGCCCCGCATCCCCCGAACCCCTCACGGACACCGTCCTTCCGGGCTGCCCCAACGCCGTTGCGACGATACCGACTACGGCGTGCGGTGCACATACCTCGTACGGCATCCGCACGGCTGCGGCTGGTTCCGTACGTCCCTGGGCGCTGCGGCGTCCTGCCGACAGTGGCCGGAAACCGTCTGTCCCGTGCGACTCCCGTTCATCGGTGCCCGCTTCCGCCTCCGTATCCGCTTCCGTCGCCGCCGCCGCAAGCCCCCCGAACGGGTGGCTGCGGGTGGGCGGGACATCTGGTTAGCGTCTGCTCCCGGCGCCGGGGCCGTGTCCCCGGGGATCGGGACCGGTGGAGGAGCGACGATGCAGGCCTTCTGGTTGACGCTGGCGGACAAGGAGTTCTACCTCCCGCTGGACCGGGTCTCGGACGTGGGCGAGACCTACGCTCCGAGCGGGATTCCCGACGGATGGTCGGGGACGGTCGACGGGACGTGGACCTACTGGCGGCCGGCCGACCCGGTGCTCGTGGACGAGGGCTGGAAGGTCCATGTGTCCACCAGGCCCGAACGGTTGAGGTTCACGCTCGACACGGTGGCGGCGGTCTGCTTCGACGAGGGACTGGTCTTCAAGCACCTCTCCGCGCGGCTGTTCTACGAGGTGTTCCACCACAAGCACGTCGACCGGGCGCAGGCCGGCAAGTTCATCGCGATCTATCCGCCCGAAGTGACCACCGCCCGGCGGCTGATGGAGCGACTGGCGGCCGAGTTGAAGGGCGAGACCGGTCCGTACGTCCTCACCGACCGCCGCTACGCCGACAGCGGTGTCGTGCAGTACCGGTACGGAGCCCACCGCAGCCGCTCCCGGCTCCAACCGGACGGCACCACGCTCCAGTTGGTGCGCGACGGACAGGGCAGGGACGTACCGGACGTGCGGTCCGCCCAGTTCGTCCTGCCGGCCGGTGTCGAGGACCCGTTCGCCACTCCCGAGCCGCCCCACACCGGACCGATCCTGCTGAACGGGCGGTACGAGGTCACCGGGGTGATCCGGCACAGCAACGGCGGCGGCACCTATCGGGCCACCGACACCCGCACCGGCCGCACGGTGTTCGTCAAGGAAGCCCGCGCGCACAACGGCTTCATGGGCGACGGAACCGACTCCCGCCGCCGGCTCCGCCACGAGTGGGAGATCCTGGAGCGGGTGCACTCCCTGGCACCCGGGCTCTGTCCCGAGCCGCTGGACCGCTTCACCGAGTGGGAACACGATTTCCTGGTGACCGAGTTCGTCGAGGGAGCCGGCTTCGTCCAGTGGGTCGCCGCCCACACGGTGATGGGGCGGTTCGACGTGGACGCCGCCCGGCACGCCGAGTACCTCGCCCGGGTGGACCGCGTGCTGGCGAGCCTGCGCGCCGCCATCGACCGGCTGCACGGGATCGGGCTGCGCTTCGGCGACCTGAGCCACGGCAATGTGGTCGTCCTCGACGACCTGGACGTGCGCCTGATCGACTTCGAGACCGCCAACCCGCTCGACGAGAAGCCGAGCGCGCTCGGCACCCCGGGCTACAAACCGACTCCCGCCCAGGTGGCGGCCGGTGTGGAGGACGACGAGTACGGATTCTCCGGGCTGGCGCAGTTCGCCCTCTTCCCGCTGACCCAGCAACTGGCACGCGACCCGGTGGGCCGTACCGAGCTCTACCGCCGGGACCTCGAACACGTCGTCCCCGTCCCCGCCGAACTGTGGCGCACCGTGACCCGCTTCCACCCCGGCACCGCCGCCGGGGCTCCGGCCCCCGTGCACGACCTGCCTTCGGCGACCGCTCTGGACGCGGACCCGGAGAGGGAACTGGAGCGGCTGCGGGCCGGACTCACCGCGGGTCTGCTGGCCATGGCGAGGCCGGACGGCCGGGACTGGGTGTTCCCGCCGCCGCCGCGTGGCTATGCCGTGAACACCCACTGCCTGGAGCACGGGACGGCCGGGGTGCTCCACGCCCTGCTGCGGTCCGGCGCCGGCGTTCCGGACGAGCTGGTGGCCAGATTCCGCCGGGACGCGCTGAAGAACGCCGCCGTGCTGGCACCCGGACTCCAGAACGGTACGGCGGGGATCGCCTGGGTGCTGGCCGAACTGGGCCTCGGCGACGAGGCGGGGGAGGTGCTCGACACCGCCCCGGGCCACCCGCTCAGCCTCGCCTCGGCCGGACTGGCCCACGGTGCGGCCGGCATCGGGCTCGCCCACGTCGCGCTCCACGAGCGCCTCGGCGGTGACCGCCGGCTGGCCTTCGCCGCCGGGATCGCGGACGCCTTCGTCGCCGAGGACCCCCGTCGGCTGCTGTCCGGCGCCGGGGCTCCCGGGCTCGCGTCCGGGCTCGCCGGGACGGCCTTGTTCCTGCGGACCATCGGTGCGTACACCGGCGAGCAGCGCTACCTGAGGGGTGCGGTCGCCCTCATGCACGCCGAGCTCGACCGGGGCGCCGACGGTGGTGCGGACGGGCTGGTGTTCCGGGACACCACGCAGAGCCGGATACTGCCCTACCTGGCGGAAGGCTCCGCGGGTGTGGCGCTGGCGCTCACCCGGCTGGCCGCCACGACCGGCGACGAGCGGTGCGTGCGGACCTTGCCGCAGGTCGTGGCCATGTGCCGGCTCACCTGCACCGTCGACCCCGGCCTGCACGCGGGCCTCGCCGGCCCGGTGTACGCGCTGGCCGAGTACGCCGAGTACGCGGAACGTGCGGAGCCGGCCGGGCACGTCGGCGGGCCCAGGGAGCGGGCGACGGCGCTGCGCGTCGCCACCGGGCTCGCCAAGTACGCGATCCGGCACCCCGACGGGCTGCGGGTGCTCGGCGCCGCGGAGGAACGGTTCCACGCCGACCTGGGATCCGGCAGCGCGGGTGTGCTGCTGGCCCTCGCCCGGGTGCTCGACGGGCCCGGTGCGCCGCTGCTCCCCGAGCCGGGCACCCCCTGAGACTTCCGGCGGCCGGAACAGCCGGCCGACCGGGAACACATAGGAGGAGGAAGCACCATGAACGCGATATTGGCCCTGCAGGGACTTGAGGAGACCGCGGTGGACACCGAGGCGCTCGGATACACGAACCGGGGCAGCTGGATCAGCGTCTTCGGCAGCTGCTTCACCATCGAGATCGAGACGACTCTCTGATCACGCCGGCCGGTCCGGCTGGTCCGGCTGGTCCGGCTGGTCCGGTCGGTCACGCCCGGCCGGGCGCTCCGGTGTGAACGGCCCGGGCGGCACGCGGAATCCGTGCGAAACGGTACCCCGCGTGCCGCCCGCGGCACCGGGAGAGGACATGGGGCGCCGGGGGAGGAAGTGGTGAGCCGCGTGGCTGGGACTGGTCGCGGAAGTGGCGCCGTCCGCCCGGAGGGCGGGTCCGGTGGTGTTTGGTGCGTGCGAACGCGCGACGGAGGGTCGCGCCGGCACCGGACGCGTCGGGACGATCCCGACGGCGCGGCGAGCGTGCGTGTGGGGCGTCGCCGGACAGGCGGGGCGGCAGCCCTCGGGCGCGCCGGAACGAGCGGGTGGGCATGAGGGGCCGGGGTGTCCCCGCTGCGACCGTCCACGCCGCGGCGGTGTTCCCCGACGGCTGGTGGCTGCGGGCCGTCGCCCCCGTCGACCGGACCGCCGGTGGGCGCCCGGAGTGGGCCCGCCACGTCGAAGAGGCCGTGGCACGGGACGAGCCGCTGGTACTGCCGGACGGTGAACTGCCGGGCCTCACCGGATTTGCCGCGCTGATGGGGACGTTCGCACGGCACGCGGCACGACTGCTGCCCGAGCACGAGCGGGTCGCCGCCTCCGTACGGGCACGGTGGACCGATGACCTGGCCGGCCGGCTGGCCGGGACGGCCGCCCGCACCCTCGTCCTGGAACTGCACGCGGCAGGCGCCGACGGGCGGGCCGAAGGAGACACGCCGGGGCTCCGCTTCCGGTCGTTCCTCCGGCGATCGTCCCCGCCGAGCGCGTGGGTGGGGCTGTTCGTGCGGTATCCGGTGCTGGGCAGGCTGGTCGGGCAGGTCTGCCTGTACGCCGCCGCGGCGTTCTCCGAGCTCCTGGAGCGGTTCGCCGCCGATCGTCCGCTGATCGTGGCGGGGCTGCTGCGCGGCGTCGATCCCGGTGAACTGGTCTCCGTACGCGGCTTCTTGGGCGACGGGCACCGGCAGGGCCGGGGCGTGGCGGTACTGCGCTTCGCGACGGGCCGCCAGGTGGTCCACAAGCCGAGGCCGCTCGCGGTGGACCGGCACTGCGCCGGCCTTCTGGGCTGGTTCAACGCCCGGTCGGGGCTGCCGGATCTGCGCGTCCCCACCGTCGTCGAGCGACCCGGCCACGGCTGGGCGGAGTTCGTCGCAGCGGAGGAGTGCCGTAACCCCGCGGACGTCGAGCGCTTCTACCTGCGGCTGGGCGGGTTGCTCGCCCTGGCGCACGCGGTGGGCGCCACCGACCTCCACCACGAGAACCTCGTCGCCCGCCGGGACGAGCCCGTCCTCGTGGACGTCGAAACGCTCTTCCACCCGCCGGAGCCGTCGGCCGGCCCGAGGGACCCGGCCGAAGCGGCCCTGGAGGCCTCGGTCCACCGCACCGGACTGCTGCCCCAGCTGTGGATCGGCGACGAGGACGTCCGGGACGTCTCGGGGGTGGGCGGCGACCCCGGCGGGCAGGCGCCGTCGGACGGCGTGGGGTGGGCCGGTTCGGGCACCGACACGATGCGGCTCGTCCGTGTGAGGAGACCGCTCGCCGGGGGCGAGAACCGGCCACGCCTGGGCGCGGCGGTCGCCGATCCGGCGGAGCACCTGGAGGCGCTGCTGGCCGGATTCCGCGCCGGATACCGGACCTTGGTGGCGCACCGCGACGAACTGCTGCTCCCGGGCGGGCCGTTGGCCCGTTGCGCGGAGGACGAGGTGCGGGTCGTGGCGCGGGCCACCCAGGTGTACGCGACGCTGCTGGACGAGTCGACCCATCCCGACCTGCTGCGCGGCTGGGAGGAACGCGACCGGGTGCTGGGTGCGCTGCGCGACGGCGAGGAGTGGCCGACGGCCCGGCCGGAACTCGTCGAGGACGAGATCGCGGACCTGTGGAACGGCGACGTACCGCTGTTCACCGCGCGTCCGGGCCGCGCCGACCTGTGGACGGCGAGCGGCCGGCACGTGCCGGGCGCCCTCGGCGGGCCGGGGCTCGACGCGGTCACGGACCGGATCCGGGCGATGGGCCCGCACGACCTCGCGCGGCAGGAGTGGATCGTCCGCGCGGCCATGGCGGGACGGTCGCGTGCGGAGGCGCACGGCGGCCGGGCCCGGCCGCCCCTGCCGCGCGGGGTCCGCCGGACCGCACCGGGGCGCTGCGGTCCGCCGCACCGGCCGGGCACCTGGTCCCGGCCGGACCCCGGGCGGCTTCTCGACGCGGCCCGGACCGTCGGGGACCGGCTCCTCGTGGACGCGTACCGGGGGGCCGGGGCCGTCAACTGGCTGGGCCTGGAGCTGCTGGGCGACCGGTACTGGCGCCTCCAGCCGCTCGGCGCGGACCTGGGGAGCGGCTGGACCGGGGTGGCGCTGTTCCTCGCCCGGCTCTCCGCCCTCACCGGGCAGGACCGGTACGCCGAGGGGGCCCGGGAGGCGCTCCGGCCGCTGCCCGGTCTGCTGGCCGCGCTGGCCGGCCGCCCGGACGAGCTGGGGCACGTGGGGTCCGGCGGGTTCGCCGGGCTCGGCGGCATCGCGTACGCGGTCGCCTCGGTGGCGGAGTGCCTGGACGACACGGAGATCCGCGGGCTGGTCGAGCCGGTGGTGGCCCTCGCCCGGTGCGCCGTGGAACGCGAGGAGGAGTACGGCGTGGTGGGCGGCACGGCCGGCGGGCTGGCCGCACTGCTGGCGGTGGACCGGATGACGGGTTCGGCCGCGGCACGACGGGCCGCGGCCCTCGCCGCCGAGCGGCTGCTCGACGCGCCGCCGCCCGGCCGCGCGGGCTTCGCCGACGGCCGGGCCGGGGTCGGCTGGGCGCTGCTGCGGTACGCGCGGGCCGGCGGGGAGGCGCGGTACGGGCGGGCCGGGGCGGCGGTGTTGCGGACGGCGGCGTCGCGTACCGCGGCGGACGGTCGTGCCGGTGGCCCGACGGGCTGGTGCCGGGGTGCGCCCGGGGTGGCCCTGGCGGTGGCCGACACCGGGGCGGCCACCGCCGACACGGTGCTCGCGGCGCGGCTCGCGAGCGCGGTACGGGCCGCGCACCGCCGTGGACCGCTGCCCGCGCACGGGCTGTGCCACGGCGAACCCGGCGCACTGGAGCTGCTGTTCCACCCCGCCGCCGCCCCCACAGCGCCATGGCGGCCGACCGGTGCGCACACGGCGGCCGGGGCCGGGGCCGGGGCGCGGCGGGCCGCGGCGGTCCTGGCGGCGGTCGAGCGCGGTGCGCTCCGGTACGGGACTCCGGGCGGAACGGTCGTCCCCGGGCTGCTCCACGGGCTCGCCGGGACGGGCTACACCCTGCTGCGGCTGGGCTTCGCCGCGCGGGTTCCCTCGGTCCTGCTGCTGCGGGCACCGGATGACGGACCACCGGCCGGGGCGGGCGTCCTGCCCGCCGCACGGGCCGGAACCTTCGAAGAGGAACGGAGTACGCGATGAACGCGACGGAGAGCGCCCGCGTCCGGGAGACCACGGCGGCACGGCGGGACAGCGGCGTGGGCCACCCCGCCGACCGTGTGCGGCTCGGCGGCGGTGGCGGGCTGAGCCGCCGGGCCGACCTTCTTTCGGGCGCGGGCCCACGCAACCCCACCACCCTCACGCAGACCTGTCGTTGAGGCCCCGGACCGTTCTTCCCGGACCGTGTGCCCCCACCCGACCGGAGGTTGCGCCATGCGTGTCACGTCCCCCGTCACCGTCGGGCGGTCCGGCGAGCTGACCGTCGTCGACGAGGCCCTCGCACGACTACGGGCGTCCCGGGGCGGCACCGTGTTCGTGCTGGGCGAGGCGGGCATCGGCAAGTCCCGGCTGGCCCGGGAGGGAGCCGACCGGGCGGCCGCACTCGGTGTGCGCGTACTGCGGGGGCGCGGCAGCGCGACGGGGCTCACCGGGCCGCTCCGCCCGCTCGCGGAGGCCCTCGCCTCGTACTCCCGGGTCGGCGGGCTGCCCGCCGACCCGGAGCTGGAGCCCTACCGCCCCGCGCTCGCACGGGTGGTCCCCGAGTGGCGGCGGGCGGAGGCGGCCTACCCGGAGACCATGGTCGAGTTCGCCGAGGCGCTGCTGCGCCTGCTGGCCGTTCTCGGCAGGGAGCACGGCTGCCTGTTGGTGCTGGAGGACCTCCACGAGGCGGACCACGAGACCCTGGCGGTCGTCGACTACCTGGTCGGCAACCTGGCCGCGCTGCCGGTGCTGATCGTCGCCACCTCGCGTCCCGGGTCGGGTGCGGCGCTCGACCTCGTCGGTGAGGCGGGGCGCGGCCGGACGGCGGACGTGCTGACGCTGCGCCCGCTGGACGCCCCGGGAGTACGGGCGGTCGCCGCGGGATGCCTGGGGGTCGAGGAGGACCGGGTGCCGGCCGCCGTGGTGGACCGGCTGACCGGGGACGGCGGCGGAAACCCGTACCTGGTCGAGGAGTTGCTCGCCGCGATGGTGGAGGCGGGTGCGGTGCGGGTGGCTCCGGACGGCGTGGTGGCGGCGGGCGACCTGGCGACCGGTGTGCCGGGATCGGTCGTGCAGAGCCACGCCCAGCGGCTGGGCCGTCTCGACCCGGTGGTGGGCCACCTCCTGCTGACCGCCGCGTGTCTGGGGCCGAGGTTCTCCGTCGCCACCCTGCGCATGGCCCTCGGGGTGAGCGAACAGCATCTGTTCGCCCGCCTGCGGGCAGCCGCCCGCGCCGGTTTCGTCGTACCGGTCGGCCAAGGGGCCGACGGTTACGCCTTCCGGCACCGGCTGACGGCCGAGGCGCTGCTCGCCGTGCCGACCCCGCCCGAACACGCTGCCCTGGCCCGACGTACGGCCACCGCCCTGGAGAACGCCGATCCGCTGCTGACGGAGGACAGGTGCGGACTGGTCGCGGAGCTGTGGACCGCGGCCGGGGAGCGCGGGCGTGCCTCCGCCGCCTACGCGGAGGCGGGCCGCCGGGCCGAGGCCGGCGGGGCCTGGGCGTCCGCCGTCGCCCTGTTCGAGCGGGCGGCCGAGCTCGCTCCGGCACCGGACCGGCCGCCCGTCGTCGAGCGCCTCGCGCAGGCCCTCGCCGGGGCCGGGGAGCTGGAGCGGGCCTTCGAGCTCGCCGAGACCCTGGGCATGGCCGGTCCGGGGGCGCTGGACGCCGGCCGCCGGGCCGATCTGCACCTCCGGCTCGCCTGGGACGCCGTACTGGCCGAGCGCGGCGCGGACGCGCGCCGCCAACTGGCGGCGGCGCGGGCGCTGATGCCGCGGGCCGGTGAGCCCGGTGAGCCCGGTGAGCCCGATGACGGGATGTCCGGGCAGGGCGCGGCTCTCGCCGTGGTCGAGGGGCACCTCGCTCTGCTGCCCGGGTCCCCGGGCCACGGGACGCCGGACCCCGCCACCCGTACCGAGGAGGCCGAGCGTACGACGCGCCGGGCCGCCGAGGTCGCTGAGCGGGCATCACTGCCGGTGGTGGCGTGCCAGGCCTGGCACCTGCTCGCGCTGCTGGGCCGCGAACGCGGCTTCGACCACGCCGACGCCTGCCTGGAACGGATGCTGGCCGTCGCCGAGCGGCACTCCCTGCCGCTGTGGCGGGTCGGGGCTCTCGTCCGTCTGGGCGTCAACGCGTTCATGCGTACCGGGAGTTCGGCCCGGCTGGAGGCGGCGCGGCGGACCGCGCGGGCGCTCGGGGCGATCGTGCTGACCCAGGACACCGAGGGGATGCTCGCCATGCACGCGGTGCTGCGGGGCGAGTACGAGGAGGCCCGGGAGGCGGTGGACCGCTCGCTCGGGGCGACCGCGCGGCTGCACAACCTCTCCACCCACCGCTATCTCCTGCTGACCTCGGCGACGCTCGCCGCCCACCGGGGGAACCGCGCCGCGATGGACCAGGAACTGGAACGGTTCCACCGGGCCGGCGGGGCGGACTCCTTCCTCACCCCGGTCGCCCTCGGCCTGTGCCGGGCCTTCTGCGCGCTGATGGAGGAGGACCGTCCTGCCGCGACGGCGGAACTGGCGGCCGTCGCGGCGTGGGAGGCGGCCCAGCCCCAGGTGTTCTACCTGTCGGGCAGCCACGGGCTGGGGCCGCTCCTCGACGTGCTCGCCGACCGGACCGACCGGACCGACCGAACCGACCGGACCGACAGGGCTGGTTGGGCGGCCCTCCGGGAGCACACCGGGGCGCCCGCGGCGGAACTCGCCTGGAACCAGCAGTTCCTGCTGCTGGCCGAGGCGGTGCTGCTGGGGCGCGACGGCCGGGCGGGCGAGGCCGCGGCCGTCCTCGCGACGGTCCGGGACACCTGTTCGGCGCTCTTCCCCGCCGCCCACCACCTCGGGATGCGGCTGGTGGCCGAAGCCGCGCTGGACGACGGCTGGGGCGATCCGGTGGTGTGGCTGCGGGCCGCCGAGGAGTACTTCCACACGGCGGGCGTCACCGCGGTGGCGGGGGCCTGCCGGGCCCTGCTGCGCAGGTCGGGCGCGGGGGTGCGGCAGCGGCGGGCAGGCCGCGACCGGATTCCGGCCGCCGTACGCGAACTCGGCGTGACCCCGAGGGAGTACGAGGTCCTGGCCCTGCTGGCGTCCGGGCGCCCGAGCAACCCGGAGATCGCGCGCCGTCTCTCCATATCGCCGCGCACGGTGGAGAAACACATCGCCGGGCTGGTCCGGAAGACGGGGCGCACCGACCGGTCCGCGCTCCGTGCGCTGGCCGGGCTGCTGATCCGGGAGCCGTAGAGCGTGTTGCGAACGTCCCGTCCGTCCGGCGACGCCCGGCACGCACGCGCGCCGCTCCGGACGGGCCGAGGCCCCCGCCGGCCGGGCGACCGCACCCGTGTGCTTTCCGGGACTGCGGTGACCAGCGGGGATACCGATCGGGCACCGCGTGTAGTCCGATCCCGGACCGGCCGCTCCTAGCGTTCTGTCCATCGGCGAAGGGCTCACGCTCGGGCCGGGGCCGCCCGCGAGGGCGAGCGCACCACTCCACCGTTCCGTACATCGATCAAGGAGACGATCATGGCTGACGACATCGAGCCCACCGGTACCGACGAGACCGTTCTCCCGCTGCAGGAGCTGGCCGGCGGCGAGGAGGAAGACGTCCTGGCGCACGCCAGCTCGGTGAGCCTCGCGGCCTGCGCGATCCAGGCCAACTGATCCTTCCGGCTTCGGCCGGTACCCGGGTCTCCCGCCGTGTCCGGCTTCGGCCGGGCACGGCGGAGGGCGTGGCGGCGGATGCCTTCCGGGGCGACCGCAAGAGCGGGCCCCAGCCGCCCCGGCACGCATCCGTGGCACCCCGACGAGGAGACGATCGTGGCTGACGACATCGAGCCCACCGGTACCGACGAGACCGTTCTCCCGCTGCAGGAGCTCGGCGGCGACGAGGAGGACGACGTGCTGGCGCACGGCAGCACCACGAGCGCCGTGAGCTGCGCGTACGAGCAGATCTGAGCCGTACCCGGGTCTCCCGCCGTGGCCGGCCCGGGTCGGCCACGGCGGGGACGTACCCGGGCGGGCGAGCCCGCCGCGGGGCCGCCGCCATCCGCCCACGGCGTTTTGGGCCGTGTCCGTACCGCGGAAGCGCCCCGCCCGTACCGGGCGGAGCCGCGGGAAGAGAAGGGTAGACAAGGGGAGAGCATGCATCAGCCGCTCGCGTTCGCCGTCGCCGATCCGGAGTTCTACGCGCCGCTGGAGTCGGCGGCCGACCGGGGCGAGGTCTACCGCCCCGATCCGGTCCCGTCGCACTGGCGGAGCGTCGAGTCGGCGGTGTGGACCATGTGGTTCCGCAAGAAGCTGGAAGGCGTCGAGGACGGCTGGAAGGTCCACGTCTCCGCGAAGCCGGACCGCCTCGGGGCGGTGCTCGACACCGTCGCCGCGATCTGCTTCGAGCAGGACGTTCCGTTCAAGCACCTGTCGTGCCGGCTCTTCTACCAGTGGGCGCACCACAAGCACGCCCCCCGGCCGCAGAGCGGCAAGTTCATCGCCGCGTACCCGTCCGACGCGGCCTCGGCACGGCGGCTGATGGAGGCCCTGCGCGAGGCGCTGGCCGACGAGGACGGGCCGTTCATACTCACCGACCGGCGCTACGGCGACTCCCGGACCGTCCACTACCGCTACGGCGCCTTCGTGTCGCGCTCGCGCGTGCGGGCCGACGGCACCCACGTGCTGCTCGCCAGGGACGGTGACGGCGCCCTGGTGGAGGACATGCGGGGGACCTCGTTCCGGCCGCCGGAGGGCGTCTCGGACCCGTTCCGGGCGCCGGCGAGGACTCCGGCCGCCCCACCCGCGCAGGCCACCGGGAAGTCCCCGGCCACGACGGCCGCGGCGAGCCCCGCGAAACCGGCCGAGGGCCGCGCGACGCAGGGCAAGGGCCCCGCGAAACCGGTGACGATGCGCGGCTTCGTCTTCGAGGCGGCGGTGCGGCACAGCAACGCCGGAGGCGCGTACCGGGGTTACGAAGCGGCCACCGGGCGCCCCGTGTTCATCAAGGAGGCCCGGGCGCACACGGCCGTCGAGGACGACGGCCGCGAGTCCCGGTCGCGGCTGCGCGCCGAGTGGGAGACCCTGCGGGCGCTCCACGGGCTGGCCCCCGGGCTGGCACCCGAACCGCTGGCCCACTTCACGGCGTGGGAACACGACTTCCTGGTCACGGAGTTCATCGAGGGCAGACCGATGAACAGCTGGACGGCCGTCACCAGCCCGCTGATCCGGGCCGACGCGACCGGACAGGACGTCACCGCTTACTTCGAGCGCTGCCGCACGCTGATCGAAGGGGTCGAGCGGACCCTCGACCGGCTGCACTCCTGCGGCTACCTCTTCGTCGACATCAGCCCCGGAAACGTCCTCGTCGACGACGACGACCGGGTCCGGCTGGTCGACTTCGAGGCCGCCCAACGACCGGGCGAGGACTTCACCTTCATGGGGACACCCGGCTACGCACCCCCGGCCGCCATGGTCGCGCAGGACCCGTCGGTCTGCGACGACTACGGCGTCTGCGCACTCGCACAGCTGCTCGTGGCGCCGTTCCACCACGTGGTGGCCCGCAACCCGGAGGCGCTGGACCACCTCAGGTACGGCATCGAGCGGACCGGCCCGGTGCCGGAGGACCTGTGGCGGCGCCTCACGAAGTACCGCACGCCGAAAGGCGAGGGGCCGCTGCCCGGACCCCGGGAAGTGGCGGCCGACCCGCCGGCGCACCTGGCCGCGCTGCGCGACTCGGTGGCCGACGCGCTGGTGGCGATGGCGGACCCGGAACATCCGGATCGGGTCTTCCCCACCATCGCGGACGGGTACCGGACCAACACCCTGTGCGTGGCGTACGGCACGGCGGGCGTCGTCCACGCCCTGCACCGGGCCGGCCGGCCGCTGCCCGCAGGGGTGCTGGAGCGGCTGCGGCGAGAAGCCCTGGAGACGGCCGGCGACCTCGCCCCCGGGCTGTACGCCGGGGTGGCCGGCATCGCCGCGGTACTGGCCGGCCAAGGGCTGGTGGACGAGGCGCGGGACATCCTCGCGGTCGCGGACCGCCACCCGCTGGCGGCGGAGAGCGCGACCGTGTTCGGCGGCTCCGCCGGTCTGGCCATGGGCCACCTGGCGCTCTACGGCCACACCCGCGACGAGCACCACGTGGAGCGGGCGCTCGCGCTGGCCCGCGCCCTGCCGGACGACGGGGCGCTCACGGCCCGGCTGGGCCGGGACGAGGCGAACGGCCTGGCCCACGGGCCGTCCGGAGTCGCCCTGATGCTGCAGCAGCTGGCCTCGGTCTGCGGTGACCGGACGCTCCTGAAGCGCGGGCTGCACCTGCTGCACCTGGAGCTGGACCGGGAGACCGCCCCGGAGGAGGCGGGCATGACCTTCCCCGTCTCCGCGGTGGACCGCCGTGCCATGCCGTACCTCTACTGCGGGTCGGCGGGGATGCTGCACGTGGCCTCCCGCTACCTGGCGGTGACCGAGGACGAGCGGCTGGCCGCGGCGATGCCCCGGCTCCTGCCGGTGATGGACGTCACCTACACCGTCATGCCGGGACTCTTCCAGGGCCTGTCGGGTCTGGGGTTCGCGCTCGCCGACCACGCGGCGGTCACCGGCTCGGCCGAGAGCCGGGCGACGGCGGTGCGGACGGCGCGGAAGCTGTTCGGCTACGCCGTGCCGCACGCCACCGGGACCCGCTTCCCCGGCGACCAACTGCTGCGCCTCAGCGCGGACCTGTGGAGCGGCTCCGCCGGTGTGCTGCTCTTCCTGACCGAGCTGCTGACGCCCCGCCCGGATGCCCTGTTCACCGTCGACTCCCTTTCCGAGGCGGCACCGCCCACGGGGCGGGGGCCCGCAGCCGGGTAGTGCCGCCGCCCTCCTCCGGGCGGGGCCCCTGTCCCGGTCCGCGTCCGACGGGGACGGCCGGACACGGCTGGGCGGCCCCGCCCGGAGGGAGTGCGAAGAGATCCCCTTCTCCCCTCCTTGGAGTGCCGAATGTCAGTGCGGCGTGACGTCAACCTCTACTGGTGCGGGCAGACCGCCACGGCGTTCGGGACGGTGTTCACCGCCATCGCCCTGCCGGTCGTGGCCCTGACGGATCTCGGGGCCACCGCCGGCCAGGTCGGCCTGATCAGCGCGGCGTCGACGGTGCCGGGCATCGTGCTCGGTCTGCTCGCCGGGGTGCTGGCGGACCGGATCGTCCACCCGCGCCGGGCGATGATGCTGCTGGACCTGCTGTCGGCCGCCGCGGTCGGTGGGGTGGCCCTGGGCCTGCGGCACGGGGTGGCGTCGATCGGCTGGCTGATGGCCCTCGGGCTCGTGCAGGGATTCCTCGCGGTCCTGCTCAGCTCCCTCTACTTCGTGCATCTGCGCCAACTGGTGGGCGCGGAGGCGATCGGGCCGGCCCGGGCCCGGCTCCAGGCCGGTCAGTTCGGCGCCGCTCTGGTCGGCCGGATCCTGGCCGGCCCGGTGATCGCCCTGTTCGGCAGTGCGGCGGCGCTCGGCACGGACGCCGCGAGTTACCTCCTGAGCGCGCTGGCCCTGGTGTCCATGCGGTCGTCGGACCGGACGGACGGACAGCCCGGGACGGGGAAGCGGGGAGAGGGCCTCCGGGGCGCCGCGGCCGGGCTGCGGTTCTTCGCCGGCCACCCGTTCCACCGCGCCCTGCTGCTGTTCCTGGTGGCCCCGGCTGCCGCGCTGGCCGGGGCGGCGACCCTGACCGGTCCGTTCCTGCTGCGCACGGTGCACGTCCCGGTCGGTGTGTACGGGCTGGCGTTCGTGCTGGCGGGTGTCATGGGGCTGACCGGGTCGGCCATCGCCGGGCGGCTGCTGGGCCCGGGGCGCGACGCCCGTACGACGGTACTGGCGGGCTTCGCCGGGGCGTTGCTGACGTCGGCGCTGCTGCCGGTGGCGGCGGGGCCGCTGCCGGTCGCCGTGTTCTGCGCCGCCCTGGGGATCGGCCTGCCCGTGCTCTTCGGCGCGGTGGCCAACGTGGCCCTGGTGTCGGTGCTGGCCACGGACGTCGAGGAGTCGATGATGGGCCGCGCGATGGCGGGCCTCCAGGTCATCACCTCGTCGACGGTGCTGGTCGGTGCGCTGGCCGGAGGGTTCCTGGGCGATCTGTTCGGAGTCCGTACGGCCCTGTGGGTGCTGACCGGCACGGCGCTGCTCGTCGTCGGCCTGGTCGGACCGGCGGCGGTGCGCGCCGCCCGCGACCTGCACGAGGCGGAGGCGGACGAGGCGGCCGAGGGTGAGGCGGACGGTGCCCGCGGTGGGGCGGGCGGGGCCCCGACCGGGCCCACGGCGGCCGTCTGAGGCGAGCCGTACGAGACCTGTCCGGATGACCCGGAGCCCGGTGCGCGGTCGGCGTACCGGGCTCACCTACGTGAGGTGGGCGGCGGCGCACAAAAATGGGGGCGGCACACCGATGCGTGCCGCCGGGGGCGCGACCACGATGGCCATGGCGACGAACCCGCCGCACCGCCCTCCACCGCACCGCCGGTACCGCCCGCACCGCACTGCCCGCACCGCGCCGCCCTCCACCGCACCGCGCCGGTACCGCCCCACCGCATCGCGTCGCCCCCCCGCCCGACATCGCCCCCACCGCCCGACGCGCGCCCCCGACGCCGAAGGAATGCCCGCATGTCCGTGCCCATGCCTGTGTCCGACGTCGACTCCCCCCGTCCCGTGCTGTTCTCGCTGCTCGGCCCGCTCACCGTCACGAGCGGAGAGCGGACCCTGGCGCTCGGCCCGCTGAAGCAACGGGCGGTCCTGGCCATGCTGCTGTGCCACGCCAACACCCCCGTCTCCGTGGACTGCCTGGCCGACACCGTCTGGCCCGCCGACGCCCCCCGGACCGCCCGCAAGAACCTCCAGAAGTACGTGTGGGCGCTCCGGCGCCTGCTGTGCGAGGCCGGTCTGCCCGGCCGGCTCGACCTGGCCCCCGGCGGCTATCTGCTGCGGGTGCGGGAGGAGGAGGTCGACACCCTGAGGTTCCGGGCGCTGACCGCCGCGGGGCGCGAGGCCGCCCGCGGCGGCCGGCCGGACACCGCGGTGGAGCTGCTGCGCCGGGCGCTCGACCTGTGGCAGGGAGCGCCCCTGACGGAGCTGTCGGACTCCGAGCCGCTGACCACCGAGGCCGACCGGCTGACCGACCGCTACCTCTCCGCGTACGAGACCTGGGCCGAACTCGCCTCGGCGCAGGGCCGCGACGCCGAGGTCGCCGAGGCGGTCGCCGACGTCGTCGAGGAGCACCCGCTCCGGGAACGGCTGCGGGCCGTGCAGATGATCGCGCTGCACCGGGCCGGGCGCCAGAGCGAGGCGCTCGCCGTCTACGGGTCGCTGCGGCAGCTGCTCGCCCGCGAGCTGGGACTCGCGCCCAGCGCGGTCATGGAGGAGGCGTACCGGGCGGTGCTGGCCAAAACCCCCGGCGACTCCGTCCGCTCCGCGCCGACCGCTCCCGGCCGGGCGCCCGCACGGACCCTGCTGCCACCCGACACGTCCGACTGGACCGGACGCCGGGAGCAGCTGGCTGAGCTGCGTGACGCGGTGCGGCAGAAGAACGGCCAGGTCAACGTACTCGTGGGGCCGGTAGGTACGGGCAAGAGCGCCCTGATGGTCCATCTGGCGCACTCGCTGCGCGAGGACTTCCCCGACGGCCGGCTCCTCGTCGACCTCCGCCGGGCCGACGGCGCGAACCGCCGACTCGCCGACGTCCTCGGCGAGCTGGCCCGAGCAGCCCGGCTCGACCGTGTCACGGCGCTGCTGCCGGACCATCCGGCGCAGGCGGCGGCGGTGTGGCGGGACTGGCTGGCGGAGCACCGGGTGCTGCTGCTGCTGGAGAACGCCCCCGACGAGGCGGCCGTACGGCCGCTGCTGCCGGGCACCGGCGACGGTGCGGCCGTGATCGCCTCGCGGTCGTGGCTCGCGGGTCTGGCCGGTGCCCACCGGATCGTCGTGGAGCCGCTGACCGTCGAGGAGGCGATGGAACTGCTCGGCCGCATCGCGGGCCCGTCGCGCGTCCACGCCGACCGCGCCTCCGCCCGGCGGATCGTGGAGGCTTGCGGGCTCTCGCCGCTCGCCGTGCGGATCGGCGGTCAGCGGCTCGCCGTCCTGCGTCATCTGCCGCTGTCCGAGTACGCGGCCCGGCTGTCCGAGCCCGAGGCGGTGATGGACGAACTGTCGGTCGGGGACCTCGCCCTGCGCGACCGGCTGGCGGACGGCTGGCGGACCCTGACGGACCTCGGTAGATCCGTGCTGCTCCGCCTCGGACGGCTGCCGTTGGCCCGTCCCTTCACCCTCGACGAGGCCGCTTCGGCGCTCGACTGTCCGGATTCGGCGGCGCTGCGCGTACTGGAACAGCTCATCGGCACCGGGGCGCTGGTCTCCCCGTCGACCGAGGTCACCGCGCACGCGGCCCTGTACGAGCTGCCCCGGCTCGCGCACCTCTATCTGCGGGAGCTCGACGGCGGACGCGGTGAGTCGGCCGCCCCGTGGACGGCCGGCCCGCCGGTGACAGCGGCCCAAGCCCTCAACACGGCCCAATCCCTCAACACGGCCCGGACGCCCGACACGGCCCGGTCGCCCGACACGGCCCGGTCGCCCGCCGCCCTGGCCGTCGCCGACCCCGCCCGAGCTGCGGATATGCCAGTCGGAAACCACTGGGCAACCGGAACGGGACCGGCCGTTGCCAAGCTGCTCACGACCCCGTACGACCGAGCGGAAGGGGAGGACTCGTGGAACTGGGCGAGCTGATCGCACTGCGCCCCGTCCCGGCCGCCGGGCTCCTGCTGACGCTCACCCGTCGCTGCCCGCTGTCCTGCGCCCACTGCTCGACCTCCTCCACGGCGGCGGGCGAGCAGACCGCCGCGGACCTGCTGCGCGGCTTCGTCGCCTCCTTCACCGCGGCCAACGCCCCCCGGGTCGTGCTGCTCACCGGCGGCGAACCGTTGCTGCGCCCGGACCTCGCCGCCGGCATCGCCGAGCTGGCCCGCGCGGTGGGTACCCGTACCGCCCTGCTGAGCGGCATGTTCTTCGCCCGGGGCGGCGGGCGGGTGCCCGCGCGGATCATGCGGGCGATCACCGCGGCCGACCACTTCTCGGCCAGCCTCGACGTCCACCACGAACGCGAGGTGGCGCGCGCCGACGTGTTCGCCGCCGTACACCGCGTCCTCGACGCAGGGGTCCCCGCGAGCTTCCACCTGACCGGTACGGGACCCGACGACCCGTACCTGGTCGACGTGGTCGCCGCCGTCCGCGCCGAGTTCGCCGACCGGGTGCCGATGCTGGTGAACGACGTCCGGCCGGTCGGCCGCGCCGCGTCCTGGACCGGTGCCGCCGTCCGGCGGGACGGTACGGACGGCGGTGCGGCGGTGCCCTGTCCGATGGCGGCCTGGCCGACGGTGGCCTTCGACGGCACGGTCGTGGCCTGCTGCGGTCAGCGGACGGTGGACGCCCGTCCGGTACCCGCCCACCTGCTCCTCGGGCACCTGGCCGAGGACGACTGGGAGACGGTACGCGCCCGCTCCCTCGGCTCCCCGGTGCTGCGGATGCTCCGCGTCGTGGGCCCGGGACACCTCAGCGCCCGGTACGCGCCCGGAGCGCCCGACCTCGGACGGTGCGGTACCTGCCGGGCGCTCGCCGACCGGCCCGACGCGCTGGCGGGAGCCGCGCGGGACGGTTCCGGGCCGGTCGGCGAGCTCCTCGACCGGCACAGTGCGCACGCCCAACTCGCTTCGGGACCGGTCGAGTTCGTCCGCCGACACGGCACCCGTGCCTACGCCGGCCTGGTCTCCCCCGCTCCGGAAGGGGGCCGGCCGTGATCCTCTCCGTACCCGGCCCTGCGACCGGAGCCGAGCCCTCCGGCGCGACGGTCCCGCCCCCGGCCTCCGTCGTGCTGCGCACCCGGCTGGCGCTCGCGGAGCCCACCCTGCGGGCGGCCTGCGCGGCGCTGTGGCACCCCGACGGACTCCGGCCGCGCTACCTCCGCTACCTCGCCGCCATGCACGGGCTGATCCGGGCCTCCGTACCGCTCATGGAGTCGGCCGCCCGCCGCTGTGCGGAGACTCCCGGCGACCCGCTCGCCGAACGGCTGGGCCGCTACCTCGCCGCGCACGTCGAGGAGGAACGCGACCACGACGCCTGGCTCCTCGACGACCTGGCCGCCGCCGGCGGCGACGGGGCCGCGCTGCTGGCCGCACAGCCCCCGGCCGCCGTCGCCGAACTCGCCGGCGCCCAGTACTACTGGATCGAGCACCACCACCCGGTCGTCCTGCTCGGCTACATCCTCACCCTGGAGCACCACGCGCCCTCGCCCCTGCTGGCCCGACGGCTCGCACGGGACACCGGCCTGCCACCGGCGGCCTTCCGCACCGTGCACGAACACGCCGCACTCGACGGCGGCCACGCCGCCGACCTCGACGCCCTGCTCGACGCGCTGCCGCTGACCCCCGCGCAACTCACCGCGGTGGCCGTCGGCGCCCTCCACGCGGCGGACGGGATCACCCGTCTGTTCGTCAGGCTCACCGCACCCGGAGGCCAGCCATGACCGATCGGCAGCACGCCCTGCAACAGCTGCGGGAGGCCGGCTTCTCCCTCGACGCCTTCACCGAGGAGCAGCAGGAGGTCCTGGAGGAGCTCGGCCCGGACGAACTCTCCCTGCTCCTCGACATCAAGAGCCGGCTCGACGAGGCCGGGCCCGACGTGCAGGCCCACGCCGAGATCGCCGGCGGCGCCCTCTTCTGACCCGACCGGGAACGCGGTCGCGCCCCGCCGGGGCCGTCCCCCGCGTCCGACGATCTCGCCGAAGGTGGACCGGCATGCCCTGCACCTACTGCCGCCAGTCGCTGCCCTCCGGCGCCCGGTTCTGCCCGTCCTGCGGTACGCCGTGCGCCGAACCCCCGCAGGGCCCGGCGGACGCGCCGCAAGAGGGCCGCAAGGTGGTGACCGTGCTCTTCTGCGACATGGTCGGGTCCACCGCGCTCTCCGGCGCCCTCGACCCGGAGACCCTGCGCGGTGTGACCCTGCGCTACTTCGACCTCATGGGCCGCCAGATCGAGACCTACGGCGGCACGGTGGAGAAGTTCATCGGCGACGCCGTGATGGCCGTGTTCGGCGTACCGACGGTGCGGGAGGACGACGCGCGGCGGGCCCTGGCGGCCTCCCTGGGCATGCTGAAGGCCCTCGACGGGCTCAACGCCGACCTCGACGCCACTCTCGGGGTGCGCCTCGGTGTCCGTATCGGCATCAACACGGGCCGGGTCGTCGCGGGGGCCGACACCTCCGCGAGGCAGGCCCTCGTCTCCGGCGAGACCGTCAACATCGCCGCCCGGCTCGAACAGAACGCGGGCCCCGGCGAGGTGCTCGTCGGCCCGGACACCCTCCTCGCCGCCGGTCCCACCGTGCGGGCCGAGGAGGTCGGTCCCCTCGCGCTCAAGGGCAAGACGGACCGGGTCGTCGCCCACCGCCTGCTCGGTCTCGGTGAGGACGACCCGGAGTCGCTGCGCCGCTTCGATCTGCGCTTCGTCGGCCGGCAGCGTGAACTGGCCTCCCTGGACGAGGTGCTGGCCGACACGGCGGCGGGCGGCGGCGCCCGCCTGGTCACCGTCTCCGGCGAGGCGGGACAGGGCAAGACCCGGCTGGTCCGCGAGTGGCTGGAACACACCGCCCCCGCCCCCGCCCACGGCTACGGGCGCTGCCGGCCCTACGGCGGCCGGGGCAGCCTCGCCCCGCTCGCCGACGCCCTGGCCGACCTGCTCCCCGCGCACCACCACCCCCCGCACCCGGGCGCGCCGCCCTCCGCGACCGTCCCCGACGACACCGGTCCGCACCGCACACCCCGGGGCGGGAACCCCGACGATCCCTGCCCCTGCGCCCTGCACCGGGCGGCGGCCCCGGCACAACGCCCCGCCCTCTCCGAGGCCCTGGCCGTACTCGAAGGCGGCCTGCTCCTCGACGGCACGCCCAACCCCTCGGTGGACGAGACCTGCGGCGCCCTCCTGCGGGTGCTGACCGCACTCGCCGCCCCGCGACCGGTCGTCCTCGTCGTCGACGACTGCCAGTGGGCGGCCCCCCTGCTGCTGGAGGTCCTCGACCGGCTCGTCACCCGGCTCGGCGACGCCGCCGTACTCGTCGTCTGCCCGGCCCGCCCCGAAGCCGCCGAGACCTGGTGCGCCCCGCGGGGCACCGCGGTGACCCTCACCGGGCTGGCCCCGGAGGAGTGCGTACTCCTCGCCGCCGAACTCGTCGTCCGGGCCGACCGCCTCCCGGACGGTCCGGCCCTGCTCGAACGCACCGGCGGCAACCCGCTCCACCTGGAACACCTGCTCTCGGCCCTCGACGGGGACGGCGGCGAGGACGCCGGAAGCAGCGGGTTCGACAGCGGGGGCGGCCCGCGGGGGAGTGACGGCGACGGGCTCCGGCTGCCCGCCGAACTGCCCCCGACCGTGCAGGCGCTCCTCGGCGCCCGGGTCGACGCCCTGGGCCCCGTCGACCGCGGCGCCCTCGACCTCGCCGCCGTGCTGGGCCGCGAGTTCACCGTCCACGAGCTCACCGACCTCGCCGGCCGGGGAACGCCGGGCAGGCCCGCCCTGGACCCGCCCGCGCTCCGCCCCGCCCTGCTCGGGCTCGGTCGCCGCCGGCTGATCGAACCGAATCCGCCGCCGGCCGACCCCGCCTCGTACCGCTTCACCAGCGGGCTCGTCCAGGAGGTCGCCTACCAGTGCATGTCCAAGCGCACCCGCGCCGACCTGCACGCCGGCGCCGCCGCCCTCCCCTCGGTCCGTGCCGCCGGCCCCGCGGGCATCGGCGAACACCTCGAACTCGCCCACCGCTACCGGTGCGAACTCGGCATCACCGACGCGGAGACCGCGACGCTGCGGCGCGGCGCGGCCCGGGCGCTCGCCGAGGCGGGAGGCCGTGCCCTCGACCGCTCCGACCTCCTGCGCGCGGAGCACCTGCTCTCGCGCGCGCACGCCCTCAACCTGCCCGGGGAGCCCGCCACCGTGCCGACCGCCCGAAGGCTCGGCGAGGTCAACCTCGCCCTCGGCCGTACCGAGCGGGGCCGCGCCCTGCTCTCCACGGCGCTCGCCGCCCTCGACCACCCCGAGGAGAGCGCCTACGCGCGGCTCGCCCTCGCCGTGGACGCCGCCCCGGGCGCCGACGCCGTTCCGGACGCCGCGCGGGCGGTGCTGCCGGTCTTCGAGGCGTCCGCCGACGACCTCGGCCAGGCCCGCGCGTGCCTGCGGCTCGCCCAGCACTACCAGGGGCGAGGCCGCCACGGTGAGGCCGACCGGCTGCTGCTCCGCGCGCTCGGCCGGGCCGTCGGGGCCGACGCCGAACCCGAACGGGCCGCCGCCCTGGGCGCGATCGGCGTCTCCCTCTGGCGGGGTCCCGAGCCGGTGGAGTCCGCCGTGGGCCGGTGCCGTGCCCTCCTCGCCGAACACGGCCGGGGCCGGCGCACCGTACAGGTCACGCTCAACCTTCCGCTGGCCGTCCTCCTCGCCCTGCGGGACGAGCACGACGCGGCCCGCGAACACCTCGCGCTCGCCGGCCGGCTCGCCCACGAACTCGGCTTCGCCGAGGCCGGTGTCTTCCTCCCGCTCTTCGGCGCGGCGGTGCACTCGGCCGCCCGCGAGCACTCCGCCGCCCTCGGACTGCTCGGCGAGGCGGACCGGGCCGCCCGGGCCCTGGGGGCCCCGTCGCCGTTGCGCACCATCACCCTGGAGTCCGCACGGCTCCAC
Source organism: Streptomyces sp. NBC_00247 (assembly GCF_036188265.1). Classification (NCBI taxonomy): domain Bacteria; kingdom Bacillati; phylum Actinomycetota; class Actinomycetes; order Kitasatosporales; family Streptomycetaceae; genus Streptomyces; species Streptomyces sp. NBC_00247. The sequence continues at coordinate 2,994,363 of NZ_CP108093.1, read as the reverse complement.
CTGGACACCGGTGACGCCGAGGAGGCCCGCCGCGTCCTCGACGGCGACGCCGGGCAGGTGGTCGCGGCCGGTGGCCTCGACGCCGAGACCGCCGACCACGACGGGCTGCGGGCGCGCCTCGCGGCGGGCCGGGGCGACGCCGACCGCGCCCTGCGGCTCGCCGCGCGGTCCGCCCGGGCCGCGGACCGGACGGACTCCCCGCTCGTACGGGCCCAGGCCGCGCTGGACGAGGCCCACACGCTGCGGCTGCTCGGCCTCGGCCCGGAATCGGCGGCGGCCGCCGGCCGCGCGGGACGGTGGTTCGGTACGAAGGGGCACGCGCCCGGGGTCCGTTGGGCCGCCGCCCTGCTGCCGGCCGGCAGCACCGTACCCGGCGGCCCCCCGGCGCCCGGAACCGTACCGGAGCCGGACGTGAGCAGAAGGGAAGTCACCACATGACCGCCACCGCTCCCACGGCCGCCACCAGGCGCGGCGGGCTCACCTGGAGCCTGCGCGACAAGAGCCCCGAGGACATCGCCGTCACCGCGGACGGAGTGCTCGCGGGCCATCGGCAGGAGCCCCGCCAGGGCACCGGGCGCGGGGTCCGGGTGTGCGTGGTGGATTCCGGTGTCGAACCCGGCCATCCGATGATCGGCCCGCTCGGCGGCTCCTGGGTCGCCGTCCAGGGCGAGGACGGCATCGAGGTGCGGGCCACCGACACCGGCGACACCTGCGGCCACGGCACCGCCTGTGCCGGAATCATCCGCCGTACCGCACCCGACTGCGAGATCCACAGCGTCCGGGTGCTCGGCGAACGCTTCTCCGGAACCGGCGGCATCCTCCTCGCGGGTCTCCGGTGGGCCGTGGAACAGAACTTCGACGTGATCAACCTCAGCCTCTCGACCACGAAGGCCCGCTTCGCCGAGGAACTGCACGCGCTCGCGGACGCCGCCTACTTCGACCGCACCGTGATCGTCGCCTCCGCGCACAACTCGCCCGTGGAGAGCTTCCCCTGGCGGTTCGCCTCGGTGATCTCCGTCGGCAGCCACCAGGAGGACGACCCCGGACTGCACCTCTACAACCCCGACCCGCCCGTGGAGTTCTTCGCCCCGGGCCAGAACGTGGAGGTGCCCTGGCTCGGCGGCACCTCCATCCGCAGCACCGGCAACAGCTTCGCCACGCCCTACATCGCCGGGCTCTGCGCCCGGTTCCTCTCCGCGAACCCCCGCATGACGACCTTCCAGTTGAAGAACGCCCTCTACCTCTCCGCAGCCAACGTCCGTGTACCCGACCGCAGCCCCGAAGGTGCCTGATGTCCTCTGCCGCCGAGCCCGCCGCGCACTCCGCCCAGCCCGTCGCCCTCGAACTGCTCCAGTCGGTCGTCGACGTCGCGAGAGCCATCTTCGGCGCCCAGGCCAGCTCCGTCTTCCTCCTCGACGAGGAGACCAACGAGCTGGTGTTCCAGGCCGTCTCCGGCCAGGGTGAGGAGTTCCTCGTCGGACGCCGGTTCCCCGCCGACCGGGGGATCGCCGGATGGGTCGTCGTCTCCGGCGAGCCGATGATCGTCGACCGGCTCTCGCAGAACGCCGCGTTCGACCGTGACTTCGCCCGGTCGACCGCGTACGTGCCCGACGCGCTGATGGCCGTCCCCCTGCTGCGCGACCATCAGGTGCTGGGCGTCCTCGAAGTGCTCGACCCGTCCCCGCAGGCCCGGTCCAGCCTGGGCGAGCTCGACCTGCTGATGATGTTCGCCCGGCAGGCCGCGACGGCCCTGCGCCTGGTCACCCACCACCGGCCGGCCGCCGCCCTCGCGCTCGCCCCCGACGACCGCGCCACGGCGAACCGCCTTCTCAGCCAGCTCCACGAACTCCTCGGCCCGCCCGGTACGCCCTGACCACTGCCGGGGAGAGACGGCCTCCCGCGGTCGGTGCCGCCGCACGCCCGTCTCCCGTACCGGCGGCTCAGTCCGAGCCCAGGGACGTGACGAGCTCCACGCGCCGGCGTATCCCCAACTTCCGGTAGGTGTTGGTGAGGTGGGTCTCGACCGTGCGCCGGGCCAGGTGCAGCAGCCCGGCGATCTCGGTGTTCGTGTGGCCGTCGGCGGCCAGCCGGGCGATGCGGCGCTCGCTGACGGTGAGGGAGTGCGCGCCGGTACGGGCCGTGACGCCGGGGCGGGCGCCGCCCTCGCGCAGGTACTGCTCCGCCAGAGTGCGCAGCCGCGTGGCGCCGAGCCGCTCGGCGCGCTCGCACGCCTCGCGCAGGCATCTGCGGGCGTGGGAGCGCTCCCCCGCCGCGGTCAGGGCTCTGCCCTGCGCGGTCAGCGCGCTGACCAGTTCCGTCTCGACCGCGGCCGGCGCCCCCCTGAGCAGCCGTACGGCCTCCTCGCCCATCAGCAGACCGCGGCGGCCGCCGGTGACCGTGCCGAGGACGCGCAGCGCGCGGCCCACCGTGCGCGGGGTGCCCCAGACACGGGCCAGGCGCAGTTCCTCCTCGGCCAGCGCGAGCGCCTGTCCGGGGCTGTCGAGGACGAGGCAGCACAGGGCGGCCGACGAGCGCCACGGGGTGACGACCGGGCTGACCACCTGACGTTCGGTCTGGCGGCGCCCGCACTCCAGGAAGTCGTGCAGCGCACCCGCCGGGTCTCCCCCCGCGGCGCGCTGGAGCCCTCGCGCGTGGAGGAGCCGGTTGCGGCCCCAGGAGTCCGGGGCCTCCCGCAGGTCGAAGGCGTCCGCGAGCCGCCGGGCCTCGGCCGTGCGGCCGGCCTCCACGAGCCCGGTCAGCACGTGGGCGTGCAGGGGGGTGGGCCCGGTGGCCCCGACGGTGGACGATCCGGCCGGCAGCCGCGTGTAGTCGCCCCGGGAGGCGGCGATGTCGGCGCGTACGTGGAGCAGCGCCATGTGCATGGGGTGCGACAGGTGGGGAAGCCGGCCGGCCAGCTCCTCGGCCTCGTCGAGCTCGTCGGCCCACTGGGCGACGGTGGCCGCCGCGCTCAGCAGGAACGGTTCGGCGAGTGGGTCGGACGGTTCGGCGAGCAGGACCCGTACCTTCCTCATGGCCTCGTCCGCCGAGATCAGCCCGGCGGTGGCCGCGTACCGTACGAGCAGGGCCTGGGCGGCCGGACTGACCAGCTCCGGAGTGCGTTCCGTGGTGTCGCGCAGCCACTGGTAGACCTCCCGGCGGACCGTCTTGTCCTGGTCGGACAGGAACACGGTGGCACCCTGCAGAGTGCTCGCCAGACCGGGGTGACCGGCGAGCTGGCCGTCCGCCGAGCGCAGCACCTCCAGGGCGGCGCGGGTGCTGCCCCGGCCGGCGAGCGCGGTGCCCAGGGCGACGGCCGCGCTGACCCGGTCACGCGGCGTGCCCGCCAGTGCGAGCGCCTCGGTGAACCGCGGTATCGCGGCCGACGTCTGGGAGCCCGCGTACTCCAGGGAGCCCAGTTCGGTCAGCAACCGCTGCCGGTGCCGGTCGGAGAGCGGTTCCTCCAGGGCGCGGCGCAGGTACGCGACGGCGTCGCGGCTCCGTCCGGCGCCCAGCGCCAGTGTGGAGGCGGCGTGCAGCGCGACCGGCGCCCAGGTCTCGCCCACCGGACCGGAGAGCAGCAGGTGCCCGGCGACCGTCTCGGCGGGGCCGCCCCGGCGCAGGGTCGCTTCGGCCGCCGCCCGGTGTATCGCGTACCGCCTGGTCGCGGGCACGCGGGCGAGGACCGCGTCCCGCAGCAACGGGTGGGAGTAGCGGGGCCGTCCGTCTTCGTCGCACAGTAAGCCCAGCCGGGTCATCGCGGTGAGCCAGCCCGCCACCCGGGCCGGATCGGCGCCCGACAGTTCGGCGAGCAGCCGGCCCGGGTGCTCCGCGGGCCGCTCCCCGCCACCGGGGCCGGGGCGCCCGGGTCGTTCCCCGGCCGGCTCCTCGTCCAGGGCCGCCAGGACGCCCGCCACCTCGGCGGTGCCCGCCCCGGCGTTCTCCAGCCACCACGAGACCGCCGCCGCGTACGCGCCCGGGTAGAGGGCGGCGGCACTCTCGGGTACGGCCGGGAGGCTCCCGGAGGCTTCCAGGTCGTCGAGGAGGGCGCGCAGCAACAGCGGGCTCGCGGCACCGGCCCGCGTACACGCCTCGATCCACGACCCGGTGGCGGAGGGGAACCGTGCGCGCACCAGGCCCGCCGCCGCGTCGGCGGTGGGCGGGGCGAGGGTGTGGGTGCGGACGAGGGAGGGGGAGAGGCCGTGGGCGAAGCCCGGCGCCGGCGGGCCCACGTCGTACTGGCCGCGTTCGGTGACGGCCAGCAGCACCGGCAGCCGGAGCCGGTCCACGTGCCGGGCGGTCTCCACCAGCCACCGGTACGAGGGCGCGTCGGCGAGGTGCACGTCGTCCACGGCCACGACGAGCGAGGACTCCCCGGCACGGGCGAGCAGCGACTGCCGCAGACGGTCGCCGTGTTCGCGCTCGTCGTCGGTGCCCCCACAGGTGAGGGCCGGCGCCCCGGACCCTGCCCCGGAGCGCAGGAGTTGGAGGACGGCGCCGAAGGGGACGGAGGCGTCGGCGGCGGAGCAGCGGGCCCGCAGCACGCGCATGCCCTGCCCCGCGGCGGCCTCGACGGCGTTCTCCAGGACGGTCGTCCGGCCGGTGCCGGTCGCCCCGCGCAGCAGCACCAGACCGCCCTTCCCCGCACGGGCGCGTGCGGCACCGGTCGCGAGAAGTTCGGTCGCACCCCTGTGCTCGCGCGGTTGCTCACTGTATGGTCCGGACATTCTGTCCCCTCCTTGCGACGGTGGAGTACGCGGTGACGTGCCCGCGACGGCCCCCGTGAGGAGTGCCGTCGCGGCCCGCGGCGACCGCCGGTCTCGTGGTGCCGCTCGTGGTGTTCCACGATTGCCGTGCCCCCTGCCGTTCCACGAGTGTGAAGAACGCGGACCCGCCACCTGCCGGACCCGGGTGCCACACACGCGTACATGGGGGAACCACGTTGCTGAGCGCCACGCGCACCACACAGCCCGGCCCGGCCGAGTCCGCGGACCGGATACGGGTCGTGGTGCACGCCAGGGACCCGATCTCGATCGAGGGAGTGCACAGCCAGCTGCGCCGGTACCCGGAGATCGACCTCCGGGACGAGAGCGAATCCGGCCCCGGCACCGTCCTGTTGCTCGTCGAGGACTCCCTCGACGAGGCGGTGCTCACCCGGCTGCGCCGACTGGCACGCGGTGAGGGCGCGCGGGCGGCGCTCGTCGTGGGCGCGCTGCGGGAGGCCGAACTGCTCGACGTGATCGAGTGCGGCGTCGGCGCCATCGTGTGGCGCCACGAGGCCACCGCCGGGCGGCTCGTGCAGGCGATCCGCGCGGCGGACCGCGGCGAGGGCGACCTGCCGTCGGACCTGCTCGGACGACTCATCACCCAGGTGGGTACGCTGCACCGCCACGCGGCCGGCCGGCCCGGCCTCCCCGCCTCGGGGCTGACACCGCGTGAGGTCGACGTGCTGAGGCTGGTGGCCGAGGGGTTCGACACCGGAGAGATCGCCAAGAAGCTGTCCTACTCCGAACGCACGGTCAAGAACGTCCTGCACGGGTTGACCACCCGACTGCACCTCCGCAACCGGGCGCACGCCGTGGCTCAGGCCTTGAGGGAAGGCTACATCTGACCGGAAGGGCAACATGAGCCGCCCCTCGGGGCGGCACGGTCTGCCCGTTCGTCGTCCCGGTGCGACTGCGGGGACGGGCGGTGGCGGAGGCAGGATCGTCTGCGGCGGCCGGGGCGACCACGGTGGCGGGCACGACGGCATGGACGACACGCGGGGCCGGGAACGGCAGGGCGGGAGCACGACGGTGATCCACGAAGTGGACGAGGTCCTCAAGAACCTGCTCAGCGCAGGGGCGTTGAGCGGGTCGGGCATCGACATCGCCTTCGACGCACCGACCCGGGACTGGGCCGCCCGCCGCAACGCGCCCACCATCAACGCCTATCTGTACGACATCCGCGAGGACGTCAACCGCCGCCAGCGGGGACAGGCCCCCGTGTTCGACGAGCGCGACGTCGTCGTCAAGCGTCGCCAACCGCCGCGCTGGTTCCGGCTTTCGTACCTGGTGACCGCCTGGACCAAGCAGCCACAGGACGAACACCGTCTGCTCTCCGCCGCGTTGGCCACGCTCATTCCGCGCGAACTCATCGCGCCGTCCGAACTGCCGGGCTCCCTCGGCGAACTGGGCATGACCGTGCCGCTGTCGGTGGCGGGAATCCAGACAGAGGCCCGCTCGCTCGCGGAGATCTGGTCGGCGCTCGGCGGCGAACTCAAGCCCTCTCTCGACCTGGTGATCACCGCACCCTTCCCGGCCTACCCCGAGTACGACGCCGGGCCGCCCGTCACCGAGGGCGCCGCCGTCCGCGTGGGCTCTCTGGACGGCACCATGGGTGGCGCCCCCGCCGAAGCGCCGGAACGCGCCCACCGGGAACGTCAGGTGGCGGCCGTCCGCGAGGCCAGGAAGACGGCCCGGCGCAACCGGACCACGGGCGGGCGGACATGACCCCACGAGTCCAGCGACCCCACGCGACGGGCGATCCCGTCCACGCCGAGCCGCTCCTCGCCCGCCTCGCCGAACTGCGGGAGCGCGTGGCGCTGCTGGTCGACCACCGCTCCGCCGACGACCCCACCGCGTCCGACCCGGTGCGCGGCCTGTACATCCCGGAGGCGGCGGTACGGCACCTGCTGCGCCCCCAGGAGCCCGCACGGCTCGACGCCGCCGGCCCGGCCGACTCGTACGACGACCGTCTGACCGACCTCGCCGTCCGGCTCGGCCTGACCGGACTCGACGTCCTCATCCTGCTCGCCGCGCTCGCCCCCGACCTGGACCGGAGCTTCGAGCAGCTGTACGGCTACCTCAACGACGACGTCGGCCGCCGCCGGGCCACCGTCGCGCTCGCTCTCGACCTGTGCGGCATCCCCGTGCACCTGGCGTCGGCGCGGGCCCGGCTGCACCCGGCCGCGCCGCTGTGCGCGCTGGGGCTCCTCGTCGTGGAGGAGACCGAACGCCCCTTCCTGAGCCGTTCGTTGTGCGTACCCGACCGGGTGGTGGCCCATCTGCTCGGCGACGACTCCCCGGACGCGGCCCTCGCCGGACACCTCCATGCGCTGGACGCGGGCGCCGGGGCGGACGACGGGCACGGAACGCGCGACGAGCACGGGGCGAACGGAGCGCACGAGCCGTTCCCGGACGACGGGCCCGGCGGCTTCACGCACCGCCTCGCCGCCAGGATCGCCGCCGGACCGCCGGTCACCGCCTACGTCCGCGAGCGGCGTGAGGGCGACGGCCTGTCCTCCGTCGCCGCCGCCCTGCGCGCCGCGGGCCGCCGGGCCCTGCGCTTCACCGGGCCCGAGAGCAGCGTGCCGGGCCTGCTGCGCGAGGCCCGGCTGACCGGCCACGCGGTGGTCGTCCAGGGCCTTGCGGACAAACCGGAATCCCTGATACGGCAGTTGGCCGAGGCCGCGGACGTCACCGCGCTGATCACCGGACCGCGCCCGTACGACCCCCAGTGGTGCGACACGGACCCGCTCGTCCTGGAGGCGCCACAGCGCGGCGCCGGCGCGGTCGGCGCCTGGTCGGCGGCGCTCGGCGACGAGCCCGGCTTCGACCTGGCCGCGACCGTCGCCCCGTACCACCTCGCCGGTGAGCACATCGTCCGTGCCGCCCGCGCCGCCCGGGGCCTCGCCACCTTCGAGGGGGTCCCGCTGGCCCCCGCCCACGTGAGGCTCGCCGCACGCCAGCAGTCCGCCTCCGGCCTCGAACAGCACGCCCGCCGCATCCGCCCCGACGTCGACTGGCGGGATCTGGTACTGCCCCCCGGCCCGCTCACCCAACTGCGCGAACTCGCCCTGCGCGCCCGGCACCGCGACCGGGTCCTCGGCGAGTGGCGGCTGAGCGCGGGCGGCGGCCGGGGCCGGGGCGTCCTCGGACTGTTCGCGGGCGCCTCGGGCACCGGCAAGACCCTGGCGGCGGAGGTCGTCGCGGCCGAACTCGGCCTCGACCTCTACACGGTCCAGCTGTCGTCCGTGGTCGACAAGTACGTCGGCGAGACCGAGAAGAACCTCGAACGCATCTTCACCGAGGCGGACCGCACCGACGCCGTGCTCCTCTTCGACGAGGCCGACGCCGTCTTCGGCAAGCGCTCCGAGGTGAAGGACGCCCACGACCGGTACGCCAACATGGAGAGCTCCTACCTCCTCCAGCGCCTGGAGTCCTTCGACGGCATCGCGCTGCTCACCACCAACCTGCGCGCCAACATCGACGAGGCGTTCACCCGGCGCCTGGACCTGGTCGTGGACTTCCCGTTCCCCGACGTCGACCAGCGCCTCGCCCTGTGGCGGCACAGCCTGTCCCACGTGCCCTGCGAGGACGACATCGACGCGAAGCAGGTCGCGGTGGTCTTCGAGCTGGCGGGCGGTTCGATCCGCAGCGCCGTGATGACCGCCGCCTACCTCGCGGCAGGCCGGGACGCCACGGTGACCGCCGCCGACCTGCTGGAGGGCGCCCGGCGCGAGTACCGCAAGGCCGGGCGCCTGGTGCCGGGCGAGGGGACCTGGTAGGTCGCTCCGGCGCCCGGCACCGGTGTCACCCGGCGCTCGTTCGGCGGTCACTCGGCGGTCACTCGGCGACCCCCACGGCGGTCACTCGGCGGCGGGAGGCACCGTGAAGAGGACCGCTTCGAGCGCGCGGCCGTTGTCGACCGTGCCACCGAAGTTGTAGGCGTTGCGCGGCCCCCGGCACGTGGGGGCCTTGTCCCACTCCGAGCCGGTGAAACGGATGTTCTGGCAGATCTGCCCGCTGCCGACGTTGATGGCGAACCCGGACATCACTTCGGCCTCCGGGTCGGTGCCGCCGATGTAGTTGTCCTTGCCGTCGGCGACGACGGCCGTCCACTGAGACGGTTGCCACGCGCCCTGCCCGTTGGTCGAGGCGGGGTCGTGGAGGAACGCGTTGGCCGAGGAGCCGCCGACGCCGTACACCGCGAAGTTCAGCGAGACGATCGGCACGCTCCGGGTGTTGCCGGCCATGGTGCCGTCGCAGACCGGGGGCTGCCAGCCCTCCCCCTTCACGAAGGCGCGATAGCAGATGTGCCGGCCCGAAGGGTCGTCCTTCGCCAGCCGGTTCACCACGGTCGCCGCCGTGTCCTCCGGTGGCTTCGGGGTGGCGGACTTCTCGCTGCCCGATCCGCCGGATCCGCCGGATCCGTTGTCGGAGTCGGTTGCCTCGGTGGGTTGGGCGGGTGTGGTGGGTGCGGTGGTGGCGGGGGTGGGGCGAGGGTGGCTTGGGGGGTGGGGGTGGGTGCGAGGGTGGCGCCGGCTTCGACGAGTTTTTCGTGGGTGCCGGTGGCGACGGCGGGTTTGTGGCCGAACCAGAGGGCGATGAAGGTGATGGTGAGGGCGAGGAGGACGCCGAGGAAGGTGGCGAGCCAGCGGGGGAGGAAGCCTTTTTGGGCGAAGGTTCCGTCGATGGGGAGGGGTGTGGTTCCGGAGCGTTGGACGGTGAGGGTGTAGGGGCGTTGTTCTTTGCCGCCGAACCAGATGATGGTGCGGGGTTTGAGGGTGGTGGTGATGAAGGCGGCGTGGCCGGGTTCTATCTGGATGTTGCTGGGTCTGAGGTCGTAGGTGAGTTGGTCGCCGTTGTCGGTGCCGCTGAGTGAGGCGGTGAGTTTGGTGTTGCCGAGGTTGTCGACGGCGAGGCGGGGGCGTCCGCGGAATCGGCCTTTGACGGTGGGGGGTACGAGTTCGGCGCGGAGTTCGGTGAAGGGGGTGATGGTGAGGTTGCCCTCGGGGACGGTGGTTGCTTCGGGGTGTTCGGTGGGGGTGATGCGGATGGCGTAGGGGTTGGGTCCGGCGGTGGCGTCGGGGGTGCGTGGGGGTGCGAACTTCAGCTCGACCGTGCCGGTGGTTCCGGGGAAGAGGCGCAGGGTGGGTGGTTCGACGGTGGTCCAGGGGGCGATGTCGCCGACCGCTTCGAAGCGGTACTCGTCCACTACGTCGCCGGTGTTGCGCAGGCGCAGGCGCACGGTGGTGGCGCTGCCGGGATCGACCGTGGCCGACGCGGGTTCCAGGGAGGTCCAAAGGCTCACCCGGCCACGTTAGAACAGCGGCAGGCGTTCCCCATGTGCCCTTTGGAAACGCGGTGTTGGCCGCGCCGGCGACTGTGCCCGTCCAGCCGTCAGGCTGGTCCCGCCGGGCAGTCCGGCTGCCCCCGGGTGGTGCCCCGCAGGCCCCTTCCCTCCCTGGGGCCCACGGCGCGCCGCCACAGCCGGGCCGGGGCTCAGCCGATCTCCCCGATCTGCTCGCGGGTGAGCGCCTGGTCCCAGACCGCGACCTCGTTGATCCTGCCGTCGAACTGGTCGGCGTTGGCATCGGCGTATCTGGCCCGGCCGATGATGAAGGCGCCGGTCGTCGTGAACGGGTAGGGGTCCTGCACGGAGCCCTGGGGTGCGCCGTCGACGTAGAGCGTCTGGTTGCCGGTGACCCCGTCGTAGACGCCGACCAGGTGGGTCCAGGTGTGCAGGACCGACGGGGCCAGGGAGAGGGCGCGGTAGCCCGTGGCGGCGTACGTACCACCGTCCGAGCGTGTCCGGGCGAACGACCAGCGCTTCTCCCCCGGGGAGAACTGGAGATAGAAGGCGCTGTTGTGCTGCCCGCTCTGGCTGACCGCGGTGGAGAAGTCCGCGGTGCTGTTCAGGTACACCCACGCCGAGACCGTGAAGCTGCTGCCGGGCCCCGTGGGCACCACCGAGCTCGTCGAGATCATCTGGCTGCTCGAACCGTTGAAGGCGCCGGCGCCGCCGTGCCCATCGGTGCCGGTCACGTCGGTCACGTTGAGCGGGTGAGCACCGGTTTCGTCCTTGCCCAGCGCGCCGGGCCTGATCAGCCACTGACCGATCGGATCAGGTACTTCGGGGCGCTTCGGACCGGAATCCCCGCCGCCGGATCCGCCGGATCCGTTGTCGGAGTCGGTTGCCTCGGTGGGTTGGGCGGGTGTGGTGGGTGCGGTGGTGGCGGGGGGTGGGGCGAGGGTGGCTTGGGGGGTGGGGGTGGGTGCGAGGGTGGCGCCGGCTTCGACGAGTTTTTCGTGGGTGCCGGTGGCGACGGCGGGTTTGTGGCCGAACCAGAGGGCGATGAAGGTGATGGTGAGGGCGAGGAGGACGCCGAGGAAGGTGGCGAGCCAGCGGGGGAGGAAGCCTTTTTGGGCGAAGGTTCCGTCGATGGGGAGGGGTGTGGTTCCGGAGCGTTGGACGGTGAGGGTGTAGGGGCGTTGTTCTTTGCCGCCGAACCAGATGATGGTGCGGGGTTTGAGGGTGGTGGTGATGAAGGCGGCGTGGCCGGGTTCTATCTGGATGTTGCTGGGTCTGAGGTCGTAGGTGAGTTGGTCGCCGTTGTCGGTGCCGCTGAGTGAGGCGGTGAGTTTGGTGTTGCCGAGGTTGTCGACGGCGAGGCGGGGGCGTCCGCGGAATCGGCCTTTGACGGTGGGGGGTACGAGTTCGGCGCGGAGTTCGGTGAAGGGGGTGATGGTGAGGTTGCCCTCGGGGACGGTGGTTGCTTCGGGGTGTTCGGTGGGGGTGATGCGGATGGCGTAGGGGTTGGGTCCGGCGGTGGCGTCGGGGGTGCGTGGGGGTGCGAACTTCAGCTCGACCGTGCCGGTGGTTCCGGGGAAGAGGCGCAGGGTGGGTGGTTCGACGGTGGTCCAGGGGGCGATGTCGCCGACCGCTTCGAAGCGGTACTCGTCCACTACGTCGCCGGTGTTGCGCAGGCGCAGGCGCACGGTGGTGGCGCTGCCGGGATCGACCGTGGCCGACGCGGGTTCCAGGGAGGTCCAAAGGCTCACCCGGCCACGTTAGGCCGCGAGGACGACCAGGTCAGGTGGCGCAGGGGCAGTCGGAGCCGTCCGCGCGGGTGGAGGTGCCTGCCCGATCGGCCACCGGGTCCTCGCGGGGCATCCCGGGTCGCCCCCGGGGCTGCCCGAAAGGGCCTTACCCGGCGGAGCGCGGAGTGGTAATTCTGACGGATCGAAGTCCCGGCCCGCCGTACTCCCCGAAGCGCCCGGCTCTCCGCCCCGCTGCCGGGGACGGCGGACGGGCCCCGGACCAGGAGATCGAGGACGGGCCCCGGACGCGCGCCCGGCGGCCGGTCGCCCCCTTGCGCCGCGACGTGCCAACGCCGGTGCACCGCCTGCCCTTGAGGGCAGAAACGATGCCCCCGAGCAGGACCCTGGGGACGTTTCGGCGGTGTTCCCGCGCGGGTGAGAGTAAGGCGGTTCCTGTCTCGTACCCCGAGGAGAGCAGAACATGCCGTCCTATCTGTCGCCCGGCGTCTACGTCGAGGAGGTGGCCAGCGGCTCGCGTCCCATCGAGGGAGTGGGCACGTCGGTCGCCGCCTTCGTGGGGCTCGCGCCGAGCGGTCCGCTGAACGAGCCGACCCTGGTCACCAACTGGAGCCAGTACGTGGCCGCGTTCGGTGAGTTCACCGACGGGTACTACCTGGCCCACTCCGTCTACGGCTTCTTCAACAACGGTGGCTCCGCGGCCTACGTGGTGCGCGTGGGCGGCTCCGTCGAGGGCGCCCCCGCCGACGGTGCGGCCGCCCCCGGCCGTGCCGCCGTGAAGGGCTCCGCCGCCCCGGCCGCGCTGGAGGCCGGAGAGTTCCGGCCGCTCGGCGGGTTCTCGGTCGCGGCCATCGCCCCCGGCACCAACGGCGCGCTCAGCGTCGAGGTGACGCTGCCGGAGGACGACGGACCGGCCGACCGGTTCAAGCTGACGGTCAAGGACGGCGACAAGGCCGTCGAGACCTTCGACGTGTCCGCCAAGAAGGGCGGCCGTACCTACGTCGTCACGCAGGTGAAGGAGCGCTCCAAGCTCATCACCGTCGCCGAGGCCGCGCCCGCCGGACAGCTGGTCCGGCCGGACGCCCAGACGGTGGCACTCGTGGCTCCCGCGCCGGCCGCCCCCGACGCGCCGGCCGAGGGGTCCTACCCCGGCCCGGCCCGCTACCTGGGCGACTCCGCGGACCGCACCGGGTTCGGTGGCCTGGAGGCCATCGACGAGATCTCCATGGTCGCGGTGCCCGACCTGATGGCCGCCTACCAGCGCGGCGCGATCGACCTGGAGGCCGTCAAGGCGGTCCAGTTGGGCATGATCGCGCACTGTGAACTCATGGGCGACCGTGTCGCGGTCATCGACCCGCCGCCGGGACTGAATGCCCGTCAGGTCCGGGTGTGGCGCCAGGAGACGGCCGGTTACGACTCCAAGTACGCGGCTCTGTACTACCCGTGGATCAAGTCCTTCGACCCGTCCGCCGGGCAGTCGGTGCTGATCCCGCCGAGCGGCCACGTCGCCGGCATCTGGGCCCGCAACGACGCCGAGCGCGGTGTGCACAAGGCGCCCGCCAACGAGGTCGTGCGCGGCGCGGTGGACCTGGAGACCCAGATCACCCGCGGCGAGCAGGACCTGCTCAACCCGATCGGCGTCAACTGCATCCGCGCCTTCCCCGGCCGCGGCATCCGCGTCTGGGGAGCCCGTACGGTCTCCTCGGACCCGGCCTGGCGCTACCTGAACATCCGCCGGTACTTCAACTACCTGGAGGAGTCCATCCTCCTCGGTACCCAGTGGGTGGTGTTCGAGCCGAACGACCACGCCCTGTGGGCGCGTATCCGGCGCAACATCTCGGCGTTCCTGGTCAACGAGTGGCGCAGTGGCGCCCTCTTCGGCCAGCGCCCCGAGGAGGCCTTCTACGTCAAGTGCGACGAGGAGACCAACCCGCCGGAGTCGGTCGACGTCGGCCGGGTGGTGTGCGAGATCGGCATCGCGCCGGTCAAGCCCGCCGAGTTCGTGATCTTCCGACTGGCTCAGTTCTCCAGCGGCAGCGGAGAGCTGGAGGAGTAGCCGGTCTTCCGGGGGGTGTCCGGCGGACCGCCGGACACCCCCCGGGCCCCCGTCCGCCTCCACCGCCGTAACGCCGCCACCCCTCAGATCTCCTTCACAAGGACAGCGAACACATGAGTCTCCAGCCGGGTGACGCCCTTACCTCACACAATTTCGGCCTGCAGATCGACGGTGTCATGGTCGAGTACCTCGCCGAGGTCAGTGGCATGAGCATCGAGCAGGACGTCATCACCTACCAGCAGAACACCCCGAACGGCCAGAACGTGGTCAAGAACATGCCGGGTGTGAAGAAGAACGGGACCTGCACGGTCATCCGCGGTATGACGCAGTCGGCTTCGTTCACCCAGTGGATCAACGAGTCGATCGCCGGCCAGATGACCACGGCCCGCAAGAACGCCTCCATCATCATGATGGACTTCCAGAACAACCCGGTGAAGCGCTACCACCTGCGCAACGCCTGGTGCAGCAAGATCGACGCGAGCACGGTGAAGGCGGGCGAGGCTTCCGCGCTCACCGAGACGGTGACCATCGTGTTCGAAGAACTGGTCATCGAGTAATGCGCCGTTCGGCCGCCAGGGCCGGCGACTTCGCCCAGGGTCCCGGTGCGGAGACGGAGCAGCCCGCTCCCGTCGTCGCACCGGACGCACAGGTCGTACCGGCAGCACCGGCACCGCCCGTGCAGCAGCAACGGTACGAACTGCGCACCGAGTTCGCGTTCCAGTTGCCGCGTGGCTACGTGGACGACGCGGGTACCGTCCACCGGGACGGGGTGATGCGGCTGTCGACGGCGCGCGACGAGCTCGTCCCGCTGCGCGACGTACGCGTCCAGGAGAACCCGGCGTTCCTCTCGGTGGTGCTGCTGGGCCGGGTGATCACCCGGCTCGGCACGCTCCCGATGATGCACGACGGCATCGTGGAGAACATGTTCGCCTCCGACCTGGCCTTCCTGCAGGACTTCTACCGTCAGATCAACGCGGAGGGCCACACCCGCGCTTCGGTGGAATGCCCGCACTGTTCCGAGCCCTTCGAGGTCGAACTCGGCGGGAGCCGCCTGGGGGAATCGTGACGTACGCGAACGACCGGTTGCACGAGGAGATCGCGTACGTCGCCTACCACTTCCACTGGAGCCTGGAGCAGATCCTGGACCTGGAACACCAGGACCGTCGTCGATACACCGAGCAGATCGCGTCCTTCGTGACGCGTGCCGGCGCGGAGGGCTGAGCGGTGGGGTTCCTGGAGCGGTTCCGGAGCGGTCGAACGGGCGCCACGGGGACGAGCGCGGCGGCCGTTCCCCCCGGGGAGGCGGCGGACACCTCGCGAGGCGGGGCCGACACCGGCCGGGCGGCCGAATCCGCGGGCGTCCGCGCTCCGGTCGTCGCCGCCTGGGCCGGACTGCCGCCGATCCAGCGCGCCGTGGCGGACGGACCGGCGGGAGTCGCGGACTCCGCTTTCGGCGGCCGACTGCCGACCTGGCAGAACCCGTCGTTCATGGGTACCGCGTCCCACGCGGTACTGGACGGCCGGGCCACCTCGGTACTCGGCGGAGCGTCCAACCCCGTGTCGGCCCGGCCCGTACCGGGTCTCGAACGCCGTTCGGGGGCACTGCCCTTGGCGGGCAACGACGCCACGGTGCAGCGCGCCCCGGCGGTACCGCTGCGGGCGCTTCCGGCGAGTTTCCCGGCGGCCCCCGGCGTGTCCGCAGGACCCGCGTCCGCGCGGGTCTCCGGCTCCCCGCAGGCGCGGGTGGCCCGGCCGGTGACGGCGGCGGGTCCGGTGCCCCCGGCTCCGGCGGTGCAGCGGAGTGCGCAGGCGGCCCCTGGTGGGGGTACGGCGGTACGGAGCACGCCGACGCGGAGCACGGAGGTACGGAGCACGGAGGTACGGAGCACGGCGGCGGCCGGTCCGGCCGGCGTGCCCGGTGCCGGTTCCGGCGCCGGTGCTGCCGCTGGTGGTGGCCGTGCCGGTTCGAGTCCGGCTCCGATAGCGGTGCTGCGGTCCGAGGCTCCTGCCGTTCCCGTCGTTCCGTCGGCCGCGCGCGCGGGCCTGCGGGTGACGCCGCTTCCGGCGGGCCCGTCCCCCTTGCGGACGGCTCTGACCCGGGCGCAGCCCGGGGCGGAGGTGCAGCGGCGGGTGCTGCCCACCGCGCGGCGGAGTGCCGCCCCCGCGAGCGCGGCAGCCCGTACGCCCGCCGGTGTCCCTTCCGGCGCCGGAACGCCGCCGGCCCCGGTGCGGCGAGCGGCTGCCCCGCGTGAAGGCGGGACGGCTCGGGAGGTGTCGTCGGACGGAGAGTCCGGATCCACGGGTGCCGGCCCGGTCAGTGCCGTTCCGGCTGGTGTCGTTCCGGTGGCTTCCGTGCCGGTGGCTTCGGGTCCGGTGGCCTCCGGTCCGGTCGTGCAGCGTGCCGCCGTGCAGCCCTCGGCCGTGGTGCGGCGTGCCGCCGCGGGGCAGGGCCCGTCCGCGGGCAGCCCTTCCAGGAGCGGGAGTACCGCCCACCGCGGCGGCGTTGAAGAAGCTCCGGCCGGTGGGGACGCGGTCCCGGCCCGTACCCCGGCAACGCCGGGCCCTGCCACGGGCGATGGAGCCGGGGCGGTACGCGGTGACACTCCGGTGCGGCGCGCGGTGGCCGGTGACGTTCCGGCGGTACGGGCCGGGGCCGACGACCGGCCCACGCCTTCCCCGCAGTCGCCCGGGGCCGCTCCCGGACCGGCTCTGCCCTCGGCTTCCCCGGTGGTGCCCGTCGCGGGTACCGCAGGGCCGGCCCCCGTCGTCCAGCGGCGGGCCGCGCCCGACTCCACCCCCCAGCGGCCCACGCACTCCGCTCCCGGCCGACCGCAGGGCGGCGCGCCCGCGCGGCCGACGCGTTCCGGCGGCGACGGTACGACGTCACCCCGGCCGGGTCCCGCGCCGTCCGGCGTGGCCTCCGGCCCGGTGCCGGCGGCTTCGCCGGTTCCGGGGACCGCCGCACAACGAGCCTCCGCCCGGCCGAAAACCCCGGCACCCGCCGCCACCCCCGCCCCGGCCACCCACGTCGGTCCAGCGGAGGAGCCCCCCGCCACGGGTCCGTCCGCGGCGTCGGCGCCCGCCCTCCCGCCCCACCCCGGCAACCCCGTCCAGCGGGCGGCGGCGCGCTCCGGTGACGCTCCGGCAGGGCCGACCGCGACGGCGGCCCCGACCGCCTCCGGCACGCCGGACCGGGCCGACGGGTCCGCGCCGTCGTCGACCGGAGCCCGCCCGGCCGCAGCCTCCGGCGTACCCCCCGTCCGGGGGAGCGCCGCCCGTCCGCGGTCCCGCCCGGGCCTGGGCGCTCCGATCGCCTCGGCGCCCACGGCGCGTGCGATCTCGCCGGCTCCGGGCATCCAGCGGGCGGTGTCCGCTCAGGCTCCGGGCATCCAGCGGGCGGGGTCCGCTCCGGCCACCCCGGCTGCCGCCCCGTCCGCGAGCGCCGCCCCGTCCGCCCCGTCCGCAGGCGTCGGCCCGTCCGCGAGCGCCGCCCCGTCCGCAGGCGTCGGCCCGTCCGCGAGTGCCGCCCCGGCCGCGAGCGCCGCCCCGGCCGCCCCGACCGCGAGCGCCGCCCCGGCCCCGGCCCGGAGCGCTCCGCGACGCTCGCCCCTCGGCGCCCCGATGAGCGCGGTCCCTGCCGGTGCCGTTCCCGCCGGTGCGGCTGCGCTGCCCGTACAGCTCGCGCGTACCACCCCGGCACCGGCCCCGGCACGAGCCCTGGGACCGGCACCGGCGCCCGCGCCCAGCGCACAGGCCTCGGCACCCGCACACGGCACGCAGGCCTCGGCACCCGCACACGGCACGCAGGCCTCGGCACCCGCGCACGGCACACCGGCCCCGGCCCCCGCACACGGCACACCGGCCCCGGCACCCGCGCACACCACGCCGCGACCTGGACCCGGCCCCGCGCACAGCGCTCCGGGTCCCCGCGGCTTCCCGCCGGTCCCGGTGGTCCAGCGGGCAACGGCGCAGCCTCGGCCCCCGAAGTCCCTGCCTCCGCTGCCCCTGCCGACGGCCGCGCCCGGTCCGGTACAGCCGTCGGCTCCGGCTCAGGCGTTCCCGGGCCCGGCAGTCCCGGCCCCGGCGGTCCCGGCTCCGGCGGTCCCGGCGCCGGCGTTTCCGACGACGGCGGCGCCGCCCGGGTCGACCGCGTTGCCTCCGGCGATGCCGCAGCCCGCCCCGGCCGCGCTCCGGCCGGCCCCGGCCCCGGCCGTGCTCCAGCGCAGCGTCGCGATGCCCGCGAAGGTGGTGCCGCTGCGCCGGCCGGCAGGACCGGCCCCGACGTCGGTGCCGGCACCGGTCCAGCCGGCCGGCGGTGCCGTCGCGGCGGTGGCGCCTCTCTCGGCTCCCGCCGCTTCCGCAGCCCCGATGCCGGTCGTCCAGCGGCTCTGGGGAAAGTCCCACAGGGCCGCCGGCCGGTCCGCCTCGTCCGCGATCGGCGCACTCGCCGCCTCCGCGGCGGCCACGGTGTCAGCCGGCCTCACCACGCGTCCCGGCCCCCCGGCCGGCCCGCCGCCTCCGTACACGCCGGCCGGTCCGCCGCCTCCGTACTCCCCGGAGTCCAGCGTGCCGCCGAACGACCCGCCGCCCGGGAACTCCCCGCCTCCGCCGGAGTACACGGCAGTACCCGACGACGGCTTCGACCCCCGGGCGCTCACCGACTTCCAGCTGGACGAGCTCGCGCACCGGCTCGTCGGCCGGATCACCCGGCTGATCCGCACCGAACTCCGCCTGGACCGCGAGCGGATCGGCAAACTCCGAGACCCCCGCCGCTGACCGCTCCGACCGCTCCGACCGTTCCGACTGTTCGCCTCCCGCCCGTTCCGACCGCTCCGCCCCGATCGTCCCGACCGCCGTGGGCCCCAGGCCTTCCGGCCGGGACGAACCCCCGACCGGCACGCACCACCGAAAGAAAGGTCCGCCGAGATGCCCTCCAGCCAAGACCCGGGCTCAACCATCTGGTTCTCCCTCAGCATCGACGGCGAAAGCCTCGGCTATTTCAACGGGTGCGAGGGGCTGGCGTCCGAGGTGGAGGTCGAGCACCACCAGGAGGGCGGCAACAACGGCTTCGTGTGGGCGCTGCCGACCAGAGTCACCTTCTCCACGATCCGGCTGACCCGGCCGCTCACCCCGGACACCGCGAAGGTCGCCAAGTGGATCTCGTCCGTGCAGACCGGGATCAAGCGGCCCACCGCGCAGATCGCGGCGCTGCGCGCGGACGGTTCGGAGGTCGCCAGCTGGGGTCTCATCGACGTGCTGCCGGTGCGCTGGACCGGTCCCACCCTCGACCCGGGCAGCCCGGCGGTGGCGACCGAGGTACTGGAGATCGCCCACCACGGATTCACGGGCTGAGGGGCGGGGACACGGTGGCCACCAAGGGCAGCAAGGGCGCGGGCAAGAGCCTCGTACGCGCCAATCTGGCGATCCACGAACCTCCGGTGGGCGACAGCACGTCACCCGGCGGGATCATGGAGACGTTCGCCTTCGACTTCAACCCGGCGCAGCTGTCGCTGAGTCGCCGCGCGCAGTGGAAGGCGACTCCGGCGCAGATCGAACGCACCGGCGCGAAGCCGGAGTTCATGGGCGTCGAGGCGATGCAGATGGGGCTGGAGGTCTTCCTCGACTCCTCCGGCGAACCGACCGGCAACACCGTGCTGAAGAAGGTGGAGTCGCTCCTCGAATGCTGCGAGGTGACCCTGAAGAGCATCGGGACCAAGCAGCCTTCGCCGCCCTGGGTCGTCTTCCAGTGGGGGTCGTTCTCGACGGCGCGGTTCACCGCCTACATCAGCTCCGTCGACGTGTCGTACACGGTCTTCGGCACCACGGGCGTCCCCATCCGGGCCACCTGCCGACTGCAGTTGCACGAGATCCCCAGCAAGACGCGTGGCCAGAACCCGACGTCCGGCGCGCTCACCGCGCAGCGCGTCCACCGGGTCGTGGCGGGCGACTCGTTGCAGTCGCTGGCCTGGCGGGAGTACGGCAACGCGGCCGCCTGGCGGTCGATCGCCCGCGCCAACGGCATCGACGATCCCCGGAACCTGCCGTCCGGTACCGAACTGGTCATGCCGTCCGCCGAGGAGGTGAGCGGCTGATGGTGCGGGCCGCGTTCTCCAACGTCGTCGACGTCAAGATCAATGGCGCCAAGATTCCGTCCGACCTCACCAGTGCCCTCGTCGACAGCCACGTGGACCAGGGGATGGGTGTTCCGGCGGCGTTCCGCCTCACCTTCCGCGACCCCTACCGGAAGATCCTCGGCAAGCTCGGGGTCACCTTCGGCAGCAGCGTGGTCATCACGCCGGTGGCCGACGGGAAGGGCGCCGGAGACCCGCTGCTGACCGGTGAGGTCACCGGCCTGGAGGTCGACTACGACGGCACCGGCACCTTCGCCGTCGTCCGGGGCTACGACCTCGGGCACCGCCTGCTGCGCCGCCGCCGGGTGACCGCCTTCCGCAGCCAGACCGCGTCCGACATCGCCAGGAAGCTGGCGGCCCAGGACGGCGTGCCCATCGGGACGATCCAGTCGACGAAGACCGTCTACGAGTTCATCAGCCAGTCCAACGTCACCGACTGGGACTTCCTCGCGCGGCTCGCCGACGAGAACGAGATGGTGATGTCCATCGACGCGAAGGGCACGTTCCAGTTCGTGCGGCCCAAGCCGTCCTCGGGCGCGCCCTCGCCGAGCACCGACGGGGACAAGAGCCCCTTCGTGTTGCAGGCGGGGCACGACATCCTGCGGCTGCGGGCCGCGGTCACCGCAGCCGACCAGGTCGGCAAGGTCCAGGCGCGCGGCTGGGACGTCACGACGAAGAAGGAGCTCACCGCCCTCTCGCCCGCGGTGTCCAACCCGGGCATCACCATCGGCACCACGCCGGGCGTCGCCGCCGCGAAGTTCGGCCCGGCGCCGCTGGTGGACACGGCGACCCCGTACGACAAGCAGGCCGAGGTGAAGTTCGCCGCCGAAGCGCTCGCCGACGACATCACGTCCTCGTTCGCCGAGGTGGAGGTCGTCGCGCGCGGGAACCCCAAGCTGCGGCCGGGCGTTCCGGTGGCCCTGGCCGACGTGGGCAAGCCCTTCGAGGGCAAGTACACCGTCACGTCGGTGCGCCACGTCTTCGGCGACGGCAAGCACTACGAGACCTGGGTGACGGTCAGCGGACGCCAGTGGCGCTCGCTGTACGGCCTCACCTCCGGCGGCTCGGAGACCGCGCCGCGACTGCCCAGCGTGGCCAACGCCCTGGTCACCGACGTCAACGACCCGCTCAAACAGGGGCGCGTCAAGCTGCGCTTCCCCTGGCTGGACGACACGTACGTCAGCGACTGGACGCGCACCGTGCAGATGGGCGGCCTCGCCGGCGGCGGGATCTTCCCGCTCGACGTCAACGACGAGGTGCTCGTCGGGTTCGACCGGGGCGCTCTGGATCACCCGTTCGTGATCGGCGGGCTCTACAACGGCAAGGACGTGCCGACCCCCGTCAGGGACGTGCCGCTGCACGACGCCTCGCGGAAGACGGCGGCCCGGCACACCGTCTCCGACCGGGACGGCAACCGCATGGACCTGCTCAGCCAGAAGACCGGTACGCGCAAACAGGGCGTCCGGCTCGCCTCCGGGGACCAGCAGTTGATCATCCAGCTGGACCGGACCAACACCGAGATCATCGTGGACAGCAAGGGCTCCGTGACGATCAAGGGCAGCCGGTCGGTGTCGGTGGAAGCGGGTACCGACCTGACGCTCAGCGCCCGGCGTGCCCTGACCATCAAGAGCGGCGGTCCGCTCAGCATCAGCGGCAGCGGCGCGGTCAACGTCAGGGCCGCGGGCGAACTGGGGCTGAACGCGGTCGGCGCCCTGAGCATGAACGCCGTGGGCGCCGCGATGCTCACCGGTGGGGGAACCGTGCAGATCACCTCCGCCGTCAATACCACGATCAAGGCCCCCACCACGCTGGTCACGTCTCCCGCGTTCCTGGCCAACGGAATCCCGGTGATATGAGCGAGAACCCCAACGGAAGGCAGGAGAAGGTCTGATGGCCGAGCAGTTCGTCGGGTCCGGCTGGTCGTTCCCCCTGCGCATCGGGCCCACCGGCGGGATCGCCCTGGTCAGCGGCGAGCGGGAGATCGAAGAGGCGATCAGGCTGGTCCTGTCCACGGCACCCGGGGAGCGGCCGATGCGGCCGGACTTCGGCTGCGCCATCCAGGATCTGGTGTTCGCGCCGGTCAACGAGCAGACCGCGGGCCGCATCCAGCACGAGGTGTACGTCAGTCTGGACCGCTGGGAGCCGCGCATCGAGGTCGACGACATCGAGGTCACCGTGGGCACCGACCAGAGCGTCCTCTTCATCGACGTCCGCTACTCGATCCGCGGCACCAACAACCCCCGCAGCCTCGTCTTCCCCTTCTATGTCATCCCGTCCCACGAGGAGCCCGACGCCGGCCCCGCCCTGGGCAACTCTTCCGAAAGCGACCGTTGATGGCCCTGCCCTCCCCGAATCTCGACGACCGCCGCTTCCAGCAGTTCGTCGACGACGCCAAGCGTTACATCCAGCAGCGCGCCCCGGAGTGGACCGACCACAACGTCTCCGACCCGGGCATCACCCTCGTCGAGACGGTGGCGCACATGGCCGACGAGATCGTCTACCGGCTCAACCGGGTCCCGGACAAGAACCACTTGGCCTTCCTCGACCTGGTGGGCATCACGCTGTTCCCGCCCTCCGCCGCCCGTACGGAGGTGACGTTCTGGCTCTCGGCGCCGCAGGAGGAGCCGGTGACCGTACCGCTCGGCACCGAGGTGGCCACCTCGCGCACCAGCGACGAGGAAGCGGTCGTCTTCAGTACCGAAGTCGAACTCGTGCTCTGGAACTGCGGGTTGAAGCATCTGATGGTGCAGCGGCGGGGCGAGCCCGCGCTGGACCGCACGCACGACCTCGCCGACGACGCGAAGGACGTGCTCTGCTTCTCCGAGTCACCCGCCCCGGGCGACTGCATGCTGCTGGGCCTGACCGGCGCGGTGCCGCACTGCGCGGTCACCCTGGAACTGGACAGCCGGGTCGACGGTGTCGGCGTGGATCCCCGGCAGCCTCCGCTGGTCTGGGAGGCGTGGACCGAGGACGGCTGGCAGCTCTGCGAGGTCGACCGGGACGGCACCGGCGGCCTCAACCGGCCAGGTGAGGTGATCCTGCACGTCCCCGGCGGGCACGTGCTCTCCCGCAACGCCGGTCAGGAGGCGGGCTGGCTGCGGTGCCGGGTCACCGAACCCCACCCCGGCCAGCCCTTCTACACCACCTCGCCCACCGTCCGCTCCGCCGAGGGCTTCACCATCGGCGGCACCGCACCCGTCGTCCACGCCGAGACGGTCTACGACGAGGCGCTCGGCGAGTCCACCGGGCTGCCGGGGCAGCGGCTGCGGCTCGCGCACGGACCCGTGGTCGGCGACACCCCGCCGGTCCTGCTGCAGACCGCCGAGCACGAGGGGTGGACGGACTGGCAGGTCGTCCCGCACTTCGCGGCCTCGGGCCCGGACGACCGCCACGTCACCGTGGACGCCGCGACCGGCGAGATCGCCTTCGGACCGGCGGTGCGCGAACCCGACGGGTCCCTGCGCCAGTACGGCATGGCGGCGCCCAAGGGCTCACCCGTACGCGCCCGCAGCTACCGCACCGGCGGCGGCCGGGCCGGCAACGTGGCCCGTGGTGCCGTACAGGTCCTGCGCACCTCCATCCCGTACGTCTCCGAGGTCGTCAACCGTGAGGCCGCGCGCGGCGGCGTGGACGGCGAGACGGTCGAGGAGGCGAAGGTCCGCGCCCCGATCACACTGCGCGCCCAGGAACGCGCGGTGACCCTGCGCGACTACGAGGAACTGGCCCGTCGGGCCGCCCCCGAAACCGCGCGCATCTCCTGCCTGGAGGGCGAGGAGAGCGAGTACGGCGCTTACGCGGTACGGGTGTTGGTGGTGCCGCAGGCGATACCGGACCCGGGTGGTCGACTCCGCTTCGAGCAACTGGTGCCCGGCGACGCACTGTTGGAGCGCATCACGCGCCACCTGGACGAACGCCGCCTGATCGGGACCCGGCTGGCGGTCGGTCCGCCCTTCTACCAGGGCGTCACCGTCGTCGCCACCGTGCACGCCTTCCGCGGCGTCGACACCGACCTGGTGCGCCGACGGGTGCACGACGCCCTCTACCAGCACCTCGACCCGCTGACCGGTGGCGCGGACGGCAAGGGATGGCCGTTCGGGCGGCCCGTGCAGGCCGGCGAGGCCTTCGCGGTGCTCCAGCGGATTCCCGGCGTCGAGCTGGTGGACGAGGTCATGCTCCACCCCGCCGACCCGCTGACCGGAAAGCGCGGCGAGGCGACGAACCGCATCGACCTGTCGCCGCCCTCCCTGGTGTTCTCCTTCGACCACCGCGTCCGGGTGATCGGGGACAACTCCACGGGGGACAAGGAACGCGGCACCGGGAGCCACGGATGAGAGGCTCCGTCGACGGACTCGGTTCGTCCTCACCGATCGGTGCGATGCTGCCCGCCGTCTTCGCCGACGACGACCTCGCCCTGCGCTTCGTCGACGGGCTCGACGAGGTGTTCGCACCCATCCACACCGCGCTGGACTGCCTCGACTCCTACTTCCGTCCCTCGCTGGCGCCCCTGGACTACGCCCGGTGGCTGACCGGTTGGGTCGGTGCGGAGACCGACGGCACCGAACCCGAGCCGCTGCTGCGTGCCGCCGTGGCGACCGCCGCGTACCTGCACCGCATCCGCGGCACCCGGCGCGGCCTGGCCGAAACGGTCCGGCTCGCCTTCGGCGTCGCACCGGAGATCAGCGAGAGCGGGGGCGCCGACTGGACCGCCCGCCCGCTGGGCCCGATCCCCGGCATCCCCCGCCCCCATCTGCACGTACACCTCAGGCTGCCCGATCCGACCACGGCGGACCACTACCGCCTGGACGGCATCGTCGCCGCAGCCCGGCCCGCCCACATGCCGTACACGGTCCAGGTGACCGCCGGCGATCCGTCCGAAAGGACCTCGGAGAAATGACCACGCAGAACTGCGCCGAATGCGGCACCCGCGCGGAACCGGGCTTGTCGTTCTGCGACGCGTGCGGGGCCGTACTGGGCTGGGCCGACCGGCCGGCGGCCACGGCGGGTGCCGCGAGCGGCGCCCGCGGCCACGGCGGAGGCGCCGGTGAGGCGTCGGAAGGCCCCGCCCCGGCCCCCGCCCCGGCCCCCGCCCCGGCCCCCGCTCCGGCCTCGTCGGCGCCCTCGTCCACGGACGCCGCTCCGGCGTCCGCCGAACCCGGCTGGGACGCCTTCGCCCGGCCCGGCGGCGGCGCGGGGCTGCCCCGGCAGTCGCGGGAGCCGCGGGGCCCGGAGCCCCTCGCCCACGAGAGCTCCCCGTACGCCGCCCCGGCCGGCCCGGCCCAGGGGGCGTACGGCCACGCCGCGTACGACGAGGCTCCCGCCGCCGCGCCGTACCCGCAGGGCGCCCGGTCCTCCGGGTACGGCACGTACGAGGCCCGCGACGAGGCCGACACCCAGGAGGTCCCGGGGGCGGCGGACGACGGCGGCATGGCGGACCGTGCCCGTCGCCTCATCGTCCCGGTCGCCGACCCCGGACCCCTGGCGGCGCCCTCGGTCGCCCCGGTCCTGCCCGGCCGGCCGGCCCCCCAGCGCCCGCAGACCGTACAGGCCCCGGGCGAGGAACTCGGTGTGGACGGGGGCACGCCCTGCCCCTGGTGCAGCACCCGCAACCGGCCCGACCGGCACTACTGCGCCCGCTGCGCGATGCCCATGGCGGGCGACCGGCACGTGGAGGGCCGCCGGCTGCCGTGGTGGCGCCGACTGCTGGACACCCGTACCCGGGAGACCCCGTGGGCGGGCGACCGCCCCCGGGTGCGCCGCACCTTCGACCGCGTCCTGGGCTGGGTGGGGGCGGCGGTCGTGGTGACCCTGGTGATCGTGGCGGCGGTCCACATCCCCGACGGCGTCCGGGCGACCCGCGACCACTTCTCCAAGCGGGCCCCCGTCTCGCCGGACCACGTCACCGCGTCCCGCTCCTACCAGGGCCACAAGCCGGACTCGTCCTTCGACAAGCTCAACAACACCTGGTGGGGCCCCGGGGTGTCCGAGTCGGGCAAGGGCCAGTGGATCGAGGCCTCCTTCGACACGCCGACCCGTCTGCTGAACGTGATCGTGATGCCGGGGGTCTCGTACCGCGCCGACCAGAACGGCGAGCAGGCGCTCCCGCACCGCGTCGATGTCACCGTGACCCAGTCCAGCGGCAAGGTCACCCACCGCGAACTCGTCCTGGACGACGGCGCCGGAGGCCAGACCCGCGACTTCCGTTACGACGACGTCACCAAGGTCCGCTTCACCGTCGAGTCCGCCTACCACACCTCCGCGAAGAAGCAAGTCGCCTTCGCGGAGATCGAGTTCTTTGGACCGTCGCAGTCCCGCTGACCTCGCCCCGTCGGGGCGGAGCGCCCGCACCGGAGCCCGGGACGGAAGTCATCCGTCCCGGGCTCCGGTGCGTGGGTGCGCCGAGGGGACCCTGCGGGCGTACGCCGGACCGGACGCGACCGCCCGTGCGCGAGCGACCCGGCCTCCGGCGCCCCGGTGGTCCCGGCGGCTGCGGGGCGGCCCCCGCCTCATCGCCTGCGGCCCCGGCTCACGCCTCGCCCCGCCTCACCGTCCCGCCGCACCCCCGTACAGGTCCCGCCGTGCCGTGGTGAAGCGGCGCAGGGAGTCGGGGAGCGGGGTGATGCCGATGCCGGGGGACGTGGGGACCGGGAGGTGGCCGTCCTGGAGGACGAACGGCTCGGCGATGTCCTCGGCGAAGTAGCGGCTGGAGGCGGAGGTGTCGCCGGGGAGGGTGAAGCCGGGAAGGGCGGCGAGGGCCAGGTTGGGGGCGCGCCCGATGCCGGTCTCCAGCATGCCGCCGCACCAGGCGGGTACGCCGTGGGCGGCGGCGACGTCGTGCAGGCGGCGGGCCTCCAGGTAGCCGCCGACGCGGGCGGGCTTGATGTTGACGACCCGGCAGGCGTCCATGGCGAGGGCCGAGGCGGTGTCGCGGGCGTTGTGCAGCGACTCGTCCAGGCAGACCGGGGTGGCGATGCGGCGCTGGAGGAGGGCGTGGGCGTGGAGGTTGTTCTCCTCCAGCGGCTCCTCGATGAGCAGCAGGCCGAACTCGTCCAGGCGGCGAAGGTGTTCGGCGTCGGCCAGGGTGTAGGCGGTGTTCGCGTCCACCTGGAGCGGCAGCTCGTCGCCGAAGCGGTCGCGGACCGCGCGGACGGGCTCGACGTCCCAGCCGGGTTCGATCTTCAGCTTGATCCGGACGTACCCCTCGGCGAGGTACCCCGCCACGTCGTCCAGGAGGGCGGGGACGGAGTCCTTGATGCCGACGGACACCCCGGCGGGCACCCGGTCGCGGGTGGCACCGAGGAAGGTGGCGAGGGACATCTCGTGGGCCCGCAGCTCGGCGTCGAGCACGGCCGTCTCCAGGGCCGCCTTCGCCAGCTCGTGTCCCTTCACCTTCGCCATGTCGGGGGCGAGGAGGGCCGTCGTCAGGTTCTGGCGGGCGGTGACCCGGGGGAGCAGGAAGTCGCGGCGAGGGTGGCGCCCACGGAAAGCAGGGTGAGCTGCCACATGCCCATCGTGCGCTTCAGCTCGCTGCCTGGAGGCACTTCGGCGGACACGTCCTGCCGCTTGGTCAGCCTGTGCTTCAGGCCGCCGCCGGGACCGTTGCCCGGCATCGTCCGGACCGTCTCCATGGCACCGCTCCTCTCGTTCCGCGCTGTAGGGGTCGACCTGATGATGCTGAGTGCCGACCGTGCGGGGGTGAGAATATCCGCCAGAAAGCGTGGTGCCCCTTTGGCCGAAAGGCCAAAGGGGCACCACGCGGGTGCTGCGGTCCGCCCCTGCGGAACGGGAGAGTCCGCTGCGGTGGCGACGGGGTGCGGGCGGCATGGCGGGTCTCGGGGGGCGGGATGGTTTCGCAGGTCATCGCCAACTCGGCGGCCGTGCGCCCCCGCTGGGCGGACCGTGCCGGGACGGCCGCGCCGGGGCCTGCCGCCGGCCCCGGCCGACGGCTGGTCGTGGACGGCCGGGAAGCCGGTCCGGGCAGCCGCGCGAGCC
Source organism: Streptomyces sp. NBC_00247 (assembly GCF_036188265.1). Taxonomy (NCBI): domain Bacteria; kingdom Bacillati; phylum Actinomycetota; class Actinomycetes; order Kitasatosporales; family Streptomycetaceae; genus Streptomyces; species Streptomyces sp. NBC_00247. The sequence continues at coordinate 2,966,368 of NZ_CP108093.1, read as the reverse complement.
CCGCGTGAGTGCCCGCCGGATCTCCCGGCGGCGTGACGCACTCCACGCCCGGACTCTGGCGACGGGCCGCCCGTTGCCCCTCACCGGCTGCCCCGCCATCGGCTCCCCCGGTTCCCCGGCGGACCGGCGGGTCTCAGACGGTGAGGCCCGCCAGGGTGCGGGAGACCGTCGCGAGGACGGCGTCGGACTCGGGCTCCAGGAAGAAGTGGCCGCCGGGGAAGGTGTGCACGGTGCAGGTGCCGGCGGTGTGGCGGCGCCAGGCGTCGGCCTCCTCGGCGGTGGTGAGGGGGTCCTCGGAGCCGGTCAGCACGGTGAGGGGGGAGCGGAGGACGGTGCCGGGCGGGCACCGGTAGCTCTCGACGGCGCGGTAGTCGCCCCGTACGGCGGGGAGCACCAGCTCGACCAGTTCGGGGTTCTCCAGCAGCTGGGTGTGGGTGCCGCCGAGCCGCTTGATCCGGGCGAGGAGGCCCTCGTCGTCCAGTGAGTGGACCGGCTCGGCCGCCGCGCGGACGGTGTCCGGCGCGCGGCGGCCGGAGACGAACAGCATCGACGGCGCCTCCTCGCCCGCCAGGTCCCGCCGCCGGGCCACCTCGAACGCGAGGGAGGCGCCCATGCTGTGGCCGAAGAAGGCCAACGGGCTTGCGATGGTCCGAAGTTGCCGGTGGATGGCGTCGGCGAGTTCGCCGAGGTCCTCCATGCACGGTTCGGCGAACCGGTCCTGCCTCCCCGGGTACTGGACGGCCACCACGTCGACCGAGGGCGCGAGGGCCGCCGAGAACGGGTGGAAGTAACCGGCGGATCCACCGGCGTGCGGGAAGCACACCAGGGTGACGGCGCCCGCGTCGGCGGCGTGGTAGCGGCGGAGCCAGGGGTTGGTCTCCATGCGTGGTGCGGTCATGGTGCTGCCTCTTTCGGTTCGTCCGGTCGTCGGAGGCCGGAACGCCCGGGGTCTCATGTGGATCAATGCCCGGTGACGCACCCCGGAACCTGCCGGAGCCCGACTTCCGGTAGCTCTCAGTATCCGGCGATCGCCTTGTGAGGGCGGCTGGATGATGGAATCCTCGGTGTGGACGGAGCAGGGGCGCGGGGGTGCTCCGACGTCAGGGGGGAATCTTGTCGACGGAGACCGGGGAACGTCTGCTCAACCTGACTCTGGGGGTGGCGACGCTTTTCTTCACCGCCGTCGCCTTCGCCGCGAGCATCTTCGGCGGGCGGGAGGGTGAGCATCAACAGCAGTGGATCATCGCCGGTGTGGTCGCGTCCGCGGTCGCCGTGTACGCGGGCAACAGTGAACGGGTCAGGCTGTCCGCGTACCGTGCGCGGATGCAGCGGTCCGCTCTCCAGGCGCAGCGGAACTACGAGAGCCTGATCGCCAACCTGGCCCCGAGCACCGCACAGGCGGCCGTTCTCGGGGACCGTACGCTCCCGGCTCCCGAGCAGAGTGTGCGCAGGGGGCGGTTCGACCAGTCGGTCGTCGTGGGAGTGTCCGAGATCAGCGAGGGGTCCCGGGGCGTCTTCTACTCCTGGAACTCCACCACCCGGATCTTCACGCTGGTGTCCCAGTGGCCGTCTTCGGCCCTGCCCGAAATCACCAGTGGTGACGCGGTCTACCCCCTGCTCGAACTGATAGTGAAGGGCGGGTCGACTCTGCGCATGGGTGACATCGCATCGCCCTTCGACCGGACGCCGCCGCCCGTCGCCGACGAGCGGGTCGCCGTGGTGCAGGTGAAGGTGAACGCGACGGCGATCGGGATTCTGGTGCTGGACGGGAAGATGCCGAAGTCCGCGCCGCCGCCCGACGGATTCTCCGCCCGTGACCTGCGGGAACTGCTTCTCTACGCCGACATGCTCGCCGCCACCCTCGGCGCCGGCTGACGATCAGGAGGTCGATGTGTCCGAGCAGAACCCGGGGACGAACGATCGTGACGACCGGACTTTCGACGCCTTCGACCGGGACCGGGTCGGACGCCCGGAGCGGGGCCGGGACCGTGCGGAGGACACCTACGCCGGGTCGGACGAGGGCTCATGGAGCCTGCGGTCCGAGGTCGTCCTCAACGCCCTCCGACCGCCTCATGAGTTCACCTCGACGCGGGGCGACGTGGAGCGCTTGGCGGAGGCGGAAGTGCGGCAGCAGTTCGCCGAGGTGTACGAGGACCTGCCGGGCGCGCTCGGCGGGCTCGGCGTGGCGGCGGCGGGTGCGAGCGCGGCGACCGCGTTCTTCGTGACGCTGGGGACCCTGTGGTTCCTGCTTCCCGCGATCCTCGCGGCCTGCTTCACCGTGGTGTTCCTGTGGGCCGGCCTCCGGCGGCGCGGCCGGCCCAGGACCCGCCCCCCGCAGGCCGCCCACGCACGGGACTGACCGGGGCCGGAGACGGAACGGGCGCGGTAAGCCACGCGCCTTCCGTGTTCATCTTGTGTTCATGTCGTGTACTCAGGCCATTCAGATAAGGATTTCATAAGTTCCTCATCTCTTGCCGATTCCTTACGTGGAGGAAGAAGACGAACGGACGGCACGAAGGGGAGCCATGACTGGCTGGCTGGGGCGACTGCGCCCACAGGTTCGCGGCACGAAAGCCGCCGGGCCGGGACGGACCGTCGACGCGGTGGCCGGAGTGCCGGCGGCAGACGCGGACCGAGCGACGGGCGCGTACTCCGGTGCCGGGCCGCAGCCCGCGGGCGAGGAAGCCCTGCGGGTGGCCAGTCGGCTGCACGCCTTCAACCGGTACGAGCTCAAGTACCTGGTCCCCGTCGACCGGGCGGCCTCGATCCGGGACGAGCTGGGCGAACGCATGGACCGCGACCCACACAGTCCGGTGGGCGGCTACGGCGTGTGGAGCCTCTACTACGACACCCCTCAACTCCGCTTCTACTGGGAGAAGATCGAGGGCCTGAAGTTCCGCCGCAAGCTCCGCATCCGGCACTACGGAGACCTCGACGGGATCACCGACGCCTCGCCGGTCTGCGTGGAGATCAAGCAGCGGGTCAACCGGGTCACCCAGAAGCGCCGCATCACGCTGCCGTACGAGACGGCCCGGCGGATGTGTGACGACCGGCAGATGATCGAGCACTCGCCGAAGGAAGCCGCCTTCGTCGAGGAGGTCCTCGAACTCGCCGTACGCCTCAACCTCCAGCCCACCGCCATCACCGGCTACCAGCGCGAGGCCCTCGTCGGCCGCGACCAGGACACCGGCCTGCGCGTCACCTTCGACCGGCGCGTCCGGGGGCGCGACCGCGACTTCCACTTCGGCACGGCCGGTGCGGAGAACCGCTTCACGATCCCGCCGCACATGTCGGTCATGGAGATCAAGGTCAACGAGCGCACCCCGCACTGGATCACCGACCTCGCGGCCCGCCGCGACCTCAGCCTGATCCGGGTGTCCAAGTACGTCCAGTCCATCGAGGCGTTCGGGCTCGCGCCCCGCTCGGTGTTCCACGTGCGGGAGGAAGACCTCCCGCCGGCTCCGGCCCACCCCACCACCGGCGACGGAACCCCGTTCGCCGTGTCCCCCACCCGACTCCCCGCCCCGGGGCGCCTGACGGAGGCTTTCCGCCCGTGAATCTCGACCTGCAGGACCTGAGCGGCACGTTCAGCGTCATGGACATCGTCCTGGCGATGACCCTGTCCTTCGTGCTCTCCACCGTGATCGGTTACGTCTACCGGGCCACGCACAAGAACGTCTCGTACAGCCAGTCGTACGTCCAGACGCTGGTCATCGTCGGCATGGTCGTCGCGCTGATCATGCTCGTCGTCGGCTCCAACCTGGCGCGCGCGTTCTCCCTCGTCGGCGCCCTGTCCGTGGTCCGCTTCCGCAACGCGGTCAAGGAGACCCGGGACGTCGGCTTCGTCTTCCTGGTGATGGCGATCGGCATGGCGTGCGGAGCGCGCTTCTACACCCTGGCGGCGGTCGGCGGAGTCGTCATCGCGCTGATCATCTTCCTGATGAGCCGCTTCGACCTGTTCGCCCTCAACGTGCAGCGCCAGGTCGTGAAGGTCCAGCTTCCCGCCGGTGAGGACCACACCCCGAGCATCCAGGACGTACTGCTGCGCCTGACCGACGAGTTCGAACTGGTGAGCACCGAGTCCATCCGGGGCGGCACGCTGACCGAGGTGTTCTACACCGTCCGCATCAAGAAGGGCCATGAGCCCGGCGAGTTGGTCGCGGCGCTCCAGGAGCGCACGCGGGGCCAGCGCGTCACGGTGCTCACCGGTTACGACCAGACGGACCTGTGATGGAGGAGGTGGAGGGGAGCGCCGGCGAGGAGCGGCGCACCCCGCCCCGCAAGCGGCTCGCGCACCGCGTACCCCTGCCGGTGCGCCACCACTGGAGGCCGGTCGGCCTGCTCTGCGCGGGACTCGCCGTGCTGCTGGTCTTCTTCTCGGACGCCCGGGTCACCCCGTTCGTCACCAGCGCCTCCGCCGAGGACGCCGACCTCATCACCGAGAACCTGCCGGGCACGGTCGGCCTGTACGACACGACGGCCGCGCACACGTTCCGGATCGAGTACGACCAGACCGACTTCGACAAGATGATGAAGGCGTACGAGAAGGACGGCACCAAGGACTACATCGAGGCCGACCTCACCATCGACGGCACCTACCTCAACGACGTCGGCATCCGCCTCAAGGGGAACTCCACGCTGCAGAGCCTGCGCGGCTCCGGCGGCGGGGCCAAAGGGCCTGACGGGGCCGGAGGATTCGGCGGATTCGGCGGCCAGGGAGGCCCGCAGGGCCAGGGCCAGGACCAGCAGGAACAAGGCCAGGGCCAGCAGGGCCAGGGCCAGCAGGGCCAGCAGGGCCAGCAGGGCCAGGGCCAGGGCGGCCAGGCCGCCGGCGGGATGCGGGCGGGTGGTGGCGGCGGTGGCGGGATGACGCAGTACTCCCTCTCCGCCGACAAGCCCGAAGAACTCCCGTGGCTCGTGAAGATCGACGAGTACGTGGAGGGGCGCGCGTACCAGGGAAACCGCGAGATCTCCCTGCGTCCGGGCGTGAGCGATCAACTCCCGCTGAACGAAGCCCTCTCGCTCTCCCTCATGGAGAAGTCCGGACAGCCCGCCGAGAAGTTCGGGTTCGTGGACCTCACCGTCAACAACCGCCCCGCGGCAACCCGGTTGATGGTGGAGAACCCGAGCAAGGACTACGTGGAGCAGCAGGTCACGGGTGACGGGGTGGCGTACAAGGCCCGTGCGGGCGGTAGTTTCGACTACGTCGGTGACGATCCGACCGACTACGAGACGTCCTTCAAGCAGCTCAACAAGAAGGGGAGTCAGGACCTCGCCCCGGTGATGCGGCTGCTGAAGTGGGTGGATCAGGCGTCGGACGAGGAGTTCGCCGCCGACCTCGACAGTTACGTGGACGTCGATTCGTTCGCCGAGTACGTGGCGACGCAGAACCTGATCCTGAACTTCGACGACATGGCGGGGCCGGGGAACAACTACGTGCTCTGGTACGACCTGGGCACCAAGAAGTTCTCCGTCCTCGGATGGGACTTCAACCTGACCTTCAGCGGCGACGCGACCAGTGGCCCCGACGACAGCACCAGCATGGGCGGCTTCGGCGGTGGCGGTGGTGCGATGCCCGGCGCCGCGACCGGAGACCAGGGCGCGACCGGTGCCCCGGGCGCAACCGGCTCCCAGGACGCGGCCGGTGGCCAAGGCGCCTCGGCCGAGGGGCAGTTCCCGGGAGGTGGGGAACCCCCCGCCGACGGCTTCCCCTCCGGCGGCCAAGGCGGCCCCCCTGGCGCCCGGGGCGCCGAGGGCCAAGGCGCCGACGGCCAGGCGGCAGGCGGACGCGTGGGCGGCGGTGGTGGCATGGGCGGGAACGCTCTGAAGGAGAAGTTCCTGGCGGCCGACGCCTTCGACGCCGTCTACCACGCCGCGTACAAGAAGCTCTACGAGCAGTACTACGGCTCCGGGTACGGCACCTCCACCCTCGACACCCTCGTCACCGCCGCGAAGAAGTCGGGCGCGGACGCCTCCGGGGTCGAGGCCACCGCGAAGTCCCTGCGGACCACGCTTGCTTCGCGCACGGAGAGCCTGGCCAAGGACGAGGTGATCACCGGCGGCTGAGCGGGACGCCCGTCCACGGGTGGCAGCCCGTACCCCACCACGGGTGCGGGCTGCCACCCGTTCGGGTAAGCCCGGCCCCCGCTCACCCCCAGCCGCTGCGCAGGGTCGCCGCCGCCTTGTAGGTCCGCAGTACCGGTGCCGTCTCGATCCGGTCGATGGTGCTCCAGGCGACCTTGCGGGTCAGATAGCGGTGCAGTTCCTCGGTGTCCCGGCAGAGCGCCTGGGCGACGAGATTGGTGGGCCCGGTCGTGGCCACCACCATCGCCAGCTCCTCGTGCTCGGCGAGCGCGTGGGCGACCTCGTCCAGGTGCGCGGGCGCCACCTGCATCCAGAGCAGCGCCGAGACGGTCGCGCCCAGCAGCGCCGGGTCCACGTCGACGTCGAAGAAGAGCGCCCCGCGCGCCCGCAGTTCGGCGAGTCTGCGGGTCACTGTCGAGGCGGTCGAGCCGGTCGCCCCGGCGAGGTCGGCGTAGCTGGCCCGCGCGTCGTCGCGCAGCGCCTCCAGGAGCAGCCGGTCGGCGTCGGTCAGCAGATGGGCGGGCGCCCCGGTGGCGGAGCCCGTACCCGCACCCGAGACGCCTTCGGCGCGCAGCCGTGCCTGCTGCTCGGGGTCCAGCGCGTCGACCCTGCCCCGCCACGCGGACGGGCCGCCGAGGTAGGTGTGCAGCAGGTAGTGCGCGGAGACCGAGGTGATCCCGGCGGTGCGCGGGACGTCGCGCAGCAGCAGCGCGTGGGCGTCCGGGCCCGCCGGGGTGGTGCGGATGACCGCCACGATCTCGGTGCCGCCGGAGGCCAGTCGTACCCACGAGGTGTCGGGGCGGCGCGCGAGCGCGAGGGCGATGTCGTGCGCGGCACGGGTCGCGGCGGTCAGCCGTACGAACCACTGGTGAGTGCCTGAGCTGCGCGGGTCGGGGAGGGCGACCACCCGCAGTCCCGCCTGCGCGTGCAGCCGGCGGTAGCGGCGGACCACGGTCTGGACGGAGCAGCCGAGGACCTCCGCGACGAGTGTGAAGGGCGCCCGCCCGTTCACGTGCAGAGCGTGGACCAGGCCGCGGTCCAGATCATCGAGTACGAGCATATTCGTCAAAGTAGCCGAGCCGGATGGAAGTAATCACCGATCTTGGCTTCCGGGCTGGAATCCGACAGGGGCGCGGCGGGACCGTGGCTGTCGTCCGCCGCAGGCTATCGGCCACCGGGCGTCAGCCACGGCCCGCCGCCTGCCGCCCGCCGGTCTCCGTCACAGCCACATCCACAGCCATCGTCCCGCAGGGGGAGCGCCGTGTCCCGTACCTCGCGCCGCAGTACGCCCGCCGTCTCCGGCCCGGCGAAGGACCCGACGACGGACCCGGCACCGGGCGCCCCCTGGCCGCGCCGCTGGTCCGCGCTGGTGGCGGTGCTGGTCGCCGAGGCCATGAACCTTCTTGACGCGACGATCGTCCAGGTGGCGGGGCCGGTCGTGCACGTCGATCTCGGCGGGGCGGCGGCCACCATTCCGTGGTTCAGCGCCGCGTACACCCTCACGTTCGCGCTGGCACTGCTGACCGGTGCGTGGCTGGGGGACAGGGCCGGGCGGCGGCGGGTCTTCCGTATCGGCGTGGTCGCCTTCGCCGTCACCTCGGCGGCCTGCGCGTGCGCTCCGGGGCCGGCGGCGCTGATCGGGCTGCGGGCGCTCCAGGGAGTCGCCGCCGCGCTGATCGTCCCGCAGACCTTCGGGCTGATCCGGGCGATGTTCGACGGTGAGGAGCTGCCCCGGGCGCTCGGGGCGATCGGCCCGGTCATGGGCCTGTCCGCCGTGCTCGGGCCGGTGCTCGGCGGGGTGCTGACCCATGCCGACGTGCTCGGTTCGTCCTGGCGCGCGGTCTTCCTCGTCAACCTCCCGCTCGCCGCCGCCGTGCTGGCGATCGCGCCCCGGCTGCGGGAGGACCGTGCTCCCGTCCTCCCGCAGCCGGATCGCGTGGTGGAAGTCCCGCCTGCCCGGCGACGACTGGCACGCACGCACCAGACGCCGCCGGACCCGTCCTCCGGGCGACCGGTGCCGCTTCCACCACCCGGCCTGGACCTGGCCGGGACCCTGCTCGCGACGGTCGGCATCGCCCTGGTGGTGTGCCCGCTGGCCGGCGGATCGGGCGCCCCGGGCCCGCGGGCCTGGGCGACTGCGGGAGCGGGTGCCGCCGTACTCGTGGGGTTCGTCCTCCAGCAGCGGCGTACCGCCCGCCGGGGCCGGGCCCCGCTGATCGCGCCGGCGTTGCTGCGGGGGCGGGCGTTCCCCGCGGCGCTCGCCACGTCGACGCTGTTCTTCGCCGTGATGAACGCCGTCATGACCGTGGTGGTGCTCCACCTCGAACTGGGCCTCGGCCGGGGGCCCCTCGCCGCCGGACTGACGCTGCTGCCGTGGTCGACGGGGCTTGCCGCCGGCTCCTGGGCGGCGGGCGACCGGCTCGTCCCCCGGTACGGGTCCACCCGCGTCCTGCACACCGGTGTCGCGGTCCTCGCCGCCGGTCTCCTGGCAGCCTGCCTCGCGTACGGGGCGAGCGGCCCGGGCGCGTACCCGGTGTACCTGCCGGCCGCGCTCCTCGTCGCGGGCGTGGGCACCGGGCTGTTCACGACTCCGTTCTTCGCCGTGGCGCTCAGCGGCGTCGGTCCGCAGGAGACCGGCTCCGCCGCCGGACTCCTCAACGCCGTCCAGCAGCTCGGCGGCACCCTCGGCGTCGCGGTCGTCGGCGGTGTCTACCTCGCCGGTGCGGGTGGCGGAGGCGGCGCTGCTCACGCGCTCACGGGTACGGGCTCAGCGGGCGCCGCCGCACGGGCGGCCCTGCTCACCGCCGGGCTGATCCTCGCGGCGACGGCACTCGCGGCTGCCGCCATGACCTCCGCCTCCCGCAGGGGCGCGGTCGCCCCCGTGCCGGATCAGCCGCGCAGGTAGGCCAGTACGGCCAGCACGCGGCGGTTCGTCTCCTCGGAGAGGGAGAGGTCGAGCTTGGTCAGGATCGAGCCGAAGTGCTTGCTGACCGTACCCTCGTTGACGGTGAGGGCGTCGGCGATCGAGGCGTTGGACCTGCCTTCCGCCATCAGCGCGAGGACCTCCTGCTCGCGCGGGGTGAGCCGGGCGAGCGGATCGCGGCGGTGCCGGATGAGCTGGCGGACCACCTCGGGATCGACCACCGTGTCCCCGGCGGCGACCCGGGCCACCGCCGCCGCGAACTCCTCGACGTGGCCGATCCGTTCCTTGAGCAGATAGCCGACGGCCGTGCCGTCGGCCGAGTCCAGCAAATCCTCCGCGTAGGAGCGCTGGACGTACTGGCTGAGGACCAGGACCGGCAAGTCCGGCTGACCGGTGCGCAGTTCGACGGCCGCCCGCAGGCCCTCGTCGGTGAAACCGGGCGGCATCCGGACGTCGGTCACCACGATGTCCGGGCGGTACGACTCCACGGCGGCGGCCAGTTCCCCGGCGGTTCCGACGGCGGCCACCACCTCGTGTCCGAACCGGGTGAGTACCCCGACCAGTCCCTCGCGCAGCAGTACGCCGTCCTCGGCCAGTACCACGCGCAAGCCCCCGCCCTCGGTGCGCAACGGCTCAACTCCTGGGTCGTACGGGCGGACACGGGACGCGCAGGCGGAACACCGTGGGCCCGCCGGGCGGACTGGAGACTAGCAGCAGGCCGTCGACGACCGAGAGACGGTCGGCGACCCCCTGGAGGCCCGTACCGGCGTCGATGTCCGCGCCACCCGTGCCGTCGTCCCGCACCTCCACGGACAGCTCGCCGTCCCGGCACTGCCCGTTCACCGTCACCCTGGACGCCCCGCTGTGTCTGGCCGCGTTGGTGAGGGCCTCGCAGACAGCGAAGTACGCGGCGGTCTCGACGGCCTCCGGCAGCCGGTCCGGTACGTCCAGCGTCACGTCCACCGGGACGACCGAGCGGTCGGCCACGTCCTCCACCGCCGCACCCAGCCCCCGGTCGGTGAGGACCTGCGGATGGATGCCCCGGATCAGCTCCCGGATCTCGGTCAGCGCCTCGTCGGCCTGGACGCGCGCCTTGGCGAGCAGCCCGGCGACCGGTTCGGCGGGGCGCTCCAGTCCGGCCAGGCCCAGGGTCATGGAGAGGGCGACCAGGCGCTGTTGGGCGCCGTCGTGGAGATCGCGCTCGATCCTGCGGCGCTCCGCCTCGAAGGCGTGCACCAGCCGCATCCGGGAACGGTCCAACTCGTCCACCCGTTCGGCGAGTCCACTGTCCGGCGGACAAAGGAGGCGCCGTGTCAGGGCGGCCCGGCCGGCCGCGAGCGCCCCCAGGGGGTAGGCGAGCGGAGGCAGCAGGAGCAGTCCGGCCACCAGCAGTGCCCAGGCCGCGGGCCAGGACTCCACGGTCCACAGCTTCAGCAGCCTCGCCCCGCCCGTACCGCCCGCGATCATCTGGGGGAGGACCGCGACCAGCCCCGCCGGGATCAGGAGCACACAGGCGACCGCCAGCGCCTCCACCGGCCACAACAGCAGCCCGAGGAAGAGCGCGTACGCCAACTCCCGCCAGGTCGAACGCTCCTGGAGTCGCGTCCGGAGCCAGGAGGAGAGTCCCGGCTCGTCCGGCGGGCGGTGTGCGGAAGGCAGCGGGCCGGGGTGGACCAGCCGCAGCCGGTACCGCTCCAGGGCGGCCAGCGGTATCCCCGCGAGGGCCAGGACCAGCAGGAGCGGCAGCCCCACCAGCACCACGGAGAGTACGCCGCCCGCGACGGCCAGCAGGGTCAGCGTCACCAGCACGGCGGCGCCGAGCGGCACGCCGGTGAGCAGGTAGAGCACGGCGCGCCAGGGCCACACGCCGAGTACGTACCGGCGCTGCCGCAGTGCTTGCGCGAGGAGGGCGGGATGCATGGGGGAACGGTAGGCGGCCCGGCCCACGCGGTGCGATCCGCCGTGGCCGTGGCCGTGGCCGTGGCCGTGACGGCAGGGGCAGGGCGGGTCCCTTGCCGGTCGGTGGCGGGTCCACGGTGGAGACAGCTCCACCATGAGGACGGCAATCCGCTCCGATGTGCCGCGCGCGCGAGCTGGGTTGACTGGCGGCATGAGTCAACAGCCAGCGGTTCAGCTCCGTTCCGTGACCCGGTCGCACGGCCGCGGCAGCAGCCTCGTCACCGTCCTCGACCGGGTCGACCTGACCGTCGCGCCGGGGACCTTCACCGCGATCATGGGCCCCTCCGGTTCCGGCAAGTCCACCCTCCTGCACTGCGCGGCCGGCCTCGACCGACCGACCTCGGGGCGGGTGTTCCTCGGCGGCACCGAGCTGACCACCCTCGGCGAGCGGCGCCTCACCCTGCTGCGGAGGCGCCGGATCGGGTTCGTCTTCCAGTCCTTCAACCTGCTGCCCGCGCTCACCGCCGCGCAGAACGTGGCCCTCCCGCTGCGGCTGGCCGGGGGGAGGCCCCGGCGCGCCGACGTGCTCGACGCCCTGGACCGGGTGGGGCTCGGGGGCCGCGCCGGCCACCGGCCCGGCGAACTCTCCGGCGGTCAGCAGCAGCGCGTGGCACTGGCCCGCGCTCTGATCACCCGCCCCGAGGTCCTCTTCGGCGACGAACCCACCGGAGCCCTCGACTCCACGACGGCCCGGGAGGTCCTCGCCCTGCTGCGCTCCCTGGTGGACGGCGGCCGGACGGTGGTGATGGTCACGCACGACCCCGTCGCCGGGGCCTGCGCGGACCGGGTGGTGCTCCTCGCGGACGGCCGGGTGCGCGACGAACTCGACGCCCCCGACGCCGAGCGGGTCGCCGCACGCATGACGCGGCTGACCGGGAGCGCGGCGGCGGAGAAGCCGGCGCGCGAGAGATCGACGTACGGGAAGGCCGCGCGGGGGGCGGCGGTGCCGTCGTGCTGACGCGCGTACTCGCCGGGCTGCGGGCCCGCTGGATCACCTTCGCCGGCTCCTTCGTCGCCCTCGCCCTCGGCGTGGGCCTCGTGGCCGCCACCGGCCTCGCCCTCGCCGCCACGCTCGACGCGCCGGAACGCGTGCCGGAGCGGTTCGCGGCCGCCCCCGTGGTGGTCAAGGGTGCGGACACGCTCCGGGTCGCCACCCCCATCGGCGTACGGACGAGCCCGCTCGCCCGGCCCCGGCCCGTACCGCCCGCACTCGTCACCCGGCTGTCCGCCCTCGGGCCCGCCGTCGAGGACCGGACGTTCCCGGTGGAGTTCCCGTCCGGCGGCGGCCCGTACGCGGACGCCGAGGTCGTCGGCCACCCGTGGTCCATCGCCGCCGCGACCCCGTACCGGCCGACCGCGGGGCGCGCCCCCAAGGCGCCCGGCGAGATCGTGGCCGCCACCGGCCCCGGCTCCTCCGTGCACCCGGGCGACCGGATGCGGTTGCTCTTCCCGGGCGCCACGGGCCCCGGCGGTGCCGGCCGGAGCGTGACGGTGGTCGGTACCGTCGCCGCGACCGGGTTCGAGACGGCGCTGTTCTTCACCGACGCCGAGGCCGCACGGATCTCCCCGGCGGTCGACGCCCTGGTCGTCCACGCGGACCCGCGGGCCGTCGCCGCCGAGGTGGAGGCGGCCGAGGCCGGGGCGAAGGCCGGGGAGCCGCGGGTGTCGGTCCTCACCGGCGGCGACCGGCGCCGCGCCGACCCGGACCCCGACCGCGACCGGGAGGCGCTCGCCTCCGTCAACGCGCTGCTCGGTACCGCCGCGGGCATCACCGCCTTCGTTTCGGCCGCCGTGGTGGCGTCCACCTTCTCCTTCGCGGTGGCGCAGCGCCGGAGGGAGTTCGGGCTGTTGCGCACGGCGGGCGCCACCCCCGGACAGATCCGCCGGACCGTGTACGCCGAGGCCGTCCTGGTCGGCCTCCTGGCCTCCGCCGCCGGATGCTGGTGGGGCAGGGCGGGAGCCCCCCGCCTCGTCGCCCGGATGGTGGACCGGGGGATCGCCCCCGCCTGGTTCGCGATCGGCGACCGTACCTGGCCGCTGCACGTCGCCTTCTGGACCGGGCTGACCGTGGCGGTGGCCGGATCGGCCGTGTCCGCCCACCGCGCCGGACGGACCGCCCCTACCCAGGCACTGCGCGAGGCGGCCGTCGACGACGGAGCCATGCCGCGACTGCGCTGGATACTGGCGACTCTGGTGGTGGGCACCGGAATCGGGCTGATCGTGATGGCTCTGGTCTCCGACCCCGGCGGGCTCCTCAAGCGCAAGACCTACCTCACGCAGCCGATGGTGCTCATCGCCGGATGCGCGCTCCTCGCGCCGGTGCTGGTGCCCCCGGCCGTCCGGCTGCTGACCTCGCTGCCCGCCCGCCTTCCGGGTGCCACAGGCCTGTTGGCCCGGGAGAGCGCCTCGGCGGCCACTCGCAGGACCGCCGCCGTCGCTACGCCCGTCCTCATCACGGTGGCCCTGACCACCGTCCTCCTGGGGGCGACCGGGACCCTCGCCGGAGCCAAGGAGACCGAGGCGCTGACCCGTACCTCCGCCGAGTTCGTCGTCACCTCGAAGGACGGACGGCGGCCCCTTCCGACGGAGTTCGTGGAAGGGGCCCGGCGGGTTCCGGGCGCGGTGGTCAGCGCCTCCCGCTCCACCGGGGTCACCGTCCTCGAAGAGGGCGTCGCCCTCGTCTCCTACGAGGCGGCGGCCGTGGACCCGCGGGCCTTCGCGGAGGTGTCGGCCCTGCCGGTCGCCTCGGGCTCCCTCGCGGATCTCGACGACGACAGCATCGTGGTCACCGAGGAGTGGCTCACCACGGAGGTGGGCGAGCGGGTCGGGGTCCGGCTGGGCGACGGCCGCGCGGCGTCCCTGCGCATCGCGGCCGTCCTGCGCACCGGCACCGGGGACCACGGTGTCCTGCTCAGCGCCCGGAACGCCTCGGGCGCCCCGGTGGACCGCCTCGACATCACGGTGGCGCCGGGCGCCGACCGTAAGGCGGTCGCCGCCGCGCTCCGCGAGGCAGGCCGGGCCACCGGGACCGAGGTGACGACCGCGCGCGCCCGGGTCGCCGCGTACCACCCCCGTACCCGGGAGACCACCCGGCTCGGGCTGCTGACGGTGCTGGGCATCGCCCTGCTCTGCACGGGGATCGCCCTGGTCAACACCCTGGTGATGGCGACCTCGGACCGGGCCCGCGACTTCGCCGTCCTGCGGCTGGCGGGTGCGACAACCGGCCAGGTGCTGAGGATCGTCGCCGTCGAGGCACTGGTGGTGGTCGGCGTGGGAGCTCTGCTCGGCATCGCCGTCGCGGCGATCGACCTGGGCGCCGTAGGGGGTGCGCTGGCGCTGCTCGGCGTGCACACGGGCGTCGTGGTGCCCTGGGCGGCGATCGGCGCGGTGCTCGCCGCCGCCGCGGTGATCGCCGTGGTGGCCGCCGTGCTTCCGGCCGCGCGGGCGCTCCGGGTCCGCCCGGTGGAGGCGGTCGGCGCGCGGGAGTAGCGGCCGGGGGGTGTGGAGGCGGGGGCGGCGGGGCGCGTGCTCTCGCCGGCCCCTGCGCGCGTCACCTCCCGTGCGCGTCCACCAGCGCCGCGGCCTCGCCCAGCACGGCGTGTTCGGCGGGGGAGAGGTACGGGTCCGAGGAGCGCAGCGCGACGGCTCCGGCAAGGTCCGCCTCGGCGATCGCACCGTCGCCCGCCATGGCGTTCATCAGGGCGGTGAGCAGGATGCCCACGCCCTCGGCGGCCGGGAAGCCCGGGGTGAGGGAGACCTGCGCCAGGATCAGGGCCGACATGGCGCGGTCCATCCCGGGCGAGCCCTCGGTGGTGTTGCTCCAGTCGATCACCACCGGCCCGTGCCCGGTGAGCATCACGTTCTCGGGGTGCAGGTCGAGGTGGAGGATGCGGACCTCCGGATCGAGGGAGAGGCGCGGCGGCAGCGCGTGCAGCTCCCGCAACAGCCCGGCGATCATCTCGCCGCCCCGGCGGGCGTCCAGAGAGCCGGCCGTGAGCGCCTCGGCCATGGTGGGACCGGTCAGCCGCTGCATCACGAGGTCCCCGGGGCCCGCCCCCTGGGGTGCCGGCCCGATGCGCGGTACCGGGAAGCCGAACGCCGAGAGGTAGGACATCACCACCAGTTCAGGGGTGGTGTCGGCATCGTCGCGGTAGCGGCGCAGCACCCAGGAGTCGTCGAGTGCGTACACGTCGGCGCTGCGCCCCGAGCCCAGTAGCTGACCAGTGTCCATGGCGCCGAACCTACCCGCGCTCAAGGGGGTTGGGGAGCGCCGGGGCGGACCCGGTTCCGGCAGCCCGTCCCGCGTCGCACAACCCCGGGAAAATCAGTGGGCGTTCGCGTGAAACATTTCTCCCGGCCCATCGCGTCGAAGGAGTGCGGGGCGCGCGGCCGGTCCGGCCGTGGGAGACGGGGGAACGCATGAGGAAGTCACGGGTCGAGGACTTCAGGGAGTTCGCCGCGAGTTGCGCGGGCCACCTGTACCGATCGGCCGCGCTGTTGACCGGCGGTGACGTGCACCTCGCCGAGGACCTCGTCCAGGAGACCCTCGGCCGGATGTACACGCTGTGGGGCCGCGTGCACCGGATCGACAACCCCGCCGCGTACGCCCAGACCGTGCTCGTCCGCACCTTCCTCACGCACCGCAGGCGCCGCTCCGCCGGGGAACGCCCGCTCGCGGAACTGCCCGACACGGTCCCCGACCTCGCGGGGGAGGACCCGGCCCTGCGGATGACGCTGCTCGACGCCCTCGACCGGCTCCCCCCGAAGGACCGGGCGGTGGTGGTGCTGAGGTACTGGGAGGACCGCAGCGTCGACCAGACCGCCGAGATCCTCCGGACGAGTCCGGCAGCCGTACGGACGCGGTGCGTAAGGGCGTTGGCCCGGCTGCGCACCCTGCTGGGCGGCAGCCTCACCGAGTTCGCCACCCACTGAGCCGTCCACCCACTGAGCCGTCCGCCCGCACCGCCCGCCGAACGCCGAACCCGCGCCCGTGGCCGCGCCGCGCGCACCCGGACTCGTCCCCCACCCGCGCGTACTCCGCTCCGCCCTCCGCCTCCACCGAACGAGAAGTGGTGTCTCTGCCATGCCCTTTGAAGACGACCTGAGTGATGAGCTCCGCCGCACCGGCGAGTCCTTCGAGCTCCGCGACCGGACCGCGCTGCTCGACGGCTCGGTCGAGGCCGGGCGGCGCGGGGTGCGGCGGCGCAGGACCGCCGCCGTCACCGGGGGCGCGCTCGCGCTCGCTCTCGTCGCCCTCGGCGGTGGTCTGGCGACCGGTCTGGTCGGGGGCTCCGGACCCGGCGCTGATCTGGCGTCGGGTACGCGCTCCGTGTCCCCGGCCGCCGCCGGCACAGGGATCTCCGGCACGGAGATGGTCGAGACGCTGGCCGCGCTGCTGCCCGCGGGGAAGGTGTCCGAGGGTTCCGGCGTCGGTACGGGGGAGACCGAGGACGGCGCGGTGGCGTCGGCCTCCGTCGTGTACGACGACGGTGAGGGGGCCGCCACGGTCACCGCCGCCCTCTACCCGACGCCGAGTTACGCACGGGGCGGCGGCCAGGCCGCGGCCTGCCGGACCGCGCCGGGTGACCTGAGGGACGTGCCGGCCGGAGTGGCACTGGCCTTCGACGCCGTCGGCGGCCCCGGCCTCACCGACGCCTCCGGGAAGCGCCGGCCCGGCGGCGAGTGCCCGACCGCCACGGCACCGGCCACCGCGGACCCGGCAGTCCCGGACCTGGTCGGGAACCGCATCCGCACCCTGGCGGTGGGCGGGGTGACCCTCGACGTACGCGCCTACAGCGGTCTGCTCGACGACCCGGCCGACCCGGCCCGTTCCACCCCGGTGCTCGACCGACGACAGCTCGACCTCCTCGGACAGTCCGGGAAGTGGACGGGGCTGATCCAGCGCATGGGGGTGATCGTCGCGCAGCGGGAGAAGAACGGCCAGGGCGGATCGGCGACCCCCGCCCCGACGCCCACCCCCAGCCGCGCCCCCGAACTCGACTACTCCACGCTGATGCCCACCTTCCTCGGACTGCTCCCGGACGATGTCACGGTGGTCCGGCAGGAGCACGAGGACGGCAGCGAGTACGCCGAGCTGGTCGTGGACGACGGCCAGGGGCAGTCCCTCGTCGGGATCAACGTCCAGCGCGACATGCGGGACGTGGCGGGCGATCTGTACGGCAGCGCCGAGACCCTGCCGGACGGGGGGCTGCTCGCGGTCCGGCAGACGCCGGGCGAGAAGGGCGGGCAGGGCATCGTCCAGTGGACGGTCGACCTCATGTACCCCGACGGCATGCGGGTCGCGGTCATGGCCTTCAACGCGGATCGGCAGGACGGGGTTGCCACCCGGTCCGATCCCGCGCTCTCCGTCGACGAGCTCAAGGCGCTGGTCACCTCCCCGCAGTGGCGCGAGCTCCAGGTGAAGTAGACCGTGTGGTGAGAGTCCCGCCCGCCCGTGCCCCGGGCGGGCGGGACTCTCACTTCGCGTCCGAGTACCGCTCCACCACCGCCGTGGTGAACGGGAACCGCACCGGAGTCTTGCCGAAGGCGATCCGTCCGGCCAGCTCACCGGCCTCGCGGATCGCCCGCACCACCCGCTCCGACTCCTCGGCCGGACAGTGCACGATCACCTCGTCGTGCTGGAAGAACACCAGCTCCCCCCGGAGTCCCTCCTCGGCGAGCGTGCGGCGCAGCCCCGCGAGGAGCAGCAGCGCCCAGTCGGCGGCGCTGCCCTGCACCACGAAGTTACGGGTGAAGCGGCCACGGGCCCGCGCGTCGGAGGAGGCGTACCCGGGGGTGAAGCCGTACCCCCGGCGGCCTTCCCCGGAGCCGTCCTCCTCGTCGGCGCCGCCCTCCTGCGGCAGCCCCGCCTCGCCGTCGTCCCCCGGACCTGGCTCGGGCGGGCTGGTCCGCCCGAGCCAGGTCCGTACGAGACGCCCCTCCTCGCCCGCCTTCGCCGCGTCGTCGACGTACCCGACGGCCAGCGGGAAGCGGCGGCGCAGCGCGGCGAGGTTCTTGAGGCCGTCGCCGGAGGTCTGGCCGTAGACCGCGCCGAGCAGGGCGACCTTCGCCTGGTCCCGGTCGCCCCGGAAGGCGCGGTCGGAGAGCGCGGCGTAGAGGTCGCCCTCGTGTCCCGCGACCTCCATCAGTCCGGGGTCGCGGGAGATCGCGGCGAGGACCCGGGGCTCCATCTGGTCGGCGTCGGCGACGACGAGCCGCCAGCCCTCGTCCGCGACGACCGCCCGGCGGATCACCTTGGGGATCTGGAGCGCCCCGCCGCCGTTGGTCGTCCACCGTCCGCTGACCGAGCCGCCCGGCGTGTACTCGGGGCGGAAGCGGCCCTCGCGCACCCAGTCCTGGAGCCAGCCCCAGCCGTGCGCGGTCCAGATGCGGTAGAGCTTCTTGTACGCGATCAGCGGCTCCACCGCCGGGTGGTCGATCCCCTCCAGGTGCCAGCGCCGGGTGGAGGTCACCTTGATCCCGGCCCCGGCGAACGCCTTGATGACGTCCGCGGGCAGATCGGGCCGCACCCGCCGCCCGAACGCCGCCGAGACCCGGTCCGCCAGCTCGGCGAGCCGGCGGGGCTCGCCACCGCCCGCGTACCGCTCGCCGAGCAGCTCGTTCAGCAGCTCCCGGTGCACATCGGCCCGCCAGGGCATTCCGGCCCGGTTCATCTCGGCGGCGACCAGCATCCCGGCGGACTCGGTGCCGGTGAGCAGCAGCATCCGGTCCGGGTGCTCCGCCTCCCGGTGGCGGCGCAGCTGGTCGGCGTAGACGTCGAGCAGGCCCTCGAACGGCACCTGCGTGCCGGCCGACTGCTCGAAGAGCGGGGACTGCGCTCCCGGGTCGGCGCTGCGGGGCGGCGGATCGGCGGGTACGGGGGCGTTGTGGAGCCGGGCCAGGGCCGCCGCGGCGGAACGCGGTTCGCCGAGCCGCCCCGCGTGGCCGAGGAGGAGCAGCTCGGCGGACTCGATGTCGTAGCACCGCTCGACGCGGACCCCGGCGGCGAGCAGCCGGGGGTAGATCTCGGTGGTGGACCGCCACACCCAGCGCACCACCCGGGGGCGCGCGCGGACCGCCTCGGCGAGGTCGGGTTCCCGGAGCACCGGACCGGCCGGGCTCCCGTCCCGCTCCAGCGGAACGAGCAGCGCGCCGCCGCCCTCCGCCGCGGCCAGGGCCCACCGTTCCGTCATGGCCCCGAGTCTGGCACCGGGCACTGACATCGCCGGGGAACGCCCCTGGGCCGCCGTCCCCACGCACACCGTTCGGACACGGCCTCGGCGGCGGCCCCCGGGCGGCGCCTCCCGGGGGGCGGCTCCGGGCGCCTGCCGCGAGGATCGGCACCGGGGGCGACGGCGAGCGGACCGCGGTGCGGGGAGCAGGAGCAGGGATGAAGGCGATCGTGTTCGAGGAGTTCGGCGGCCCCGAGGTGCTGCGGATGACGGAGGTGGACGCCCCGCGGGTGGCGCCGGGCAGGCTCCGGGCCCGGGTCCGTGCCGCCGGGGTCAACCCGCTCGACTACAAGATCCGCAAGGGGTGGATGCGACAGGCGGCCCCCACCGCGTTCCCCGCGACGCCCGGCAGCGAGTTCGCGGGCGTGGTCGAGGAGGTCGGCGAGGGCGTCACCGACTTCGCCCCCGGCGACGAGGTGCTCGGTTACAGCGAGACCGGCTCGTACGCCACCGAGGTGCTGGCCGTCCCGGAGAAGATCACCCGCAAGCCGGCCGACCTGGACTGGGAGACGGCCGCCGCGCTGCCGGTGGCCACCGAGACCGCCTCCCGGGTGCTCGACGAACTGGCGTTGGACGCCGGGGAGACGCTGCTGCTGCACGGCGCGGCCGGTGCGGTCGGCTCGGCCGCCGTGCAGCTCGCGACGGCCCGGGGCGCGACCGTCATCGGCACGGCGTCCCCCGCCAACCACGACTACCTCCGGGTGCTGGGCGCGACGCCGGTGGAGTACGGCCCCGGGCTGGTCGAGCGGGTCCGCGCGCTGGCTCCACAGGGTGTGGACGCGGTCTTCGACGCGGCGGGCCGGGGCGCGCTGCCGGACTCCATCGAGCTGCGCGGCGGTACGACGGACCGGGTGATCACCATCGCCGACGCGGACGCCCCCGCGCTCGGGGTCGCCTTCTCCGCCGGGGGCGGCGGCCCCTCCGCCGCACGCCTCGCCGCCAACGCCCGGCGGGCCGTCCTCGGCGAGCTGCGCATCCCGGTCGACCACACGTATCCGCTGGCCCGGGCCGCCGAGGCGCACCGGGTCAGCGAGGCCGGGCACGTCCGCGGAAAGCTGGTGCTGCTCCCGCCGCAGGAGGGGTGACAGGGAGGGCGCGGGAGGGGGCGAGGGAGGGGGCGAGGGAGGGGGCGCGGGAGGGGGCGAGGGCGCGCCCGCCTCTACCCTGAACCCATGGAACCGGTGATCGACCAGGCGTGCGCGGCGGCCCTCTACGCGGAGGGCGACGCCGGTCTGGACACCGGTGCGTCGCTGCTCGCCGCCGCCCCGGGCGCGGACGACGAGGCGCACCGGCGCGGCGAGGAGTTCCTCCGCCGCGCGTGGGCCCGGGGCTGGCAGCCCGCCGACGTCGTACGGTTCGTGCGCCGGGAGCTGGACGAGGAGCGGGCGGCCCTCGCCGCGACCCTGATCGCCGCCGAGACCGCCGGGTACGCGACGCTCCCGCCGCGCTGGTCGGGCCAGCTCGCCGAGCTGCCGCCGCCCGTGCCCCGTAACCGGCCCGACCGTTTCTCCTACGCCTCCGCGCTGCTGGAGCTGTACCGGCTGCTGCTGCGGCTCCCCGCCGTGGAGGCGGTCGGGCCGCCGCCCGGCGAGGCAACGGCCGGCGGCTCGCACCTTCCGCCGCCCGCGCACGGCGAACCCCGGATGCTGACCCGCATCCGCGCCCTGCTGGCGAAGGCGGAGGGGACGGACTTCCCGGAGGAGGCCGAGGCGCTCACCACCAAGGCGCAGGAGCTGATGGCCCGGCACAGCATCGACGAGGCGCTGCTCGCCGCCCGTACCCACAGCGGGGACCGGCCCGGCGCCTGCCGGATCGGGGTCGACGCCCCGTACGAGACGGCCAAGGCGATCCTGCTCGACGCGGTCGCCTCGGCGAACCGCTGCCGGGCCGTGTGGAACAGCGACCTCGGCTTCACCACGGTCGTCGGCTTCGAGCCCGACCTGGAGGCGGTGGAACTCCTCTTCACCTCGCTGCTGGTGCAGGGCACCTCCGCGATGGCGCGCGCCGAAGCGGGGCAGCGGGCCGGCGGCCGGAAGCGGACCAAGACGTTCCGGCAGTCCTTCCTGATGGGGTACGCCCAGCGGCTCGGCAGCCGGCTCGCCGCCGACACCGCGCGGGTGACCGCCGAGGCCGGCGCGGCAGCGGCGGGCGCGGACGGCGGCGGTACGGACGGGCCGGGCGACGACGCGCTGCTGCCCGTGCTGGCCGCCCGCGACGTGGCGGTCTCCGGCGCGGCGGAGCGGATGTTCCCCCGTACCACGACCACCCGGGTGCGCGGCGCCACCGATCCGGACGGCTGGACCCACGGCACCGAGGCCGCCGACCGCGCCCGGGTGGGGGGACGCGAGGGCCGGGGGATCAACCCGTAGCGTCAGGGACGGCCCTCAGCGGCCCGGCTTGCGTGCCCGGGGCGTGTCCCGCAGGTGTGTGGTCAGGCGTGCCAGCAGGGGCAGCGCGGCCGCGAGGGTCTCCCGCTCGCCGGGACCGAGCACCTCGTCGATCGCGCCGCCGAGCCCCTCCGCGCGCCTGCCGCGCTCCTGCGCGAGCCGGTCGCTTCCGGCGGCCGTGAGACGGAGCAGGAGTTTGCGCCCGTCGAGGGGGTGCGGCTCGGCCCGTACGTAGCCCTGGCCCACGAGCTCCTTGACCGTTTTGGTGGCCGACTGGTGGCTGACGCCCCGTCTCGACGCGATGTCGGCGGCGGTCATCGGGCCGCCGCGGTCCAGGTAGCCGAGTACGGAGGCCTCGCCGGGCGGCATGGTGTCGGCGGTGCGCACCGCGCGGACCAGTTGTCCGATGGTCAGACGGAGTTCCTCGGCCAGTCGGGCGTCGTCCATGGGACCGAATCTACCCGTACCGGCCGACCGGGCCGCCCGCCGCGGCGGGCGGCCCAGTCGGCCGGTACGTGCCGCGGACGCATCCTGTTGTGTACAACCAAGGTGTACAGTTTGGTTGTAGTTATTGTTCGTCGGAAGGACCCGCCGTGCAGCTCACCAAGCACGCCCACGCCTGCGTCACGCTGGAGAAGGAGGGCACCCGCGTCGTCATCGACCCCGGCACCTTCACCCCGGACGCGGCGGAGGCCGTCGGCCTCGCCCATGCCGTCCTGATCACGCACGACCACTTCGACCACTTCGACGGGGAGCTCGTCGCCGCCGCTCTCGAAGCGCGCCCCGGCCTGCGGGTCTACGGCACGGCCGCCGTCGCGGACGCCCTGGGCGGCCACGGCGGCCGGGTCCGCGCCGTCGCCGCGGGTGATTCCTTCACCGTCGGCCCTCTCGCCGTCACCGTCCACGGGCGCAGGCACGCGCCGATCCACGCCGACATCCCGTGTCCCGACAACGTCGGCTACCTCGTCGACGGCGCCGTCCACCACCCCGGCGACTCCTACTCCGTACCCGACGCCCCGGTGCGCACCCTCCTGCTCCCGACCAGCGGTCCGTGGACCAGACTCGGCGAAGCCGCCGACTACGTCCGTGCCGTCGGGCCCGAGCGGGTCATCCAGATCCACGAACTCATGCTCAGCGAACTCGGGCAGATCTCCACGGCGCGGTTCCTCGGCGAGCAGGGGCTGACCGGCGTCGCGATCGAACGGCTGGAGCCCGGCACCACCGTCCGGCTCTGAGCCCGTGGGCCGGCCGCGTCGGCCTGGGCCCGCGCCTCGCGAACCCCGTGCCCCGTGAGCACGGGCCCCCGGTCAGCCCGTGCCCCGTGAGACCGCGCTCCCGGACGGCCCGTGCCCCGTGAGACCGCGCTCCCGGACGCGGTCCGACGGTCCGTACCGAAAACCCGAGGCGCCCGCGCCGGAGGGTTGTTACCGTCCGGCCCCATGACCTGGCTGCCCGACGACTTCGTCCACCCCGTCCACGTGCCCGTACCCGGCACCACCGTCCACCTGCGCCCGATCCGGGAGGCGGACACCGCGATCGACTATCCCGCGGTGATGGGCTCCCGGGAGCGCCTGTGGGAGATCTTCGGCCCTGCCTGGGGGTGGCCCGCCGAGTCGATGACGTACGAGGGGGACCGCGCCGATCTGCGGCGGCACGAGGAGGAGATCGCCGCGCACCGGTCCTTCAACTACGCCCTGCTGGACGAGGCGGAGACGGTGCTCCTCGGCTGCGTCTACGTCGACCCTCCGGAGCGCACCGGTGCGGACGGCGAGATCTCCTGGTGGGTGGTGGACGAGTTGGCCGGCGGTGACGTGGAGAAGGCCCTCGACGCGTTCGTGCCGCGGTGGATCGCCGCCGCCTGGCCTTTCCGGCACGCCCGCCACCTGGGCCGCGACATCTCCTGGACGGAGTGGCTCGCCCTCCCCGGCACCTCGTGAGGAAGCGCGCCCCGTGACGGGGCGCGCGGCGCCGGAACGACCCGGTCCGGACGGGTGAACCAAAGGTCGGATTTGCCCGGCATCGGGGCTACGCTCGCCCCATGAGTTGGCTCCGGGCGCTGAAGGAGACCGCCCGCTCGGGGTTCACGATCGAGCGGACCCGGCTGGAGCCGCTCGTCGCGTTGCGCGGAGCCATCGGCCTGGCGCTGGTGGTCGAGACCGCGCTCTTCGTGTTCGGGCCGGTCATCGCGGCCAGTTCCGCGTTCGGCGCGTTCCAGGCGGCCATCGCCACCTTCCAGCGCAGCTGGCGCCCCCGCCCCGTGCTCGCTCTGGTCTCCGGCGTCAGCCTGAGCATCTCGACCTTCATCGGCTACGTCGCCGGTCCGTACCACCCGGTCTTCCTCGCCGTGCTCGTCGTCTGGACGTTCGTCGCCGGACTCTGCTGGGCGGCGGGCCCCACCGGCGGCATCATCGCCTCCTCCAACGTGGCGATCATGCTCGTCACCATCACCCTGCCCACCTCCGTCCTGGACGCCGCCGCACACGCCGGGATGATCATCGTCGGCGGCCTGGTGCAGGCCTCCCTGATCGTGCTCTTCCCGGTACGCCGGTGGGGGGCCCAGCGCGACGCACTCGCCGACGCGCTGGCCGCCGAAGCCGACTACGCCCGACGGCTGCGCTACGACCCGATCGCGCCCTTCGACGCGGAGGCGCTGATGACGGCCCGCGACGCGGCGGCGGTCTCCGCCCGCGAGGCCCGTCACCGCCCGGCCGAACTGCACGGCGCCCGGAGCGTCGCCGAACGCATCCGCCCCGTGCTGGCCTCGCTGGCCGACCCCGCCATGGGGGTGCCCGAGGAAGGGCCGCAGCGCGACCGCGCCCGCGAGCTGCTCGGCGCGGCCGGCTCGGTGCTCGACGCGGCGGCCCGCGCGATCCGGCACGGCGATCCGGTCCGGCTCGGCGGACCGGCGCTGGAGGCGCTGGAGGCGCCGGAGACCGGCGGGCTCACCAGCGGCCCGCCCCGGCGCGCCGCCGACCGGCTGATCGCCCTCCTCCACGACGTCGTGGAGATCGCCGAGGGTGCCGGAACCCGGCACGGCTCGGAAGCCGACGCCGAGACCCCGCACCGCCGCCGCCCCGGCCTGATCAAGCTCGTCCCGGTCGTGATCGGCCGGATGAGGGGCGAGTTCCACCGCGGGTCGGCGATCCTGCGGCACGCGATCCGGGTCACCGCGGTCGCCACGATCGGCTACTTCATCGGCGAGGCGCTGCCCTTCGGACACGGCTACTGGGCGCCGATGGCCGCGGTCATGGTGATGCGGCCGGACTTCTCGCAGACCTACGCCCGCTCGGTGGCCCGCTTCGGCGGCACCATCGTCGGCGTGACGTTCGCGACCGTCGTCGTGCAGGTCGCCGACCCCGGCCCGGAACTCTCGGCCGCGCTCGCCGTCTGCTGCGCCTGGCTGATGTACCTGCTGATGCGCACCGGGTACGCGGTCGGCCAGGTCTGCATCTCGGCGTACGTCGTCTTCCTGCTCGGCATGGCGGGCACCGACTGGTCCCAGACGGTCCCCGAACGCATCGTGCTGACCCTCGTCGGCGGACTGCTGGCCATGGTCTCGTACGCCGTCTACCCGGCCTGGGAGACCCCTCGGCTGCGCAACCGGCTCGCCGGGTGGCTGATCGCGGTCGGCCGGTACGCCGCCACGGTCATCGACCAGTACGCCGACCCGGCGGCCCGCAGCAACGACGACGTGCGGTCCGCGCTCATCGCCTCCCGCGAGGCCCGCGTCGAGTGGACGGAGACCCTGAAGAAGGCCCAGTACGAGCCGGTGCGGCACCGGGGCATCTCCCGGTCGGCCGCCACCGACGCCCAGCACGCGCTGTCTCAACTCGGCCGGGCCGCCATGCTGCTGGAGGCCCACCTGCCGGACCGCGCGGCGACCCCCGTGCGCGGCGCCGCGGAACTCGCCGACGCCCTGCGCGGTGCCACCGAAAAGGGGGCGAAGGCGGTACGCGAACGGCGGGTCCCGGAATGGGGACCGGTCGCCGAGTCGGTGGCGTACTGGGACTTTCTCGAAGCGCCCTACGACGAGGAACCCGAACCGGGCGAACCCGTGCCCGACCCCGTCGTGCGCCGGGGAGCCGCGCTTCTGCTCGACGCGCTGGTGGAATTGTCGTTCGCGCTGGACGACCGGGGGGCCGTGCCCAGTAGTCGCAGAGCGGGGCCGGCCGAGCACGGGGAAGAAGTGGACGAGGCGGAACCGGAATCCCGGTGAAAAGCATGTGAGGGGGTGACCGGTGCCGCGTCGGTCGGGGCCGGCCGTCCGGGCCTGCGGCGGAGGTCGCGCCGGGTCGGGGAGGCGGGACGGGGATACGTGGGCCGCGGCGTCCCGGGAGGATCTTCCTGCCGGGGTGCGTGCCATTTCGTGGCCTCTTCACGTCTGCGGTAATCGCTGTAATCAAAGGACCACCCCGCGTGCACGTGCATTTGCCCATGCATTGGCATGTGAATTACCGCTATGATCCAGGTTGGTTGACAGATGGTTGACACTTGCACCTTGCAACTCGGGGAGCTTTCTGTGCACGACGTGTACAACGGCATGGCGGCCACAGGGCTTCACGGAGTCGTCTGGCAGAAGAGCAGGCACAGCAACTCCCAAGGATCTTGTGTGGAGTTCGCGAAACTGCCCGGGGGGAATGTGGCCATGCGCAACTCCCGCCACCCGGACGGCCCGGCGCTCGTCTACACCCCGGCGGAGATCGAGGCTCTCCTGCTGGGCGTCAAGGACGGGGAGTTCGACCATCTGGCGACCGGCGCCTGAGCGTCACGGAGCGGTACCGCGTACGGCGGCACGGCGCGGGGCGCCGGCGGTCGTGGGCGCGCCGGGACGGACACGGGTGGTCGTGGGCGCGCCGCAACCGGCACGGCCGGGCGGTGTGGCGGGCGCCGGCGCCGGGACGGGCCCGAGGCGCGGTCGGCGGGACGTGGCGAGGGCCGGAGCGCGACTCTCCCTCGCGCTCCGGCCCCTGTACCCCGCGTCCGGCCCTCTCGTACGCGGAGATGTTCCGGTGCGTGTGCGTGTCACTGTGCGGGCTTCCGCGCACACGGCCCCGCCGGACGGCCGGGTCTCAGCGGGAGTCGTCCGCCGGCTCGTCGGCCTTCGTCAGCAGGAACGCCGCCCAGACGACCTTCCCTTGCGGGGCCTTCGGCCGGCACCCCGCCCCGGGCGCCGGGGCGGGGTGCCAGCCCCAGCTGTCGCTGAAGGACTCCACCAGGAACAGCCCCCGGCCCGACTCGGCCGAGTCCTCCGCCTCGCCCGCCATCGGACTCTCCCGGCTGGGGTCGCGCACCGCGCACACCAGACGGGTGGAGCAGCGCGCCAACTGGAGGCGTACCGGCGGGACGTTCGGGTCGCGGGCGACATCGGACGGCAGCGCGTGACGCAGAGCGTTGGTCACCAACTCGGAGACGACCAGGGCCACGTCGTCGAAACAGCGCTCCAGTTGCCACTGGCAGAGGGTGGCGCGGGTGAAGTGCCGCGCGGAGCCGACCGCTTCGTATCGCGCCGGGAGGGTGATGGACGCCGACGCGGTGACCGCCGCGTGATCCGTGGGGGGCAGGCCACGCCGTAACGGTTCGAGCGTCGTCGATCCATCAGTCCTCATGCGAGGTGCTCCCGGGATTTCGCGGCTGCGAGCGGCACTGCCTGTGAGCGGTACTGCGGGGACACAGCGGCACAACACGAACGATCACGCAGGTGCGCAAGGCCCATGCTTCCGAATGCTTGGAGCAGATGCAAGGGCAGATGCACGTGCACGCGCCGGACCTGCCCGGTACCGTGGTGGTTCCGGAGCATTTCTTCCGTGCAGCAGTTTTCCATGACTCCGGCAAGTCTTCCCCTCTCTGTAATCGAATGAGTACGGCCCGGAGCGTTTTGGTGGCAGAATCCGGTTCTCGGGGTTCGGGGGGCCTCGTTGCCCGGGAAGCTATGGGGAGGGTCGTCCAGTGTCGGCAGGCGAGTCGAGTGGATCCGTGGTGCGCCGCATCCTGCTGGGCTCTCAGCTCAGAAGGCTGCGCGAGTCTCGCGGAATCACGCGTGAGGCGGCCGGCTACTCCATCCGGGCCTCCGAATCGAAGATCAGCCGCATGGAGTTGGGACGGGTGAGCTTCAAGGCCAGGGACATCGAGGATCTGCTCACGCTCTACGGAGTCGCGGACGAGGCGGAGCGCGAGTCGCTGCTCGGTCTGGCGCGCGAGGCCAACGTGGCGGGCTGGTGGCACAGTTACGGTGACGTGCTGCCCGGCTGGTTCCAGACGTACATCGGTCTGGAGGGGGCGGCATCCCTCATCCGTATCTATGAAGTGCAGTTCGTGCACGGCCTGTTGCAGACCGAGGCCTATGCGCACGCCGTCGTCTCGCGGGGCATGCGCGGCGCTCCCGAGGCGGAGATCGACCGCCGGGTCGCGCTGCGGCTGGAGCGGCAGAAGGTGCTCGTCTCGGAACGCGCGCCGGACTTCCACGCGGTGCTCGACGAGGCCGCCCTGCACCGGCCTTACGGCTCACCCGAAGTGATGCGCTCCCAATTGCGGCATCTGCTGGAGATGTCGGAGCACCCCAACATCTCCCTCCAGGTGATGCCTTTCAGTTTCGGCGGACACGCGGGGGAAAGCGGCGCGTTCACCATGCTGCGTTTCCCCGAATCGGATCTGTCGGACATCATCTTTCTGGAGCAGCTCACCAGCGCGCTCTATCTCGACAAGGCCGAAGACGTCCAGCAGTACGAAAAGGCCATGGTCCGGCTGCGTGCCGACAGTCCCGGGGAGGGCGAGACCCGGGATCTCCTCCACAGACTGCTTCAACAGGCCTGATCCACGCGTACGATGAGGCTCGATCAGGAGTGTGCGAACGCCTGCAGTAAGGGATTGCATGTCCTTCTTCCATGAACTGGCCCATCAGTACATCGATGGCGAATGGCTGACCGGCAGCGGTTCGTGGGACATCATCGACGTCAATCCCTACAACGGCGAGAAGCTCTGCGCCGTCACGGTCGCGACCGTCGCCGAGGTGGACCGGGCGTACCGCGCCGCCGAACGCGCGCAGACGGCGTGGGCCGCCACGCGCCCCCACGAGCGACAGGCTGTCCTCGTAAGGGCGTTGGCCGTCGTCGAGGCACGCGCGGACGAGATCGCCGAGGCCATGGTCGACGAGCTGGGCGGGACGCTGCCCCGGGCCCGGTACGAGATCGACCTCGGCCGCGAACTCCTCCGTGAGGCGATACGCCAGACCGTCCGCCCGGTCGGCGGGCTGCTGCCCGCGGCGGTGGACGGCAAGGAGAACCGGCTCTACCGGCGTCCCGTCGGGGTCGTCTCCGTCATCAACGCCTTCAACTTCCCCTTCGTCGTGGCGATGAAGTCGGTCGCGCCCGCCCTGGCGCTCGGCAACGCCGTCGTGATGAAGCCGCACCAGAACGCTCCGGTCGTCGGCGGAGGTCTCGTGGCGCGCGTCTTCGAGGAGGCCGGGCTGCCGCCGGGCCTGCTCAACGTGGTGGTCACGGACAGCGCCGAGATAGGTGACGCGTTCATCGAGCACCCGGTGCCCGCGGTGATCTCCTTCACCGGCTCGGACCGGGTCGGCCGTCGGATAGCCGCCCTGGCGGCCCGCCACTTCAAGCGGTGCGTGCTCGAACTCAGCGGCAACAGCGCCTTGGTGGTGCTGGACGACGCCGACATCGACGCGGCGGTGGACGCCGCGGTCTTCAGCCGCTTCTTCTTCCAGGGCCAGGTCGGCATGGCGGCCAACCGCATCCTGGTCGACCGCCTGGTGGAGCGGGAGTTCACCGAGCGGTTCGTCGCCGAGGTGTCCCGGATCACCGCCGGGGACCCGCACGACCCGGCCACCCGTATCGGTCCGGTCATCAACGCTTTCCAGGCCGACGCGTTGTCCGGGCTGGTCACCGAGGCGCTCGACGCCGGAGCCACCGCGCTGCTGCGGGGCCGTACCCGGGGCAACGTCGTGGAGCCGACCGTACTGACCGGGGTGCCCGAGGGCTCCCCCCTGCTGACGCAGGAGGTCTTCGGGCCGGTGGCCGTGCTGATCCCCTTCGACGGGGAGGACGAGGCCGTGAGGATCGCCGACGACACCCCGTACGGGCTGAGCGGGGCCGTGCACACCGTGGACGTGGAGCGCGGGGTCAGGTTCGCGCGGCGCGTCCGCAGCGGGATGTTCCACGTCAACGGGCCCACCGTGCAGGACGATCCGCTGGCCGCCTTCGGGGGCGAGAAGATGTCCGGACTCGGCCGGCGGAACGGCGACGCGGTGGTGGACGCCTTCACGACCACGCACTGGATCTCGGTCCAGTACGGCCGCACGGTCTTTCCTTTCTGAACGCGACCGCGTGTCCCGGCCTCGCGGACAGAAGCTGTCCGCAAGGGCTCGTAGCGTAGGAGTGTCGGTCGGGGCCACGGGGGCACCGGCCTCAGGGCCCTCGAAGGGCCCCCTACTCCGGGACGGTCAGCATGGTCACTCACGTGTCCGAGACGCACGGCGACGAGCGCGCCACCCTCCTCGCCTTCGTGGAGGCCCAGCGCGGCGCGATCCGCCGTACTCTGCTCGGTCTCACCGAGGAGCAGGCGGCGAGCCGGCCGAGCGCGAGCGAGCTCTCCCTCTCCGGGCTGGCCAAGCACGTCGCCGAGACGGAGCTGAACTGGCTGCGGATGGCGCAGCGGCAGCCCAACGAGAAGGCACGCACCCAGGAGACCTGGGGGGACAGCTTCCGTCTCGTCGGCGACGAGACCGTGCCCCAGGTGCTGGAGTTCTGGGACGGCGTCGCCGCCGAGACCGAGAAGTTCGTCCGGTCGGTCCCGGACCTCGACGACAGCTTCCCGCTGCCCCCGGCGCCCTGGTTCCCGAAGGACGAGGAGGTCTCCATGCGGTGGCTGTTGGTCCATCTGGTCGAGGAGATCGCCCGGCACGCCGGTCACGCCGACATCATCCGAGAGTCCCTGGACGGCAGGACCGCCTTCGAGTTGATCGCCGAGAGTCGCAAGTAGACCCCTGGCGAGGGCTGTTCAGTGGTGGAACGAGGTCGCGGCGCTCTTGTCGCGGCTCAACGGACGTGCCTGTCGCCGCAGTTCGGGCAGGAGGGCCCGCAGGTCCTCCAGCAGTAGTTCGGCGAGGTCGGACGAGAAGCCGTTGCGGCAGACGATCCGCAGCACCGACAGGTCCTGCCGGTTGGCCGGGAAGGTGTACGCGGGCACAAGCCAGCCGTGCTCGCGCAGCCGGCGGGACACGTCGAAGACGTCGTACGCCGTCACGTCCGGCGCGGTCGTCACGGCGAAGACCGGCAGTTCGTCGCCCCGGGTGAGGAGGCGGAAGTCGCCGAGTGCCTCGATCCGGGTCGCGAGGCCCCGGGCCACGTCCCGGGAGGTCTGCTGGACGGCGCGGAAGCCTTCCCGGCCCAGCCGCAGGAAGGTGTAGTACTGCGCGACGACCTGGGCGCCGGGCCGGGAGAAGTTCAGTGCGAAGGTGGGCATGTCGCCGCCGAGGTAGTTGACCCGGAAGACGAGCTCCTCGGGGAGGTCCTCGGGCGTACGCCAGAGCGCCCAGCCGACGCCGGGGTAGACCAGGCCGTACTTGTGGCCCGAGGTGTTGATGGAGGCCACCCGGGGGAGCCGGAAGTCCCACACCAGGTCCTCGTCGACGAACGGCGCGACCATGGCGCCCGAGGCGCCGTCGACGTGGACCGGGACGTCGAGGCCGGTGCGTTCCTGGAGGGCGTCCAGCGCCTCGCAGATGCCGGCGACCGGCTCGTAGGAGCCGTCGAAGGTGGAGCCGAGGATGCCGACGACCCCGATGGTGTTCTCGTCGCAGAGGTCGGCGGCCGCCTGCGGGTCGATGTGGAAGCGCTCGCCCTCCATGGGGACGAGCCGGGCCTCCACCTCCCAGAAGTTGCAGAACTTCTCCCAGCACACCTGCACGTTGACGCCCATCACCAGGTTGGGCCGCGCGGTGGCCGGATAGCGGTCGGGGTTCTTCGCCGCCCAGCGCCGCTTCAGCGCGAGACCGGCGAGCATGCAGGCCTCGCTGGAGCCGGTCGTGGAGCAGCCCACGGCGTTGGTGGGGTCGGGCGCGTTCCACAGGTCGGCGAGCATCGCGACGCACCGGCGCTCCAACTCGGCGGTGCGCGGGTACTCGTCCTTGTCGATCATGTTCTTGTCCCGGCACTCCGCCATCAGCACCCCGGCCTGGGGTTCCATCCAGGTGGTGACGAAGGTGGCGAGGTTCAGCCGGGAGTTGCCGTCGAGCATCAGCTCGTCGTGGACGAGACCGTACGCGGTGGACGGCGGGAGCGGGCCGTCCGGGAGCCGGTGCGTCGGCGGCGCCGAGGTCATGCCCGCCGTCGGATCGGCCTCTCCGAAGAAGGGGTTGAGGGCCAGCTTGCGGCCCTTGCCGGAGTGGTCGTCGCCGTGTGATCCCTTGTGGAGTGCCATGCGCACGTCCTCTCGGTCCGAGGGCCCCGGTCGCGGGGTCCGTCGCCGCTGTCGTCCGAGCCGTTGTTCCCGCCGCGGGTTCAGCCCCCGGCGGCGAGTCCGGCCTTGATGGCCCGGGTGAACCTCACGACGCGCTCGGCCTGGACGCGCGCCGCCGTCAGCGTCTGTTCGCCGACCGGGATGTCCCCCTGGCCGGCGACGTGCGAGGTGCCGTAGGGGTTGCCGTCGACGAACTTCGACGGGTCGGTGTACCCGGGGGAGACGAGGATGCCGCCGAAGTGGTGGATGGTGTTGTAGAGCGCGAGCAGCGTCGACTCCTGGCCGCCGTGCGCGGTGGCGCTGGCGGTGAAGCCGCTGTAGACCTTGTCGGCCAGCGCACCCGCCTGCCAGAGGCCGCCGAGGGTGTCGAGGAACTGCTTGAGCTGGGCGGCGACGTTTCCGTACCGGGTCGGCGATCCGAAGATCACCGCGTCGGCCCAGACGAGGTCGTCGGCGGCGACCTCGTCGATGCCGGCCGTCTCCCGCGCGTTGGCCGCCCAGGCGGGGTTGGAATCGATGGCGGCCTGCGGGGCGAGCTCGGCGACCTTGCGCAGCCGTACGTCGGCGCCGGCCTTCTCCGCGTCCTCGGCGAGGGCCTTGGCGATCGTCGCGATGGTGCCGGTCGAGGAGTAGTAGACGACGGCGACATTGACGGGCGTGGACATACGAGATCCTCCGGGCGTCGGGTGTGCGGGCCGTACGGCGGGGAGTTCTCGTGCGGCTCCGAGAGGCCGTACGCATGTGACGATACGGACAAACGGCCCAACCGGCACGTCCGGCAGGAGAGCCGGTGCCCTGCGGCACCGGCTCGGGCCGCAGGGCCGCACGGGCCCCTCACCGCAGGGCCGTACCGTCCTCGCGCAGCTGCATCTGGGGTCGCCCTGTCACCAGCAGCCAGGCGGGCAGCACCGCCACGCAGAGCACCGGCAGCACCGCCAGGTCGCTCACCAGCACGGCGGCGGTGAAGAGGCTGAGCCAGCCCTGCCGGGTGACCGCGAGCACCACGCCCAGCACCGCGCAGGCCACGGCGAGCGCGGGCGGGACCGCGTCCACCAGGGCGTGCGCGCACAGCCCCAGGGCCACCCCGGCGAAGACCGCCGGGAAGATCCGGCCGCCCCGGAACCCGCAGGTGGCCGCCACCACCAGGGCCGCCATCTTGACCACCGCCATCACCGCGAACTCCCCGGCCGACCAGCCGTCGGGCGAGGCGGTCAGCTCTCGCGCCTCGTCCAGGCCCTTGAAGAGCGTCAGATGGCCGCCCAGCGCACCCAGGAGTCCCAGCACCAGCCCGCCGGCGGCCGTCGCGAGCACCGGGTACCGCAGCGCCTTGAACGCCCGGTGCGCCCAGGGCGTCGCGAGCACCCCGGCCATCCCCAGCACCGCGCCCGCCGACGCGATCACCAGGGCGGAGAGCAGATCGCCCCAGTCGGTGCGGGTGTACGCGGGCAGCGACATGTCGAAGCTGGGGTGCGCGGCCAGTGTCATGGTCAGTGCCCCGGCAGTGCCCGCCGCGAGCGGTCCGAAGAGGCGGTCCCAGAGGGCGCCGGGGCCGGGCTGGGAGGCGAGGAACTCGGAGAGGATGAGGGCGGCGGCGACGGGGGTGCCGAACAGGGCGCCGATGGTGCCGGCCGCCGCGAGCCCGGTCCACAACTCGCCGGGCGCGTCCGGGGCGACCCGGCGGCCCAGCCAGTAGGCGAGGGCGATGTTGGTCTCGGTGATCGGGTTCTCCGGGCCGAGGCTCACCCCGCCGGCCAGCGCCAGCACGGTGACCAGCAGCAGCCCCGGTACGACCCCGGGGCCCAGCGGGGCGCCCACCAGCCCGGTGGTGGCCGGGTCGGAGCCCGCGTGGCCGTGCGCAAGGTGGACGACGACGCCCACCGCGACGCCCGTCGCGGTGAGCATGACGATCATCCAGAGCGAGGAGTACCGCCCGATCCCGAGCGCGTCCGGGAGGTTCTCCCAGAGCACGTCCTGGAACCTTTCGGCCAGCAGGCTGACACCCAGCAGCACCAGCGCCGAGACGACGCCCACCACCAGGGCGGGAAGCAGGCCGGTCAGCAGCCGCCGAGCGGGCGTGGGGGCGGGCACCGGGCCGGGAAAAGCGCGGGCCGAGGAGGCGGCAGAGGCCGGAGAGGGCGACGCGGAGGAGGAGGCCACCGGCTCACCCTATCCACGCAAAAGCCGCACAAGCCGTTTATCTCCCACGCCTCGCGGCACGCCCCGCGCGCGGGACGCCGCCGCCCGCTACAGCTCGCTGATCACCGCGGCCGTTCCGTACGCGCAGACCTCCGTGCCCACGTCCGCCGCCTCGGAGACGTCGAAGCGCATCATCAGCACCGCGTTGGCGCCGCGCGCCCGCGCCTGCTCGACGAGGCGTTCCATCGCCTGGTTGCGGGTCTCGACCAGGGTCTTGGTCAGGCCCTTCAGCTCGCCGCCGATCATCGACTTCAGTCCGGCGCCGATCTGGCTGCCCAGGTGGCGGGAGCGCACGGTCAGTCCGAACACTTCACCGATCACCCGGGTCACCTGATGCCCGGGTACGTCGTTCGTGGTGACGACGAGCACGTCCGCGTGGTCGCTCTGGCCGCCGCCGTAATCCTCGATGCCCATGGATGACACCTCCCGGGGTCCAGCTTTGCCCCGGCCGGTGCCGTGCGCACGCTCACTGCGGCCACTGGAACCCGGAGCATCCCCGGGGCGTTGATAGCTTGGGGCGCCACGCAGCCGCCCACCGAACGATCCTGGAGCCCGGACCCTTGAATACGCTTGCGCTCGGCCCGAGCTGGCTGGACCCGGACTATCTGATCAACACCTTCGGACTTCCCGGCGTCCTCCTCATCGTGTTCGCCGAGTCCGGACTGCTGATCGGGTTCTTCCTGCCCGGCGACTCGATCCTGTTCACCACGGGTCTGCTGGTCACCACGGGCCAGCTGCGCTACCCGCTCTGGCTGGTCTGCGTGCTGATCGGGCTCGCCGCGATCATCGGGGACCAAGTCGGCTACCTCTTCGGCCGGAAGGTGGGCCCCGCCCTCTTCAACCGTCCGGACTCCAAGCTCTTCAAGCAGGAGAACGTCGAGAAGGCACACGAGTTCTTCGAGAAGTACGGCCCGAAGTCGCTGATCCTGGCCCGCTTCGTACCCGTGGTCCGCACCTTCACGCCGATCATCGCCGGTGTCAGCCGGATGAACTACCGCTCGTTCCTGATCTTCAACATCGTCGGCGGCATCCTCTGGGGCGTCGGGGTGACCGTGCTCGGAGCGGTGCTCGGCAAGATCGAGTTCGTTCACCAGAACATCGAGGCGATGCTCGTCCTGATCGTGCTCATCTCCGTGGTGCCGATCGCGATCGAGTTCCTCCGGGCCCGCTCCAAGTCGAAGAAGGCCGCCGCGGGCCGCGAGGACGACGACGACCGCACCACCGGCCCCGGCGGCGCCGCCGGCCGCCGGGGCCGTCACGCCAAGCGCTGAACCCCGCCCCGCACCCCGCACACGGACGGCGCCCCTCCCGGCACGCACGGGACGGGCGCCGTCCGCGCGTACGGTCCGGCGGTCAGAACCCGCGGGTGCGCTTGGCCGCCCTGCGGCCCGCGCCGGTCTCCGTACCCGGTACCCGCATGAAGAGCCGGGAGATCTCGCTCCCGAGGTTCACCCCGATCGCGATGGCCAGCGCCGTCGCCACCGCCGTGGAGAGCGAGGCGAGCCCCCGGTCCAGCTCGCCCTGGGCGACGCCCAGCAGCCCGAAGTAGGTCGCCGAACCGGGCAGCAGCGGGCCGATGGCCGCCGTGATGAACGGCAGCGAGGAGGTGTAGCGGTAGCGCGAGAAGAGCTGCCCGAACAGGCCGACCAGGCCGGCCGCCACCGCCGTCGCCGCGACCGGCGAGAGACCGCCGGTGCGGGCCATCGCCCCGTAGACGATCCAGGCGACCCCGCCGTTGAGGGTGACCGCGAGCACGGTGGACCGTTCCTGCTGGAGCAGGATCGCGAAGGCCAGACTCAGCGCCATCGACACCAGGATCTGGAGCACCGGCCGGTCGTGTGCGACGAAACGTTCCTCCGGATTGAGCGTGGCACCCAGCTGGAGCCCCAGGTAGAGCACCACCAGCACCCCGACCACGATCCCGATGAAGAAGTACATGACTTCCAGCAGGCGCGCGGCGGCGGTGATGTAGTAGCCGGTCAGACCGTCCTGCACACCCGCCACCAGCGCCCGCCCGGGCAGCAGCGCGAAGAGCCCACCGGTGATCACGGCGGACGGCCGCACATCGCTCCAGTGGGTGAGCGTCAGGGCCACCCCGAGCGCGGCGGGCGGCATCGCGGCGACGGTGAACTGGTAGAACTCCGGCAGCCCGCGCCCCGCGCAGAACCAGGCCAGACGGTCGCCGAGCATGGCGCCGGCCGCCGCCACGAAGAACACCACCACGCCACCGCCGACCAGCACCGAGGCCGCCCCGGCGAGCAGCCCTGCGGCCACCGTGAGCGCCCAGCCGGGGAAGGGATGGCGGTTGCGGCGGATTTCCGCGAGGCGCCGGTACGCCTCCTCCAGCGAGACGTCCACGTCCTCGGTGGTGATGTCGTCGATCAGCCGGAAGACGGCCGCCAGCCGGTTGTAGTCGGTGCCCCGGCGGCGCACCGTGCGGCTCGCCGTGACCGGGTCCTCGACCAGCGAAGGCTGGTGCGAGATGGAGAGCAGGGTGAACGTGACGGTCGGCTCGCACCGGTCCAGACCGTACGAACGCGTCACCGCGAACATCGCGGCCTCCACGTCCTCGGCCCCCTCGCCGCCGGCCAGCAGCAGCTCGCCGATACGGAGCGTCAGGTCGAGCACCCTCGGCACGGCGGGCCCCGAGTCGTCCGTCCGCTGGACGCTCTCCGCCGCGGGCCGCTCGGTGACCGGCATCCGGAGCATGGTGCGCATCCGGTCCTGCCAGGGCGCCTCTTTGGTCAGCCGGACCATCGGGATGCCCTGCGCCGGGGTGAAGGCGGGCGTCTGGCTCGCGTCGTACACCCGGGGCGGCGTGAAGGCCGAGCCGAGGGTGTCCGAGTTCGGGAAGTTCTTGCCGGCCCCTCCCGGACCGGAAGCGGAACCCGGACTGGACGGCTCCGGCTGCACCCCGGCCGGTACCGCGAACTCCGAGGTCGGATGGTCCTCTTCGAGCGGCGGCGTGGGCTGCTCCACCCCGGCGGGCGCGGTGAACGCACTGTGCGCCTCGTCGGACTGGGGCTTCTGGTCCTCCGGACCGCCCTGTTCCGCCACTGCCTGACCTCGCTCTTCCTGGCCCGATGCGTCCTGGCCGCACTCCTGCCCAGTATGGGCACGGCCAAGGGACCCGCACGCGAAACGGGCGGCACACCGGTGAGGTGTACCGCCCGTCCACGCTGTCCTCAAGCCGTCACGAGGACCCTCGGGTCCCCGTGCCCCGGCCCCGCCACCCGTACGGAAGCGGAACCGGCAGGGGCCGTGCGGCCCCGGGAGAGGGACCGCGTCAGTGCGCGCCGCCCTGGTCCTGCAGACGCTTGTAGGAGGCCTCGATCTCGGCCTCGGCCGCGACACGGCCGACCCAGTCGGCGCCCTCGACGGACTTGCCCGGCTCCAGGTCCTTGTAGACCTCGAAGAAGTGCTGGATCTCCAGGCGGTCGAACTCCGACACGTGCTGGATGTCCTGCAGGTGCTCGACGCGCGGGTCCGACGCGGGGACGCACAGCAGCTTGTCGTCGCCGCCGGCCTCGTCCGTCATGCGGAACATGCCGATGGCGCGGCACTTGATGAGGCATCCGGGGAACGTGGGCTCGTCCAGGATGACCAGCGCGTCCAGCGGGTCGCCGTCCTCGCCGAGGGTGTTCTCGACGAATCCGTAGTCGGCGGGGTAGCTGGTCGAGGTGAAGAGTCGACGGTCCAGGCGGATCCGACCGGTCTCGTGGTCCACCTCGTACTTGTTCCGCGAACCCTTCGGGATCTCGATGGTGACGTCGAACTCCACGGGTGGCTCCTCCATGATCAACACATACGACTGGTGGTTAAGTGTCCCCCACGCAGAAGTGTGCTCGCGAAAGGGGCTGGTCAACGGTGGCCGAGCCGGTGGATGAACCGTCGAAGGAACCGTCGGACCCCTGGGGCAAGCTGAAGAGCCTGACCGGAAAACCGGCCCTGCCGGACAGCTGGCGGCTCGTCGCAGGCTCCGCGGTTCTCGGCCTGGTGGTCGCCGCCGGCGCCGTGTTCGCCGCCGGCCCCTGGGACAACGGTCAGCGTACGGCCGAACGCGCCCGGGCCGCCGACCAGGGCCGTACAGGTGACACAGCTCACCGGAGTTCCTCGGCAAGCCCGGCCGAGCCCAAGCCGGCGCCCAGCGCCGCGGCGGTGCTCGCCGCGCTCGGCACCGGCACCGGCCGCACCCCGGCCGGGACGGCACTCGCGCCGGGCAAGGCGCTGGACCCGCTGATGAAGGCGCCCGCGCTCGGCACCCGTACGACGGCCGTCGTCGTCGACACCGCCACCGGCAAGCAGATCTACGCGCGCGCCGCCGGTACACCGATGACCCCGGCCTCCACCGTCAAGCTCGCCACCACGGTCGCCGCGCTCTCCGCGCTCGGCCCCGACCACCGCATCGACACCACCGTGCGCGCCTCGCCCGACCTGCGCACCGTCACCCTCGTCGGCGGCGGCGACCCCACCCTGGACGAGGCCGGGCTGCGCGCGCTGGCCCGGTCCACCGCGAAGGCCCTGACGGACCGGAAGGTGCGAAAGGTCGCCCTCACGTACGACGCCTCCGCCTACTCCGGACCCGCCCGTCACCCCATCGGCCCCAACGACAACATCGCGCCGGTCAGCGCGCTGATGGTCCGCGAGGGGCGCCTCGACAAGAGCGACCACGGGCCCGCCGCGCGCTCCGGCGACCCCGCAGCCGAAGCCGCACGCCTGTTCGCCGGGTACCTGAAGGACAGCGGCGTGAACGCGACGGCCGAACCGCGCTCCCACCGGGCCGCGGCCAAGGCGACCACCCTCGCCACCCACCGCTCGGACCCGCTCTCCGCACTGGTCGAACGCACCCTCACCAACAGCGACAACGACCTCGCCGAGGCCCTCGCCCGGCAGACCGCCCTCGGCACCGGCCGCCCGGCCAGCTTCGCCGGAGCCCGCGGCGCGGTCACCGCACAGCTGAAGAAGATCGGTATGCCCGTCACCGGCGCCCGGCTCGGCGACGGAAGCGGACTCGACCGGAACGACAAGGTCTCCGCCGCCCTCCTCGCCGGACTGCTCGCCCATGCGGCCGACCCCGCCCACCCCGAACTGCGCCCCGTCCTCACCGGACTCCCGGTGGCCGGTTTCAGCGGCACGCTCGGCGGCCGGTACGGCGAAAAGTCGGGCGGCGCCGGACTCGTACGGGCCAAGACGGGCACCCTCACCGGCGTCAACGCCCTGGCCGGCACGGTCGTGGACGCCCGGGGGCGGCTGCTCGCCTTCGCCTTCCTCACCTCCGGCACCACCTCCCCCGGTGACGCCGAGAAGGCCCTCGACGACCTCGCCTCGGCGTTGGCAGCCGAAGCCGGCTGAGGGCCCTCCCGCGGTTCGTGGCGGATCGGTGCGCGGCGGCCCTTCAGCCACCGTCCGGCCCGTCAACGCCCCACCACCGAGGCGCACCCTCACGTACGGTTGACGCATGACGAGCATCGGTGGTGCCGAGATGGTCGACTGGAATCTCGCGGTGGCGACCGCGACCCGCCTCGTACGGCCGGGTCCCGAGATCGACCGTGAGGAGGCGCGCGCCGTCGTCGCGGAGCTGCGCCGCCACGCCAAGGCTTCGGAGCAGCACGTCCGTTCCTTCACCCGGATGATCCCCGAGGGCCCCGGGGCCCCCGTCCCCGCCGACACACCCGTCCTGGTCGTGGACCGGGCCGGGTGGATCAAGGCCAACGTCGCGGGGTTCCGCGAACTCCTGCGCCCCCTGCTCGGCAAGATGGAGGAACGGCGCGGCGGCGGACCCGCTCAGAGCGTCATCGGGGCCGTCGGCGGCAAGGTGACCGGCGTCGAACTCGGCATGCTGCTGTCCTTCCTCGCCTCCCGGGTGCTCGGCCAGTACGAGACCTTCGCCCCCGCGAGCCGGGAGCTGCCCGCCCTCGACCAAGGCGGCGGCCGACTGCTCCTGGTCGCCCCGAACATCGTCCACGTCGAGCGCGAACTCGACGTCGATCCGCACGACTTCCGGCTCTGGGTGGCCCTCCACGAGGAGACCCACCGCACCCAGTTCACCGGGGTGCCGTGGCTGCGCGACCACCTCCAGGGGGAGATCCAGTCCTTCCTGGACGAGACCGACGTGGACCCCGCCACCTTCGTCGAACAACTGCGCGAGGCCGTGCAGTCGCTCGTCGGCGGGCGGCCCGAGGGAGAGCGCGGCGAGGGCGGCGGACGCAGCCTCGTCGAACTCGTCCAGACGCCCGCCCAGCGCGAGATCCTCGGCCGGCTCACCGCCGTGATGTCCCTGCTGGAGGGCCACGCCGACTTCGTCATGGACGGGGTCGGACCCGACGTGGTCCCCTCGGTCGCCGAGATCCGCGAGAAGTTCCAGCAGCGCCGGGCCCGCGGCGCGGGCCGCCTCGACCTGGCCCTGCGCAAGCTGCTCGGCATGGACGCGAAACTCCGTCAGTACCGCGACGGCGAGAAGTTCGTGAGCGCCGTGGTCGCCGAGGTCGGCATGGAGGGGTTCAACCGGGTGTGGACCTCGCCCAACACCCTTCCGACGAAGGCGGAGATCGCCTCCCCCGCGGACTGGGTCGCGCGCGTGCACCGTAAGGCAGATTCGTGATCTTGACGGGGCCCACGGCCGGACAACGGTCCTCCAATCACCCATCCGAGGGACCATGAGGGCATGGGAAGCCGTGCAATGCTCGGTGGACAGCTTGCCTCTGTCACCATCGACGCACTCTGAGTGACGTCAGGGAGGGCACCTCGCCGTCCCGCCTCTCGGAGGCACCTCCCAGAACTCCAGAAGGGCACCGGACATGGGTCCCCATCCTGCGGTCGCGGCGATACGCCTGGCGGTCCGCCGCGTACTCCACGACGTACTCACCGAACACACCCTCCGCACCGGCCAGGGTTTCCACCTCGACCGGCCCGGAAACCCCCGCCTCGCCGAAGCCGGCGGAGCCGGCCGGACGGCCTTCCCCGAACGGCCCGTCGTCCCGCCCCGGCCCCTCGTCCTCGTGGCCTGTTCCGGCGGCGCCGACTCCATGGCGCTCGCCTCCGCCCTCGCCTTCGAGGCCCGCAAACTCGACGTACGGGCCGGCGGCATCACCGTCGACCACAACCTCCAGACCGGCAGCGGACTGCGCGCGGCCGAGGTCGTCACCCGGCTGACCGCCATGGACCTCGACCCCGTCGAGGCCGTCGCCGTCCACGTCGGACGCGAAGGCGGCCCCGAGGCCGCCGCCCGCGACGCCCGCTACGCCGCGCTCGACGCCGCCGCCGAGCGTCACGGCGCCGCCACGATCCTGCTCGGCCACACCCGTGACGACCAGGCCGAGACGGTGCTGCTCGGGCTCGCCCGGGGCTCCGGCATCCGCTCGCTCTCCGGCATGGCCGCCGCCTCCGGGCCGGCCGGACGCTACCGCCGCCCGTTCCTCCAACTGGACCGCCAGACCGTCCGCAAGGCCTGCCTCGTCCAGTCCCTCCCCGTCTGGGACGACCCGCACAACGCCGACCCCGCCTACACCCGCTCCCGCCTCCGCCACGAGGGCCTGCCCGCCCTGGAGAAGGCCCTCGGCAAGGGCGTCGTGGAGGCGCTCGCCCGTACGGCCCAGCTCTCCCGGGACGACGCCGACGCCCTGGACGGCTGGGCCGCCGAGGCCGCGCGCGCCGTACGCGACGACGACGGCGAGCTGGACTGCGCCAAGCTCTGGGCGCTGCCGCCCGCCGTGCGCCGCCGGGTACTGCGCCGCGCGGTCATCGAGGCGGGCGCCCCGGCGGGTTCGCTCTTCGCCCGGCACGTCGAGGAAGTGGACCGCCTCATCACCGGCTGGCGGGGTCAGCGCGCCCTCAACCTGCCCGGCCGCGTCGAAGCCCGGCGTCAGGGTGGCAGACTGGTCATCCGGCAGAGCTGAAGAGCAAGCGGCTGAAGTGCAGGCGAGACGGCCGGCCGGGCCCGGGTGACACGCACCGGGCCGGGCGGGCGAAGAAAGAGACGCGGGTGAACGAGAAGGACATGGGCAGCGACCTCCAGTCGGTGCTCCTCACGAAGGAAGAGATCGACGCGAAACTCGTCGAGCTCGCCGCCAAGATCGACGCGGAGTACGCGGGCAAGGATCTGCTCCTCGTCGGGGTCCTCAAGGGCGCGGTGATGGTCATGGCCGACCTGGCCCGCGCGCTGTCCACCCCCGCCACCATGGACTGGATGGCCGTCTCGTCGTACGGCGCGGGCACCCAGTCCTCCGGGGTCGTCCGCATCCTCAAGGACCTGGACACCGACATCAAGGGCAAGCACGTCCTGATCGTCGAGGACATCATCGACTCCGGGCTGACGCTGTCCTGGCTGCTCTCCAACCTGGGCTCGCGCGAGCCGGCGAGCCTGGAGGTCTGCACCCTGCTGCGCAAGCCGGACGCCGCCAAGGTCGCGATCGACGTGAAGTGGATCGGCTTCGACATCCCCAACGAGTTCGTCGTCGGCTACGGGCTGGACTACGCGGAGAAGTACCGCAACCTCCCCTTCGTCGGCACCCTCGCCCCGCACGTCTACGGCGGCTGAGAGGCTGGCGTCCTTCCGGGAGCACGGCCCCCGCCGCACGACGGCCGGGGCCGTTCCCGGAACACGGCGGCGCCGGGAACCCTTACCGCGCTCCCGCCGTTGAAGGTCTCGAATAAGGGTTTCCGGTACGTCCCCGGCGGTCGAAGGCCACAATGCTGGGGTACGGTCCGAAGAGCAGTCTCAATCTCACAGCAGCATTTACCTACGGGCAGGAGGGACGGGGCGACTTCGCTCCGTATGGATGGACGTGAAGCGATACTTCCGTGGGCCGGTCATGTGGATCGTGCTGGCCGTCCTCGCCGTGGTCGTGTTGATGCAGGTCGTCGGCTCGTCCGGCGGCTACAAGACGGTGGACACCGCCAAGGTGGTCCAGGCGATCAGCAAGAACCAGGTGGAGTCGGCCAAGCTGACCACCGGTGACGAACAAATCCTCAAGGTCGAGCTGAAGGACGGCCAGAAGCTCAAGGGCGAGTCCGGCAGCAAGTTCCAGGCCAGCTACATCGGCAGCCAGGGCGTCGACCTCGCCGACACGCTGCAGCAGAAGTTCGAGAGCGGTGACATCGAGAAGGGTTACACCGTCTCGCCGTCGAAGCAGTCGCCGTTCCTCTCGATCCTGCTGTCGCTCCTGCCCTTCGTCCTCATCGTGGTCATCTTCCTGTTCCTGATGAACCAGATGCAGGGTGGCGGCTCCAAGGTCATGCAGTTCGGCAAGTCCAAGGCCAAGCTGATCACCAAGGACACGCCGAAGACGACGTTCGCCGACGTGGCGGGCTCGGACGAGGCCGTCGAAGAGCTCCAGGAGATCAAGGAGTTCCTCCAGGAGCCGGCGAAGTTCCAGGCCGTCGGCGCCAAGATCCCCAAGGGCGTCCTGCTCTACG
Source organism: Streptomyces sp. NBC_00247 (assembly GCF_036188265.1). NCBI lineage: Bacteria > Bacillati > Actinomycetota > Actinomycetes > Kitasatosporales > Streptomycetaceae > Streptomyces > Streptomyces sp. NBC_00247. Next base: position 2,922,704 of record NZ_CP108093.1, on the reverse strand, counting down.
GGCCGCCCGGTACGGGCAAGACGCTGCTCGCACGCGCCGTCGCCGGCGAAGCGGGCGTGCCGTTCTACTCGATCTCCGGATCCGACTTCGTCGAGATGTTCGTCGGTGTCGGTGCCTCCCGGGTACGCGACCTCTTCGAGCAGGCCAAGGCGAACGCCCCGGCGATCGTCTTCGTCGACGAGATCGACGCCGTCGGCCGCCACCGCGGTGCCGGCATGGGCGGCGGTCACGACGAGCGCGAGCAGACGCTCAACCAGCTGCTCGTCGAGATGGACGGCTTCGACGTCAAGGGTGGCGTGATCCTGATCGCCGCGACCAACCGGCCGGACATCCTCGACCCGGCGCTGCTGCGCCCGGGCCGGTTCGACCGCCAGATCGCGGTGGACCGCCCGGACATGATGGGGCGCCTGGAGATCCTCAAGGTGCACAAGAAGGGCAAGCCGGTCACCGACGACGTCGACCTGAACGCCGTCGCCCGACGTACCCCCGGCTTCACCGGCGCCGACCTGGCGAACGTGCTGAACGAAGCGGCGCTCCTCACGGCGCGCGGCAACAAGAAGCTGATCGACAACTCCACCCTGGACGAAGCGATCGACCGCGTCGTGGCCGGCCCGCAGAAGCGGACCCGGATCATGTCCGAGAAGGAGAAGAAGATCACCGCGTACCACGAGGGCGGCCACGCCCTGGTAGCGGCGGCTTCCCCCCAGTCGGACCCGGTGCACAAGATCACGATCCTCTCCCGCGGCCGTGCCCTCGGTTACACGATGGTGCTCCCGGAGGAGGACAAGTACTCCACGACGCGCAACGAGATGCTCGACCAGCTCGCGTACATGCTGGGTGGGCGCGCTGCCGAGGAGCTGGTCTTCCACGACCCGACCACCGGTGCCGCCAACGACATCGAGAAGGCCAGTGCCACGGCCCGCGCGATGGTGACGCAGTACGGCATGACCGAGCGGCTCGGCGCGATCAAGTTCGGCGGTGACAACACCGAGCCGTTCGTGGGCCGCGAGATGGGCCACCAGCGCGACTACTCGGAAGAGGTCGCGGCGCTCGTCGACGAGGAGGTCAAGAAGCTCATCGAGACCGCCCACAACGAAGCGTGGGAGATCCTGGTCGAGAACCGCGACATCCTCGACACCCTGGTCCTCCAGCTCCTGGAGAAGGAGACCCTGGGCAAGGAGGAGATCGCGGAGATCTTCGCCCCGCTCGTGAAGCGTCCGGCCCGTCCGGCGTGGACCGGTTCGGCCCGGCGCACCCCGTCGACGCGTCCGCCGGTGCTCTCGCCGAAGGAGCTCGCGCTGACCAACGGCTCGGCCGCTGCCAACGGCTCGGCGGCTTCCTCGGACGCCGCCCCGGCCAAGGACATCTCCTCGGAGGACCGTCCGGAGAGCTGACCTCCCTGCCGCACAGGTGTGACGGCCCTCACCCGCCGCCCGCCCGTACCGGAATGGATGCCGCGCCCCCCAGGTTTTAGCCTGTGGGGGCGCGGCTTTTCTGCTGGTCGCGCAGGCACCGCGCAGCCGGCGCGCAGAGGAACGAGGCACAGATGACCGACCCGGTGACGCTGGACGGCGCTCACGCGAACGGCCCGTACGGCGAGTTCGACGAGAAGCGGGCCGAGGCCGCCGTACGGGAGCTGCTGATCGCGGTGGGCGAGGACCCGGACCGTGAAGGGCTCCTGGAGACCCCGGGGCGCGTCGCGCGGGCGTACCGGGAGATCTTCGCGGGGCTCTTCCAGGAGGCCGGGGACGTCCTGACGACCACGTTCGACCTGGGGCACGACGAGATGGTCCTGGTGAAGGACATCGAGGTCTTCTCCACCTGCGAGCACCACCTGGTGCCGTTCCGGGGGGTCGCGCACGTGGGGTACATCCCGGCGACCTCGGGGAAGATCACCGGGCTCTCCAAGCTGGCCCGCCTGGTGGACGTCTACGCCCGCCGGCCGCAGGTCCAGGAGCGGCTCACCACGCAGGTCGCCGAGTCGCTGATGGAGATCCTGGAGCCGCGCGGCGTCATCGTCGTCATCGAGTGCGAGCACATGTGCATGTCGATGCGGGGCATCCGCAAGCCCGGGGCGAAGACGATCACCTCGGCCGTGCGCGGGCAGCTCCGCGACCCGGCGACGCGGGCCGAGGCGATGAGCCTCATCATGGCCCGCTGAGGCGGCCGGCCCGTGGCCAGGCCGTTTTCGAAGTCCCGCCTGGCGCCCTCAGGGCGGACGACGCTGCTTCCAAACACGACGTGGTGGCCGTGTGGTGGCCGTGTGCCTCCGGGGGAGTCCCGGTTCAGGCCGCGGCCACGCTCTTGTCGTCGTCGTGGTCCTCGGGGAGCTTGCAGACGTGCTCCAGGAAGAGGGCCGCGGCGATGACGGCGAAGGAGGCCACCACGGCGGCGCCGGCGTAGATCGCCTGGTCGCGGCGTGGCGCCAGGTCGAGATGGCTCAGCAGGAACACGGCGGTGCCGCCGTACATCCCGGCGACCAGGGCGGCCACCAGGGCGCTGGCCTGGCCGAAGACGAGGGCCCTCGCCGCCATCAGCGGTTCGACGCCCTTGGCCCCGGGGCGGCGCTCGCGCTGGGCGCGGAGCCGGGAGCGCAGCGAGAGGGCCGTCGCCAGCAGGACCGCGGCGATGGCCGCGAGCACGATCGGTGCGGCCAACGGGACGCTCGGCAGGGTGCCCAGGGAATCCCAGAGGCGGGCGGCCGCCCAGGACAGCACGCCCGCGGCGGCGAAGAGGCCGGCCAGCACTCGGAGCCGTAGTTGCTTCACCGGTCACGCCGCCCTTCGCCGCCCGCGATCCGTCCCGCGGTCATGTCTGCCCTGAGCCTAACGACTGAGGACCGCCCCGTGATCCCGCGTACCCGCCGCGGGCCCGTGGCACCGCTCCCCGGGGCGGGGGATCACTCGGGCAGGCGGAGTTCCAGGTCGGCCCGGGGCAGCACGCCGTCCCGCCCGATCGCGGCCAGCAGCCCCGCGACGGGACCGGCGCCCGGCAGCTGGGCCTCGGGGTCCACGTCGTGCCAGGGCGCGAGGACGAAGGCCCGCTCCCCGGCGCGGGGATGCGGCAGGGTGAGGTGCGGGTCGTCGGAGACCACGTCGGCGTACGCGACGATGTCGACGTCGATGGTGCGGGGTCCCCAGCGCTCCTCGCGGACCCGGTCGAAGGCCTCCTCGATGGCCTGGCCGCGCTCCAGCAGCGAGGACGGCGGCAGCGTCGTCTTCACCACGACCACCGCGTTGAAGTACGAGGGCTGGGAGCCGGGCTCCACGCCCCAGGGCTCCGTCTCGTACACCGGGGAGACCGCTTTGACCCGGACGCCGGGGGTGTCCTCCAGGGCGTCGATGGCGCCCTGGAGGGTCTCCAGGCGGTTGCCCAGGTTGGAGCCGAGGGAGATCACGGCCCGCTTGGGGTTGGAGAGGGTGATGTCGGCGTCGTCCACCTGCTGGACGACCGAGGCCGGCACCGGCTGGACCGTGGGATCGCTCTGCCCGCGGGCGGAAAATGCTGTCATGCTCGGCTCCGGGTGATGGTGATGGTCACGTCGTCGAAGGGGACCGTGATCGGGGCGTCCGGCTTGTGGACGACCACCTCGACCTCGTGGACTCCCTCGTGCTTGAGGCACTGCTGGGCGATGCGTTCGGCGAGGGTCTCGATCAGGTCGACGGGCTCGCCCTCGACGATGGCGACGACCTCTTCCGCGACGATGCCGTAGTGCACGGTCCGCGAGAGATCGTCGGCGGCGGCCGCGGCCCGGGTGTCCAGGCTCAGGGCCAGGTCCACGATGAAGGTCTGGCCCTCTTCACGCTCCCGGGGGAAGACGCCATGGTGTCCACGGGCCTTGAGGCCGCGCAGCGCGACACGATCCACGCGAATCACTCCTGCTGTTGTTGGTCCACGGGGCGCGGGAACCTTCCTTTCGGAGGGTGCCGGGCCCGCGCGCCCGGCATACCGGCACCGCGTCCCGGCGAAGACGCCTTCTCCCGAATCTACCCGCGGGCACCGACAGAGCGGGGCGTCGGGTAGGTGGGGCACGTCCGGCGGCCGCCCCGCGAGGAGCGCCCGCCGCGCCCTCGGACGCTGGTGTCCGCGTATACCCGCTGTCCGGGGGTCTCAATCCCCGACGGCGCGCGCCGTACGCCGGATCAGGCCGGGGACTCCCGTTCCGGTTCCTCGTCGGACTCGGTCAGCACCGGCGACCCGTGGTGGGACCAGAGCTTCCAGCCGTCCGGGGTGCGCCGGAACACGTTGGTCGCGACGACCAGCTGGCCGACCAGTGGGCCCACGGTGTCGTCGCCCTCGGCGGGGCCGCCGCTGAGGATGTTCTCCGTGCAGTTGACCAGGGCGGTGTCCCCGGTCATGGCGACGTCGACGTCGGTCAGGATGAACTGGATGTACTCGGTGTTCGCCATGATGAGCGCGTAGCTGCGCAGCACGTCGCCGCGCCCCCGGAGCACCGGCCAGCCGGGGTGGACGCAGGAGACCGTGAGGTCCTCCCCGGGCAGCCAGCGGTCGGCGAGGCGTTCGTAGTCGCCGCTCTCCATCGCCTCGTAGAAGTCGGTGTTCGCCCGTTCGACGGCGGCGACGTCGGCTGCCGCGTCCGGGACGCCGGGGGCGCCGTTCTCGTCGGAGCCCTCGGGCGTGGTCACACGGCTCCTTCGACGGCACGGCACACGCGTACGGCGTCGGCGCTGGCCCGGACCTCGTGGACCCGGACCGCCCAGGCACCCGCCCGGGCGGAGATCGTGGAGATCGCGGCGGTCGCGGCGTCGCGCTCGCGGGCCGGCGGCGGGGTGCCGTCCGGACCGGCCAGGGTCCGCCCGAGGAACCGCTTGCGGGAGGCGGCCACCAGCAGCGGACGGCCGAGACCGTGCAGCGCGTCCAGGTGCGCGACGAGCGCCAGGTCCTGGGCGGTGTCCTTGGCGAAGCCGAGGCCCGGGTCGATCACGATCCGCTCGGGTGCCACCCCGCCCGCGACCACGGCGTCCACGCGTGCGCGCAGCTCGGTGACGACCTCGCCGACCACGTCCGCGTACACCGCCCGGGCGTTCATGGACTCGCTGAAGCCGCGCCAGTGCATCACCACGAAGGGCGCCCCGGTCTCGGCGACCACCCGGACCATGTCCGGGTCGGCCAGCCCGCCGCTGACGTCGTTCACGAGCACACCGCCGGCCGCGACGGACCGCTCGGCGACCCGGGCCCGCATGGTGTCCACGGAGACCACGGCGCCCTCGGCGACCAGGCCCTGGACGACCGGTACCACCCGGCGCAGCTCCTCGTCCTCGTCGACCCGGCTCGCGCCGGGCCGTGTCGACTCACCGCCGACGTCGATCAGGTCCGCGCCGTCGGCCATCAGGGCCAGCCCGCGCTTGATCGCGGCCGTGGTGTCGAACCACCGGCCTCCGTCGGAGAAGGAGTCGGGGGTCACGTTGACGACACCCATGACCGCACAGCGGTCCCACTCCGGCAGGCCCTCGACCGTGCCCCGTCCGCGCAACGTACTCATACGTCCAGCGTAGGGCCTTTCGTTCGGGGGCATGCGGGCCTCGCGTGCTCCGGTGCCCGCGGGCTCCGGAGCACGGCCGGCGGCCGACCGGCCCCGGCCCGTCCGGTCAGCGGGCCGGCCGTCCCGCGTCCGCGACCGTCTCCAGCGCGATCTGGGCCCGGGGCCGGCCGGCGGCGTCGGCGCCGACCGAGCGGCGCAGGGCCTCGTGGAGCCGGCCGGGGGTGAGGGCGCCGAGATAGCGGCCCGACTCCTCGTCGTCCACGACGGCGATCCACCCCGCGTCGTGCTGGAGCATCGCGGCGAGGGCCCCGCGGAGCGGGGCGCCGAGCGGGAGTCGGGCGTCCATGGGGCGCAGCCCCTCGCGGACGGTGGCGTCCTTGCCGAGGGTCGGCGACGGCTCCGTCCCGGCGGGCAGCCAGCCCAGCGGGCGGTCCTCCCCGTCCAGCACCACCGCCCACCGGGCGCCCTCCCCGGCGATCCGGGCGGTGGCGTCCCGGAGCGGTTCGCCGGGGCGGACGACCGGGGGCCGGTCGAGGTCGGCTTCCTCCACGGGGGTGACCGAGAGCCGCTTCAGGCCTCGGTCGGCGCCGACGAAGTCCGCGACGTACGGGGTGGCGGGGGCGCCGAGCACCCGGGCGGGGGAGTCGAACTGCTCGATCCTGCCCTGCCCGTAGACGGCGATCCGGTCGCCGAGGCGGACGGCCTCCTCGATGTCGTGGGTGACGAAGAGGATGGTCTTGCGTACCCGCTCCTGGAGTCCCAGGAACTCGTTCTGGAGGTGTTCGCGGACCACCGGGTCGACCGCGCCGAACGGCTCGTCCATCAGCAGGACCGGCGGGTCGGCGGCCAACGCGCGTGCCACGCCGACGCGTTGGCGCTGTCCGCCGGAGAGCTGCTCGGGGTAGCGGTCGCCGTGCACGGACGGGTCGAGGCCGACCAGGTCCAGGAGTTCCGCGGCCCGCTCCCGGGCCTTGGCGCGTTTCCATCCGAGGAGATGGGGAACGGTGGCGGTGTTCTCCAGGACCGTCCTGTGCGGGAAGAGGCCCACTTGCTGGATCACATAGCCGATACGGCGCCGGAGTTGGACGGGATCGATCGCGGATATGTCCTCACCGTCGAGGTACACGCGTCCCTCGGTCGGTTCGATCAGCCGGTTCACCATCTTCATGGTGGTCGTCTTGCCACATCCTGACGGCCCCACGAGCGTGACGAGTTCGCCCTCGGCCACCTCGAAGGAGAGCGAGTCGACGGCCGTCGTGCCGTCGTCGTACCGCTTGGTGACGTTCTCGAAGCGGATCAAGATTCCCCCTGGGGTCGCGCCCTGTGTGACGGGCGTGTTGCCGGAACGGGACGGCCTGGGTGCGTGTCCGTGCACGAGGATAGGCTCGCCGCCGTGCCCGCCGCCGGAAGGCCCGGGAAGGGCCCGTACCCCGGAATCGGGACGTTACGGGGGAAGGGGAGGTGGGAGCGGATGGCCGGATCGAACTGCCTGGTGACGAACGACTGGATCTGCGGCGAGTACCTCCGCAGCCGCGGCCAGGAGTTGACGGACGCGACCGTCCAGCACGTCTGGATCACCGCCGTATCGGTGGCGATCGGGCTGGTGATCGCCTTTCCGCTGGCTCTTCTCGCCCGGCGGGGGCGGCACTTCGCCGGGCCGGTCCTCGGACTGACCACGGTGATCTACACCGTGCCCTCGCTGGCGATGTTCTCCCTGCTGCTGCCCGTGTTCGGGCTGTCCGCCGCGCTGGTGGTCACCGGACTGGTGCTGTACTCGCTGACCATCCTCGTACGGAACATCCTGGCCGGGCTGGAAGCGGTGCCCGAGGAGGCCAAGGAGGCGGCGCGCGGCATGGGATACGGCCCCGCCCGGCTTCTCTGGGAGGTCGAGATCCCCCTCGCGCTGCCCGCGCTGATGGCCGGTCTGCGGATCGCCTCGGTGTCCACCGTGGCGCTCACCACGGTCGGCTCGCTCGTCGGCAAGGGCGGTCTCGGCAACCTCATCCGGGACGCCCTGCCGAGCCTCTTCAAGGCCCAGGTGCTGGCCGCCTCGGTGCTCTGCGTGCTGCTCGCCGTCGCGGCGGACCTGCTGCTGCTCGGTGTGCAGCGGTGGCTGACGCCGTGGACCCGGGTACGGGCGGGCGCCCGGGGGCCCGTGACGGAACCGGCGCCGGAGCCCGCGCCGGTGGCCGAGGCCGTGACGAAGGAGGCGGGCTGAGCCGTGGGAGTGGTCGCGGACGCCTGGACCTGGCTGGTCACGGGTTCCAACTGGTCCGGTCCGGACGGTGCGGCGCACCGCCTCGCCGAACATCTCTACGTCAGCGGGCTCGCGCTCCTGGTGGCCTGCGCGCTCGCGCTGCCCCTCGGGCTCCGGCTCGGCCACCTCGGCCGGGGCGGCGCGCTCGCCATCAACATCTCCAACGTGGGCCGGGCGGTGCCCGTCTTCGCGGTGCTCGCCCTGTTCATGCTCACGCCGATGCGTAATTCCGGTTATCTGCCGACGGTGATCGCCCTGGTGCTCTTCGCGGTGCCGCCGCTGCTCACCAACACCTACGTCGGCATGACCGGGGTGGACCGCGCGGTGGTGGAGGCCGCCCGGGGTATGGGGATGTCCGGGGCACAGGTCTTCCTCCGGGTGGAGCTGCCGCTCGCCCACCCCATGATCATGGCCGGGCTGCGGTCCGCCGCCGTGCAGGTGGTGGCCACCGCCTCGATCGCGGCGATGGCCGGGCTCGGCGGGCTCGGACGCGTCATCACCGCAGGATTCAACCGGTACGACACCGCCCAGGTCTTCGCGGGAGCGGTCCTGGTCGCCCTGCTCGCCCTGGTGGTGGAGGGCGTGCTGCTGGCGCTCGACCGGCTGCTCTCGCCGCTGCGGCGCCGGGGGCGCCGGGCGTGAGCGGCGCCGGACGGCACTTCCCCCAACTCATCAGCTCCATCAGCCTCAAGAGTCACAACAGTCGTGGACGGAGAAGGAACATGAGCAGAACCTCGCGCATAGCGGGTGCGGTCATCGGGACGATCGCGTTGGCCGGGTCGCTCGCGGCCTGCGGGGGCGACAGCCTGGAGAAGGACAGCGGCAAGAGCGGTTCCTCCGCCCCGGCGGAGGCCGAGAAGGGCAGCCTCGTCATCGGCTCCGCCGCCTTCACCGAGTCGAAGGTGCTCGCCGAGCTGTACTCCCAGATCCTCGGCGACGGCGGCTGGAAAACCTCCATCACCACCGTGGAGAACAGGGAGCTGTACGAACCCTCCCTGGAGAAGGGCGAGATCGACGTCATCCCCGAATACGCGGCGACCCTCGCGGAATTCCTCAACGCCAAGGTGAACGGCGCGAAGGAGGCGGAGAAGACCCCGGTCGCCTCCGGTGACGTCGCGGCCACCGTCGCCGCGCTGGAGAAGCTGGCGTCCCCGCTCGGACTGAAGGTCCTTCCGGCCGGAGAGGCGGTCGACCAGAATGCGTTCGCGGTGACCAAGGAATTCGCCGCGAAGAACAAGCTGACGACGCTTTCCGATCTTGGAAAGTCGAAGATCAAGGTGAAGATCGCGGCCGGCGACGAGTGCGCGGTACGGCCCTTCTGCGCCCCCGGGCTGAAGGCGACGTACGGCATCGACGTGGCGGGCATCGACCCCAAGGGCGTCGGTACTCCGCAGGCCAAGCAGGCGGTGAAGGACGGGGTGGACCAGCTCGTACTGACCACCACCACGGACGCCGTCCTGGACGCGTACGACCTGGTCTTCCTGGAGGACGACAAGCACCTCCAGAACGCCGACAACCTCCTTCCCGTGGTGAATGCCAAGGACGCCGGTTCGCCGGAGGTCGCCGAACTGCTGGCGAAGGTCACGGGTGCTCTCACCACGGAGGATCTCGCGGAACTCAACCGCAAGGTCGACGCGGAGCGCGCCAAGCCGGCGGACGTCGCGAAGGAGTACCTGACGTCGAAGGGCCTGATCGGCTGACCGGCGGGTATCGCCGGACTATCCGCGGGCCGGGATTTCCGCGTGGGAATCCCGGCCCGCGGAAAGCGGGGCGAGAGAGCGCCGGCCGCGTTGTTCGACGCGGTGTCAGGTAACCGCAGGGGAACAGATTGCCGGGCGGCCTCCCGTACGCCGATCGCACGCGGTAAATTCCAGCCATGCCCCGTGGACGTCATCGCCATTCGCCACCCCTTCACAAGCTGCTGCCGCCCTCCGCGGTGGCCGGAGTGTCGGTCGCGCTGGCCGCCGGAGCGTGGCTGCCCCTGGAATCGCTTCCGCTCCGGCTGCTCGCGACCGCGGCCGCCGCCACCGGTCTCGTCGGCGCGTATCTGATGCGTACCTGGGACCGGGCGGCGGGAGTGCGGGTCGCGGAACTCCAGCGCGCCCAGGCCGGCGCCGAATGGCGCGCCGAGGAGCGGGTGGCGGAGCTGGAACAGGATCTGGAGGAGGCGCGGGAACTGCGCACCCGGCTGGAGACCAAGCTCCGTTCCAAGCGGATGGAGCTCGCCGGACTGCGCGGGGAACACGCCGGTCTGCTGCGCCGGTACGCCACCGCCGAGACCGAGCGGGCCAGCGCGCTGGAGGGCCGCCGGCAGCTCGCCATCGAGGCGGCGGCGGCCCCGATCGCACTGCCGCCCGCCCGCTCGACGCCCACCCCCTCCGCATACCTCGCCGCCGCCCGGGCCCTGCGCGACCTGCCCCGCAACGCCGCGCTCCAGCAGGCCCGGCGGACCGCCGAGCAGGCCCGGCAGCGGGATCTCGCCGAGCGCGCCCGGGAGTCGGCCGCGGAGGCGGACGGACCGAAGGGCCGTCACGCGGCGGCCGGTGAGTACGGCGACCGCGCGGGCGGCGGCCACGCGGACCTCGGCGGCCGGTTCGACGACCACCGGACCAACGGCACCAGCGGCGACGGCACTCACCCCGCCGACTTCGCCCCCCGGCGGACCGGCCCGCGGCCCGCGCTGCCCGCACCCCGTGCGGCCGCCCCGGCCTCGGTACCGGCCAGGGTGGCCCGTACGGTCCCGGCGGCCTCCGCCGTCGTGCCGTACACCGCGCCTCGCCGGGCGCAGGTGCCGCAGGGCGGCTTCGACTTCTTCGGCAGCCAGATCGAGGGCGCCCCGGCGCCCGGCGGTGCGGGTCCCGGCCCGGACGGGCGCCGGCAGTCGCCCCGGCCCGTGCAGGAGGAGGACCTCGCGGACGTGGTGGGGGAAGAGGCACTGGCCGTCCACCGCAGCCACGCCGGCGATCCGCGCGCGGTGGGCAAGGTCATCGACCTCACCCAGCCGGACGCCCAGCACCGCCCCGGCCCCTCAGGCCTGCGGGGCGCGGCTTCCTGACGGGGTGCCCGTCCGGGACAGCCCTTACTTGTCGATGTCCCCGACGACGAAGAAGAGCGAGCCCAGGATCGCGACCATGTCGGCGACCAGGGTGCCCGGCAGCAGTTCCGTCAGCGCCTGGATGTTGTTGAACGAGGCGGAGCGGAGCTTCAGCCGGTACGGCGTCTTCTCGCCCTTGGACACGAGGTAGTAGCCGTTGATGCCGAGCGGGTTCTCGGTCCAGGCGTAGGTGTGGCCCTCGGGGGCCTTGAGCACCTTGGGCAGCCGCTGGTTGACCGGCCCGGGTGCCAGCGTGTCCATCCGGTCCAGGCAGGCGTCCGCGAGCTCCAGCGCGTTGACCGTCTGCTCCAGCAGGCACTCGAACCGGGCCAGGCAGTCGCCCTCGGTCCGGGTGACCACCTTCAGTACGTCCGCCAGCTCCCCGTACGCGAGGTACGGGTCGTCGCGCCGCAGGTCGAAGTCGACGCCCGAGGCGCGGGCGATCGGCCCGGACACCCCGTACGCGTGCACCGCCCCGGCGGTCAGCACCCCGACGTCACGGGTACGGCCCCGGAAGATCTCGTTGCCGAGCACCAGGTCCTCGTACACGTCCATCCGGGAGCGCACCGAGGCCACGGCGTCCCGCGCCCGGCCGAGCCAGCCCGCCGGGAGGTCCTCCTTCAGGCCGCCGACCCGGTTGAACATGTAGTGCATCCGGCCGCCGGAGACCTCCTCCATCACGGCCTGGAGCTCCTCGCGCTCGCGGAACGCGTAGAACATCGGCGTGATGCCGCCGAGTTCGAGGGGGTACGACCCGAGGAACATCAGGTGGTTGAGGACCCGGTTCAGCTCTGCGAGCAGGGTCCGCGTCCAGACGGCGCGTTCGGGGACCTCCATGCCGAGCATCCGCTCGACGGCCATCACCACACCGAGTTCGTTGGAGAACGCCGACAGCCAGTCGTGGCGGTTGGCGAGCATCACGATCTGCCGGTAGTCGCGGGCCTCGAAGAGCTTCTCGGCGCCCCGGTGCATGTAGCCGATGACCGGCTCGGCGCTCAGGACGCGCTCGCCGTCCAGGACCAGCCGCAGCCGGAGCACACCGTGCGTGGAGGGGTGCTGCGGACCGATGTTGAGCACCATGTCGGTGCTCTCCGCCGCGCCACCGATGCCGACCGTCGTCTCCGTCATGCGGCCCAGTATTCCCTGCGCGCGGACGGGCGGTCCCGCTCACCCCACCCGCTGCACCAGCCACCCGAAGTCGCCGAGCCCGCCGCGCGCGGTGAGTTCGGCCGCTTCGCCCGCCGACGCGAGCGCCCGGACGTAGCCGGCGGGGTCGGTGGAGGCCATCGCCAGCGGCGGCCGGCCGCCGCCGACGCCGAGCCGGCCCAGCGCGGTGCGCTGGTCGAGGAGTTCGGGCTCCGGGCCGCCGGGAGGCGCCCCGGCGGCGGCGCAGGCGTCGAGGGCGACATGGGCGGTCAGGTCGCACGAACCGTCCGGCACCGGGTCCACCTCGCGGCCGGCCCGGAAGCCGGTCAGGGTCCCGAACGGCGGCCGGGCGCCGCGTACGTGCGCGTAGTCCGCGGCCACCGCGCACCCCGCCGCCAGCGAGCCGACCGCCTCGGCCCATGCCAGATCGCGGGGCAGCCCGATCTCGGCCCGGTCGCCGGGGGCGCCCGGCGACCACCAGCGCTCCAGCCACCGCGCGTCCGCGCCGGCCACCGGGTCCCCCAGCCGCTCGGCGCCGTCCGAGGCCCGGACCAGGACGTACCGGGCGGTGCCGTGCGCGTCCACCTCCACGACGTCCAGCGGCACGTTGTCCAGCCACTCGTTGGCGAACAGCAGCCCGGTGACGCCCCGGGGCGACCGCGCGCACCACTCGATCCGGTGATCCAGGCCCGGCGGACGGTCCGCCACTTCGACGGCGTACGCGGTGATCTTCAGCCCCGCCGGGGCGGCGGCCAGCACCCCGGCGGCCAGCTCCCCGCGCCCCGCGCCCACGTCGACCAGGGCGACGGTGTCCGTGCCCAGCTCCGCCGCCGTGTCCGCCAGCAGCCGGGCCACCGCCGCGGCGAAGAGCGGGGAGGCGTGCACCGACGTGCGGAAGTGGCCGGCCGGCCCCTCCGGCCTCCGGTAGAAGCCGCCGTCGCCGTACAGCGCGGCCCGCGCCGCCGCACCCCATCCGAGCCATTCGTCCGTCACGGGGCAAGTCTCCGGCATCTCTCCACCTTGGGGAGTACGGGCCGCGGGAGCGGATCGGCCCTCCGGTTGACCCGGGCACCCGCGCCCTTCCCTACGCTGGCAGGGTGCAGCGCCTCTACGATTTCCTCCGCAGACACCCGACGGGCGTCGACTGCTTCTGGGCCGTCGTCCTCCTCGGGCTCTCCGGAGCGGCCTTCGTGGCCGAGCCCCCGGCGGGTCTGCGGGAGCGGGTCTGCACGGTGCCGGTCATCCTGGGGCTCTGCGCCGTGGTGGCGCTGCGCCGCCGGCAGCCGGAGCGGATGCTGCTGCTCGCCCTCGGCATCGGGATCGCCCAGCTGGCGCTCGGTGTCGAGACGGGAATCGCCGACTTCGCCCTGCTGGTGATCATCTACACCGTCGCCGCCGCCGGGAGGCGCTGGGCGTCCCGGCTGGCGCTGGGCTGCGGCCTGCTCGCCGCCGGGATCTCGCAGGCGCGCTGGCCGGAGGAGGAAGGCGGCTGGGTCCAGCAGGCCTTCGTGGTGGTCGTGCTGACCGTGCCGTTCGTACTCGCCTGGGTGCTCGGCGACTCCCTGCGGACCCGGCGGGCGTACTTCCGGGCGCTGGAGGAGCGGGCCGCCCGGCTGGAACGCGAACGCGAGGCCCAGTCCAAGGTCGCCGTCGCCGCCGAGCGCGCCAGGATCGCCCGCGAACTCCACGACGTCGTCGCCCACAACGTCTCCGTGATGGTGGTCCAGGCCGATGGCGCCGCCTATGTCATGGACGCGGCACCGGATCAGGCCCGCCAGGCCCTGGAGACCATCTCCACCACCGGCCGGCAGGCCCTCGCCGAGATGCGCCGACTGCTCGGCGTGCTGCGCACCGGCGACTCCGAGGCGAGCCGCGAGTACGTCCCCCAGCCCGACGTCGAGCAGATCGACGAGCTCGTCGCCCAGGTCCGCAAGGCGGGCCTCGCGGTGGACTTCACCGTCGAGGGAACCCCGCGCCCGCTGCCCAGCGGCGTGGAGCTGACCGCGTACCGCATCGTGCAGGAGGCGCTCACCAACACCCGCAAGCACGGCGGCCCCGACGCCGGGGCCAGCGTGCGGCTGGTCTACTTCGACGACGGTCTCGGACTGCTCGTGGAGGACGACGGACGCGGCGCCCCGCACGAGCTGTACGAGGACGGCGGGGCGGACGGCGCGGGCCACGGCATGATCGGCATGCGGGAACGGGTCGGCATGGTCGGCGGCACCCTCGACGCCGGACCGCGCCCCGGCGGCGGCTTCCGGATCAGCGCGCTGCTCCCGCTGAAGCCGGCCGCGTGACCCCCTACCTCGCACCTCCTACCGGACAGGACCCCCGACCCATGGCAGCCATCCGCGTGATGCTCGTCGACGACCAGGCGCTACTGCGCACCGGCTTCCGGATGGTGCTCGCCGCACAGCCGGACATGGAGGTGGTCGCCGAGGCGGGCGACGGCGCCGAGGCCATCGAGGTGCTCCGCGCCACTGCCGTGGACGTCGTCCTGATGGACGTCCGCATGCCCAGGCTGGACGGGGTGGAGGCGACGCGCCGCATCTGCGCGCAGGAGAACCCGCCGAAGGTCCTCATCCTGACCACCTTCGACCTGGACGAGTACGCCTTCACCGGCCTCAAGGCCGGAGCCAGCGGCTTCATGCTCAAGGACGTGCCGCCCGGGGAGCTGCTGAACGCGATCCGCTCGGTGCACAGCGGGGACGCCGTCGTCGCGCCGTCCACCACCCGGCGGCTGCTGGACCGGTTCTCCCCGATGCTGCCGAGCACCGCCTCCGAGCCCGGCGACAAGCGCGTCGAGCGGCTCACCGAGCGGGAGCGCGAGGTGATGCTGCTGGTCGCGCAGGGGCTGTCGAACGGCGAGATCGCGGGCCGGCTGGTGCTCTCGGAGGCCACCGTGAAGACGCACGTCGGCCGCATCCTCACCAAGCTCGGGCTCCGCGACCGGGTCCAGGTCGTCGTCATGGCCTACGAGTCGGGGCTGGTCAGAGCGGGCGGCGCCCGCTGACCCGGAGGACCTCGCCCGCCGCGCCACGCCTTCCTGCCACCCCGGCACGCCTCGCGGTCACCGCAGCACGCCTTCCAGGAAATCGGTGCCGAGCCGGGCGACGACCGTCAGGTCCAGCTGGTGCAGTACGTACCGGCCGCGCCGTCGCGTGGTGACCAGGCCCGCCTTCTTCAGCACCGACAGGTGCCGGGAGACCTCCGGGGACGTGATGCCGTGCGCGTCGGCCAGCTCGCCGGTGGTGTGCGGGGAGCGCGCCAGGTTGCGGCAGAGCCGCAGCCGCAGCGGATGGGCCAGTGCCTCCAGGCGCAGCCGGACGAACTCCACCGAGGCGGGCGAGGGCAGCTCGGGCCGGTGCACCGGATAGAGGATCACCGGCCGCCAGCCGGGAGCGTGCCCGATCATCAGGTGCGGCCAGCCGAAACCGGTGGGGACGAGCGTGATGCCCGGCTTCACCCCGGGGCCGGTCGCGGTCGTGCGGGCCGCGTTCAGCTTGTCGACCACGATCCGGTCGCCGTCCTCGCTCAGCGAGAGCGCCGCCGAGACCGCGCCGACCGCCTCGCCGAGGCCCTTGCGGCGGAGCACCTCCGTCTTGTGCCGGGCGTCGGCGACCAGCGGGACGCGCGCCCGGTTCCAGGTGTCGGCGAAGAAGGCCGCCTCGCAGTCCTCGAAGAGGCGGCGGAGCCAGGCGCGCACCGAGCCGGGGTCGGCCAGCAGCCGCTCGGTGAAGTCCGTCTGGCGGGGGCCGCGGGCGGCGGCCATGTCACGGGCCCGCTCGCGCGTCACCTCGTCCGTCAGCGGGGAGGAGGTGCCCGGGCCGTAGAAGGTGCAGGAGGTGAACTCCAGCGCGGCCGAGACGAACCGTTCCTCGTCCAGCCGGTCCAGGGTGTCCAGGTCCTCGGCGAGGGTGGCGCCGGCCCGCCTCTCGCCGCCCGCGACGCCCGCGAACGGCAGGAAGATGTCGGAGAAGGTGTTCCGCCAGAGGAACTCCGCCTCGTGCAGCCGGTCGGCGAGGTCCGGCGGTAGCGCGGCGGCGGTCGCGGTGACCCAGCCGTGCAGCCCCGGGTGGTGCCCCGGCTCCGAGAGCGCGTGCAGGGCCATCCCCAGCTCGGCCAGGGGCGAGGTCTCGAAAACGATGGCGTCGGCGGGCAGCCCGGAGATGTCGATGGTCACGCTCACCCGACCATGGTGCGGGGTGCCCGCCCCCGCGCGCACATCGCTTGACGGGAGACGTCAATCGGCGCGCGGGGGCGGGCGGGCCCGCGCAGGCTGAAGCCATGGACGCGATACAGCAGCAGATGTACGACACCTGGCGTGCGGCCCGTGACGGCGTACGCCCGCCGCCCCTGCCCGGCACCCACGACGGTGAGATCCTGCGCGATCTCATGGGCCGGGTCCGCGCCCGCCGCGAGATCCTCGCCCGGAAGCGGGCCGAGGCCTGGCCCCGGTGGTGAGACGGGTTCCCCGGACGGGTACCCCGCGCCCCGGGGAACCCGGACCGCGCCCGGGACACCGAAACCGCGCCGGGGTGCCCGGACCGCGCCCGGGACACCGAAACCGCCCCGGGGTGCCCGGTCCGCGCCCGGGGCCCGCGGTGCCCCCGGGGCTCAGGCCAGCCGGGCGACGAACTCGCGCACCGCGTCCCGTACGTCCTCGGCCGTCCACTCCAGCCCCGCCGCGCTCACGGTGACCTCGGTGTACGAGACCCCGGGCGGCAGCCGGGCGCCCGTGAACCAGCGGCGGAAGAGCGTCACGCCCGTCTCCTCGGCCTGGCGCAGCGAGGCATCGTCCAGCAGCTCGGTGGAGTACGGCAGCCAGACCTGGAACTGGTGGGTGTGCGGCGGCTCGGGGCGCACCCGGAACCACGGCACCGCCGACTCCTCGAACGCTTCGGCCAGCGCACCGGCGACCGTCCGGGCGTGGTCCACGTACTCCGGCAGCCGGGGCAGCTCCCGCTCCAGGCCGACGAGCGCGGAGAGTGCGGCCGGGTACTGCTGGAAGAGCTGGCCGCCGTAGCGGTGGCGCCAGGAACGGGCCTCTTCGATCAGCGTCCGGGGACCGGCCAGGACCGCCCCGGACATGCCGCCGAGCGACTTGTAGAAGGAGACGTAGACGCTGTCGGCGAGGCCCGCGATCTCCGCGAGACCGTGCCCGAAGTGCGGGACGCACTCCCAGAGGCGGGCCCCGTCCAGGTGCACCACCGCGTCCCGCTCCCGGGCCGCCCCGACGACCTCGGTCAGCTCCTCCCAGGTCGGCAGGGTGAAGCCGGCGTCCCGCAGCGGCAGCTCCAGCATCAGGGTGCCGAACGGTTCGGGGAAGTCGGCGACCTCCTCGGCCGTGGGCAGCCGGGGCGCGTCCGTCGGGTACACCGTGCGCAGCCCGCTCACCGCGCCGAGCGCACCCTCCTCGTGCACCTCGGGATGGGCGAGGGGGTGCAGGGCCACGGTGGCGTTGCCGGTACGCGCCGCCCAGCACCGCAGCGCGACCTGCTGGGCCATCGTGCCGGTGGGGAAGAAGGCGGCCGCCTCCATGCCCAGCAGCCCGGCCACCCGCTTCTCCACCTCCGCGACGACCCCGTTGCCGTACTGGTCGACCGGCTCGTCCGTGCCGTACACCGATCCCGCCGCCGCGGCGAGCGCGGCCAGCTGATCGCCGAGCGTGCCGTCCGAGGACGTGCGCGCCAGGACGCGGTGCGAGGCCCGCCAGGCGGTCAGCCTGCGTCGCCGCGTCTTCTCTTCGTCCGTTGCTGACATGCGAACATCATCGTCCGCGCCACCGGGGCCGCCCACCCGGGGCTGCCCGGACGCGGGGCGGTTCCGGAGCGGCCGGGAGTTACCCACAGGCTGTGGGCAGAGCGGAGCCGGGGCAGGGCGCTGGCGTAGCATGCAGAGGAATCGTCCGGTACCCCCCGCGGACTGGAACGGAAGGCCATAGCCGCGTGAACACGACATCCCCGAGAGACCCGACAGACCCCCTCGACGCCCGGAACCGTCCCGCCCGCCTCACCGTGGGCGTCGTCGGAGCGGGCCGTGTCGGCCCCGCCCTCGCCGCCTCGCTCCAGCTCGCCGGGCACCGCCCGGTCGCCGTCTCCGGTGTCTCCGAAGCCTCCCGCCGCCGGGCCGCCGCCCTGCTGCCCGACGTGCCGCTGGTGACGCCCGCCGAGGTCCTCGCCCGCGCCGACCTGGTGCTGCTCACCGTCCCCGACGACACCCTGCCCGGCCTGGTCCAAGGGCTCGCCGACACCGGCGCCGTCCGGCCCGGCCAGCTCCTCGTCCACACCTCGGGCCGGTACGGCACCCGGGTGCTGGACCCCGCGCTGCGCGCCGGAGCACTGCCGCTCGCCATCCACCCCGCGATGACCTTCACCGGCACGCCCGTGGACGTCCAGCGCCTGGCCGGCTGCTCCTTCGGCGTCACCGCGCCCGAGGAGCTGCGGCTCGCCGCCGAGGCCCTCGTCATCGAGATGGGCGGCGAGCCCGAGTGGATCGAGGAGGAGGCCCGCCCGCTCTACCACGCGGCGCTCGCCCTCGGCGCGAACCACCTGGTCACCCTGGTCGCCGAGGCGATGGAGCTGCTGGCCAAGGCGGGGGTCACGGCCCCCGACCGGATGCTCGGCCCGCTCCTCGGCGCCGCGCTCGACAACGCCCTGCGCTCCGGCGACGCGGCCCTCACCGGCCCGGTGGCGCGCGGCGACGCGGGCACGGTCGCCGCGCACGTCGGCGAGCTGCGCGCGCACGCCCCGCAGATGGTCGCCGGGTACCTCGCGATGGCCCGCGCCACCGCCGACCGGGCGCTCGCGCACGGTCTGCTCAAGCCGGAGTCGGCCGAGGACCTCCTCGGCGTCCTCGCGGACGGCACACGCTCCACCGGCCGCCCGGCCGGCTCCGCACCCACCGACGACGAAGAGCCGGGAGAACCCCGATGACCGCCACACCCACCCGTGCCCAGGGCGCCGCCGCCGTCCTGCTGCACTCGGCCGAAGCGCTCCGGGCGCTGCCCCGCCCGGCCGGCTCCCGGCGCGCGGTCGTCATGACGATGGGCGCGCTGCACGACGGCCACGGCACCCTGATCCGGGCCGCGCGCGAGGCCGCCGGACCGGACGGCCAGGTCGTGGTCACCGTCTTCGTGAACCCGCTGCAGTTCGGCGAGGCCGCCGACCTGGACCGCTACCCGCGCACCCTGGAGGCCGACCTCGCGGTGGCCTCGGCGGCCGGCGCGGACGTGGTCTTCGCCCCCTCGGCCGAGGAGGTGTACCCGGGCGGCGACCCGCAGGTCCGCATCTGCGCCGGACCGATGGGCGAGCGCCTCGAAGGCGCCTCGCGCCCCGGGCACTTCGACGGGATGCTCACCGTCGTCGCCAAGCTCCTCCATCTGACCCGCCCGGACGAGGCGCTCTTCGGGCAGAAGGACGCCCAGCAGCTCGCGCTCGTCCGCCGGATGGTCCGCGATCTTGACTTCGGCATCGAGATCACCGCCGTCCCCACCGTCCGGGACGCCGACGGTCTCGCGCTCTCCAGCCGCAACCGGTTCCTGTCACCGGCCCAGCGGCACACCGCCCTCGCCCTCTCCGCAGCCCTGTTCGCCGCCCGCGACCGGCTCGCCGCCCAGCACGCGCTGCGCGAGCGCGCCCTGGCGACCGGCGCAGGGGTGCGCGACGGCCGTGACGGTCCCGCGCACACCGGCACCGACCGGGCCGCCGGGCTCAACGCGCTCGGCGAGTCCCGCCTCGCCGCCGACGCCCAGGCCGTGGCGCTCGCCCCGCACGGCAGCACCGCCGAGGCCGTCCGGGCCGCCGCGCGTACCGTCCTGGAGGACGCCGCGGGGGCGGCGGAGCCGCTCGTGCTCGACTACCTCGCCCTGGTGGACCCGGCCGACTTCACCGAGGTCCCCGACGACCGGGACGGCGGCGAGGCCGTCCTCCTCGTCGCCGCGCGGGTCGGCGACACCCGTCTGATCGACAACATCCCCCTGAACCTCGGAGCACTCTCGTGACCGGAATACGGCTGACAGCCCCCGAACCCGGCTGGTCCATCGACGCCGACGTGGTGGTCGTCGGCTCCGGCGTGGCCGGGCTCACCACCGCCCTGCGCTGCGTCGCCGCCGGACTCGACACCGTGGTCGTCACCAAGGCCCGCCTGGACGACGGCTCCACCCGCTGGGCCCAGGGCGGCATCGCCGCCGCGCTCGGCGAGGGCGACACCCCCGGACAGCACCTCGACGACACCCTGGTGGCCGGTGTGGGGCTCTGCGACGAGCCTGCCGTGCGCACCCTGGTCACCGAGGGCCCCGGCGCCGTACGCCGGCTCATCGAGACCGGGGCGCGCTTCGA
Source organism: Streptomyces sp. NBC_00247 (assembly GCF_036188265.1). Classification (NCBI taxonomy): domain Bacteria; kingdom Bacillati; phylum Actinomycetota; class Actinomycetes; order Kitasatosporales; family Streptomycetaceae; genus Streptomyces; species Streptomyces sp. NBC_00247. The sequence goes on along the minus strand of NZ_CP108093.1, from coordinate 2,902,365 downwards.
CACCGACGGGAGCGGCGACGTCGCCCTCACCCGCGAGGGCGGCCACCACCGGAACCGGATCGTGCACGCGGGCGGCGACGCCACCGGCGCCGAGGTCTCCCGCGCCCTGGTGGAGGCGGTACGCACCCGGGCGCTGCACACCATCGAGAACGCCCTGGTCCTGGACCTGCTCACCGACGCCGAGGGCCGTACGGCCGGCGTCAGCCTGCACGTCATGGGCGAGGGCCAGCACGACGGGGTCGGCGCGGTCCACGCCCCCTCGGTGGTGCTCGCCACCGGCGGCATGGGCCAGGTCTTCTCCGCCACCACCAACCCGCCGGTCTCCACCGGCGACGGCGTGGCGCTCGCGCTGCGGGCCGGAGCCGAGATCTCGGACCTGGAGTTCGTCCAGTTCCACCCCACGGTCCTCTTCCTGGGCGCCGACTCCGAGGGCCAGCAGCCGCTGGTCTCGGAAGCGGTGCGCGGCGAGGGCGCGTACCTCGTGGACGCCTCCGGCACGCGCTTCATGACCGGGCAGCACGAGCTGGCGGAGCTCGCCCCGCGCGACATCGTCGCCAAGGCCATCACCCGCCAGATGCAGCTGCGGGGCACCGAGCACATGTACCTCGACGCCCGGCACTTCGGCGCCGAGATGTGGGAGAACCGCTTCCCGACGATCCTGGCCGCCTGCCGCGAGCACGGCATCGACCCGGTCACCGAGCCGATCCCGGTCGCGCCCGCCGCCCACTACGCGTCCGGCGGCGTCCGTACCGACCTGCGCGGACGCACCACCGTGCCCGGTCTGTACGCCTGCGGGGAGACCGCCTGCACCGGAGTGCACGGCGCCAACCGTCTCGCCTCCAACTCGCTGCTGGAGGGGCTCGTCTTCGCCGAGCGCATCGCGGCCGACATCGCCGAGCGCCGCCCCGCCCGTACCGAGGCGGTCCGCCCCGAGGGCGGCCCGCGCGTCGCGCTGCTGGCCCCCGAGGCCCGCACGGCGATCCAGCGCGCCATGACCCGGGGCGCCGGGGTGCTCCGCTCCGCCGAGAGCCTGGCCGCCGCCGCCCGGGAGCTGGAGGCGCTGCACGCCGGCGCCACCGAGCCCGGGGAGATCGCCGGGAAGGCCGCCGTGCCGGGGGTCGACGCCTGGGAGACCACCAACCTCCTGCTGGTCTCCCGGGTCCTGGTCGCCGCCGCGAGCGCGCGCGACGAGACCCGCGGCTGCCACTGGCGCGAGGACCACCCCGAGCGCGACGACACGGACTGGCGCGCCCACCTCGTCGTACGTGTCGGCGAGGACCGGACGCTCTCCGTGCGCCGCACCCCGGGCGCCGACTTCGACCCCGTACGCCCGTAGGACCGGCCGGGCGACCGCACGGCCCGACCGCACCAGCCCGACCCGCATCCCCGCACCATCACCGCCACCGCACCGCCAGACGCCACCGAGGAGCCGCAACCGTGAGCACGCCCGAAGAGAACCGCCCGACACCGGTGGACGTCCCGCTGATCCACATCGGGGCCCCCGCAGCGTCCGCGGGCGGCTGCGGCGACGACTGCGGCTGCGCCTCGGACGACTACGACCCGGACGCCCTGGAGTGCGGGCTCGACCCCTCCCTCGCCGCGCTGCTGGCCGAGGCCGGACTCGACCCCGTCCAGGTGGAGGACGTGGCGCACGTCGCGATCGAGGAGGACCTCGACGGCGGGGTGGACGTCACCACCGTGGCGACCGTCCCCGAGGACGCCGTCGCCACCGGTGACTTCACCGCCCGCGAGGCCGGTGTCGTCGCGGGCCTGCGCGTCGCGGAGGCCGTGCTCTCCATCGTCTGCACCGAGGACTTCGAGGTCGAGCGCCACGTCGAGGACGGCGAGCGCGTCGTCGCCGGACAGAAGCTGCTGACGGTCACCACCCGCACCCGCGACCTGCTCACCGGCGAGCGCGGCGCCCTCAACCTGCTCTGCCGCCTCTCCGGAATCGCCACCGCCACCCGCGCGTGGGCCGACGTCCTGGAGGGGACGAAGGCCCAGGTCCGCGACACCCGCAAGACCACCCCGGGGCTGCGCGCGCTGGAGAAGTACGCGGTCCGCTGCGGCGGCGGAGTCAACCACCGGATGTCGCTCTCCGACGCGGCCCTCGTGAAGGACAACCACGTGATCGCGGCCGGCGGCGTCGCCGAGGCGTTCAAGCGGGTCCGCGAGGAGTTCCCCGAGCTCGCCATCGAGGTGGAGGTCGACACCCTCCAGCAGGTCCGCGAGGTGCTGGAGGCCGGCGCCGACCTGATCCTGCTGGACAACTTCACCCCCGGCGAGACCGAGGAGGCCGTCGCGCTCGTCGGCGGGCGCGCGGTGCTGGAGTCCTCCGGCCGGCTCACCCTGGACACCGCCCGCGCCTACGCCGACGCGGGCGTCGACTACCTCGCCGTCGGCGCGCTCACCCACTCCTCGCCCATTCTCGACATCGGCCTGGACTTCCGCGAGGTCCCCGCCACCGGCGAGGCCGACGCCTGATGCTGCTCACCATCGACGTCGGCAACACCCACACCGTCCTCGGTCTCTTCGACGGCGAGGAGATCGTCGAACACTGGCGGATCTCCACCGACTCCCGCCGCACCGCCGACGAACTGGCCGTGCTTCTCCAGGGGCTGATGGGCATGCACCCGCTGCTCGGCGTGGAGCTGGGCGACGGCATCGAGGGCATCGCGATCTGCTCCACGGTCCCCGCCGTCCTGCACGAGCTGCGCGAGGTGACCCGCCGCTACTACGGCGACGTGCCCGCCGTCCTCGTGGAGCCCGGCATCAAGACCGGCGTTCCGATCCTGATGGACAACCCCAAGGAGGTCGGCGCCGACCGCATCATCAACGCGGTCGCGGCGGTCGAGCTGTACGGAGGTCCGGCGATCGTCGTCGACTTCGGTACCGCCACCACCTTCGACGCGGTCTCCGCACGCGGCGAGTACACCGGCGGCGTCATCGCCCCGGGCATCGAGATCTCGGTCGAGGCGCTCGGCGTGAAGGGTGCCCAGCTCCGCAAGATCGAGCTGGCCCGCCCGCGCAGCGTCATCGGGAAGAACACCGTCGAGGCCATGCAGGCGGGCATCGTGTACGGCTTCGCGGGCCAGGTCGACGGCGTGGTCGCGCGGATGAAGCGCGAGCTGGCGGACGACCCCGACGACGTGACCGTCATCGCGACCGGGGGCCTTGCGCCAATGGTGTTGGGCGAGGCCTCCGTCATCGACGAACACGAGCCCTGGCTGACCCTCATCGGGCTCCGCCTGGTCTACGAGCGGAACGTCTCGCGGATGTAGCCGTGCGGCGTCGTCGCGGCCGTGCACCCTGGCGCACCTGCGACGACGCCTCAGCACAGCGGCCCGGCCGCACCGGAACGCGCCGCGCCACATGTGACCAGTTAAGAGGATTTTGTCCCTTTAGCACGTACTGTCGCGCCATGCCCACGCCCTACGGATCACGAGGCGGCATGGCGTTCGGTGCGGACGAGCTGCGGGTACTCCGACGCGCTCTCGCCGTTGCCCTCCACCCCATGCCCTTGCCCGACGAGGATGTCCAGGACTGCCTGCGGCTCGCGGGAGCGGTGGACGACGCGGTCGGTGAGGCGGGCCGGCTCCGCGCGTTCCTGCTGGCCGACCTCGCCCGCTACCGTGCCGCCCTGCCCGGCTCCGTCAGCGGCTACCTGGAGCTCCTCCAGGACGCTCTGGCCGCCGGTTACGACCCCCGGCCGGACGATCTCGCGGCCCTGCGGGCGCTGCGCGGCAGACCGGTCGCGGCAGCGCTCCTGGAGCGCTGCCAGGTGCTCGCCGAAGGCTCGGTACGGGCCCGCCTGGCGGGCCGTACCGCGGTCCTCGCCGCCCCGGGCCCCCGCAGCCGGCTGCTGGCCCTGCCGGGCGGCCGCGCGGCGGCGGAGCCCCAGCGCCCGGCGGGTCCGGCCGCACCGTCCAGGCCGCAGGCGCCGGGCGACCGCCCGATGCCCAAGCCGTCCGAGGTCTTCCCGCCGCGCCGCCGCCCGGCGCCGCCGCCCGAGGAGCAACGCGCGGCGGGCTGAGCCGCCCGTCCGTTCTGCGCGCGTACGGCGGTCCGGCCCGACCCGCCGGGGAGGGTGCCTCGGACCGCCGTACCGGCCTCGCTACTCTGGACGTCATGGACTACGTAGCCGCGCTTGTTCCGCCCGTCGTGATGGCCGCATTCTTCATCGGTCTCGTGGTGACGATGGTGAAAAGCCAGGGTGGGCCGAACAAGGGCAAGGAGGACGCGGCCGTGGACGCCGCCCTCGCCCGTGCCGAGGCCGCGCGCCAGACCCCGGCCGCCGAAAGCGCCTGAACGCCTGATCCGCGCCTTGCCCGGGACGTCCGGGCTGTCCGGGCGACGCATTCCGGTACCGGTTCCGGTGCCGGTTTCGCGCTGCCGACGGCCTGAGCCGGCGCCCGCGCGCGACGTCGCTACCCGCCTTCCCGGCGTGCGTATGCGCCGTCGGTGCGCGCTTTAGGTGCGAGGCCCCCATTCCGGCCCATGCCGGTGACTGTATCCACTCCCGTCCGGGTGTCCCGCTCCTGATTTCCGCCGTGTCCGGGTGCCCCGCGCCGGATTCTCCGGCGCCCGAGGCGGTTGTGGAGTCCGGCCGTCTTCGGTTCTTCCGCCCGTACGGCCGGCACGCACAACCGGAACAACCGACCACCCGGACGGTTATCGGCGCCCACTGCCGGCGCGCGGCGCTTAATTCGCGCCCCCCATGGCACCCGCACTACCCGGCGCACCCCGAAGAGCGCACGGCCCGCATCGGGCCCCGCGCTCTTTTTTCCGTACCTTCCGGGTCCCCGGGTTCTCTTCCCTTCTCGGAGGGCTCGGGTCTCGCTCGGGGGCTCCGGAGAAAATAACTACGCATTTCGGGCATCTGGCATTAAGGTGACCGTGTGCCCCGCCAATTGGGAGAGCTGGAAGACGCCGTGATGACGCGCGTCTGGCAATGGAACCGACCCGTCACCGTGCGAGAAGTGCTGGAAGACCTTCAGCGGGAACGCTCGATCGCTTACACCACCGTCATGACGGTTATGGACAACCTTCACCAGAAGGGGTGGGTCCGCAGAGAAGTCGACGGCCGTGCCTATCGATATACGGCGGTCTCCACGCGTGCCGCGTACTCGGCCGCACTGATGAACGAAGCCTGGTCGCGGAGCGACAACCCGGCCGCCGCACTGGTCGCCTTCTTCGGCATGATGTCCGCGGAACAGCGGGAAGCCCTCAATGACGCCGTGCGGATCATTTCCCCAGGTCCGGGTGGCGTGGCGGCACTGCCGACCGATCCCGGGGCCGCGGCGGCCGCCGGTGGCGGCACGGCGGACACCGCGGAAGGCCCCGGCGCAGAGACCGCGACCGACGGTCCGGCGGACGTTCACGCCGATGTTCCGGTCGATGACACGGCGGAGGGCGGCGGACGATAGCGTCGGGCCATGTCTGCAGACCTGACGCAAAGCCAGTCGGAAACCGAAGGCGAAACCGACTCGGCGGTCGAAAAGCCCGCCATCACCGTCCGCCGTGCCAGGACCAGCGATGTGGGCGAGGTCCGTCGGCTGCTGGACGGCTACGTGACCGACGGCATCCTCCTGGACAAAGCGACGGTCACCCTTTACGAGGACATCCAGGAGTTCTGGGTCGCGGAACGCGACCAGGACGCCAGGGTCGTCGGATGCGGCGCACTCCATGTGATGTGGGAGGACCTCGCCGAAGTGCGAACTCTCGCCGTCGATCACCGGGTCAAGGGCACCGGAGTGGGCCACCAGGTACTCGACAAGCTGTTGCATACCGCGCGCTGGCTCGGTGTCCGCCGGGTTTTCTGCCTGACCTTCGAAGTCGACTTCTTCGCGAAGCACGGGTTCGTGGAGATCGGCGAGACGCCTGTCGACATGGATGTCTACAGCGAGCTGCTGCGTTCCTATGACGAGGGTGTCGCCGAGTTCCTCGGTCTCGAACGAGTGAAGCCGAACACCTTGGGCAACAGCCGGATGCTTCTGCACCTCTGATCGGTAGAACTTCCCTGATCCCTATGTCCGATACGCGCCCGTTTCCCGTGTTCCCCGGGCCCCGAACCTCTCCCTGGGGTTTGTGTTTTCCCGGGAAAAGCGGTTTCCTTTCCGCGTACTCCATTTTCGATGAAAGGATATCTCGTGGCGCAGAAGGTTCAGGTCCTTCTTGTTGACGACCTCGACGGCGGCGAGGCGAACGAGACCGTCACGTTCGCGCTGGACGGCAAGACCTACGAGATCGACCTCACGACGGCCAATGCGGACAAGCTCCGTGGTCTTCTCGAGCCGTACACCAAGAGCGGACGCCGCACCGGCGGCCGCGCCGCCACGGGCCGCAAGGGCCGTGCGCTCGGTGCCGGTACGGGTGGCAACAAGGACACCGCCGAGATCCGGAAGTGGGCCCGCGAGAACGGCCACGACGTGAACGACCGCGGTCGCGTTCCCGCCGGTGTCCGCGAGGCTTACGAGGCGGCCAACGGCTGACTCGACGGCCGGCCGGCCGTCGGACGCACCCGGGAACGCCGCAAACGGACCCGGTGGCATTCCGTCGCCGCCATATCCACCAGCCGTACGAGATCGGGAGCATCCCCACCCCTGCTCCCGAAACCCGCGAGGGCCGGAAAGGAATCCGGACCCCGCGGCGGCTCGGGGGGCCGCAGCCAGAGCGCGGCCCCCGGCGGGCAGCGGTGCGACAACCGGTGCGGTGCCGGTGCGGTGATCCTGCCACCGGTCCCGATGCCCACGAGATCCAGCGCGATACCGCCCCACTCCAGCCAGTCCAGCAGTGCGGGCAGTTCCTCCGCGCTCCCGGCCGCCACGAGCAGCCGCATCCGCCCCCGCGCCACCGCCACGGGACCGGTACGTCCGAAACGGCGCAGCACCGCGCGACCCGCCGCGGCGGGCAGGTCCAGCACGTCGAACCGGACGCCGGTCAGCAACGCCAGCGGGCGGCCCCGGTCGGTCGCCCAGCCGAGCCCGTCCTCGTACCACCGCTCCAAGGCCACCGCGGGGTCCTCGGCGCCCTCGGGCTCCCGGCACGGGCCGGTCCCCGCGCGCTCCAGGTGCTCCGCGCCACACGTGTTCTCCACGCTTCCGGCGTGGCCGCCGCCCGGGCGCGTACCCGCGTCCGGGGGGCGGCCACGACCCGGCGGGACCAGTGCCGACGTGTCGGCCGACCGCGGGGCGCGAGGTGACGGGACGATGGGGCTCATGTGCGAGGAACCTCCGGACCGCCTTCCGGGTTACGCCAGGTGTGGCGCGAGACGGCTCGTGAGGGGTTTCGTGAGCCCCGGGCCGCTGCGCCGCGGGCGCAACGGCCGTCACCCCACGTGCGCGGGCTGTTACGGGGGGTTCCGGTCAAGGGCGTGCGGGGGAGCGTCGGGCGCCACGCGGTTGTTCGCCCGTAGCGGAGGGAACGGGCGCGCGCCGCATGGACTGTCTGTAATTGCGGGTAAGACATGACTGGTGGGAAGGGGCGACACACGAACCGGGGCGTCTTGCGTTCGCCACCGGCGTAGTGCTGACAGGGGTATCTGCCTGGCCTGCGGGAACATCGTCTCGCACCATCGGGTTGGAGCAGGTGTCGGCTGATCGGCAAGGTTTCCTCGCTGCTGCGGGGGTGATCCGGTCGGCAGTTGGAATGAGCGGTCCCCGCTTGCGGGACTAAGCTGCGGAAGGACAGGGAGGGGACCGACCCCTAACTGCCTGACCGCTCTGAGGAGCGATTAACGATGTTCGAGAGGTTCACCGACCGCGCGCGGCGGGTTGTCGTCCTGGCTCAGGAAGAAGCCCGGATGCTCAACCACAACTACATCGGCACCGAACACATTCTCCTGGGCCTTATCCACGAGGGTGAGGGTGTCGCCGCTAAGGCCCTGGAGAGCCTCGGGATTTCGCTCGAGGCGGTCCGCCAGCAGGTGGAGGAGATCATCGGTCAGGGCCAGCAGGCCCCGTCCGGCCACATCCCCTTCACGCCCCGAGCCAAGAAGGTCCTGGAGCTGTCGCTCCGCGAGGCCCTCCAGCTCGGCCACAACTACATCGGCACCGAGCACATCCTGCTCGGCCTGATCCGCGAGGGCGAAGGCGTCGCCGCGCAGGTCCTGGTGAAGCTGGGTGCCGACCTCAACCGGGTGCGGCAGCAGGTCATCCAGCTGCTCTCCGGTTACTCCACCAGCAAGGAAGCCGCCACCGCCGGCGGCCCCGCCGAGGGCACCCCCTCCACCTCACTGGTGCTGGACCAGTTCGGCCGCAACCTCACCCAGGCTGCCCGCGAATCCAAGCTCGACCCGGTCATCGGGCGCGAGAAGGAGATCGAGCGGGTCATGCAGGTGCTGTCCCGCCGGACCAAGAACAACCCGGTCCTCATCGGCGAGCCCGGCGTCGGCAAGACCGCCGTCGTCGAGGGCCTGGCCCAGGCGATCGTCAAGGGCGAGGTGCCCGAGACCCTCAAGGACAAGCACCTCTACACCCTGGACCTCGGCGCCCTGGTCGCCGGCTCCCGGTACCGCGGTGACTTCGAGGAGCGCCTGAAGAAGGTCCTCAAGGAGATCCGCACCCGCGGCGACATCATCCTGTTCATCGACGAGCTCCACACCCTCGTGGGTGCGGGTGCCGCCGAGGGCGCGATCGACGCCGCGAGCATCCTGAAGCCGATGCTGGCCCGTGGTGAGCTCCAGACCATCGGTGCGACCACGCTCGACGAGTACCGCAAGCACCTGGAGAAGGACGCGGCACTCGAGCGCCGCTTCCAGCCCATCCAGGTCGCGGAGCCGTCGCTGCCGCACACCATCGAGATCCTCAAGGGCCTGCGCGACCGTTACGAGGCCCATCACCGGGTCTCCATCACGGACGAGGCGCTGGTCCAGGCCGCCACTCTGGCCGACCGGTACATCTCGGACCGCTTCCTCCCGGACAAGGCGATCGACCTGATCGACGAGGCCGGCTCCCGGATGCGCATCCGCCGGATGACCGCGCCGCCGGACCTCCGCGAGTTCGACGAGAAGATCGCGGGCGTGCGCCGCGACAAGGAGTCGGCCATCGACTCCCAGGACTTCGAGAAGGCAGCTTCCCTCCGCGACAAGGAGAAGCAGCTGCTGGCCGCGAAGACCAAGCGCGAGAAGGAGTGGAAGGCCGGCGACATGGACGTCGTCGCCGAGGTCGACGGCGATCTCATCGCCGAGGTCCTGGCGACCGCCACCGGCATTCCGGTCTTCAAGCTGACGGAGGAGGAGTCCTCCCGTCTGCTGCGCATGGAGGACGAGCTCCACAAGCGCGTCATCGGCCAGAAGGACGCCATCAAGGCCCTTTCGCAGGCGATCCGCCGTACGCGGGCCGGCCTGAAGGACCCGAAGCGCCCCGGTGGCTCGTTCATCTTCGCCGGCCCGTCCGGTGTCGGTAAGACCGAGCTCTCCAAGACGCTCGCCGAGTTCCTCTTCGGCGACGAGGACGCGCTGATCTCCCTCGACATGTCGGAGTTCAGCGAGAAGCACACGGTTTCCCGCCTCTTCGGTTCGCCCCCCGGTTACGTGGGCTACGAAGAGGGCGGCCAGCTCACCGAGAAGGTGCGCCGCAAGCCGTTCTCCGTCGTCCTCTTCGACGAGGTCGAGAAGGCCCACCCCGATATCTTCAATTCCCTGCTCCAGATCCTGGAAGACGGTCGCCTGACCGACTCCCAGGGCCGGGTCGTGGACTTCAAGAACACGGTCATCATCATGACGACCAACCTCGGGACCCGGGACATCTCGAAGGGCTTCAACCTGGGCTTCGCCGCCCAGGGCGACGTCAAGACGAACTACGACCGGATGAAGGTCAAGGTCAACGAAGAGCTCAAGCAGCACTTCCGGCCCGAGTTCCTGAACCGTGTCGACGACACCGTCGTCTTCCACCAGCTCAGCCAGGAAGACATCATCCAGATCGTCGACCTCATGGTCGCCAAGGTGGATGAGCGTCTCAAGGACCGTGACATGGGCATCGAGCTCAGCACGGAGGCGAAGAACCTGCTCGCGAAGAAGGGTTACGACCCCGTGATGGGCGCCCGGCCGCTGCGCCGGACGATCCAGCGCGAGATCGAGGACATCCTCTCCGAGAAGATCCTCTTCGGCGAGCTGCGCCCCGGCCACATCGTGGTCGTCGGCACGGAGGGCGAAGGCGACGACAAGAAGTTCACCTTCCGCGGCGAGGAGAAGTCGGCCCTGCCCGACGTCCCGCCGATCGAGTCGGCCGCCGGTGGCGCCGGCCCGAACATGACGAAGGACGCGTCGTAGTACCAGGCGTACGTGAGTGAAGGGGCTGCCCCGGACCGGTATCGGTCCGGGGCAGTTTCTTCGTGTGCGGGGAGGGGGCGTCCGGCGGTCAGAGCGCTGCCACGGTCAGCCGGGTGCTTTCCAGGCGCTCGGACCCGACGAGTTCGCCTCCGCCCAGGAGCACCTCGATGTGCAGGTCCGGCTGTCCGTACAGAGGGGTCACGTCGATCGTGGTGCCTGGCCGGCCGCGCAGAGTGAGGCGGCGCAGGGACGGGAACAGGTCGCGGAGCGGGCGCAGCCCGGCGTTGGATCCCCGGCCGACTACGAGGGAGAGCGCGGACAGCTGAGGCAGCGGCTCTCCGTCACCCGGCCAGGGCTCGCTGACGGCGTGCGAAAGCTCAACTGCCGTGACGTGCGGTGCGGTACGCAGCGCGGCCACCAGGGACTCCAGCGAGGAGACCTTGCGCAGCCGCAGGGTTCGGAGCGAGGACCACGCACTCAGATTGTCCAGTTCCACGGCGCCGGACACGTGCAGGGCCAGCTCCCTGAGGCGAGGCAGGGACGGCAGCCCGCTCAGGCGGTCGGCGTCGGACGCCACGTCCAGTTCCCGCAACCACGGCACTTCCCTGAGGGCGGCGAGCCGGTCCATCGGCAGGCCGTCGGTGCGCAGGATGAGCTGCCGCAGGGCGGGCCAGCCCTTGAGCGGCGCGAGGTCCGTGACGCCGGGGCACCCGTCGACAGTGAGCCGTAGCGACTGACGGCGGTCCTGGAGCACCGATAGGTCGGTGAGCAGCGGGTTGCGCAGGAAGGTCAGGGATTCGGGGCGGATCTGCCGCAGCCCCTGCCGCAGGTCGCCCTCTTCGAACGGGCCGTCGAGCGTGAGGGCGAGGGCCGGCCCGGCGGGACCCAGGTGGGGCAGGGCCAGCAGCTCGGCACGGCTGCCGACGGACAGATGGGCTCCGTCGAGGTACCCCCCGGCCAAGACGTCCCGGGCGAACTCCTCGGTGGGGAAGTTGGGCCACTCGGTGGACAGTTCCGAGGCCGACGCGGGGGCGTCCGCCACCCATGCGCGGGCGTACGCGAGAGCCTCCCGCCCGCCGACCGCGCCGAGCAGCCAGACGATGAACCGCCTGTCGGCGGGATCGTCCGGGAGAGCGGACGGATCCGGCAGATGGGCCAAGGCGTCCGTGCCGAGGGACCCGAGCAGGTCCGCCATCTCCAGGGAGCGTGGCGGGAAGAGTTCGGTGAGCGCCGCGCGTATCCGCTCCCGCGTTCCGTCGCCCAGCCACGTCGCCTGCTGGGCGCAGAGGGCTGCCAGCACGCGCACCGCCGCCACGCCCCAGGCGCCGGGTGCGTCCTCGTCGTACGACTCCGCCTGGTCCAGCAGCCCGTTGACCAGTGTGGAGAGCTGGCTCCGTCCGCAGTGTCCGGACGCCAGCGCGATCACGTCCGCCCACGACTCGTCGTGGGCGGCCCGGAGCAGTTCGTTGATCTGGTCCGACTCGACGAATTCGGCTGCCGCCAGGTAGTCCTGGAAGGTGCGGTGGGCGAATTGGTAGCTGTCGTCCGCCCGTTCCTGGAGAAGGCCGCTGCGGTTGAGCAGGTGGGTGAGGATCGCGTCCGCCGTTCCCTGCCTCCGCACCCGTTCCATGCCTGCCAGCGCCCGGTCCAGCTGGTGCAGGGCCTGATCACGGGAGAACTCGGTCTGCCCCTCGCGCACCAGCCAGATCGCGATCCGCTGGAGGAGCAGCATCTGCTCCTCCACCTCCATGGTGATGCCCTCGGGGCCCGTGATGCCCCGCCGCTGGTCGCGATTGCCCAGGAGCATGCCGAGAGCGGACCGGTAGAGCTTCCAGCGGGTGGTCGGGAGGAAGCCCTCCTGCCTCCGGTGCAGCGCGCAGATCACCGCGCAGAGCAGGGGCGTGCGCGCCAGGTCGCTCAGCGTGCGGTTGGCGCGGAACTGCCTGGCCAGATCCCGTTCGAGTTCGTGCAGGCGCTGGTGATCGCCGTCGTCCAGCCGGGCGGCCTTGTGCCAGGCCGCCACGAACGCCTGGATGTCCTCGTCGCGCAGTGGCAGCAGCCGCAGTTCTTCGAAACCCTCGGCGGCCAGCCAGTCGGGTTCGACGGCCAGCGGCCGTACGGTGGCCACGCAGCGGGTCTCCGGGTAGCGGGCGACAAGGCGCGAGAGCCAGGCGTACGCCTCCTCCCGCTCACCCGGCGGGACCTCGTCGAGCCCGTCCACCAGGAGCAGGCCCCGGCCGGACTCCAGGACACGCCCGGCCCAGCCGTCCGGAGCGGTGTCCACGGCCAGCCGGGCCGCTACGGGGAGCGCGGCGGGAGTGGGTAGCTCCTCGCTGCGCGCTCGCACGGTGCGCAGCGGGACGACGAAGGGGACGAGACCGTTCAGTGACCCGAGCCGGTCCGGGAGCGTTCCGGCCGAGGCGTGCGCCGCCAGCCACCACAGCAGAGTGGTCTTCCCCGCCCCGGCGTCACCGCGGAGCAGCACCCGGGGACGATCGGTGAGGAGTTCGTCGATGCGCCGGGGAGCGGTACGGGCCGCGGGAAGGCGGACCTCCCTGCTTGTCCACCGCCCGCCCGTCTCCGCTTCCAGGCTCAGATACGCGGTGTCCAGGTCCCATTCGGAGTCGCGGCGCCCCAGCTCGTCCAGCCCGAAGATTCTGGTCTTGCGGTAGGCCGCGCCGAGGGCGAGCGTGTACTCCTCCTCGTACGGGAGGTCAGCCGGGTACGTGCCGTGCACCTGTTCCGTACGGGGCTCTGACCCGGTGGCCTGCTCGTACGCCTGGCGGAAGCCCGCCGACTCCAGCAAGGGCCGCAGCGAGACGCACTCCACCCGTCGTCCGTCGCGGCGGGGCGGTATCTGGCGGGCGAGGCCGATGAGGACCGCCCCGGCGAAGACCGGACCGCCGGAGAGGCCGCTCAGCAGGGCTTGGCCGTCCTCGTCCGTGGCCGGGGGCGGGCCGTCCAGCTCGCAGACCAGGAGGTGCCGGAGGAGGCCCGCCATGGGCAGCACGGTGGCGGTGTACTGGTCGGCCTCCAAGTGGCGCTCGTCGCCGTACCGCTGGATCTCCGGGAAGCCGGTGATCTCGCAGCCGGGGAGGGACTGGGCCGAGGCGAGCACACCGAGGCGTACCGGCGGGACGGGCAGCAGCGGGCCGTCGGCCAGCAGGAGTGCCGCGTCCTGCTTCGCGCCGACCCAGAGAACGTGGCCGGTCACGGCTTCCGGCAGGTCCGGGTGTGAGACCGACGCGCTCGCCTCGCCCCCGAGGACATGCGCGCAGGTCAGCACCAGCCGGTCGGTGAGCAGCACCCCGCTGCCCTGGCGGGCCGACCGGACCACGACGGTGCGGTCCGTGGGGCGTACGGGACGGGGGCGAGCGCTCACTCGCCGCCGCGTCCCCGGCCGAAGTGGGCGGTGCTGCCGCCCGGGGCGTCGTTGCCGATCTCCAGCGGGCCGGAGCCGTCGGCCTTGCGGGGGCTCAGGGTGAAGGCGACCTTGTGCGTGGTGCCGGTGGTGCGGGAGGCGTCGGCGCCGGCCTCCACCACCCATGCCTTGACCTTGCCGCCCGCCTTGGCCTCCTTGCGGAGCTCCACCGTGAACTCCATCTGGATGTCGCCCACCTTGAAGACGACGGGGCGCCCGGTGGCGCGCGCCGCGGCCTCGATGAGCTGGTCGCGGACCGATTCGACGGCGTCCGCGAGCTCGATCCGGTCCAGGGCGTGGTGCTCGTCGGTACTCATGGCAGCCCCCGGTGCCGCCTGCCCGGCGGCGAGATGACGTGGCATGCCGAAGGTCCCAAATCGGACATCCCTTGGTCCCGCCGGCGGTGACAAGGCGCACAGGCCGATTCGAGCCTACTAGGCGCCTTCGGAGATGTGCTCGGGATCGCCGGAAGGTCTTTGGTCCCGGGGGTGGTCGGGACCTTCGAAAGGCGGGCCGATCTGCCGGATTTCTGGGGCCGTATCTGGATCGGGCCGGCTTCACCTGCGGTTTCGCGGCTTTGGGCGACGTGGTCTGCGGGGCTCGCGCGGCTCCCCGGGCGGGACGTCCCGCCCCCGATTCCCGGTGTCCGGTCTACGGCTTTTCATCGTAGAAGGGGTACTTGAGCTTGCCTCCGGGGCGGGTTACCAATGTGGAGCAAGCCCGGACAAACGATCGGGTTTCGCCCCCGGACAGAACGACCGGGGAGCCCCCCATCTTCGGAGGACTTACTCGTATGTCGAAGCGCGTTACGACCCTCACCCGCCCGTCGACCTCTCGTGTCCGCGGCGCTGTCCTGGCCGCCGGTCTCGGAGCGTCGATGGTCCTGGGTGCTGGCGCGGCGTTCGCCTCCGGCACCACGGGCACCGTCGCCCTCACCAGTGCCACCACCGCCGACGCGGTCGCCAAGCAGGCGTCCGCCCAGAGCAAGGCCGCCGTGGACGCGAAGAAGTCCGCCGCCGAGCAGGCCGACACGGCCAAGAAGGCCGCTGCCGCCAAGCAGGCCGCCGCGAAGAAGAACGCCGCCTCGTGGCAGGTCCCGGTGAAGCACTACACCCTGAGTGCCACCTACGGCACCGGTGGCGACCGCTGGGCGCACAAGCACTCCGGCCAGGACTTCGCGGTGCCGATCGGTACCCCGGTCCACGCGGCCCACACCGGTACGGTCGTCAAGACCGGCCCGAACGGTGGCGGCGACGGCCCCGCGTACGGCAACGCCATCGTGATCAAGCACGCCAACGGCAAGTTCACGCAGTACGCGCACCTGTCGAAGATCGACGTCCGTATCGGCCAGACCGTGAAGACCGGCCAGGAGATCGGCCTCTCCGGCAACACCGGTAATTCCAGCGGCCCGCACCTGCACTTCGAGGTCCGGACCACGGCCAACTACGGCTCGGCGATCAACCCGGTCAGCTTCCTGCGGGCCGTCCACGTGTCGGTCTGACCGACCGGGATCGCACCCAGCGCTGAACACGGCTGATCCACGAAGCCCCCAGGACTGTTCCGGTCCTGGGGGCTTCGCCGTACCCGGTCCGGACGGATCAGGTCAGCGGCAGCCGGTAGAGGCCGTTCGACAGGGGTTCCACCAGCCCGTCGGCCACCAGGCCGTCCAGGGCGCGGGCGCGCTGCACCGGCTCGTCCCACACCGCGTCCAGAGCGGCCTGCGAGACCGGGGCGACGGAGTCGCGGAGCACCGCGAGGAGCCGTCCGCGTACCTGCCGGTCCGTACCGGCGTACGTCTGGCCCCGGCGGGCCGGGCCCTGGTGCGCGGGCTTCCCGGCGAGCAGCCAGGCGCACCGCGAGGCGATGGGGCAGCGCGAGCAGTCCTCGTTCTTCGCGGTGCACACCAGCGCACCGAGCTCCATCGTCGCCGCCGCCCACGCCGCGGCCCGGTCGTCCTCCTCGGGGAGCAGGGCGCGGGCGAGCTTGCGCTCGGCGGCGGTGGTCGCGTTCGGCGGGTACTGGATGCCGGTGGCCGCCCGCGCGAACACGCGGCGGACGTTCGTGTCGAGCACCGCGTGCCGCTGCCCGTACGCGAACGAGGCGACGGCCGCCGCCGTGTATTCACCGATTCCGGGCAGCGCCAGCAGCTGGGCGTGCTCACTGGGAACGTCGCCGCCGTGGCGTTCCGTTATGGCCTGGGCCGCGCCGTGCAGGCGCAGCGCGCGGCGCGGGTAGCCGAGCCGGCCCCAGGCCCGGACCGCCTCGCCCGGCGCCTCGGCGGCCAGGTCGGCCGGGCGCGGCCAGCGGGCCAGCCACTGCTCGTACACCGGGAGGACCCGGTTCACCGGGGTCTGCTGGAGCATGAACTCGCTCACCATCACGCCCCAGGCGCCGGCCTCCGGGCGGCGCCAGGGCAGATCGCGGGCGTGCTGCTCGAACCACCCGATGACGGGGGTGTGGAGGAGGGAAGCGGGGGGCGTGTGTGTCGAAGTCGTGGCAGTCATCGCACCTACGATCCTGGCACGGAAGGCCCGGCGACGTTCACGGGCGCGGGGGTGTCGCCCCCGGCGAGAGCCTCTGGACGGACAACGCCACCCGTTCTGTCCCCTCTGCCCCGGTCTCCTCTTGCTTGTCCGGCGCGCACACCGCGAACCGGTCGCCCAACAAGCCCTTCCGGAATGATGATCCGCAAAAGTTGACCATCACAGCGGCGGGTGGGGCGGGAGTTGGGCGCGATCTCTCGTACAGTTTGCGACGTGGGATCTCTGCGCAAACCGGTCGGCCCGCTTCCCTCCAGCATCTACTGGCGACGGAGGGTGGTAGCGGCGATTCTGGTTGCGCTGCTCGCGGTGCTGCTCGCCTGGGTCTTCCTGCCCGGCACGGGCAGGAAGACCCCGCCCGACGCCAAGCCCGGCACCTCCGAACCCGCGCGTTCGATCACGCCCGGACCCTCCGACTCCGGGCCGGCGATCAGCCAACAACCCGGCGGACGGCACGAGTCGGGCGGTGGCGACGCCAGCACCGGCGCGGCCTCAGGCGGTTCGGACGGTTCGAACGGCGATGCCGGCGACGGCGACGCCGCGACCACGAGCCCCTCGCCCGGCGCGGGAGCCTCCTCGGACACGGCCGTCGGCGGTACCGCCGCGGCCGGAGGCACCGAGGGCGTCCAGGTCCCCGCGGGTTCCGCGCTCCCCGACTGCCGCCCCGCCGCCGTCCAGTTGAGCGTGCGGACCAGGGTGACGTACGGCCCCGAGGAAACACCCGAATTCCAGCTGATCGCGAAGAACACGTCCACCGGCGACTGCAAGGCCGACCTCGGCCCGAAGGTCGCGGTGCTCACGGTCACGGACGCCAGCGGTGACGACGACGACCAGGTCTGGTCCTCCAAGGACTGCCCGACCGCGTCCGGCAGCCTCTGGTTCAAGGTCCCGGCGGGGCAGACGGTGATCCGCACGATCGACTGGAACCGCACCAGGAGCACCCCGGACTGCGCGACCCCGTCGACCGGCAAGGCGGCCCCGGGAACGTACCTCCTGGAGGCCAAGGCCCCGGGCGAGCCGCTCCAGCGCGCGTCCTTCGTCCTCGCCAAGGACTGAGCCCCGGCCCCGGGGGCACGTGGCCCGCGCCGCCGGGGGCAGGTGGCCCGCCCCGGGGGCCGAAGCCCTCGGACGGGGCCTCGTCAGCCGTCAGACGTACCGCTCCAGGATCGACGACTCGGCGAGCCGGGAGAGGCCCTCGCGGACGCTCCGCGCCCGCGCCTCGCCGACGCCGTCCACGGTCTGGAGGTCGTCCACGCTCGCCGCGAGCAGCTTCTGCAGCCCGCCGAAGTGCTCCACGAGGCGCTCCATGATCGCGCCGGGCAGGCGCGGCACCTTCGCAAGCAGCCGGAAACCACGCGGCGAGACGGCCGAGTCCAGCGTCTCGGGCGAACCGCTGTACCCCAGCGACCGTGCCACCACCGCGAGTTCGAGCAGCTCGGAATGGCTCAACGCGTCCAGCTCGGTCAGCGCCTCCGCGACCGTACGCGAACGCTTCGCCGTCGGCTCGGGGACGTAGTCGCGTACGACGAGCTCCCGCTCCGGCTCCACGCCTGCGATCAGCTCGTCCAGCTGGAGCGCCAGCAGGCGTCCGTCGGTACCGAGCTCGACCACGTACTCCGCGATCTCCGTCGCGATCCGGCGCACCATCTCCAGCCGCTGCGCGACGGCCGTCACGTCCCGGACCGTCACCAGGTCCTCGATCTCCAGCGCGGAGAGCGTGCCGGCGACCTCGTCGAGGCGCAGCTTGTACCGCTCCAGCGTGGCGAGGGCCTGGTTGGCGCGGGACAGGATCGCGGAGGACTCCTCCAGCACCCGCCGCTCGCCGTCGACGTACAACGCGATCAAGCGCATCGACTGGGACACCGAGACGACCGGGAAACCGCACGACTTCGAGACGCGGTCGGCCGTGCGGTGACGGGTTCCGGTCTCCTCGGTGGGGATCGAGGCGTCCGGGACGAGCTGGACGCCCGCCCGCAGGATCTTGGTGATGTCCTTGTCGAGGATGAGCGCGCCGTCGAGCTTGCACAGCTCGCGCAGGCGGGTCGCGGCGAACTCGACGTTCATCACGAAACCGCCGGTGCACATCGACTCGACGGTCTTGTCCATGCCGAGGACGATCAGCCCGCCGGTGTTCCCCCGCAGGATGCGCTCCAGTCCGTCACGCAGGGCCGTTCCGGGCGCGACCGCGCTCAGCGAAGCGCGCATCAGCGCTTCGTTACCGGTGCCTTGGCCGGACTTTCCGGGCGATGATGCCCGGTCGTTGGCTGCCACTGCACTCCTCCGGTCACGGGTTTGCGGTGCCCTTGCGTCCCTCGTGCCGCGCGTGCGAGCGGGCGAGACCAGGGCAAAGTCTACCGGCGCGCGCCGTCCTCCTGTGGTGCCTCCGAACGAGACCGGCGCGGCAGCACCCTGAGAGCATCGCCCATGTCGGCGACTTCTGTGACCTTCATACCGGCCGGGACCTTTCCCGGATCGCCCGGGACCAGCGCGTGAGTGAACCCGAGACGGTGCGCCTCGGCCAGTCGGCGCTGCACACCGGTGACCCGCCGCACCTCTCCGGCGAGACCCACCTCACCGATGGCGACCAGGTTCTTCGGGAGGGGGGTGTCGCTCGCCGCGCTCGCCAGCGCCAGCGCGATGGCCAGGTCCGCGGCGGGCTCGGTGAGCTTCACCCCGCCCACCGTCGCGCTGTAGATGTCCCGCTTGCCCAGCGCGCTGATCCGGCCCCGCTGCTCCAGCACCGCCAGCATCATCGAGACCCGCGAGGTCTCCAGGCCCGAGGTGGTGCGGCGGGGCGACGGGATCTGCGAGTCGACCGTGAGCGCCTGCACCTCGGCCACCAGGGGCCGCTTGCCCTCCAGAGTGACGGTCAGACAGGTGCCGGGCACCGGCTCGTCCCGCCGCGTCAGGAAGAGGCCGGACGGATCGGCGAGACCGGTGATCCCCTCGTCGTGCAGCTCGAAGCAGCCGACTTCGTCGGTCGCGCCGTAACGGTTCTTGACGCCCCGGACGAGTCGCAGTCGCGCGTGCCGGTCGCCCTCGAAGGAGAGCACCACGTCGACCAGGTGCTCCAGCAACCGGGGCCCCGCGATGGCGCCGTCCTTGGTGACGTGACCCACCAGCAGCGTCGCCATCCCGCGGTCCTTGGAGGCGCGGATGAGCGCCCCGGCGACCTCGCGGACCTGCGCCATGCCGCCCGGCGCCCCGTCGATCTCCGGCGACGCGACGGTCTGCACCGAGTCCAGCACCAGCAGGGACGGCTTGACCGCGTCGAGATGGCCGAGGACGGCCGACAGGTCGGTCTCCGCCGCGAGGTAGAGGTGGTCGTTGATCGCCCTGATCCGGTCGGCGCGCATCCGGACCTGGCTCGCGGACTCCTCCGCCGTGACGTAGAGGGTGCGGTGCTCCTCGCTCGCGGCCTTCGCGGCCACGTCCAGCAGCAGGGTCGACTTGCCGACGCCCGGCTCCCCGGCCAGCAGCACCACGGCGCCCGGTACGAGCCCGCCGCCCAGCACCCGGTCCAGCTCGCCGACACCGGTCGAGCGGGCGGTCGCCTGACGGCTGTCCACCTGGCCGATGGGCACGGCGGCGGTGGAGACCCGGCCGGCCGCGGTGGTGCGCACGGCGGGCGCGCCGCCGAACTCCTCGACGGTGCCCCAGGCCTGGCATTCCGGGCAGCGGCCGAGCCACTTGGCGGTCGTCCAGCCGCACTCCGTGCAGCGGTAGGACGGACGGTCCTTCGTGGACTTCGTGCGGGCAACCATGGCGTCACCGTATAGCCCGGCTACGACAATGGGGTTTCCGGAGGGCCGCGGGCGACCGCGGCCCCATCGTGGGAGGGGACCGCATGACCAGCAGCACCACACCGTTCGACGAGGCCGAGCGCCTGAAGTGGGCGGGCCTGGCCGACGCCTACGCCGCGTCCTTCGCCCGGCTCTGCGCACGCACCGTGCCCGAGCTGCTCGACGAGGCGGGCGTGAGCGGCGGAACCCGGGTCCTGGACGTGGGAACCGGTACCGGAGCGGTGGCCGTCGCCGCGTGCACGAGGGGGGCGGTGGTCACCGCCGTCGACGCGGAACCGGACATGGTGAAGAGCGCCATGCGGGCCGCCCCGGCGGCGGACGTGCGCGTCGCCCTCCTGCCCGAGCTGCCCTTCGCGGACGGCGAGTTCGACGCGGTCGCCGCGAACTTCGTCCTCAACCACGTCGGGCGTCCCCGGAAGGCGCTCGCCGAACTGGGCCGGGTGACCCGCCCCGGTGGCCGGATAGCGGTCACCATCTGGGGAGCCGACGCCGGTACCGGGCAGCGGCTGCTCGGCCGGGCGGTCGCCGCCGCGGGCGCGCTCCGACCGCCGGAGGTCCCCCCGCTCGCCCCGGAGGAGGCGTTCGAGCAGACCCCCGAGGGCCTCGCCGCACTGCTGGCGGGGGCCGGGCTGGCGGACGTCTCCTGCACCGCCCTCGCCTGGGAGCACCGGGCCACCGTCGAGGAGTGGTGGACCGGGGCCGCGTCCGGGGTGGCGACCATCGGCCGCATCGTGACCGCCCAGACGCCCGCCACGGTGGCGGAGATCAAGCGCCACTACGAGACGCTCAGCGCGGAGTTCGTCGTACCGGGCGGCGAGGACGAGAAGCTGCTGGCACTGCCGCACCGCGCACTGCTGGCCTCCGGTCGGGTGGTCTGACCGGGCAGAGGCGTACGCCTCCGGACGGGCGGGGGCGGACGGGCGGGCCTCCGGGCGGCCGGGCGGACGGGCGGGTCGCCGGGGCCGACCCGCCCGCCGGGGTGCGCGGGAGGGGCGGGAGGAGCGGGAGCCGTGGGGCGTGCGGGCGCGTGGGGCGGCGCGCGGACGCCGGTCACTCTGGGGGCACCACGGCGCACGCGCCGGAATGGGGGGTTCCTGTCACGTTTCGAGCGTTACGTTCACCCATAGGGATTAAATGTCCGAAAGGGGAACCGAGAGGGCGTCCTTCTCTGCCTACGGTCGCACGGTGACGAGCAGCAGGCTGGAGCCTCCCACGCACACCACCGGCGCACACCGATCGCCCCGTCGCGCCCCCCACCTCCCGGCGCAGCGACCGCCCGCACGTGACGAGCCGTACCTCGACGGCCTCTTCACCTACTGCCTCTCCGTCCTCTGCGACCACGAGGCCGCCACGGAGGCACTGGGAGCCGTCCTCGCCGTCGCGGAACGCCAGGACGGGCGGTGCCCCACGGGTCAGGAGGAACGTAAATCCTGGCTGTACGCGCTGGCCAGGTGGATGTGCCTGCGCGTGCTCGCCGAGCAGAAGCGCGGCCGTCAGGCCCACCGCCGGACTCCCAGGGACTCCGGCCGTCCGGTGAGTGAGGAGCGCGGCGCCGCGCTCGCGGAGGCCCTCGCCCCGGCCGCTCCGGCCGCTCCGGCCGCTCCGGAAGGAGCACCCGGCGAGGCTCCCGTCTCAGGACCGGTCACCGGACCGGCCACCGGTGTCGGCGGGTCCGTCCGCCCCGCCGACCGGGGCGGGCAGGAGGGGGGGAGCGCACCGGACACCGCTGGGCCGCCTCGTACCACCCCCGAGGAGGCGACCGTCCCGCCTTCCGGGGAGAGCCCCGCGTCCGAGGCCCGCCGTCGCGAACTCGCGCAGCTGGCCTGGCCGGAGGCGGCCGGTACCACGCCCGAGCAGCGTGAGGCGCTCGAACTCTCCGTCCGGCACGGACTCACCCCGCGTGCCGTCGCCTCCGTGCTCGGACTCGACCCGGCCACCGCGCGCGAACTCCTCGCCGCGGCCTCCTGCGAGGTCGAGCGGACCAGGGCCGCGCTCGCCGTCGCCGAGGACGGCACCTGCTCCGCCGTCCGCAGCCTCACCCGCGACCGGCAGGCGCTGCTCTCCGCCCCGCTGCGCCGCGAGCTCGTCCGCCACGTCGACGACTGCCCGCGCTGCCGGCGCGCCGCCGAACGTGCCGGAGCCGCCGGTCCCTGGCCCGGAGTGGCCGTCGCCCCCGCCGCGGGACTGCCCGTGGTGGAGGCGCCCCGCCCGTCGGTGCGGGTGGCGATGGCGCACGCCCAGCGTTCCCGCGCCGGTTCCCCGCGTTTCGACCGGGCCGGTTACCCGCTCGACCCGAAGGACCACGCGGCCCGCCGCGACCGGCTGCGCGCCCGGGTCATGACGACGACGGTGGTCGCGACGGTCGTGGCGGCGCCGGTCATCGCGCTGTGGGCGGCGGCGTACCGGGGGGCGCCGGCGGCCGGGGACCGCCACGAGGGCGCGTCGCCCGCCGCGACCGAGATGGACGCGGTGGGCGAGTCGGCCGGGACCTTCTCGGAGAGCGGGGACGGCGACGGCCCGCGCGGCGGGGACGGGCACGGCGACGGGAGCACGGGGGGCGGCAGCACGCACGCCGAGGAGGCCGGCGCAGTCCTCCGGGACGGCTCGCCGGACGGGGCCCCCGCCCCGGAGGTCACCGCCGAGGTGATCGGTACGGCCGTCGGCGCCCGCCGGGCCGGGGCGGTGACCGTCGCCGTGCGGACCTCCGGCGGTGTCACGTCCCTCAGGCTGACGGCCTCCGGGGGCGGCCCCGCCGTCTGGGCGGCCCGCACCGACGCCCGCTGGCTGCGGCTCAGCCGTTCCTCGGGCACGCTCGCGGCGGGCGAGAGCACGACCTTGCACGTCCGGGTGGACCGGTCGCGGGAGCCGCGCCACCCCTGGCGGGCCCGCGTCGTCCTCGCGCCCGGGTCCCAGCACGTACGGATCGAGGGGCGAGGCCGGACCCCCGCGTTCACCGGCTTCCCGGCCGGGGGGCCGCTGCGTCCCACGACGCCCGACGCCCCGCCCGCTCCCACCCGACCGGCCGCCCCGCGCGCCCCTGCCGCCGCTGCCGCACCCGAAGTTCCCGAGCCCCCCGCGCCCGTTTCCGGGGCCCCGACCGGGGCGGCCCCGGCCCCGGCGGGCTCCGCCGGGCCGCCGCCGAGCCCGTCACCGGACCCGACCGGCCCGCCGGCCGCGCAGGGCCCGGCCGAACCGTCGCCGCCCGGCCAGTCGTCCAGCCCCTCGCCCGACGGGCCGCCGGACCCGCCAGCCGCCCAGCCCACCGGCACCGGCGAACCACCCCCGGCGGGCTGAGGCACCGGCCCGCACCCACCGGGCGCGACCGCCGCACCCACGGGGCGCGACCGCCGCACCCACGGGGCGCGACCGCCGCACCCACGGGGCGCGACCGCCGCACCCACGGGGCGCGACCGCCGCACCCACCGGGCGCGACCGGCCCGCACCAGCCGTGGCGCGAACCGGCCGTATCCGCAGGGGCGGGAGCACCGGCCTCAGGCCGGGGTCACCGGGTCCGCCGGGTGCGGGGCCATCGGCAGCAGCGAGGCGAGCCGCTGCTCGCAGAGCGCGACGAGCCGCTCGTACGCCTCCTTGCCCATCAGCTCCGTGAGCTCGGGGCGGTACGTCACGTAGACCGGGTCGCCCGCGCCGTGCGCGGAGGTGGCGGAGGTGCACCACCAGTGCAGGTCGTGACCGCCCGGACCCCAGCCCCGGCGGTCGTACTCGCCGATGGAGATCTGGAGCACCCGGGTGTCGTCGGGCCGGTCGATCCAGTCGTACGTCCGCCGGACCGGGAGCTGCCAGCAGACGTCCGGCTTGGTCTCCAGCGGCTCCTTGCCCTCCTTCAGCGCCAGGATGTGCAGCGAACAGCCCGCCCCGCCGGCGAAGCCGGGACGGTTCTGGAAGATGCAGGAGCCCTTCCAGCGGCGCGTCTGGCGCTCACCGTCGTCGTCGATGCCGACCCATCCCGTCGAGGTGCCGACGTCGTGGAACTGCCACATCTCCGGAGTCAGCCGCTCGACGTGACCGGCCACCCGCTTCTCGTCGTCCTCGTCGGAGAAGTGCGCGCCCAGCGTGCAGCAGCCGTCGTCCGCCCGGCCCGCCTGGATGCCCTGGCAACCGCTGCCGAAGATGCAGGTCCAACGCGAGGTCAGCCACGTCAGGTCGCAGCGGAACACCTGCTCGTCGTCGGCGGGGTCCGGGAACTCCACCCACGCCCGGGGGAAATCGATGCCCTTCTCGTCGGACCGGTCGGGTCCGTTCGCTTCCGTCCGCTGACTCTCCTGACTCCGATCCTGATTCGTTCGAGGCTTCTTCGTCGCTTTGCCCGGCTTCGCCTTGTTCGTCTTTGACACGCGCCAAGAGTAAGTCCCTTTCGGCGTAGCGTTCCGGGTATGAGACTCGGAGTTCTCGACGTGGGGTCGAACACGGTTCACCTGCTGCTGATGGACGCCCATCCCGGCGCCCGCCCGCTGCCCGCGCACTCGCACAAGGCGGAGCTCCGCCTCGCCCAGCTCCTCGACGACCGGGGGGCGATCGGTCCCGAGGGTGTCGACCGGCTGGTCGCCGCCGTGGCCGACGCGGTCCGGGCCGCCGAGGACAAGGGGTGCGAGGAGGTACTGGCGTTCGCCACCTCGGCGGTACGGGACGCCGTCAACGCCGAGGACGTACTGGGCCGGGTGCGTGCCGAGACCGGTGTCGACCTCGCGGTCCTCAGCGGCGAGGAGGAGGCGCGGCTGACCTTCCTGGCCGCCCGCCGCTGGTTCGGCTGGTCGGCGGGGAAGCTGCTGCTGCTCGACATCGGCGGCGGTTCGCTGGAGATCGCCCTCGGGCTGGACGAGGAGCCCGCGGCGGCCGTGTCGCTGCCGCTCGGCGCCGGCCGCCTCACCGCCGCCTGGCTGCCCGGCGATCCCGCCGGGCCCGCCGACCCGGCTCAGCTGCGCGAGCTGCGCCGGTACGTCCGCGCCGGCATAGCCCGTACGGTCGGGGAGTTCAGCCGCCACGGCGGGCCCGACCGTGTGGTCGCCACCTCGAAGACCTTCAAGCAGCTCGCCCGGATGGCCGGGGCGGCCCGCTCCACGGAGGGGCTGTACACCCGGCGGACCCTCTCCGCCGCCGCGCTGGGGGAGTGGGTGCCCAAGCTGGCGACGATGACCGCCGAGGAACGCGGCCGGCTTCCCGGCGTCTCGCCCGACCGGGCCGGCCAGCTGCTCGCCGGGGCGCTCGTCGCGGAGGGGGCGATGGACCTCTTCGGGATCACCGAGCTGGAGATCTGCCCCTGGGCGCTCCGCGAGGGTGTCATCCTGCGACGCCTCGACCACCTCCCGGCGGAGCGGCTCGCGCTGAGCTGACGGCCCGGTCGCGGCGGGGGCGCCGCGGACGGCCGTCGACGGCCCGTGACCGGCCCCGACCGCTCATGGCCCATCTCACTTTCCCTCCTGCCCCCTCGGCGGCCGGCCGCCGGGCCCGTACGCTGTCCAGGTGGCAGATCCAGCGGTGCGCGTCCCCGATGCGAAGGTCGCGCTGTCGACGGCCTCGGTCTACCCGGAGTCGACGGCGACGGCCTTCGAGATCGCCGCACGCCTGGGGTACGACGGTGTCGAGGTCATGGTGTGGACCGATCCGGTCAGCCAGGACATCGAGGCGCTGCGGCGCCTCTCCGACTACCACCAGGTCCCGATCCTCGCCGTGCACGCGCCCTGTCTGCTGATCACCCAGCGGGTCTGGTCCACCGACCCGTGGGTCAAGCTCCAGCGGGCCAGGTCCGCCGCCGAGCGGCTCGGCGCCTCCGCCGTCGTGGTCCACCCGCCGTTCCGGTGGCAGCGCCACTACGCCCGCGACTTCGTCGACGGGATCTGGCGCATGGCCGACGAGACCGACGTCCGGTTCGCCGTCGAGAACATGTACCCGTGGCGGTACCGGGACCGCGAGATGCTGGCGTACGCCCCGGACTGGGACGTCACCCACGACGACTACCGGCACTTCACCGTCGACCTCTCGCACACCTCCACGGCCCGTACGGACGGCCTCGCCATGGTGGACCGGATGGGCGACCGGCTCGCCCACGTCCACCTCGCCGACGGCAAGGGCTCCGGCAAGGACGAGCACCTGGTGCCCGGCCGGGGCGACCAGCCCTGCGCGGAGCTGCTGGAGCGGCTCGCGCGGACCGGGTTCGACGGGCACGTCGTCCTGGAGGTCAACACCCGCCGGGCCATGTCGTCCGCCGAACGCGAGGCGGACCTCGCCGAGGCGCTCGCCTTCACCCGTCTCCACCTGGCCTCGGCCAAGCGGGCGCCCCGGTCGTGACCTCGCGTTCCGCCCAGGAAGAACCCCCGGCCCCGCGCCGCAGGGGCCGTCCCTCGCGGGCCGCCGCCCAGGGCGGCCCCGACTCCCGGGCCCGCATCCTGGAAGCTGCCCGTACCGAGTTCGCCGAGCGCGGCTACGACAAGGCTTCGATGCGCTCGATCGCCCGTGCGGCCGGCGTCGACGCGGCGCTGGTCCACCACTACTTCGGGACGAAGGACGAGGTGTTCGCGGCGGCCGTGGAGCTCTCCTTCGAACCCGCCCTCGTGGTCCCCCAGATCCTGGGCGGCCCGGTGGACGGGGTGGGGGAGCGGATGGCGCGCTACTTCATCTCCGTGTGGGAGAACCCCGCCAGCCGGGCACCGCTGCTGGCGATCGTCCGGTCCGCGCTCACCCACGAGGCGGCGGCCGAGGTGCTGCGTACCTTCGTGCTGGGACGGCTGCTGGAGCGGATCGCCGCGGAGCTGGACGTACCCGACCCGACCTTCCGCGCCGAGGTGGCCGCCTCGCACATGGTGGGCATCGCGATGCTGCGGTACGTCGTACGGGCCGAACCGCTCGCGTCGGCGGACCCGGAGCGGATCGTCGCCCTGGTGGCGCCCAGCATCCAGCGCTATCTGACCGAGGACGGCCCGCACGCCCGACCGGACCCGCCGGGCGCGGGACACGGCGGCACACCGCCCGAAGGGCCCGCCGCACCGACCGCTCCTTGAGCACGGCGTCCCGCTATCCGGACAGGCTGTCCAGATCCTGGAGCCGGGGCGTACGCTCGGAAAAGTCTTTTCCGTCGAAGTAGACAGTCTTTTCTTATCTGTCGAAGGCTTATCTGTCGAAGGAGCGAGCGACGATGCCGCAGCTGAGGTCCCGCACTGTCACCCACGGTCGCAACATGGCGGGCGCCCGCGCCCTTATGCGGGCGTCGGGCGTAGCGAGCGAGGACATCGGCAAGCCGATCATCGCCGTCGCGAACTCCTTCACCGAGTTCGTCCCGGGCCACACCCACCTCTCCCCGGTCGGCCGGATCGTCTCCGAGGCGATCCATGCGGCGGGCGCGGTGCCGCGCGAGTTCAACACGATCGCCGTGGACGACGGCATCGCCATGGGTCACGGCGGCATGCTCTACAGCCTGCCCTCGCGCGACCTGATCGCCGACTCGGTCGAGTACATGGTCGAGGCGCACTGCGCGGACGCGCTGATCTGCATCTCCAACTGCGACAAGATCACGCCCGGCATGCTGATGGCGGCCCTGCGTCTCAACATCCCGACGATCTTCGTCTCCGGCGGCCCGATGGAGTCCGGGAAGGCGACGCTGGTCGACGGCACCGTCCGCACCCTCGACCTCGTCGACGCCATGTCCGACGCCGTCAACGACAAGATCTCCGACGCGGACATGCTCCGTATCGAGGAGAACGCCTGTCCCACCTGCGGCTCCTGCTCCGGCATGTTCACCGCCAACTCCATGAACTGCCTCGCCGAGGCCATCGGCCTCGCGCTGCCGGGCAACGGCTCGACGCTCGCCACCCACACCGCCCGCCGCGCCCTCTACGAGAACGCGGGCCGCACGATCGTCGAGATCACCAAGCGCCACTACGAGCAGGACGACGCGACCGTCCTGCCCCGCGCCATCGCGAGCCGTGCCGCGTTCGAGAACGCCATGGCCCTCGACATCGCCATGGGTGGCTCGACCAACACGATCCTGCACCTCCTCGCCGCCGCGCAGGAGGCCGAGCTCGACTTCGGGCTGCCGGAGATGGACGAGATCTCGCGCCGCGTCCCCTGCCTCGCCAAGGTCGCGCCGAACGTCGGCAAGAACCGTACGTACTACATGGAGGACGTCCACCGCGCCGGCGGCATCCCCGCCATCCTCGGCGAGCTGCACCGCGGCGGGCTCCTCAACGAGGACGTCCACTCCGTCCACTCCGCCTCCCTCGCCGACTGGCTCAAGAACTGGGACGTGCGCGGCGGTTCGCCCGCGCCCGAGGCCGTCGAGCTGTGGCACGCGGCCCCCGGCTGCGTCCGCTCCGCCACCGCCTTCTCGCAGTCCGAGCGCTGGGACACCCTCGACACGGACGCCGCCGAGGGCTGCATCCGGGACGTCGAGCACGCCTACTCCAAGGACGGCGGCCTCGCCGTCCTCAGGGGCAACCTCGCCGTGGACGGCTGTGTCGTGAAGACCGCAGGCGTCGACGAGTCGATCTGGACCTTCGAGGGCCCGGCCGTCGTCTGCGAGTCGCAGGAGGCGGCCGTCGAGAAGATCCTCCTGAAGCAGGTCAAGGAGGGCGACGTGGTCGTCATCCGGTACGAGGGCCCCAAGGGCGGCCCCGGCATGCAGGAGATGCTCTACCCGACCTCGTACCTGAAGGGCCGCGGCCTCGGCAAGGCGTGCGCGCTGATCACCGACGGCCGCTTCTCCGGCGGTACGTCGGGCCTGTCGATCGGCCACGCCTCCCCCGAGGCGGCCTCCGGCGGCACGATCGCGCTGGTCGAGGACGGCGACCGCATCCGCATCGACATCCCGAACCGCTCCATCGAGCTGCTCGTCCCGGACGCCGAACTGGCGGCCCGCCGCGCGGCGCTGAACGGCGTGTACGCGCCGAAGAACCGCGAGCGCAAGGTCTCGGCGGCTCTGCGCGCCTACGCGGCGATGGCGACCAGCGCCGACCGCGGCGCGGTGCGCGACGTCTCCAAGCTCGGCTGACCGCTCCACCCGGCAGCGACGCGACCGCCCGGCCACCCCACGAGGGGGGCCGGGCGGTCCCGCGTTCCCGGGGCCCTGACTCACCAGGCGGCCGGATCGCTCCCGTCCACCGCGAAGACCGAACCGTCCGGCGCCGTGCCGACGACCCGGCGGCCGACCGGCACGGGTGCGTGCGGGAAGGCGGTCCCGCCGAGCTTCCCGTCCCGGAGCCGGGGAGCGGTCTGTCCGAGCAGGTTCCCCCGCCGGGTGTCCACCGCGAGCAGCCGCCCGTCCGCCGCCGTGAAGTACAGGCGGTCGCCCTCGCCGAGCACCGGGGCCGACATCAGCGCCACCCCGGTCTCCAGCCGCCACCGTTCGGCGCTGCCGCCCCGGGCTCCGGCACCGATGTCCAGGGCCACCAGGGTTCCGCCGGGCGCCAGCAGATAGGCGGTGCCGGCGCCGACGACGATGTCCGGGTCGGCCATCCCGTAGGGCACCGCGATCCGCGTCGCCGTCCGCCCCTCGGGGTCGTAACGCACCAGGGTGGCGACCCGGGAGCTCTCTCCGGTCACCTTCAGGACCAGCGACCCGGCGCTGACGCCGACCGGAGTCAGCGTTCCGTCCAGCCGCCGCTGCCACCGGATGTCTCCGGTCGCCGCGTCGATCGCCGTGACGAGGGTGGTGTTCCCGGCGCCGGTGTTCTCGTAGAGGTAGGAGACCCCGGACGCCGGATCGTGGAAGCCGATGACCGGCAGCGCGTGCCCGGCGAACCGGTGGTTCCAGCGCACCCGGCCGGTCCGGGAGTCGATCCCCTTCACCT
Organism: Streptomyces sp. NBC_00247; assembly: GCF_036188265.1. NCBI lineage: Bacteria > Bacillati > Actinomycetota > Actinomycetes > Kitasatosporales > Streptomycetaceae > Streptomyces > Streptomyces sp. NBC_00247. The sequence goes on along the minus strand of NZ_CP108093.1, from coordinate 2,872,534 downwards.
CACCCCCGGCGCCGACGATCAGCGGGGTGTCCCCGGCGCTCCACGGACCGCCGACCGAGGAGGGGGAGCCCGCCGACCAGACCGGCTCGCCGTCCTTCGGGTCGTACGCCCGGAGCGTCACACCGGGCTCGTCCACCAGGACCGGTCCGCCGCCGGTGGCCAGCGACCTAACCGAGGCCGAGGAGTCCCGGTGCGACCAGAGGACGTGCCCGTCGGCGGGATCGAGGCGGGCGACGCCGTAGCCGGACGCGGCGCAGTAGAGCGTGGCGACCGCCGCCGCGCCGCCGGCCGTACCGGAGGACGTGCCCGTGCCGGCGGACGTGCCCGTTCCGGAGGAGGACGTGCCCGTGCCGGCGGACGTGCCCGTTCCGGGCCCGGTGGCGGTGAAGCAGTACGGAACCGAGCCGGCGGCCCCCGCCAGGACGGTCCGCCACGGGACGAAGGCGTCCGGCGCGTCCGGCGCCGCGCCGTCCTTCTCCGCCACCGGCGGCGTACTCGCGCCGACCTCGGCGTACACCACGCCCCCGGTGGCGAGGGTCAGCAGCGCCGCCGCGCCCGCCGCCCACCGGGCGCGCCGGGGACGCCCGGCCGAAGCGGCCCGGCCCGGTGCGGCGGCGGGCGCGTCCCGCACGTGGGTGGACTGGGCGAGGGGCGGTCCGGCGGCCTCCCCGGCGGTGCCGTCGCCGGACTCCCGCACTTCGCCGTCACCCTCGGGCTCCTCCCGCCCGGGAGCGGGGCCACCGGGAGCGCGGTCACCGGGAGCGCGTTCCCCGGGCGCCGGCCGCCGCTGGGCGGGCACGAAGGCCGCCGCGTCGTAGGAGGGCGGCAGCAGCGCCGTCATGATCTCGTCCGGCGTCGGCCGCCGCTCGGGCTCCTTCGCCAGGCACTGCCCGACGAGCTTGACCAGGTCCCTCGGCACCCCGGTCAGGTCCGCCTCGTCGTGCACCACCTGGTACGCCACCTGGTACGGGCTCTCCGAGTCGAACGGACCCCGCCCGGTCGCCGCGTGGATCAGCACCGCGCCCAGCGCGAACACGTCGGCGGCCGGACCGACCTCGCGCGGACGCTGGAACTGCTCGGGCGCCATGTAGGGCGGCGAGCCGATCACCTTCCCGGTCTCCGTGCGCAGTTCGCTGTCGTACGGACGGGAGATCCCGAAGTCGATGACCTTCGGCCCGGAGTCCGGCAGCAGCACGTTGCTCGGCTTCAGATCGCGGTGGATGACCCCCGCCCGGTGGATGTCCCGCAGCGCCTCGGCCAGCCCGGCGGTGAGCCGCCGCAGCTGCGCCGGGTTCATCGGGCCGTTCCGCTTCACCTGCGCGGAGAGCGTCGGACCGGGTACGTACAGGGTCGCCATCCAGGGCAGCGGGGCCGCCGGATCGGCGTCGACCACCGGTGCGGTGAACGCGCCGCTGACCCGCCGCGCGGCCGCGACCTCCTGCCGGAAACGTGCCCGGAACTCGGGGTCCGCCGCGTAACTCCGGTGCACGATCTTGATCGCCAGCGGGAGCCCGGACGCGGACGTGGCGAGGTGGACGACACCCATGCCGCCCTCGCCGAGACGTGCTTCCAGACGGTACCGGCCGGCGTACTCGGAACGTTCCGTTTCCGGATCCGGCCCGACTTCCCGCAGCGGTGCCATCACCCACCCCCGTGTGTTCGACCGCAAGCGCGACGCACGGAGCCTATTCGATGCTTCGCCCTTGTCGCGCAAGGCTTGTTAGCCTGCGCGTCACCTGTACCGATCCGACCCGGGGGAGGGCCGCATGGCCGTCGACGAGAGCACCACCGCACCAACCGCGTCATCGAACGGAGCCGAGTCCGCGAGCACCGTGGACACGCTCCCGGAACCGGTCGTCCCGGAGGGTGCGAAGACACTGGCCGTCGAGCCCGCCGGGGTCGCGACCCTCTCCTACGAGTACCCCCGCTACCCGATCGCGCCGGGCTACCGGGTCTACGTCCGCACCGGACCGGGCACCAACTACGCCCCCCTCCGACTGCTGCCGTTGGGGGCGATGGTGGCGGTCTACTGCCAGAAGGCGGGCGAGCGGGTCAGCGGCCCGTACGGCTCCTCGAACCTCTGGGACTGCATCTCCGCCGACGAGTACGTCTCGGACGCCTACGTGCACACCGGCAGCGACGGCTGGATCGCCACCCGCTGCTCCTGAGAGCCTGCCGGGCGGCCCGTGACCGGGTGGCCAGGGCCTCCGTCCGATCGCGGGCCGTCGACAGGCTCCGGGCGCCGTCCCGTCTCGGCCCGGCCGGTGGGGCATCCCGCCGGCCGGGCCGCACGCGGAATAATCGACGGCGTGAGCGAGAACAGCGATACCACCGGAACCCTGCCCACCGGACCGCTGCCCACGGGTACGGGCCCGCAGGGCGGCACCACCCCCGGCCCGCGACCGGAGGCGCTCCGCTTCTTCGGTACGACCTGGGTCGCCCACGACGGCGGGTACGCGCTGCGGCGCGCCGGGGTGGCGGCCGGGTCGCTGGCCGCCGCCGTCGCCTCCTGCGTGGTCCTGCGCTTCGCCTTCAGCGGCCTGGCGGTCGCCGGGACCGGCACCTTCCTGAACATCCTGGTCGTGCTGATGTTCGCCGTGTGCAGCGCCGTCGCGTACCGCAAGACCTGGGAGGGCTACCGGAACCGCCCGGCGGACCCGGCCCGCGAGGACACCCTGCGCGGCCTCAGGACGATCGGCTTCGTCGGCTCCCTGCTGGCGTACTTCGTCCGCTCGCTCCGGGAAGCCCCCGGCGAGGGGCTGCTGCGCGCCGAGTACGAGACCGCCCTCGCCCGCTACGCCAAGCGCCGCACGACCCGGACCGGAAACCCGGCCGCCCGCAAGGCCGCCCGCAAGGCCAAGTAGCCGGCGGTGACCGCCCGGCGCCCGGCCGTCGCCAGGGCGCACGCCCCCCGCGCCTCCGACTCTCCGAAGGACGTGCCGCATGCCGCCCACACCGCCCGCCGAACCCCGGCCCCTCGTTCCTCCGCCGGCCTCCGCGTCGGTCCGCGCCCTCTCGTTCAGCGCCGCCGCCGCCCTGTACGCCGCCGCTCGCCCCGGATACCCGCCGGGGGTGTTCGCGGCGCTGGAGGAGGCGACCGGACGCCCTCTGGACGCACTGCGCGCGGTCGACGTGGGCGCGGGAACCGGCATCGCCACCCGTGAGCTCGTCCGGCGCGGCGCCCACGTCGTCGCCGTCGAGCCGGGCGACGGAATGGCCGCCGAACTGCGCCGGGCCCTGCCCGGGGTGCCGGTGGTGCGCGGCGACGGCAACCACCTCCCCCTTGCGGACGGTGTCGCCGACCTCGTCACGTACGCCCAGTCCTGGCACTGGACCGACCCCGCGCGCTCCTGGCCGGAAGCCGCCCGAGTACTGCGCCCCGGCGGGATTCTCGCCCTGTGGTGGAACGTCGCCGACCACGAGGTCCCCTGGGTCGCCGAACAGGACTCCCGCATCCGCCGTCACCTGGGCGCGGACCACGGCGTCCACGCCGTCCCCGCTCCGGGAGACGCTTCCCGCGCAGTGGGCCTGCCCACGAAGGGGACCGCCCGTCACCGGCTGCCCTGGTCCCGCCGGGTGAGCATCCGGACCCACCTGGACAACCTCGCCAGTCACTCCGCGTTCCTGGTGAGGGACGGCGAACCCGCACGTGCCGACCGGCGGTTCCTCACCGAGGAGGGCGCGCGCCTGCGGGAGCTCTTCCCCGACGGCACGGTCGAGGAACGGTACGTGGTCGACCTGACGACCACCGCCGTCTGACCCCCGCCGCCTCTTGCCCCTCTCCGCCCTTTGACCCTCTCCACCCCCTGACTTCCGCCGGCTGCCCTCCCGCCCCCGCCACCGCCGGGGCCACCGCCGGGGCCGACGGCTCGTCAGCACCAGGCCCGGAGCCCCGGAACCATCCGTGACTCCGGGCTTTCGCACGCCTTGACGCGTGAGGCCGCAGCGGAGCATATTCATCGAATGATGAATAATCGACGCACCGCCGGACCGGACCCCGCGTCACCCTCCCCGGCAGGACCGGCGCCCGCAGCCGTCCGCGCCGGGGATCTCACCGTCGTACGCGGCGACCGCACCGTGCTGCGCGGCCTCGGCTTCACCGTCGGACCCGGCAGGATCACCGGACTCCTCGGCCCCTCCGGCTGCGGCAAGAGCACGCTGATGCGCGCGATCGTCGGCACCCAGGACCAGGTCACCGGCACCCTCGACGTCCTCGGCGCCCCCGCCGGACACCCGGGGCTGCGCTCGCGCGTCGGCTACGTCACCCAGGCCCCTTCCGTCTACACCGACCTCACGGTCCGCCAGAACCTGGACTACTTCGCGGCCGTGCTCCTCCCCGGCCGCGCCCACCGCCACACCCGCCGCGAAGCGGTCACCCGCACCCTCGACGACGTGGACCTCGCCGGCCACGCCGACGCGCCGGCCGGCCGCCTCTCCGGCGGGCAGCGCAGCCGTGTCTCCCTCGCCGTCGCCCTGCTCGGGGAGCCCGAACTCCTGGTCCTGGACGAGCCGACCGTCGGGCTCGACCCCGTTCTCCGCCGCGACCTGTGGAACCTCTTCCACGCCCTCGCCACCGACCGGGGCACCACGATCCTGGTCTCCTCCCACGTGATGGACGAGGCCGAGCGCTGCCACCGGCTGCTGCTGATGCGCGAGGGCGCCATCCTCGCCACCGGGACCCCGGAGGAACTGCGTGCCCGCACCGGGAGCACCACGGTGGAGGATGCCTTCCTCCGCCTCGTCGACGAAGCGTCCGCCCGGCCCGAGGAGACCACGCGATGAGCAGCGACACCCTTCCCGCCGCCACCCGCGCTCCCGCGCGGGCCCGGCCCCTCACCCCCGCGCGCACCCTCGCCACCGCCGGCCGCGTGCTGAGCCAGCTCCGCCACGACCCCCGCACCATCGCGCTGCTGCTGGTGATCCCGGTCGTGATGATCGTCCTGCTCCGGTACGTCTTCGACGGCAGCCCGCGGACCTTCGACTCCATCGGCGCCTCGCTGCTCGGGATCTTCCCGCTCATCACGATGTTCCTGGTGACCTCGATCGCCACCTTGCGCGAGCGCACCTCCGGCACTCTGGAACGCCTCCTCGCCCTGCCGCTCGGCAAGGGCGACCTGATCGCCGGTTACGCCCTCGCCTTCGGCGTGATCGCCGTCGTCCAGACCCTGCTGGCCACCGCCGTCTCCGTCTGGTTCCTCGGCCTCGACGTCGTCGGCTCGCCCTGGCTGCTGATGCTGGTGGCGCTGCTCGACGCCCTGCTCGGTACGGCCCTGGGGCTGTTCGTCTCGGCGTTCGCCGCGTCCGAGTTCCAGGCCGTCCAGTTCATGCCGGCGGTGATCTTCCCGCAGCTCCTGCTCTGCGGCCTCTTCACCCCCCGCGACCAGATGCAGCCGGTCCTGGAGGCGATCTCGAACGTCCTCCCGATGTCGTACGCCGTGGACGGCATGAACCAGGTGCTCCACCACTGCGACATCACCGGGGACTTCGTCCGGGACGTCGCCGTCGTCGCGGGGTGCGCCCTCCTGGTACTCGGCCTGGGGGCGGCCACTCTCCGCCGCCGTACCGCCTGATGTCCGACGGGCGGTCACCCGGGCGGCTCCCTGCCGCCCCGGTGCGAGGATGACCGCGACGAGCACGGGACGGAGCCCGGAGCACACCGTGCGCCGAGGACCGTGAGCACAGCCCGGAGGGTGAACCGCATGACCCAGACAGTCGCAGTCCTCGGCACCGGCAAGATCGGCGAGGCGCTCCTCAGCGGGATGATCCGGGCCGGCTGGCGTCCGGCGAACCTGCTGGTCACCAGTCGGCGCGCCGAGCGCGCCGAGGAACTGCGGACGCGGTACGGAGTCGAGTCGACCGGCAACGCGGAAGCGGCCAAGCGCGCGGACATCCTCATCCTCGCGGTGAAGCCCCAGGACATGGGGAGCCTGCTGGACGAGCTCGCCCCGCACCTTGCCGCGGACCGCCTCGTCATCAGCGCCGCCGCCGGTATCACCACGGCGTTCATCGAGGACCGGCTGCCGTCCGGCACCGCGGTGGTCCGCGTCATGCCGAACACCCCGGTGCTCGTGGACGAGGGGATGTCCGTCCTCTCCGCAGGCAGCCACGCGACCGGCGAGCACCTCGCCACCACCGAGGAGATCTTCGGCGGGGTCGGCAAGACGCTCCGCGTCCCCGAGTCCCAGCAGGACGCGGCCACCGCCCTCTCCGGCTCGGGGCCGGCGTACTTCTACTTCCTGGTCGAGGCCATGACCGACGCCGGAATCCTGCTCGGCCTCCCGCGCGCCCAGGCCCACGACCTGATCGTGCAGGCGGCCATCGGCGCCGCGGTGATGCTCCGCGACAGCGGCGAGCACCCGGTGAAGCTCCGCGAGGCGGTGACCAGTCCGGCCGGCACCACCATCAGCGCCATCCGCGAGCTGGAGAACCACGGAGTGCGGGCCGCACTGATCGCCGCCCTCGAAGCCGCCCGCGACCGCAGCCGCGAGCTCGCCTCCGGCCAGGGCTGATCCGTCACTTTCCGGCGGCCGCGACCAGGTCCGCGCTGGCCACGACCTTCGCGAAGCCACCGCTGTGCAGTGTCACGGCGGTGGCCCGCGCCAGCTCGTCCGCGCCCAGTTCCCAGCCCCACGGCCCGACCGCGTCGAAGGTGTACGTCGCGTCGAGCGCGAGGAACACCTCGTACCCGAGGTTCCCGCCCATGCGCGCCGTCGTCTCCACGCACATGTTGGTCTGGATTCCGGCCACCACGATCTGCCGTATGCCGGCCTCGTCCAGCCAGGCCCCGAGATCGGGCGTCCCGTAGAAGGCGGAATTCACCGTCTTCGTCAGAAGCAGCTCGGGCCCACCGCCCTTACCCCGCCGCTCTTCCACGTACCCCTTGAACGCGTTCCCCGGGTATCCGGGCCGCAGCGGCGAATCCGGCTTCGGCGAGTCGTGCCGTACGAACACGACGGGGCGTCCGCTCTCCTGCCACGCGTCGATCAGATCGGCGATGTTCCGATCCGCCCCGGTGTTGTTCCGCGGCCCCCAGTACTCCTGCTCCTCGAAGCCTTCCTGCACGTCCACCACGATCAGCGCCGCGTTCTGTGTCATTTCCATGGGGATGATCCTGCCGCCCCGCATCCGGGACGCCCAGACGCCGAAAAGCCATCGATCGATGCTTTACTGCCACCATGGCGCCCGGACCCGCACCCACCCCCGCCCGCATCGCGTTGGTCGCGTTCCCCGGCATCCGGGCGTTCGACGTCTCGGTCATCACGGAGGTTTGGGGCGTGGACCGCACCGACCGCGCCGTCCCGCCCTTCGAGCTGCGCCGCGTCGCCGCCGACCCGGCCCCGGTCGCGCTGCGTGGCGGGCTCTCCCTCACTCCGGACCGCACGCTCGCCTGGCTGACCCGCGCCGACCTCATCGTCGTTCCCGGCCTCGACGACCAGCTGACGCCGGCCCCCGCTCCGGTCCTGGACGCCCTCCGCCGCGCCCATGCCCGCGCCACCCCGATCGCGGCGCTCTGCGGCGGCGCGTTCACCCTCGC